>NZ_JACHZA010000013.1:0-147628 GCF_014193305.1 Rhizobium sp. BK181
GGCGTATAGAGCGGAATGACGTGGTCACCCTTCTTGACCGAGGTCACCCCCGGGCCGACATCGACGACGATGCCGGCACCCTCATGGCCGAGGATCGCCGGAAACAGGCCTTCCGGATCGGCGCCCGACAGGGTGAAGTCGTCGGTGTGGCAGATGCCGGTCGCCTTCACCTCGACCAGCACTTCGCCAGCCCGCGGTCCCTGCAGCTGCACGGTCATCACTTCCAAAGGCTTGCCAGCCTCAACGGCAACGGCGGCGCGAACGTCCATGTCGAGTGTCTCCTGCTGATTTGATTGCACGGACCTTTGCATGCGCGGCGCGGCAGGCTCAAGGAAAAACTGTCCTTGAATGGACGTTTCAGCTTCGAATGGACTGATTGCGTCAGCCACTGCACAGCTTGCGTCAGAAGAGCTTTTCGGTTGCGAAAATAATGGCATAGCCATGAACGGCAATCGCCGCGTAAAGACCGAAAGCAACCAGCATACGCTCGCCATCCTTCATCTCTTCGAGCATCTGGCGCGGCTTGACAGAGCCGCCACTGACGAGGCTGACCAGCGTAAAGACGAGCAGACCGACCGTCAGCATTTTCGCAGGCAGACCGATCTCGAACCCGATCCCGAGGATGCACACTGTCACGACGAAACTGGCGGCGATCTGCGACGTTCTCGCACGGAAGATTTGCCGGAGAACCTGACCTCCGTCGAAACGATGCATCGGCAGCAGATTCAGCAGATTGAAGGCACCGAGGATCAGAATGAAGACGAGCAGGGGCGCGCGCGATGCGAAAGGCAGCAATCCCGCTTCGGAAAGCTGCGTGGCAACCGCAAGAATCGGCACCAGAAACGCTGACATGCCTGCGCCCATCAGCGCGCAGGTCGCCACTTCGAATAGCGACCGGTACGGCCTGCCGCCGATGGCGACGCCGCCCAGAAAGGGCACAAAGATCATCCTCACGGATGCGTGGCCGAACATACGGTAGGCCGCCATGTGCCCAAGCTCATGCAACGCAATCACCAACGTCAGGAAGGTCGAGAGCATCAGACCACCGGCATTGAGCCCGAAGAACGGCCACAGCAGCAACGTCGACAGAACCGCAAGTCCACCTTGCACCAAGGGCAATTCGAAATAGCCCTGCGGCAAAGACTCACCCGTTTTCAACCATCCGTCCAACGCCTTTATTTCACGGCGGAGAACAAAATAGCGAAACAGGAGAAAGGCCAATCCGCGATAACGGTCGGTCTGCTCGATTTCCAGCAGCGCGCCCTCGGGTGTCGGCCGAATGATGCGGCGCTCCCGGTAGTAATTCCAGAACGCGGGATCCACCGTGCTGTCGTCGATGATGCGCGACTGGAACCCATGCGCATTCGTCGCAACGCGCGGCAATGGCTCGAGGACGATGAGCCTGCGCGACGGGGCGCCGTTCTTGTCGAGATGCCGATAGATCTGCTCCACAACGCCGCCGCGATCAACAAGCGCGCGACTGCTGATCACCGAATGGTGCCAGGAAGCATCAGGACCGGCGGGATTCATCGCCTTCCACAATGTATCGGGAGCACATTGATAGAGCCGGCTGAGGCGGATTGTTCTGCGCCCAAGCGGAGCGCGCATCAAAAGCCAGAGAAGGCCAAAATTTATGATCAGCAAAAGGATTGCCGATTGGAGCGCCGTCATTCGCTACCTCCGCCCGGCATCCTGCCAGGGGGCTCACCATAGGCAGCCGGCGGTTAACAAAAGTTAACTGCCGCGGCGACCGTGTCAGGCAAACTCGAGGATCACCGCGTCGACCGCCAGGCTCTCGCCCGGCTTGGCATTTATCTTACTGACGACAAGATCGCGTTCCGCGCGCAGCACGTTTTCCATTTTCATGGCCTCGACGACAGCCAGCGTTTCACCTGCCTTGACTTCCTGGCCTTCGAACACGGCTATCGAGACCACGAGTCCGGGCATCGGGCAGAGCAGGAGCTTCGACGTATCCGGCGGAAGCTTGACCGGCATCAGCTTCTCAAGTGCGGCATGACGCCGCGTCAGCACCTTGGCTTTCAGCGATATGCCTTGCCAGTCCAGCCGAAGGCCGTTGAGAACCGGGCGGATCTGCGCAATTACGCTTTGACCGGCGATCTTGCCGCGCCAAACGGCGTCGCCAGGTCGCCAATCAGTGACAATGTTCGAAACCTTGCCTCCGATCTCGATATCCATGTCGAATGGAATTGTCACGAGACCGTCCGCCAGACGTGCATCCACATAGCTGTCGCCCAACCTCACTGTCCATTCTTCCCGGCTAGCGCCGAATGGGGCGCGCAATCGATCGGCGAAGCGCTCCCTGCGGCTGGACTCGATCAGGGACGCCGAAAGTGCGACTGCCGCGAGAAAGCCCTCTTGGTCGGCATCCGGCGTCGCGGGGGAAAATCCGTTCGGATACTCCTCGGCGATGAAGCCCGTCGACAGACGTCCCTCACGCCAGCGGGGGTGCTTCATCAGTGCCGCAAGGAAGGGGACGTTGTGTTCGATCCCATCGACAACGAAGCCATCCAATGCCTCGCCCATCTCTTCGATCGCCTCCAGGCGTGTCGGCGCCCAGGTACAGAGCTTCGCGATCATCGGGTCGTAGTACATCGAAATCTCTGCGCCCTCAAAGACACCCGTATCGTTGCGCACGATAGCGTTCCCGGACCGGCCTTCGGCAGGCGGACGATATCGCGTCAGGCGACCGATCGAGGGCAGGAAATTGCGATAGGGATCCTCGGCATACAACCGGCTCTCAATTGCCCAGCCATTCAGCTTTATGTCGCTCTGCGCGAACGGAAGCCTTTCACCGGCCGCGACGCGGATCATTTGCTCGACCAGGTCGATGCCAGTGACCAGTTCCGTCACCGGGTGTTCGACCTGCAGGCGTGTGTTCATTTCCAGAAAATAGAAGTTCCGGTCGCGATCGACGATGAACTCCACCGTGCCGGCGCTCTGATAGTCCACCGCGCGGGCGAGCGCCACAGATTGCTCGCCCATCGCCGCACGTGTCGTAGCATCTAGGAAAGGCGAGGGCGCTTCTTCGACGACCTTCTGGTTACGGCGTTGGATCGAGCACTCGCGCTCCCCGAGATAGACGACGTTGCCATGTGCGTCCGCAAGCACCTGAATCTCGACGTGACGGGGCTCGACGACATATTTCTCTATGAACACGCGATCGTCGCCGAACGAGCTTTTCGCCTCGGAACGCGCCCGATCGAAACCGTCGCGCACTTCCGCTTGGCTCCAAGCGATGCGCATGCCCTTGCCGCCACCGCCGGCGGATGCCTTGATCATAACGGGATAGCCGATCTCGGCAGCAATCTTCTCTGCGTGCTGCGCATCGTCGATCACGCCGAGATAGCCAGGAACGGTGGAGACATTGGCGGCGTTGGCGAACTTCTTCGACTCGATCTTGTCGCCCATCGCCATGATCGCTTTCGGCTTCGGACCGATGAAGACGATGCCTTCCTTCTCCAGCGCTTCACAAAACGACGCCCGCTCGGAGAGGAAACCGTAGCCGGGATGAACCGCCTGCGCGCCAGTTTGCTTGCACGCGGCGATGATCTTGTCCGCCACGAGGTAGCTTTCGGCAGCTGCGGCGGGACCGATATGAACGGCCTCATCCGCCATTTCCACGTGGAGAGCATCCCGATCCGCATCCGAATAAACCGCAACTGTCGCAATTCCCATGCGGCGCGCGGTCTTGATGACGCGGCAAGCGATCTCGCCGCGATTCGCGATCAGGATTTTCTTGAACATGAAGACTCCACCCAAAACATGCGTTCCGGAGTTTTTACGCATAAAACCCCGGAACGTACAATCGGCGGAAAGAATATCAGTGGATGTCAGGCGACGGCAGTTTCGCTTCCGAAGGTATCGTCGACGATCCTCAGCCAGCGGCTTCGCCGTGGGGGCCCGGCATACTCGACGAGATGGAGCGCCGCAAGGATGTCAGCCCAACGCGGATGATTTCCGGCTGGGAGCGTTTCCTCGGCGATTTGCATCAGCACGCTCCAGGTCAGCGGCTGAGCATGGATGACGCCAGCATCGCCTGAGCCACGGAGAACCCGCGTCACATAGTCGATGTCCTGGCGGGTGATGCCTTTGCGGTCAACTGTGCGCGACAGCTTGTAGCCGCCAATGCCTTCTGTCAGTGCGAGACGCAGCTGATCGAGCGCGAAGGCGCGAAGTTCATCCGGCACATTCGCGGAAATCTCCATTGCGTGCAGAACCAGTTCTAGCTCAAGGGCCGAGTTGACCACGCCGTCGGTCGAGACCATGCGCATAAGCCAGGCCACGTTTATCTCGTCGAGAGACCCCTGCGGGTAGGTGTAATTGACGATGAAATCCGCGAGCTGCTCGACGAAGAAGCAGTTCCACTCCGGGCATTTCTCTGGGCAGGAATTGTTCAGCGCCAGCATCGCGACCACGTCGTCCGAGGTACGTATCCCTTCCGGGAAGGTGTGCTTGCGCAACAGACTGATATCTTCGGCCGTCAGCCGATGCTTCCCGGCAATCACACAGGCCGGAAAAGCGAGACGGAATTCGCTCATTTTTGTCTCCAGAACCTCATCATGAGGCCGAAGGCCGTTCTACCGCGAGCGAATTGATGATCCCTCAATAAGCAGTGTTAACGCCGTGCTCAATCGGTCACGACATTTTTAACGGTGGCGCCTGCTCGGCGCTCCCGCCAGATGATGAAGAGGCCTGATGCGACGATGATCGCGATGCCGATCCACTTCGAAAGGTTCGGGAAGTCGCCGAACAGCGCATAGCCGAGCACCGTCGCAGAGATGATCTCGAAATATTGGAAGGGTGCAAGCAGCGACAGAGGCGCCAGCCGGAAAGCTCGTACGATGATCATATGGGCATAGCCAGAAATCGTCCCAAGGATCAGCAGCAAAGCGAGAGCTAACGCGGAGGAGGGCAGGGAAAGCTGGAAATCACCAACTCCGAGCCCATTGCCCACCATCAGGGCCGCCGCCATGAAGGCCGTGCCGCCAATGCCCGCCATGGTCTGCATCGTCAGCGGCGAATCGGCGTTCCCGATTGCGCGGTTCAGGAAGAGGTAAAGCGAATAGAGAAACGCGCAGAAAACGGGTAGGAGCGCCTTGAGGCCAAAGATCTCGTAGCTCGGCTGGATGACGATCATCGCGCCACCAAACCCGACGACAATCGCCATCCACCGGCGCCAGCCGACCCTGTCGCCAAGGAAGATTGCCGAGAGTGCGGTGAGCATCAGGGGCTCGACGAAATAGATCGCAAACACATCCGCAAGCGGCATGTATTTCACGGCAACGAAGAAAAGCAGACTGGCTGCGCCATGGAGGATGCCCCGCAACAGATTCATCCAGGGTCGCTTTGCATGCAGCGCCTTGCGACCGAAGATTACGAACAGAAACGGAAGCGTACAGACCAGCTGGAAAAAGAACCGGTAGAACGTCACTTGGCCGGGCGACATGGACTCGAAGGTCGCCATGTATTTGGCAATTGCATCCATCGCCGGCAGCACGAGCATAGCGCCAGCCATCAGGGCCATGCCCTGCAGAGGATTTTGGTGTTCCGGGGAATTTCGCATCGGTGAGATTCTATTTGGGTTCAGGCGGCTATACCGAAAGTTGCCCGCTTGGTGAAGGGAGCATCTGGCGACGAAACCAAATCGCTCGACCGCCCACGATCGGGAAAACTGCTCCTCGGGCGGCAGATCATAAGCGTGTCAGGAATCTATCCAAATTCGTTGTAGATGAATCATTTTCAACGGAAGCTGAAATAAGAACACAGCTCTTGAGACCATCGAAAGTTTGGTTGGTGCACCAATCCGAACAAAATTGCGAACCCAAGTGACTGACGGAAATGCGGGGTTCGCGAGCCTCTCGCCCACGAGCGGAAGGTGCTAACTCATTTTAAGTCTGGAATGAACTAGTCTGTGAATCAACTTTTCCGCTTCATCAGAGGATCGTTCGACCCGAGCCAGCTCCTCCAGCATGCGGGACAAAGTCTCGATATCGAGATTGCGGGATTTCATCCAAGGTCCGATATCTGCTTGTGGCACTTGCTCGAGGAAGCAGTTGACGGCCTCACTCAGCGAGTGAACAGGGACTGGACCCTGGGTAGCCCGGTCTATCGCCAAAGCAGCCGCGCCTATGGCAGCTGATGCGGTTAACCCCGCGGCCGTATGCGAACACAACTGGATCAAGCCATCGGCACTGCTGTTCCCGAGCGGCATTGTTGCTGCTGTGCATTGTACAAGCTGCGCAAAAGCGTCCGTAAAGACGAATTCCGAACTCGCACGTCGGTTCTCACTAGACAACTGCTGAAGATCGGCGGTCGCTCGATCGAGGCATGCCATCGCGTCGATTCGCTTTTGATCCAACCGTCCACTCGGCAACCAGCTTGCCAACCTCTCTGCGCCGGCGCGATCTGCCTTGCGATCCAGCCCGCCCAACAGTCGCCGGAAGCTACGTTCTGGATAGAAGGTCGACTTGGCGCGATCAATCAAGAAGTCGGCAAAGTCGTTCTCGACCACCCCGGAACACACAGCAGATGACAAGGTCGATCGAATGTTTACGAGTGGCTCCGAAAGCGGCTCATAGTATAGTTCCTCCGGTCCATGGACCAACGCGACTTCGTCGTCGCGCTCGAGCTCTCCCGACTCGAACCACTCGAAGATCATCCCTACGCCGACCATGCCAAAGCGGCTCAATTCTGCGGCGCGGAGAGCCCCGATTGAAGCAGCCCCATATACCGCAATTCCATTATCAATCGCCCACAATATCTCCTTGTGGTGTACTGCAGGCACGTGCTCGAAATAGCCGTCGATCAAAATGATGGCTCTTGGACCATCGACGGCAGCCGCTATGACGTCCCCTTGCGCGGCAGGCGGGCGGTAGTCGAAATCGACACCGTGATATGCCGGACGATCACGTCCAAGCGATGGGCCCACAAACACCGGTACTTTGTTAGTTGTGGTGGCCATCGCCACCTCCGAAGGCGACCAATTGCCTCGCACGTTTTCCCGCTACATAACCGGGCGCGTCGCACGAACCTTCAAGCCCGGGCACAATAACACGCACCACTGCAGCAGGAATGCCGCTATGGGATAGATCAACCATAAGAGGCTCGTCGATCCCAGCAAGTTTCATTCTTTCCAAGAGGTGGTCGAGCGCGTCGTCGATGCTGGCGAAATCCGGAGCACTTGGAATGTCGGCAAAGGCCTTGGCTGCGCGGGTTGTTGCTTCGTTAGATGGGGGCCGTGGAGGGCCGTGCAGGAACATTTCACGTGTCAGGTCATCCCGCGTTCCAGAAATCATCGTCAATCTGCTTTGGACTGCCTCTAGAATTGCTTTCCCCAGCGCAATCACACTTATCGGATGGCATGCGCTGCCGGCAGCAGGACCCACGCTCCGGGAAGTGCAATGATCGGACCGTATCTCGCAAAAGAACGCAGGTACGCCAAGATCACTCGTCATATCCCACACATCGGTTCTCGTGCCAGACCGGCGGAGTGTGTTCAGCACGTCAAAGCACCACGGGTCATTGACCGATTCCAAATCGACGGCCGTTGCCGGTACCCCCGGGCCTCTGGACCGCCACAAGGTGAGGGCATCCCTCTCGATCAATTCGGCTATCGCATGGACCGCAGCTTCCTTGATCGTGTTCCCAGATGCCAGTCCTCCCGACCCAATCAGCAAGCATTCAAGGTTTGCCGGAAGCGGTAGGGCATAGTCCAGATGAACTGTCTCAAATGGGACCCATATTTTCTCACCGCTGATCATGCCTGTCGCGCTGGTCCACAGCGTGCGCCGGTTTTTGGACGGAAGCGCTTCAAAGATTCTGGGCAGGATATCCAAATCAACCACTCGGCCTTCATCGAACAGTTCATTGAAAGATGCATATCTCAGATCGATTTTGGGGTTCTCGGCGCAGTGGCGTTCAAGTGCCTCCATCACGGCGGAAGTCTTCGCCTCGGTCAGTGTTCCGCCTTTGCCGTGACACGTTGCAAGCGAACGAGCGCTTGGTCTGTAGGCGACAGCAACAGGCAATCCGATGGAATCGAGACCAGTAATATCGGCTATGCGCGAAACACCGATTTCGCGCAAGAAAGGAACCATCCTGGCCAGGGTCTCAGCCGGGTGTATCTCGCGTATGGAGCGAGTACATGACCGCGCTTCTATAGCTTCCGTCGTCACCGAACATGGAACTTTGTAGACTGTTTCAAGCCTTCTATGTTCACGAGCCAGCAGGTGCCAAGAGGCGTTGGCTTACCTGGTGGAAGTTTGTTGGGAACGGCTGCGAGCAATACGCCACACTGCAGAAGATCGCGAACAACCTCCCAACCTTCATCGGACCAGAACGTTGCCGTGTCGATGCGATAGGCGTCACGGTCCCAAACACCCCGTGGAATAAGCAGCACGGTTCCATCATCGTGGGCGATTATAAGATCGTGGTTAAAGCTTTCGTTGTTTTCATCTTGAGACATAGCTTCCTCTCTCCCTTGCGAACCTTGATACTGATCTTGAGCATCGCTCGTATTGTCAAAGGGGATTCCAAAATCGGATGAAACGTCAAAGATTACCGGGTTGAACGGGCTACTGCCTTAGATCAACGCGCAGTCTATTTCGAGATGCTTCGCCTCGCACTACTTTCGGTAGTCGTTTCCACGCACTGTAACAAGCGGTTGGAATCTTAGACTATGCTTGGCTTGCGCACGTCTTCACGTTGAGTATCCTGAGATTGCGCCCGACAGCTGCGATTGGCAAGTACTACATTTCGCCTATCTAATATAAATCTCGATGTCTCATCATTTGCAGCGATTGACCATGTTGCTTCGGCATAGCGCCACGTGAAATGAACGAGAAGCTGGCCTTCAAATGGGAGGAAGTGTGCTCACTTTTGGGGAACTGATCCGTCGCAACGGTCTATATTGGGGCCACAAGGACGCATTCGTTGAAGCGGACCGGCGTCGCAGTTGGCACGAATTCCATTCCCGTACTGATGCACTAGGCTTCGCTACGCGTCGTTTGGGAGCTACCGCCGGTGATCGCGTCGCTATACTGTCAGCCGACTGCATCGAGGTCGCGGAGACATTCGGTGCATGCATGAAGATCGGAGCGGTAAGGGTTGGTCTGAACCCTCGTCTCACTCAGCCGGAAATCGCGGCGCTTGTCGCGGATTGCTCCCCTACAGTGATCTTTGTTCATCGCGATTATCTTGATCAGGCGGAAAAAGCAGCGTTCGCGATGCCGGCAGGCCGAGGCGAGGCGCATATTATCGAGTTCGGATCACCGGCCAGTGAATACGAAAGGCTGATCGCTGCCGAAAGTGATCAGCCAGAACTTGTCCAAACCCCACATCCGACTGCGATGATTGCTTACACTACGGGATCGACAGGGCTTCCCAAAGGAGCTGTCTATCCGCATGGGGCCTTCCTTCAGTCGATCTTATACACCGCCATGTTGGAAGGGATTGATCCATCGACTCGCTGGCTGCACACGATGCCTGCGGCCGGCGTTCCATTGATGCATATGGTCCGCAACCTGTTCCATGCTGCCGCCACCGTGATTGTCGGGCCCTGGTCGGCGGAACAGGCGCTTTTTTTGATCGGGCGCGAACACACAACCAATGTCGTCCTCGTTCCCACAATGCTGAATTCGCTGCTCGAATCGAGTATGTTGGAATGCACTGACATGAGTTCGATGCGATTGTTCGGCTACGGCGCTTCTCCGCTCCCTCCCAAGACGATCAAGAAAGCCATGAAGGCTTTTAGCAGGCCGTTTCTACAGATGTTCGGCACTACGGAGCTAATGGGCATGTCGATGATGCTGTTTCCGTCAGATCACGAGCTTGGCATCACCACTCGCCCAGAGATACTGGCTTCCGCTGGGAAGCCTTTGCCGTTCGTCGATGTCAAAGTCGTGGATGGAGATGGCCGCTCTCTTCCGCCCGGCGAGACGGGTGAGCTTATAGTCCGTAGCGACACGCAGTTCTCAGGCTACTGGAACGCGCCGGAGAAGAACGCTGAGGTCATAAAGGATGGGTGGATATATACCGGTGACCTAGCAAGCCGAGACGAGGCGGGCTACGTTTATCTCAGCGATCGCGCCAAGTTCAGAATTAGGAGCGGGGGCTACGACGTCTTCCCGACTGAGGTCGAAAACGCTTTGGCTGAGCATCCTGCGGTTAGCGAGGTTGCCGTGATAGGCTTGCCGGACGAACGGTACGGCGAGCGCATACATGCAGTCGTAACTACTGTTCCCGGAAAAGCCGTTACTTCAGACGAACTGCGTGAATTTTGCAGGAATAAAATTGCCGCGTTTAAGGTCCCAAAATGTATCGATATCTGGACAGAAATCCCAAAGGGGCCGACTGGGAAGATTCAAAAGCGAGCGATCATCGAGCATTTCACCAGCGAAGCGGCCTCAAGGCAGGCGTCATCAGACGATAAGTCATAGAAGGTTTCGCCTTCTGCACGACGCAAGCAACAGCTGAACTATCGCTGGCTGATCGGCTTCTGAACTCACTGAGAGTCTCTCTACCGCTATTCGTACACGTTCTGGTAACTCTTGCTGAGTCTCACGCAAGAGACGGCAGCACAGTGCTCTCACCCTATCGCGGTCTTCGTGGGCAGTTGCCAACAAGACCAGGAGGGCAGTCCATTCAAATGGGTAAGCAATTTTGGACTTGTCAAACTCCCGGAGGGCGCGCTCCGCTTCCAAACGGGCATCCTCCAGTCGACCTCTTCTCCAGTGACCCCACGCAAGGTTTGCACTGGCGAGACCGACATATTCTGACATCGCCTCGATCCTAGCCGTTTCCATTGCTTCCCTGGCTGATGCAACAGCGGCGTCGATCTCACCTTGCAATCGAAACGCCAAGCTTAGATATACACGACAGCGGAGCTCAATCGCCTTATGGCCGGACCGTTGAGCTGCTTGCATTCCGCTGGTCAGGGTGCGCTCGGCGTTCCGGAGTTTGTTGCTGTGTAGATATGTAAAACCCAGGATGAACAACGACGACGAGATGGTAGCCAGGTTGTTGGTCAACTTGGCAGCGTTCGCATAGTTCCGCGCATGCTTGATGGTGGCCAAAGACGTGCGATATCGCTGGAGCCGCAGGTCTCGGAGGACGGACTGATTGAAGAATTCTGCCAGTTGTTCGGCTGAGCAGACATCCAGTCTCGGGGAAATTCGGTTCAGCAGATTGCTCATCTCGCTGCCGTTGCCGCTCCAGTAGTTGGCGTTGCATCTCGAAAGCTGAACTTCGATCCACTCGCGTAGCGCATCTTCGGTCGAAGCATCCGGGAGCTTGTTGAGGACTTGCTCCGCCTCTTCGAGTACTTGCAACGCCCGATCTCGGTCTTGTTGGAGAGCTACCCCCAGCTTTCGGAGCAGCCGGGCCCTTTGAAGGGGCTCGTTTGGCGCGAGCTCCATGGCCTCGCGCAGGGCCAATTCCGCTTCGTCGATATTGTGCGACAGGAACAGCACCTCGCTCAGTTGTTCAAGCAGCGATATCTTCAGGTCGGCCGCGAGCGGCTTCGAACCGTCCTCCGCTAGGCGCAAGTGTTGGAGCGTCTGCCGGAAGTACGAAATGGCCTCCTTATTCGCAAAATTTGCCTTAGCGAGGGTGGCTGCCTGCGAGTAGTACTCAAACGCCTTAATATCGTTCCCGCCTGAGGCCCAGTGATGCGCGAGAACGTGAGGCGACCTGCCTGCCGAATGGGTGTTCTCCAAGGCGACAGCGATCTGGCAATGCACAGCTTTCCTCGCCTTAGAGAGCATGCTTTCGTATATCGCATCGCGCATCAACGAATGCTTGAAAACGAAATGGCCAGCCCTTCCTTGGTCGGCCTTCACGACCTGAGCGCTGATCAAGTGGCGCAATGCGTTATCGACTTCAGATCCACGATACCCAAGCGCTATCTTCAATACATGGGAAGAAAATTCACGACCAATCGCTGCCGCCGTCTGTGGTATTTCCATCTTCATCGGTAGCCGGTCTATCCTTGCGATGAGCGAGTCGTGCAAGGTCATCGGAATGGACGTCACATGGAGATCGCGCCCCTGGCTTGCGTGAGGCGGTTGATCGCCGTCCATCACGGATTTCACGAGTTCTTCAACATAAAGAGGAACGCCGTCGGAACGGTCCGCGATGGCGGCCCGAACCGGTTCGGGTGTATCGGCACTGCCTGTGATGGCCTCAATCAGCTGGTTCACTTGGCCGTACGAGAGACGCGGGACGTCAACCACTTCATCGAATCGCATCTCGGACAGTTGCGCCGTGGCTTCACTGCGACACGTAAACACTGCGAGAGTGTTTCGCCTTGCAGGATCATCAATGAACCGCTGAAAAAATTCGAGGGTACTCGGGTCTGCCCAGTGGAGATCCTCCACGACGATCAAGAGTGTTCGAAACATGGAAATTGTATCGAGCACCGACCGGATCGCACCGAACGTCCTTTCCTTCCGTCCCCTGGCCGTCAGTCCGGCAAAATGAAAGTCCGGATCACCTGAGAGGAGAGCGACGAGGACTTGGGCGGCGTCACGACGTTCTTGGCTAGCGTCTCTTTCGAGCGTCTGAAGCGGGGCAGACGGGCCGACATTTCCCTCCGGCAGGACAGAGCGCCGCAGCTGGTCGAGCACCGGAAACAGTGGCTCGTGGCTATGGAAGGGTGAACACTGAAATTCCATCAGCACGGAGTCTCGGCCTGGTTCCGCGTGCGTCAGTACTTCGGAGACCAAGCGCGACTTGCCAATCCCCGGCTCTCCTTGGACAAGCACAGAGCGCTGACCGCCGATCTTTGCATCGTCCCAGAGCCGCATCAAAGCATCGAGTTGTTCCCCGCGGCCGAAAATGGGCGTGTCCCAGTGGGCAATGCGCTCTACAGTTCCACGCAGCCTAATTCCATCGACACGCCAGATTCTTACCGACGATGAAATCCCCTTCATTGTCCGAAGGCCAAGGTCGCTATAGACGAACTCCTCGCCAGCCACAGCACGGGTCTCATTGGTAACAACAACGGTGTCGGCTTCCGCTTCCGATTGCAGGCGAGCAGCAAGATTGGGTGTTCGGCCCACGACCTGATCCTTTAGGCTGAGATTGTCACCTTGAATATCGCCGACGATCACTGAGCCGGTGGCAATTCCAATGCGTGAGGACAGCCCTAGTTCTCTGACCCCCTTGCTGAGCTCAAGCGCCGCCCGAACGGCGCTTTCTGAGTTGTTTTCTCGCGCATTGGGCCACCCGAAATAGGCCATTACGCCGTCGCCCATAAACTGGCTTATCGTCCCGCCATATTTCCGGACCACTCTGACTGACGTCGATTGGTAGCCGGCAACGATGTCGCGCAACTCTTCGGCGTCTAGCTGTTCCGACATATGGGTGGAACCTACAAGGTCGCAGAAGAGCACTGCTAGGTTTCGTCGTTCCGCTCTTCCGGCCTGGCGGGGTGCTGTTCCCGTATGATCACTTTGATCCGATATAGGAACAACCCGAGACGGTTCGGCACCGACCTGCTTCGCGGCAACAATCAATCGTCGCCGGTCGCCGACGGCTTTAACCCCAATTTCGCGAAGATCGCTACTGGTTAGGTATCCAAGCACTCCGAAGTCAATGTTGTTTTCCTCGAACCGGTCCGCATATTCCGGTAAGCCTATCTGCTCGAGCCATTGTCGGAGCGTAAGCGACATGGGCGTCTCCAATCGCGAAAACCAGATCCTGTGGCCTTAGCCACCATAGTACGGAATCGATTACTCTCGGAGAGAATCTGCTTGACGCGCAATGGCGTCGAGAACATTTTTGAGTTTATACGTCGACAGCTGTGAGGCTTAAATGTCCGGTTCAACATTGACACTTCTGATTGTGGGAACGGGCAATGTCGGAAGCGCCTTGGCGAAGCGGTTTGCAAGAACCTCGCATCAAGTCTTGCTGGGATCTCGGGATCGTAAAACCGGGCAGGCTGCTGCGGAACAGCTTGGCGTCCGCGGAGGAGATGCGGCTTCCTTCGTCTCGGAAGCAGACGTGATTTTTATCGCCGTTCCATTTGACAATTTGCCGGAAACACTGGCTCGATTGGGAGCCATTGACGGCAAAATCATTGTCGATTGCACCAATCCACTCACATCCGACTATATGCAACTTACAATCGGCCATACGGATTCGGCCGGAGAAACATGCCAGAGGCTTGCGCCACACTCAAAGGTCGTGAAAGCGTTTAATGCCATTTTCGCGGAGGTCGTGTCCGCCGACTCGTCGTACGGGAGCATCACGCCCCAAGTTTTCCTGGCGGGAGACGATGCCGACTCGAAGCAGCGGGTGGCGGCACTGGTTCGCGATATAGGGTACGATGCCATTGACACTGGCGGTATTGCATGTGCTCGGTACCTCGAGCCACTGGCTGAGCTAATTATTCAGCTGGCTTATGCTCAGGGTCGAGGCACCGCGTTCACTCCAATAATGCTTGCTGCCGCCAGCTCTACCCCTGTCGATCAGTGAGTTATATAGGGTTCGGAGACTGTCTTGATGAGCTCGACGGCCCAAGCTGATCGTTATGTGACGTCCCTCAACGGCGCCGTCGATCTAAGTCGCATTTCCGTTTCCGTCGATGGACTCCCGCCCGTGGCATCGAACCTTCCTACCGCTTGCCAGCACGAACACCCCTTTATGCATCCCGGCGCGCGGCCCTTCCGTAGACCTGCGCAACCGCGGTCTGGTGGACGCTAGCGAGGACGCCGCTCTACCTGATCAACCTGCTGACCATGCAGCGGACGGAGTACCATGTAGACGGTCCGCTCACCGCATTGGCCCGAGAAATACTGGGCTTTGGCGATACGGCAGAGCTTGGCAAGCGTGCCCAGGAGGCTGAAAAGAACTCGCACTACGCCAACGTGCGCTTCTAGCCGGAGTACGCACGTGCCCAAGACGTGCACGACGGTTATATTGGCTCGTCCCGGGAGCGTGTCAGCGTCGACGCTGCCTGACGATAACCGCGTCGGCGCCTTGAGACGCCGACGCGGTCACCACAGCCCGGGAGCGCAGTTTCATCAAGTCCGGCAACCGGCAGCCAATCGGTGAGGGCGGTGGCGTTGTCAGAAGTGGGGAGGGCTGTTCGTGCTTTATGTTGTTCACTGCCTCGATCATGAGAATGCTCAAGCGAAACGGCTTGCGAACTACGATGACCACAAGGCCTACCTGTCAACGGGTGCGATGAAAACAGTCGTCTCCGGTCCCCTCCTTGCCGACGACCATGAAACAATGATCGGTTCGCTGTTCATCTTCGACGCGACCACCAAGCAAGAAGTAGTTGATTTTAATGAAGACGATCCATTCAAGAGAGCAGGAGTTTGGAAGAGCGTCAGCATATATCCCTTCAACAAGCGGGTCGACAACCGGTGACGAGCCAGACGATCGCATAGTCTGGCTCCCGGCCATCAACAGCCCTTCATTTCCGGTCAAGAAACCAAGCGGTCGAGCTACTTGCTGCTGCTAGACATTTGGTTTGGGTTGTCGGTTGGTTTGGGCACGCGCTACTAGGCTTCGTGGCGGTTGCGCGAAGCGAATGGCCAGCCGCAAGGAGGCGATCATCATGGACGTATATGAAGCAGTCACAAGCCGACGGTCGGTGCGCGGGTTCAAAGACGAGCCCATCCCACGGGAGGTGCTTGAGCGGGTGCTGACCGCCGCGGCCTGGGCGCCGTCCGGATCGAACATCCAGCCGTGGAATACTTACGTGCTGACCGGCGCGCCACTCGTCGAACTCAAGACGTGCGCGGTCGAGCGCGTGGCCCACGGCGACCAGTGGGACGAGCGACAGTACGAGATGTACCCGGCCACTTTGAAGTCGCCATACAAGGATCGCCGATCCGCTTTCGGACGTGAGCGCTACAGCGCACTGGGCATTGCGCGCGAGGACTGGGAGGCGCGCCAGCGAGCGGCCATCGCCAACTGGAACTGCTTCGGCGCGCCCGCCGCACTGTTCTGCTACATCGACCAGGGCCTCGGGCGTCCGCAATGGGCCGACGTCGGCATGTATCTGCAGACCGTCATGCTGCTGCTGCGCGCTGAAGGATTGCATAGTTGCCCGCAGATGGCATGGTCGCAGGTACGCGAGACAGTCGCGGAGGTTCTTTCACCCCCGGAAGGGCTCATCCTCTACTGTGGCATGTCGATCGGGTACGAGGATCCCTCGGTGAGCTTTCCGCGGACGGGTCGCGTCCAGCTTGATGAGACGGTCACGTTTGTCGGAGATTAGCTGTCGTCTTGGGAGTCTCCGCGCTGGCGAAAAGCACCAGCTTAACAGCAAATATGGTCGGCGCTGCAAAGCCGCACCCGAATTGAGGCATCACCGGTCGCGGCTTTCGAGGGGTTCAGACCTGCTCGGTCCCGACTTCGCGATTGTAGGAGTAAACTTTGGTTCGGGTCTGGCAGCCCATCGGACTGTGACCCTCGGATCCCATCGGACCTGAACAGAAAAGTCTTAGTATCCGATGCTTGACCTCAAGCACGCCTACCTCTTCACCCGAGTTGTCGATCGGGGCGGTTTCGATCTGGCCGTTCCCAGCGCAACTGGCACCTGCGACTGTCAAGTCGAGTGTGTGAGCTTGAAAATACTCTTGGAGTGCAACTACTTCACCGCGCGGCCCGAAGGATTGCCGTAACCGCAGTCGGAGCCGCGTTCTATCGGTATGCTGTTCGAGGGGCCCCAGCGCAATCCTCGCCAGAGCCGCGCTTCACGCACAAGCTGATTGCCGCGAGGTGGTACGGTGCTCAGCATCCTGACTTATCTAGATCCTTCCCAACAACAGGCACATGCCGCGACTCATCGCCTCATTACGGACATAAAACATCCGTAATATATGAACTACGCATCCGATGGTGAGAAAATCCATCCCGACGTCGTTCGCATTGGATGCTTGCCACGCTGCGCGGGATCCTAACCGGTCCTCCGTGCAGGAGTGGCGTCGATCGATAGTCGCGAGAGTCGACCACCATGTGCCTGCTGAGCAAGCGGTTCAATTGTGGGATGGTTTGGACTCAGGAGTTGCAATGATCCTCAGCAAAGCGCTTTTCTTGAAGCGCGATAACGTAGGAATCGCGGCCATTGCCGCCGGATTGGCGGTGTGTTGGTTGACACAGACACCGTTCGCCATGGTGGCCCCGATCGGCCTAGCTTTTTTTCAAGACCGGACGAGCACCGTTCAAATTTTGAACGCGAGCCTCGCCGTCGCGGTGACCATCTCAATGTTTGTCATCGAAAGCCACGGATCGGGCCGCCCCGCGATATGGGGTGCACTCCTTTCGCTTACTTTCCTAGCCGTTGCGGCTTT
Organism: Rhizobium sp. BK181; assembly: GCF_014193305.1. Classification (NCBI taxonomy): domain Bacteria; kingdom Pseudomonadati; phylum Pseudomonadota; class Alphaproteobacteria; order Hyphomicrobiales; family Rhizobiaceae; genus Rhizobium; species Rhizobium sp. BK181. The sequence goes on from NZ_JACHZA010000013.1 coordinate 17,328, forward strand.
CTATGCAGCCAACGCCAAGTCCGGCCGCGTGAGAAAGGGAACCGGACGCCGTCCACAAAGACGCCAGCCGATTGATGCCTCGGCGGGGTTTTTGGGTCTTATGCACCCGGACGACCGCGCCACGGCTGAGCAGGCTGCTGCACGGGCGTTTTGGACAGGCGTCCCTCAGGTGATGAGATTCCGTCTTAGGCAGCAGGATGGCAATTACGTGTGGAGCGAAGTTCGCACCGATCCCACCTACGGCGTGCGCGGGAATGTCGATGTCCTGTCTACCGACGAGGAACAACCGATGTGCATTGACGGCGAACGGCTTGACGCTGCTGGTTTGGGACCGGTTCGGGCGGCGCACGTTGTCGAGGAGCTGTTCGGTAATGGATGGGCGTTCGATGCCGAGGGGCGGTGGATCTATCTGCCGTTGTTCGCTCAGGCCACGCTCGGCAAGACACCGGACGAGCTAAATCGCTCCTTGGACGATGGCTATATCGCCTGGAAGCAGTTGCTTCATCCCGACGAGTACGATGCGGTCGCTGAAAAATGGTCTCATTCGATAAGGACCGGCGAGCCATTCAACGCCGAACATCGCATCCGACGCAAATCTGGTTTCGCGTGGGCCAGAAGCGCCGCCAGGTCGGTTCGCAACAAAGGGGGCCTGATCGTTGGATGGTACGGCACATCGATTGACATCGACGTACAGCGAAAGACCCTGTCGGACCTGAAAGCGCGAGAGCAAAGTCTCACGCAACTCATCGATATGGTTCCGGGCCGGCTCTGGATGCTTGCACCGGACGGACAACCGATATTCCACAACAAGCGTCTGACCGACTACCTCGGTTTCGCCATCCCCGACGTTCGAACAGAAGGGACGGCATCGCTGGAACTCAATGTGGAGCAGGTTATCCATCCCGACGACATCGAGAGCGTCACAGCAACACTGCAGCGCTCCCTTGCCACCGGAGTTAGCTTTTCAAGTCGTTACCGGGTTCGTCGATCAGACGGCGTGTACCGCTGGATGGAGGGGCGCGCGGAACCTTTCCGGGATCAAGATGGGCGAATCCTCCAATGGTATGGGATTTCTCATGACATAGACGGCCAGATAAATGCTGAAGATGCGCTCAGTCGAAGTGAGCGGCATCTCCACGGACTGCTCGATGCCCTGCCGATACAAGTCTGTAGCTGGCTGCCGTCTGGCGAGATGACCTACATCAATAAGCGGTATTCGGATGCACTCGGGTTCGCCGATGCCAACTTTTCCGACTTCCTGGCCACCGCACGCGCGCTGATTCATCCCGATGATGTGGAAAAGGTTTCCAGGACAGCCGCGCATTGTCTTAGTACAGGGCAAACCTTCGCCTTCCGGTACCGTCGTCGCTCGAGCGACGGATCGTTTCGCTGGCTCGACAGCAGGTTTGAGCCGCTTCGCGATGAAAGTGGAACTATTTCCGAATGGTACGGTCTCGTCATCGATGTCGATGATGAGGTCCAGGTACAGGAAAAGCTGCGCGCCGCTCAAGTGGAACTGGCCCGCGCAAGTCAGGCGACCACCCTTGCCGAACTCTCCGCATCGATCGCCCATGAGGTGGCGCAACCGTTGGCGGCGCTCGTTTCGAGTTCGGACGCCTGCCAAAGGTGGTTGACGTCTGAGCCGCCGAACGTGGAGCGTGCATTGGGGACGCTGGAGCGCGTCATTCAGAGTGCAGATTCCGCCGTGGACGTGGTGACGCGGATCCGCGCGCTGTTCAAACAGGGCGTGGACGCGCGGACGGTCTCGGACCTAGGGTCGGTGATCAGCAAAACGTGCGACCTCTTGGCCGACGAGGCGACCGGTCACCATGTCCGATGGGACGTGGTGATCGATGAGGGATTGCCGGCTCTCACGTTCGACAAGGTCCAGATCCAGCAGGTTTTGGTCAATCTCATGCGCAATGCCATCGAGGCGATGGATAGTACTTCCGATAGACGCATATTGACGGTCCGTGCTCGTCACTTGGACGGCGCCGTACGTGTCGAAATCGGCGACACTGGCCGCGGCATCGAATGTCCGGAGCGGATATTTGAGGCATTTTTCACCACCAAAGCTGAAGGCATGGGAATGGGACTGGCGATCTGCCGCTCCATCATCGAGTCGCATGGGGGGCGGCTGTGGGCTGAGGCTGTTGAGCCGCACGGCGCGAAATTCACCTTCACTTTGATGACTGACACAGCAATCCGGCCCTGAACCCAAACCAACGTTTACCATCACAAGGCAGAAACCAGTGATAAAATCACCTCACGAAGTAACTCCGCATGACAACCACGCTAGGCCGATCGCGCGTCTAATGTCAGACAGGGCCACAAGAGGCGAGGCGCCCGTGAACTCATCTGTCGAACCCATCATCTACGTCGTCGACGACGATGAACGAATGCGGGAGTCGCTGTTGGATCTCTTCACGTTCGCCAAGAAGCGTGCGTCCGCCTTTTCGAGCGGAACAGAATTTCTGGAGCAGGCCAACACCAATGCGCCCGGTTGCGTGGTGATCGACCTGCATATGCCTGGAAGCACCGGTCTCGAGGTGCAAAACCAACTCATTTCAATGGGCAGCAAGATGCCTGTCATCTTTTTGACTGGCCGGGCCGACGTACCTGCCACCGTCACTGCGATGAAGGCGGGGGCAACGGACTTCATAACGAAGCCGTTCGTCAATCAGGACCTGCTAGATGCCGTGGAGCGCGCTATTCGAGCAGACGGCGAGAGACGCAAATTGGATGCGGATCACGAAAAGCTGCAGGAACTCGCAGGAACGTTGACGCCACGGGAACAGGAAGTGATGCAAGCGGTCGCTAGCGGACTGATGAACAAGCAGGTCGCTTTTCAGCTTGGCATTTCAGAGATGACCGTGAAGCTTCACCGTATGAACGTCATGCGAAAAATGCACAGCCGGTCGCTGCCCGATCTTGTTCGGAAAGTCGAGAGCCTGCAGAAAGCCTGATTGACGGGTGGCTTGCACCGAGACCATCCATGTCGAGATCGCGTGTGATAGATGTCGACACTATTCGGCGGAGGCCAGCGCTTCGAATGTTGAGCGCAAGTCTGCATCGCCCTTGCAAGCAACGCTGCTTGCCGGTCCAAGCTCGATCAAAAGATAGTCCTTCCCTGTCTTGTCGACGCCTGGTTTCACTGTCTCGGCTCCATTTGCGACAGCGATACAGAGTAGGAGCGGCCTGCATATCGTCAACGCAAACGATGGTTAAAGGGACGACCGATAGGGGTGGCCCGTGCCGACGACCACCCTGGTCATCAATCGACGGATATCTGTCTCGTAACTCAGCGATCCCCCTCGCTCAAAGGAGATATCATGTCCAATCTTTCGACCTCAGTCCGTACAGGCGGCGGAGAAGCGTCCGATACGGCAATACTCTTGATTGACCATCAAGTGGGCCTGTTTCAGACCGTGAAGGTTATAAGCGTTCGTGACCTGCGGGCGAACGCGACGACGCTTGCGAAGCTCGCGTCGCTTCTGAAAATTCCGGTGATTACGACTGCATCTGAACCTAAAGGACCAAACGGTCCACTCATCCCCGAAATTCACGAATTTGCGCCACATGCTACATACGTGCCGCGCAAGGGCGAAGTGAACGCTTGGGACAACCCGGAATTCGTTGAGACGGTCCGTAGCACTGGTCGGAAGACCTTAATCATGGCCGGTGTCTGGACCAGCGTCTGTGTAATGTTCCCAGCGCTAAGCGCGATTGCGGCCGGATACAAGGTTTACGCAGTAATCGATGCTTCCGGCGACCCCAGCGAACTGGTATCCAGAACGACACTGGCGCGTTTGGTGCAGGCTGGCATCATCCCCACGTCGACGAACACTGTCGTGGCCGGGTCTCACTGCACGTGGGCTCGTCCCGAGGCCGCCGATCTCGCCAAGTTGTATGCCTTGTTGGCACCTAATTATGGCGCTCTGATCGAAAGCTATCAGACGGCTCAGGACGTCGCTAGGGCCAAGGCCTAATCTGCCGCCGGAAGCCAGCGCCCTCCCGAGGCGCGCCGGCTTCGAATAGTTCACGCCTCTCGATATCGTCAGCTACTTCGTCCCAATGGATAAAAAGGACTGGTGTTGGTCACAACCTCCAGCCGCCGTTCCGCGCGCGCCGCGCTGTCCGACGAGCAGCCCAAACCTTTGTTTGGATTACGACGCGCGAGGGCGTGTGCAAGAGTGTCGAAAGCCGTCACCAAGCAGCGCTCAAACAAGCAACAATCCAATGGGATTGAGCGCCAGTCCGTGACCGTGTGCCCCCGTCGCGACGGAGGTGGCAAGCAAACAAATAGAACAGGAGTTCGCAATGAACGTACAAAAGAAAATTTCCGAAGAAATCAACTTCCATCCCGGTAAGCCCGCTACAGGAGAGCTGGTTCCGTCTCGCTATGCACTGAAGATCGGCGACATCGATGTGATGGTTGTCAGCGACGGCGTGCTGCCGCTTCCCACCCAAATGTTGGGACACAATGCGGATCCCGCTAGTCGCGCAAGCTGGATGGCGGACCAGTTCTTGCCTCCCGAAGCGTTCGACTGGGCTCTGAATGCGGTCGTGGTGCGCAGCGGCGATCAAATCGTTCTCCTCGACGCGGGGTTGGGTCTCGATCCGAATTTGAACCTGCCGCGTGCGGGACAACTGCTTAAGCGACTGGAAGCTGCCGATATCGATCTGACAACGGTGACTGATCTTGTGCTCACCCACTTGCACATGGATCACATCGGCGGGCTTCTCGTCGAGGGGATCAAGGAAAAGCTTCGTCCCGACCTGCGGATCCACATCGCCGCCGCCGAGGCCAAGTTCTGGGAGGCACCGGACTTCACTCGCACAAACATGCCCGACGGCTTCCCCGCCGCGCTTGCGGCAACGGCGAAACGCTTCCTGGCCGAGTATCGCAGCTATCTGCGCCTGTTTGACGAGAAGCAGGACGTTGCTCCCGGCGTCGTCGCGCGTCGCACGGGGGGCCATACTCCGGGTCACTGTGTAATCCGCATCGCATCTGGAGACGACGCGCTGACGTTTGCCGGAGACGCCGTGTTCGCGGTCGGTTTCGATCATCCCGATTGGTACAACGGCTTCGAGCACGACCCGGAAGAGGCTGCCAGGGTTCGGATCGGTCTCCTCCGGGAACTGTCGGCGAGTGGTGAACTGCTGGTGGCTACCCATCTCCCGTTCCCGTCGCTGGGGCGCGTGGCCGTAGACGGCGATAAATTCCGGTGGGCGCCCATGTACTGGGACTACTGACCGCTGCTGGGCGACGTGTAGGTACAGCTCTTGACAGCGTTTGAGCACTAGATCGTCAAGCGATTTACGCCGAGCCTTAACATCAAGCTTTCTCGTGCGGGGTCCGAGGCGACCTTTGCCTCGCACGGGAAACAGAGCCGATTCCATGAGCGGATTGACCGGCGCAGCCCTGTCGCGGCCGTTTTATGCCGACCAGCTGCACCAAACGCCGCGGTTTTTTGGAATTCTGGACGGCACACGCCAACACTTTCAACGACAGAAAATCTAAGGAAAAGAACAATGAGCAAGCGTCTCGACTACAACCAGATCGCCCCGGCCGGGATGAAAGCCCTCAACGGACTCTATGGCTACGCCACCACGCAGAGCAGCCTCCCCACTGAGCTGGTCGATCTTGTCTTCCTTCGTATATCGCAAATCAACAACTGCGCCTTTTGCCTCGACATGCACACACGTGACCTCTTGAAGAAGGAGCAACCGATCGAGAAGATCGCGCTGGTGCAGGCATGGAGGGAAGCCGGGAATCTTTTTGACGCGCGTGAGCGGGCAGCCCTTGCCTGGGCCGAAACCGTAACACGCGTGGCCGAGACCGGCGTTCCCGACAGCGCCTACGAAGCCGCGCGTGCGGTGTTCGACGAACGCGAACTCGTCGATCTGACGCTCGCGACAGGCCTGATGAACGCGTATAACCGCATGGGGATCAGTTTCCGCACGACGCCACAGGCGGCGGTCGGAAAATAAGCCGGCGACGAGATTTGTGGATGCACATGCGTCCACAAACATCCCATGACGCTACGACGGGCGCTGGTAGGATAAAGGGCGCTCCCGGGAAACAAAGGGTTACGACAATGAAGTCAGTCTTGTTATCGCTCTGCGTGTCAAGCATGGTCTGTTTTCTTGGCACTTTGGCGGTCGCCGCCGATGCGGCAACGGTCACATCGCTTGTGAAAAAGGACCTTCCTGACTACCCCGGCAAGGAGGCGCTGATGATATCAGTCGAGTATCCGCCGGGAGGCTCCGATCCGATTCACAAACACGACGCACATGCGTTCATCTACGTTCTGGAGGGTTCAGTCGTGATGCAGGTGAGGGGAGAAAAGCAAGTGACCTTGTCGCCGGGAGAGACCTGGTACGAAGGCCCATCCGACATTCACGTGGTCGGCCGCAATGCAAGCACGACCAAGCCTGCAAAGTTCATCGTCTTGCTTCTCAAGAACAAGGGCGCACCGGTACTCACGCCGGTGGAGTAGCGTTGTGGCGAACGAGCAAGACCTAAGCGCGTTGGCATAATCGCTTTCTCGCAGTTGGGACGGCGGTCGGACCTCCTTCGTGGCCAGACGAAACCAGATCGCACATCGGCACCTCTCGGCTTTTCAGGATGATCTTATTGTCGGACTGTCGGCCCACAGCTGTCGCTAAGCAATGTTAGCCTTCGCTGCGCTGCCAACAGGTGAGGTCGGCTCAGCCCGGGAAGCATGCGCTACCGCGTCGGCCCCGGCCGGATAGGGCAGACGGCTCGATCTACTGTCGTTGACCACTTGCCGGCACCGCCACATCGCCCTCTCTTGTTGTCAATATCGACGGCGGGACAGCCTAGCTTAATAGTCAGCACTGCCACCGATGTAGCTTTCGGTTGGTGTGCAGGTTCCCTCTGGTCCTTCGCCTGCAGGCTTGCCTTCAGGCGCCTCCTTCCTCCACTTTTGTAAGGGGCAACCGCTTTCAGGTAGCCGTCAGAGTATTGTGACCAAATCGCGGTGCGCCGGGTGTGTTTGGGGAAAAGCACGCCCATCTGACATTGCTATACATTTGGAGCGGATATGACCGACCAGTCTAGCCGTCTTGTGCTGCATACGAATTCGCGTGACGAGGTCTTTGCCGACGAACGCAATGCTGTTGCGGACTTCGCATTCAATTCCACCGTCGCGAACGTCTTCGATGACATGGTCAGCCGCTCGGTTCCGTTCTATGGTGAGATGCAGCGGATGGTTTGCGAGCTGGCAGGGGATTTTGCCCAGCCCCAGTCGAACCTCTACGACATTGGCTGCTCAACGGCCACGACTCTCTTGGCACTCGACCACCTCGTCGACAGCCACGTTGATTTTGTCGGTATCGACAATGCTCCGGACATGCTCAAGAAGGCGGCTGAGAAGATCGAGGAATCAGGAACAAACCGATCGATCGAGCTTGTCACTGGCGACCTCCACAGAGGCTTCTCTGTGGAGAACGCCAGTGTCGTGACGATGCTGCTTACCCTCCAATTCGTACGTCCGCTCTTCCGCGAACGGGTCATGAAGACGATCTACGACGGTCTCAACGAACACGGATGCCTGCTGCTGATCGAGAAGTTGACCAGCGAGGACACGACCTTCAACAGGCTGTTCATCGACCACTACTACGATTTCAAACGGCGTAACGGATACTCCTCGATCGAAATATCCAAGAAGCGGGAGGCGTTGGAAAACGTCCTCATCCCGTACCGCCTTGAGGAGAACATCCAGTTGCTCAAGGAGGTGGGCTTCAAGAGCACGGAAGTATTCTTCCGTTGGTACAATTTCTGCGGCATCGTCGCGGTGAAGTGAGACAAAAGACCATGAAGATTCTCATGCTCGCGTTCGGGACTTTCTTTTTTAAGTACCGAAACCAGGCGTTTCCTCTTATCATCGTTGCATTGTTTATTGCCGCCCCGCCGCCGACGACCGTTCTGGGTAGCGCGGCACTCGAGCAAACGAAGGACATCATTGCACTGCTCATCGTCCTCGCGGGTTTGGTGCTGCGCGCAACCGTTATCGGCTATGCCTACATCAAGCGCGGCGGCCTGAATAAGCGCGTCTATGCCAATGATCTGGTCACGGAAGGCATGTTCGGCGTCTGCCGCAACCCGTTGTATGTGGGAAACATGCTCATTTACGCGGGCCTCTTCCTGTTCCACGGCAATCCGGTGGTCGTTGTTGTCGGAAGTTTGCTGTTCGGGTTTATCTATCAGTGCATCGTCTACGCTGAAGAGGAGTTCCTCGCTAACAAGTTCGGGGAGGCCTACAGCGCTTATTGTCGGGATGTCCCCAGATGGGGACTGAAGTTGAGTGCGTTCTCGGCGTCCACCGAGGGAATGGCATTCAATATGAGACGAGTTATCGCCAAGGACTACTCGACCATGTCGTCGACGCTGATCGCGCTGTTGGCCACCGAGTTTTACAGGGTAGCGGCCGATTCCATAACCGATCAGGAACTCTCTTACGCGATAGTGCTTATAGGCCTTTTCGTCGGGGTAATTGCACTCACCGGTCTGGTGAGCTCGCTGAAAAAAATGGGAGTCTTTGACGAATTGACTGTCGCACGCTGAAAATGCCAGTCGAGGCTGACGAAAACCTGGAGGGTGCCGACTAGAGAGCCAGAAGCCAGGACGAGCACCAGTACAAGGATCCTCAGATCATCTACCGGTCGAAGCCATTTGAAGACGTCGTTCCGCCGCGAGCAGTGGCCTGTAGAAGATATCCACAAAGCATTAATCCTGTCGATTTTCGCGGTCGCGTGCAGTCCGCGAAGTCGGCACTGTGCGAAAAGGTGGTAGGATTCAAATGTTCGCGAAGTCCAACAAAAAGGCTTGTGCCGGGGTACCTCAGCCTAACGTCCGGTCCCCCGGATCTATTCGCCAACGGGTTGCTGGGCTACTCCCTGCGATTGCAGTAGGGACGATAGCACTGCTGGCACAGGGAAGGCTCTTGCCCACGTCGCACGTTCGAGCGGCCGAGTAGCTTAATGAGGAAGCCTGAACAGGTGCCGTATCTTGGCCGCCAGTGAAATCGGATGTGCCTCCGCGCCAGCGCTGCCATCGGCCCTGAGGTGCTCCTCGGTCTCCACGCGCTTCGCCAAGAGCTGGCTCAGTTCCTCCACGAGCGCCGGACGTTCGTGCATCACGCTCGCGAGATGGTCCTTCGAGATCTCATAGACGACGACGAAGGTGAGGGCGCGCATCGTGGCGGGCTCCGGCGCCCCCATCAGAACCCCACGTTCGCCGAATAGATCTCCGGGGGCCAGTCGGGTCAGCTCCTCGCGCCCGCCATCGTCATCGTCCAGCTCGACCGACACGACTCCGCTGCGCACGATCATCAGAGACGTCATTGAGGCATTCTGCGGTGCGATCACCGCCCCCTTCTTGAACGTGCAACGCGTCATGCTATTTGCGACCGTTTCCATCTCGTCTTCCGTGAGAGCCGAGAACAGCGGGATCGATGTCAGGAGCCGCCAAGGCGTGCCGGGATGTTTGGAAGAGTCTGACGACGTTGCTTCCATTAGAACGTTCGCCGCCGTCGAGAGCTGGATGCCTGCCGCCTTTGCATGCCGATAAACCAGGTCGAAGATCTCGTTCTTGGCAATTCCGGTTTGGCCGAGGCTGGCGACCTTGAAGGACAACTCGACCTCGACCGCGGAACCGTCGAGACCTGTGACTGACACGGACGGCGGAGGGAACTTCAGAATCGAGTTCGCGCTGAGGAGCACCGTTTTCATCGTCTCCTCGATGGCCGCCGGCGTTCGTGTCGGAAGTGCCCTGATGACCACCTTGGATCCATGGACGGAGTCAGTACCGGTGAGATTCGTCAGCGTGGCCTTGGCGAGTGTGCTGTTGGGAACGATCACCAGGTCGTTCGTGTCGTTCAGGAGATGCGTCGAACGCCAGTTCGTTTCGACCACCTGACCGCGGACGCCTCCTTCGACCTCGATCCAGTCGCCAACGGTATACGGACGTCCAAGGTTCAGTGCGATCCCGGAAAAAACGTCGTTCAGGGTGCTCTGTAGTGCGAGACCCAGCACGATGGCGAAGACCCCGGAGGTAGCGATCAGGGTTCGCACCGGAAGGTCAAACACGAAGGCTATGATGGAGAGAGCCGCACCGAGATAGATAAAAGCGACCAGCAAGTCCTGGATCAGGCGTCCTTCTCGGGGCTTTCGCTCGAAGATGAGGTAGACGCGCACTGAGCTGGCCAGAACCATCGCACCGCCAGCCCACCATGTTGCCTTGGCGATACCGATGAACGTCTTGTGCGTGAGATCTTCATCGACGACTCCCGCAGTCCAGGGAGCCACATCGTTGCCCACGAGCAAGATGGTGAGGATGACGAAGAATACAATGTGAACGAGGAACCGCTGTGTCGGCTTCCCGCGGACGAGGGCTCTCGCGAACACCAGGACGAGGACAAGCGCCGCGAACTGGGTGATCGGATCGAGCGCAAGCTGCAGAACGTTGTCCATGGACGTCATCTTCACGTGGCCTGTTGATGTCCGCGCTATTGACAGTGCAGGAGCATCCCTCGTCAAGAAGGCGCGTGACTGGTTGGGACATGCAAAGGCATTAGGCCAGAGCACGCTCGGGCTGTTGAGGGGTGGTAACGGCGTAGGGTGCGATGTAAGCGTTCTCGCCTATTGACGGTCATGCGCTCGGGAAAATCGCGAGCGGATGGGTAGCTGGCTTGACGGCCCGCCATTCGATGCCGAGTCAGATATAGCTCGTGTCCACCCCAGGGGCTTTCGATTGCGTCGGATGTAGGTATCTGGCGTGAAAGGTGGATTCCTGATGTCAGAAAGCCTGAATGCGGGAAGGCCTCCGATAGTTTGACGGGGGCTTTGCTGGACTCGGGCGGGGGTGGTCGCCCACGTCCGCCGCAGCTACGATGTAGGAGTCGGGTCAGACCGCAACAACGGACGGTCTTCTTCAACGGTACAGATCGACGGACATGTTCAGCCAGAGCAAGGTCGTCGCAAGGCTGAAGGGAAGTGTGCTTCCGGTCGCATCGGAGGACCTGCTCTTCGCCCGTGCGGAGATGCAGAGCATCGCCGTCAGGATAGCAGGTGTCTTCTACGACGATGGGTTCGCCTGCAACGTGGGCATCTCATTACACGACGCGTGGGGCCACCAGTACCTTTTCATGGTTTCCGGATCGGTTGCTCGCAAGCTGAGGTTGCCGATCTGGTCTTCGGGCTGATGACGGCTTTGGACAATCTCATGCGCGGGAGTGGTGAAGCCAAACTGCTATCCCTTAGAGAGCTCGAATGTCTGCGTTGGTCGGCGGCGGGGAAGAGTAGTGACGAGATTGCAATTATCCTGAGCTTGAGCAGCCACACGGTCACAGCATATCTGAAGACCGCGATGAAGAAGCTGGACGTTAAAACGCGCTTGCAAGCAGTCGTCGTGGCGTATCGCCTTAAGCTGCTTTGCCACCCGGATTGGGCGGTGCGGCCCTTATGCTGCCATCGTTTGTGGCGAACAACGGCCAGCCGACGTCCGGCCCTATACGAAATGACATGAGGAATTTTAGATGCTGAAGATCGCGATTGCCACAGCGACTGCACTGCTTGCCATTGCGCCACTGGCGCATGCATCAAGCGACGCGGCGTGGAACGCGCTCTATGCAAAGGCCAATGGCACCTGCATCGGGCAATCACGTATGGTGTCTCCAGAGGCGACTGCCCCAGTCGTTTTCGATGATGCCACCGCAAAGGTCGCTGTCCTGCTTAGAGAGAAGAACCTGAAGACGAAGAAACTCGTCAATGTGATCTGCCTGTACGACAAGAAGTCCGGCAAGGCGTCGATCGCTGAGTATCGATGGTTGGGTCAGTAATACAGTCTCGCGGCGCGCCTCCCGAAGCGAATTGCTGCTTCCGATATTCTCGGCGGGATCGCCCCAAACTTCAGGACAGTGCAGTCCTCTTGCGTCGGGCGATGCTAATTCGCGTCAGCACAACTGCGCCGTCGTATTCCGCAACGGCGTCTTTTCCGGTCGAGCAACGGCGCATACCCGAATCTTTCTTCCCGGACACGGCGCCCGTCCCCCGGCTCGGTATGATAGGCCACGCCGGGGCGGCCCGACGTGTGAAGGAGGGCCGCCGACGCAACGTGTTCGGCGACCCTAGCCTCAACTATCGCAGCACCTCGGGAAGAAGTGTGCTTGAAAAGTCCTGGTAGGATACGGGCCTCAGGAAACGGTAGATGGCCAGCGTTCCGACGGATGTGGATCGACCGTCTGCGGTTGCAGGGTAGGGACCGCCATGGACCATCGCCGGAGAGACTTCGACACCCGTTCCGAAACCGTTTACGAGCAGGCGGCCCGCAAGCATCTCAAGCTTAGGAACGAGACGGCGAGCATCGGCCTCGTCGTCGTCGGAGACGAATAGCGCCACCGTCAGCTGCCCCTCCAGTGCGTCGATGACCGCTTCGAGTTCCGCAAGGTCCCGGCATCGAACGACGAGGCCAGCGGCGCCGAACACCTCATCTTGAAGCTCATGATGTTCCAGAAGCGCGGATGCGGTGGTCTCGAATAGAGCGGCCGTGCCTTCAAATTCGCTGCCGGGTTTCCCCGACGCGATGGCCCGCACTTCCGGATGCACGCGGAGGCGTTCGACGCCTTCGCAGAAGGCTCTGGCAATCGACGGGGTCAGCATCGCCTGGGGTGCGACCTCGGGCAGAAGTTCAGCCGTCCTCGCGACGAAGGCATCAAGCGCTTCACCATCTACGGCCAGCAGGAGGCCGGGGTTAGTGCAGAACTGTCCGGCACCGAGGATCAGCGAGGAGACGAACGCCGATGCGATGCTTTCGACGTCCCGTTCGAGTGCATTCGGAAACAGAATGACCGGATTGATGCTGCTCATCTCGGCGTAGACTGGAATTGGCTGGCGGCGCTTTGACGCAACATCCATCAACGCCGTGCCACCGCGGCGCGACCCGGTGAAGCCCACCGCGCGAATTCTGTGATCGGCAACGAGTTTCTGACCTACCTCGAAACCCGTGTCGAAAAGCAGGGAAAAGGTCCCGGGATGAAGGCGACAGACCGCCACCGCCCGCTGCACGGCGCGTCCTACGAGTTCAGACGTTCCCGGATGCGCAGAATGCGCCTTGACGACCACAGGGCAACCAGCCGCGAGCGCCGAAGCTGTGTCTCCACCCGCAACAGAGAAAGCGAGCGGAAAATTAGACGCGCCGAAGACTGCAACTGGTCCGATAGGGACATTGCGGAGGCGCAAATCTGGTTTCGGAACGGGCTTTCGGGACGGATCACCTTCATCGAAACGCAGCTCCTGGAAGCGGCCTGCGCGGACTTCCTTTGCAAACAGCCGGAGCTGCCCTGTCGTGCGGTTCCTTTCGCCCTCGAGCCTTCCGCGGGGAAGTCCGGTCTCCGACATGGCCCGGACGATCAGCTCGTCGCCGATCGCCTCGATTTCTGTGGCGATCTTTTCCAGAAATGCAGCTCTGCTTTCGAGGTTGGTCTCGCGATAGGATGCGAAGGCTTCCCACGCTTGCTCCGTTGCTGCCTCTACGTCGTCGGGCGACGCGCCTCCGAACGAGACGAGGAGGGATCTCCCGGTGGCTGCCTCAATCCCGTAAAAGTCGCCATTCGAGCCGCGCATTTCCGTTCCCGCGACGAGCAGGCTTCCGTTGATTGTCATGATCAATGTTCCTTTCAGGCCGTAGCGGATATAGGAACTGAGGTTGCTTCTGTCACTACGACTGATACCCCCTTATGTAAGGGTGTTCCCGACTGGCGGTCGAAATGATCGAGCGCCACCACCGCGTTCATCTCCCGGTATCGCCCCACGCAGAATGTCATAGCTCACGGCCGTAAACCCGCTGACGAAGCCGGAGGTCGCACTACTGCAGATGACAACAGGTCACAACCTGGTCGCGGACTGTGGCCACGAGACGGTTTCCACAACCGTCATTCCGCCATGCAGGCGACGGGGATTGCAGCCCTGCTGCCGCGCTGCCGCGCTGCCGACGGTTTTGTAAGGAAGACCATCATGAAAGCAGTTGTCATTCATGCGGCAAAAGACTTGCGCGTTGAGGAACGCGCACTGAAACCGCTTGGGTCTGGACAGGTCGAGGTCGCCATTGAGGCGGGCGGCATCTGCGGCTCGGATCTGCATTACTACAATCATGGTGGGTTCAGTACAGTGCGGTTCGCCAGCCGATGATCGTCGGCCACGAGGTGGCTGGAACAATCAAGGCACTCGGTCAGGGCGTTTCCCGCACATCGCGTGGCGTGACGATTCGATCTTGTGGTGTCGCCGAACTGTTTTTGTTTAGAAGGCCGGTGTCATTATAGACGACACGGACCGAAAGAGCGCTCGCTTGTCAACTTTACTTCCGGGGAGGGCGCACCAGGCAATTCAAAAAACCGTCAATATAAAGCGCTGAAGGTCCCAACCATCGCTTCGCATTCGTAAAAATAACGATTTTTTTGAGTTACAAGTTAGCACAAAACCGTGCCACAAAAGACCCAGTCGCCAACCGAACAGATCAACGAAAACAATCCTCCTGAGAGGAGATGGTGCGGTCGAGAAGACTCGAACTTCCACGGGTTGCCCCACAGCGACCTCAACGCTGCGCGTCTACCAATTCCGCCACGACCGCATCGTGGTAGGTGCCGGTTTGTGCCGGCGACGCAGCATGTAGCAAAAGGTTTTTCGGGACACAAGGGCGATATGACAGATTTTTTCAAAACAGATCACAGCATTTGAATCGGCTTCGAAACGGGGCCATATAGGCCTTCGCAGCGCTGCCTCCGAGCAGCCTCGACAAGGAATGGCTATGTTACGCACAGATCTCGAATACTCCATGATGCCGCGCGAAGGGTCCCGGCCGGCCCGATGGCGCATCGCCGACGGCCTGGTGCCTTATCAGGAGGCTGTGGAAAACATGGAACGCGAGGTCGCTGCGATTGCCGAAGGCGGCGACGAGCTCGTCTGGCTCGTGGAACATCCGCCTCTTTATACAGCCGGGACCAGCGCGGACGCCAAAGACCTGGTGCAGCCGGATCGATTCCCTGTCTTCTCCACGGGACGCGGCGGCGAATATACCTATCACGGACCTGGCCAGCGCGTTGCGTACG
Organism: Rhizobium sp. BK181; assembly: GCF_014193305.1. Lineage (NCBI taxonomy): Bacteria > Pseudomonadati > Pseudomonadota > Alphaproteobacteria > Hyphomicrobiales > Rhizobiaceae > Rhizobium > Rhizobium sp. BK181. The sequence goes on from NZ_JACHZA010000013.1 coordinate 32,459, forward strand.
TCATGCTCGACCTGAAACGCAGGCGCCAGGACGTGCGCGCCTTTGTTGCTGCGCTCGAAGAAGTGGTCATCCGAACGCTTGATTCGATGAACGTCCGCGGCGAGCGGCGCGAGGACCGGGTTGGCGTCTGGGTACGCAGGCCCGATAAAGCAGATCTGCCCGATGGCACGATGGCCGAGGACAAGATCGCAGCGCTGGGCATCCGGCTGCGGAAGTGGGTAACCTTTCACGGGCTCTCACTGAACGTCGAACCCGATCTCGATCATTTCAGCGGAATCGTCCCGTGCGGGATTTCGGCCTACGGCGTAACGAGCCTCGTCGATCTTGGGCTGCCGGTCATGATGGCCGATGTCGACATCCTTCTTCGGCAGGCATTCGAATCGGTTTTCGGAGAGACGGTCAACGGCTAGGGGACACGGGCCACCCTTTTAGTGAGTGGCAAAGGGCCGGATAACCAACCGGCCCTTTGCTGCGGCTCGCTATTTATCACCGATGTCGCGGCAGGCATCGGAATGTGATGCCCCGCTATCGCCGCCGGCGGTATGCACCTTGGAGTTCGTCTTCATGTAGTCGCAGTCGGGCAGGGGCTTGATGCTGGCCGTCGTCGTCCTGTCAACGTTCGGCGACATATGGGTCGGCGCAAAACCGTCGCTGTCATTCGTGTAGTCGTCGGAATATTCGGATGCCTTGCGATTGACGTAGTGCACCGGCTTTTTCGCCGTGGTCTGGACGGGCGCGAAGCCGTCACTGTCATTGCTGTAGTCGTTCGAGTACTGGGTTTGAGCGAAGGCCGCACCTGCAAGGCCGAGGACGAGAATGGAAGTGGCGGCAGCAAATCTGAAGCGCATGGAATATCTCCTCAATTCTTCGTTGTAATCACAACGATACCAAACCCTCGGCAACGACGACTTCGCGCTCGAATTGCGGCAAGAATGTGAGTGAAAAATCACGTGGCAGCGCCGCTTTATCAAATGAAATCACAGATACGCGACCCGATTTGACAGCTTTGTGATAGCACGCTGTTTTCTAAGCCACGGCGGGTATCCAGCAAAGTTTGCACAACCAAAGAGGGATCGTTTATTCTTCTGCACCACCATTACGCACGCGACTTCTCCCACCGTTTCACCAGTCGCTCGCGCTTGAGTCTCGACAGGCGTTGTATCCAGAAGACGCCGTCGAGCTGATCGATCTCGTGCTGGATGCAGACTGCGAGGAATCCCTCCGCATCCTCCTCCTGCTCACCCCCAGCCAGATCACGGTAGCGAACGCGGATCGCCTTGGGCCGCACAACCTCGTCGGTCACACCAGGCATCGAGACGCTTCCTTCGACATGGCGAATCGTCTCGTCGGAGGCAAAACTGATTTCAGGATTGACGTAGTGGCGTATGCCTTCGTCGCGGCTGAGCTCGATGACGACCACCCGAAGAAAAACGCCGATGTGGGCAGCGGTGATACCGACCCCCGGGGCGGCCCGCATCGTATCCAGCAGATCATCAGCGAGTCCACGAAGGCTTTGGTCGAAAACCTCGACAGGCCTGCAAACGGTTCGGAGACCGACGTCGGGGAAACGCAATATTGGGCGGACAGCCACTGCCAAGGCTCCTCATTCAAGATGCAGGGAAACTATCGTTGCGCAGGCGCATTGTCATCTAGGCAAGGCGTTTGCGGCTGGACGGACCTCTAGCTTTCCGCTAGCACGAATCTCGACACTTCGGCGCTTAGTCATTGAACTTCAAACGAGATGCGAGGGCGGCAAATCATGACGAACGACGCGGAAGAGCTCGTCCGCCCGCGACCAGATAGCGGCGAAACCGACATCTATGATGAAAATGGCAACGTCCGTGGCGATTTCCTCGCGCTGGTCGGCGCAGCCATCGCCGATCGCGACACGATCTTCCTGCGCCAACACGTCGCGCGCCTGCACGAATCGGAAATAGGCGACCTTCTCGAATCGCTGCAGCCCGACCAACGACTTGCGCTCGTTCGCCTGCTTGGCGACGAATTCGACATGACGGCGCTGACGGAGGTCGACGAAACGATTCGTCGCGAGATCGTCGACCAGATGCCGAACGAGCAGATCGCCGCGGCAATTGGTGAACTCGATTCGGACGACGCTGTTTACATTCTCGAGGACCTCGACACCGAGGACCGGGAAGAGATCCTTGCGCAGCTGCCGTTTACCGAACGCGTGCGCTTGCGGCGCGCACTTGACTACCCCGAAAGCTCGGCTGGGCGCCGCATGCAGACGGAATTCGTCGCTGTTCCGCCGTTTTGGACGGTCGGCCAGACGATCGACTACATGCGCGACGAGGAGGACCTGCCGTACTCCTTCTCGCAGATCTTCGTTATCGACCCGACATTCAAGTTGTTGGGTGCCGTCGATCTGGACAAGATCCTGCGCACAAAGCGGCAAACCAAGATCGAATCCATCATGCGGGAGACGAACCATCCGATTCCCGCAGAGATGGACCAGGAAGAAGCCGCCCAGCTTTTCGAACAGTACGACCTTCTCTCTGCCGCTGTCGTCGACGAGAACGAAAGGCTGGTCGGCGTCCTCACGATCGACGACGTCGTCGACGTCATCCACGAGGAGGCAGACGAAGATATCAAGCGCCTCGGTGGCGTCGGCGACGAAGAACTGTCCGACAATGTCTTCTCGACGGTGCGCTCGCGCTTTCTCTGGCTGGTGATCAATCTCGGGACAGCGCTGTTGTCGGCAAGCGTCATTGGACTGTTCGACGAATCGATCGAGAAGATGATCGCGCTGGCCGTGCTGATGCCGATCGTTGCGTCCATGGGTGGCAATGCGGGAACACAGACGATGACGGTCACCGTCCGCGCCTTGGCGACCGGCGACATCGACATCTACAATGCCGGCCGCATTATTCGTAGAGAGGCGGGGGTCGGCGTCGCCAACGGCGCGCTCTTCTCCGTCATCATGGGTGCGATTGCCGCTACTTGGTTCCACGACTACCAGCTAGGCTTCGTGATCGGCGCGGCGATGGTTATTAATCTCTTTGCGGCGGCGCTTGCCGGAATTCTGTTGCCGTTGCTATTGGATAAAGTCGGCGCAGATCCCGCCATCGCGTCCTCTGTTTTCGTCACAACCGTCACCGATTGCACAGGCTTTTTTGCGTTTCTCGGCATCGCGACATGGTGGTTCGGAATTTAGCCGGCTCGAATCCGCCTGCAGAAATTGACTATTACGTAAAAGTCAATATTATCGGTTCTTCAATGGTGGGGAACCTATGCCGGTCAGCAAATACTATAGCATAACCGAGTTGACGCGCGAGTTTGGTGTATCGACACGTACGCTTCGGTTCTACGAAGACGAAGGATTGATCCATCCGGAGCGACGCGGACGCACGCGACTGTTCCGTCCGGCGGATCGGCGTCTGATCCAGGAAATCCTCCGTGGCCGGCGCATCGGTTTCACGATCGCGGAAATCCGCGAGATCATCCAGGTCTACAAAGAGCCACCCGGCGAGCTCGGTCAGTTGAAGCTCTTGATGAAACGCGTTGACGAGAAACGCGAAGATCTGCGCCAGAAGCGCAAGGATATCGACGATACCCTCGCCGAACTCGACAATATTGAAGAGGCGTGCCTCGGTCGGCTGGCCGACATCGGCGTCGGCACCTGATTATTGGGTGTTGGCGCTGCACTCGCTGGCAAGCGCCATGATCCGCCCGTCATCCGGCTTGACGGCGCCAGACTGGAATTCTGTGAAGAGGTTTTGCGCCTGTAGCGCATCAAGGGTGCACTGGCAGAAGCTGCGGCATAGCGCTTCGCCTTCCTGCATCATGCAAGAGGCATTGCATTGCCTCAGGTAGGTTTCGACCGGGTCCGGCTTAGCAGGCGGAACAATTAGGGATAGCCCGTAGGCGACCGCGATCAACACCGGCTGATGAATAAGGTAGAAGGCGAGGCTATGACGCCCAACCTTTGCCGGCAGGCTTGAACCCGTGCCAAGCTTGGCAAGCCTCTCGAGCAGCCCCGTCCTCATGGCAATCAGAGTCGCTGTCATGCCAAGCAAGAAGGACACCGCCCAGGGGAAGATCGGGACAAAGTCGTTCGATCTTTGCGGCATCTCCGCCAAGCCGATCCAGGCGAGGTAGCGCGGATTGAAGATCGGCGAGCGCAACAGATCCGGCGCGACCCATGTATCAACAACCCATGCCGCGGCAACAGCAGCGGTCGCGGCGATGGTGGCAGGCAAGGGCAGACGCAGGAAGACAAGCCCGAGCAGGCTTAGGACTGCGATGCAATGGAGGATGCCGAAGAAGATCCATTCGCCGGGGAAGACGAACCACGTCACCACTGAAATCGCAAGCGCTGCGGCGGCGATCATTGCAAGCCGCTTCCAGAACGACCGCCAGCGGATCTCCGGCGTGTTTGCGAGGACCAGGCTGACGCCGACAATGAACAGGAAGGTCGATGCGATGGCGCGGGCATAGAGCTTCAGCCAGCCGGTCTCAGCTGTACCTGGGGCGAGGTAGCCCATGAACTCCATATCCCAGGTAAAATGGTAGGTCGCCATTGCCAGCAGCGCGACACCGCGCGCTGCATCCAGCAAGCCGATGCGAGGCGGCCTGACGCTCACATGTGTTTCCGTTGCCAAAGCGGTCATTCACAGTCCCTCAGATGAGTCGCTGCCATCGGTAGACGGCTTGGCGCGGCGAACAGGAGGAAGGTGGAGATTTGATGGCGGTTGGACGTCCATGATCGCCAGCCGCGCCTCGGAGAAAAACTGCCGCCTCGTCAGCACGACAATCACGATCGTTGTCGTCAGCATGAAGACATAGGGGTTGATGAACCAGCCGAGGTAGCCAATCGATAAGAAGATGGCGCGCAGCCCTTCGTTGAAATGGCCTGCTGCAATGATGTTCATCCGGATGACGCGTTCCGCCGCCCGCTCGGCGGCAATCACATCCTGTTCGGTGTCACGCATCATCGGAATCGAACCGAAAAGGATCGTGCAATAGTTAAATAGGCGATACGACCAACCAAACTTGAAAAAGGCATAGCCGAAAAGCGCTGCCAGGCCGCCGACCTTCATTTCAAAGACGGCATGCCCGCTATGAAAGACGTAGGGCAAGTCGGCGAAGACGGCATCAACCTTTTCCGTGGCGCCCAGCAGGGCAAAGCAGCTGCCGATGGCGAAAATCGACGTCGATGCAAAGAATGCGGTGCCATTCTGCAGGCCGGCCATGATCTGGGTGTCGATCATCTTCAAATCGCGCCGCAGCGAATTGTAGATCCACTCGCGCCGGCGTTCCCGCATGGCATGGGTGAGGCTAGTTCTGCCGAAGAAGCTCGAGCTGTGCAGCAGGCGCGCATAGCCGAACCAGATTGCTGCAAAGAAGACCAGTGCAATGTAATCCGCTGTCGTCATCATTATATTGAATCAGGCTCCCGTCGCCGCGCCACTCTACAGATGCGGGCGCACGTCGCAATGACTGGCAAGTCGCAGCACTTCGTTTTACAGATGTCGCACGCGTGAAATGCCATGTCGGTCCATCGCAGGGATCGTGAGAGCCGGTAGCGTAGGTTTGCGCAGCAACTTAACAGGACGCAGTCATGTTCCTTTCCGTTTTCGACGTCTTCAAGATCGGTGTCGGGCCCTCCAGTTCGCACACAATGGGTCCGATGACTGCCGCCAACCGATTCCTTGATCTCATTCTGTCGAACGACTGGCCGCGCCCGACTTCTGGCGCCCAGGTCGCGTCGATAAAGGTCAGCCTGCACGGTTCGCTCGCGCATACCGGGATCGGACACGGGACGGGCAGGGCGGTCATCCTCGGCCTGATGGGCGAGCAGCCTGACAGCGTCGATCCGGACAAGATGGACGGCATCATCAGCAAGGTGGAGCGCTCCGGCCGCATCTCGCCGCCCGGGCATCCGAGCTATGGCTTTCAGCCGAAAACCGACCTGGTTTTCGACAAGAAGCAGCCGTTGCCGGGCCACGCCAACGGCATGTCGCTTTCCGCTTTCGACAAGGACGGTCGGATGCTGATCAAGCGCATCTATTATTCCGTCGGCGGCGGCTTCGTCGTGACTGACACCGAACTCGAGCAGATGCGCGCGAAGAAGAAGACACCCTCCGATTCGCTGAAGGTCCCGTATCCTTTCTCTTCGGCCAAGCAGATGCTCGACATGGCCGCGCGTTCCGGCCTCTCGATCGCCCAGATGAAGCGCGCCAATGAGGAAACGGAACGCAGCCGTGAGGAACTGGACGCAGGTCTTGATCGGATCTGGGAAGCAATGCGCTCCTGCATCGAACGCGGCCTCAAGGTCGATGGCATCATGCCAGGCGGGCTGAACGTTCGCCGCCGCGCTCGCTCGATCCACGACAAGCTGCAGGAGGAATGGCGCAGCAACCGCATCAACCCGCTGCTCGCGAACGATTGGTTGAGTGTCTACGCCATGGCCGTCAACGAGGAGAATGCTGCCGGCGGCCGCGTCGTGACCGCTCCGACGAACGGTGCTGCCGGCGTCATTCCAGCAACGATCCGCTACTACGAGCATTTTCACGATGATTGGGACCAGAACGGCATCCGCGACTACCTGCTGACCGCGGCGGCGGTCGGTGGGATCATCAAGCACAACGCCTCGATCTCCGGCGCCGAGGTCGGCTGTCAGGGCGAAGTAGGCTCTGCGGCCGCCATGGCGGCTGCCGGTCTTGCTGCGGTCATGGGCGGCACGCCAGAGCAGATCGAGAACGCCGCCGAAATAGCGCTGGAGCATCATCTTGGCATGAGCTGTGATCCGGTCGCGGGCCTCGTGCAGGTTCCCTGTATCGAACGAAATGCCCTCGGCGCGGTCAAGGCGGTTACAGCCGCCTCGCTTGCGATCAAAGGCGACGGCAAGCACTTCGTTCCGCTCGACGCGTGCATCGAAACCATGCGGCAGACGGGCAACGACATGAGCGAGAAGTACAAGGAGACATCCACCGGCGGCCTTGCTGTCAATGTCGTGGAGTGTTGACTTTGTGGACATGCGACTTGCCGCTTGACGCTGCCTGATAAAAGGACTTCAACGGCGGCATGGCATTGCATCTGATCAAACTGTGTGTCGGCGCGGACTCGATCGACGATCTGCGTGAATGGGTCGCCGAACGCTCTCTCAGGGCGATCGCGGCCGGGCTGGAGCCGCATTCCGTGCATACGACGAGGATGGTCCCGAAGCGCGTCGAGGAATTGCTCGACGGCGGTTCGCTCTACTGGGTGATAAAGGGGCAAGTTCAGGCGCGCCAGAAACTTCTCGACATCCAGACTTTTACAGATGGCGAGGGAATCTCACGTTGCCATCTTGTGCTGGGGCCCGAAGTCATCGAAACGGCGGTACAGCCGAAGCGTGCGTTCCAAGGCTGGCGCTATTATCCGCAGGACGATGTGCCGCGCGATCTGAACAGCCTCGGAGAGGGAATTGCCGAAATGCCCGCGGACCTTCGCCGCGAGCTCTCTGAACTCGGCCTACTCTGACTATCAGCGCAGGCGCAGCGTAACCGGCGACCGCCCTTCAGGGCAGGTGACGTGAAGGTGGATACTGGCTTCCGCCTGCGAGCAACGCCATGCTCGCGCGCCGTGGCACAGCAACAGATTGATCAGGTCCTTAGTCTTTGCCGATTTCGGCTTCTGCCGCTGCAACCCAACTTCTGCCAGTCGCAAGGCAGCCTCGTGCAGTGGGTGCAAACCGGCTCGCGGATTCTTGCCGGTTACCCGACCATGTGGCGGAAACTCCGGAACATTCTCGTTGATCGCCATTCTCATCCTCGTACGCATTACAAACCGAGTCTCAGAACTTCGTCGGATCAAACACACCGATCACGACGCTTTGGACTGCCGCCTGCAATATCAGGCGGCAGTTCTTTGATCATTGGGCCGTGGCCCAGCACTTCACGCCGGCACGCTTCAGCGCGTTGCAGGCGTTTACTGCAGAGCGCTGGTCATCGAAGCCGCCGAAGCGGGCGCGATAACTTCCTGCATTTGCGACTGCGATAGGCCTGGCGGAGCGCAGAGCCTTGCCAGCCTTGTCCTTGGCGCTGTCGAGCAGATCCATGGCGCCTTCCTTGCTGGCAGACACACCGATCTGGACGGCCCAGCCGGCAAGCTGCGGCTCCTTGGTCGAAGCGGTCGTCAACTCGTCGACAGAGGTATCACCCTGCTCAGGCGGCACGTAGGCGGGCGCAGGCGTCGGCGTAGCCGCAGAGGCCTGCTTGATCGCCTGCGTCTTGACCTTCGTCGGCGCCGGCATTTCCTGCTGGAGCAGCGGGTTGTCGGACTTGGACTTGGCGACGTCTGCATAAGCGACCTGCGCAGATGCTGGCTGATAGCGGGTATCAGGGGCCGGCGCCGTGCGCGGCAGGGTGACTTCTGGCGCAGCCGATGCGACGCGCGTTTCTGCGATAGGCGCTGCGGGTTGCGGCGCGGACCGGGCGATCAGGTCCGAGGAACCGCCACGGCTGGAGGCCTTCGGCAGATAGGCTGCGATCAACTTGCGCATCTGGTTGTCACGGGCAGGGGTCGAAGCGCCGCCGAGAACAACGCCAACGATCGATTTGCCATCGACTTGAACGGAACTCACCAGATTGAAGCCGGCCGCGCGGGTATAGCCAGTCTTGATGCCATCGACGCCGCGGACGGAGCCGACAAGGCGGTTATGGCTACGGATGACGCGGCTGCCAAACTTAAAGCTCTGCGTGGAGAAATAGCCGTAGTACTGCGGAAAATGCTGCCGAAGGGCGATACCGAGCCGAGCTTGGTCACGCGCCGTCGTCATCTGTGCGGTATTCGGCAGGCCATTGGCATTGCGGTAGGTCGTGCGCGTCATACCGAGCGCATGCGCCTTGGCGGTCATCACCTGCGCGAAGCGATCTTCCGAACCGGCTAGCAGCTCGCCGAGAGCCGTGGAGGCATCGTTGGCCGAAAGCGTGACAAGGCCGAGAATCGCCTGCTCGACGGTAATCGTGCCACCGGGGCGCACACCAAGTTTTGTCGGCGCCTGGGCGGAAGCATGTGCGGAGAAGGGAACAGAAGTGTCCAGACGAATGCGACCCTGCTCCAACGCCTCGAAGGTCAGATAGAGAGTCATCATCTTGGTGAGGGATGCCGGATACTGCAGGCGATCCGCGTTCTCGCTGTAGAGAACGTTGCCAGTCTTCGCATCAACGACGATGCCAGCATATTTCGAGTTGGCAGCCTCCGCATCGGCATCGATCGAGTCGGCCATGACGACAGCGGCAGCGAGAGACAGCGCCGTGATCGCTCTTATCAGGAAGTTGCGGGATCGCGATGGGGATACGGAGGAGACTGACCTTGGCACTATTCTACTCTTCGCTTGCATTTCGGATATTAGAGAGATCGCCCACCCTCCTGGCACGATCCCTCTTTCGGCAAATTATCCGCCCTGGGTTACCAATCCGTTTATGATTAATCGTTTGTTTCGCCGCATCGGATCATTCTAGCGACCTGTCGCAGAAGCGTTCACAAGTCGAGCCTCCACAAAGTGGCGAATAGCGGCATCAATATGGTCCCAATCAGGCAGATGCGCGCTCGAGAACCGATAAAGCACAGTTAAATCGCGACCGACTCTGATGTCGCGCTGGCAATCGCCGCTGCTGGCCGTCTGCGGCGTCAACGGCAAGGCGCAGCGCACGACATAGGCGGGGGCATCGGCACTTGGCGCCGTCAACAGAACCTCGTCCGCGTAACCAGCGTCACCTCGCAAGTGATGTAGCGTCATTCCATTGGCAAAGGGCACGCTCTCGCCCTCGATCAGGTGCGAGTAGATCGGTTCCAGGCGCCCCGACATGTCCTTGGACATCGTGCTTTGCGCGATCTGTAGGAAAATGAGGCCCGACGACTGGGCAATATCATCGAAGCGCTCGCGATGCTCCTTGCTGTAGCCCTGCATTTCAGGCCAGGTGAGGTAGAGGTCCGCGCGCTCGGAGAGGCCGTCGCGTCGCTGGCTGGGAAAGCGCAATGTGTTTTCCGGCAGTCGAAGCGTATCGCGGCCGATCGTCAAAGTTATCGGAGCCGTTGAGTCCGTGTTGCCGGCGAGTGATATACGGGCGCCGAACCAGCGCCCCCCGAAACTGATGACGAGCGTCAATGCTGCAAGGCAGGCAATAGCGACCGTAACGCGGACGATGAATCTGGTCGACAGGAGAGGAGATTCCTCGACCTCGTGGGCACGATGCACTGGGTAGCTCATGGCGGCTTTCGGATGTCAGACCGCCGCGATAAAAACAGGAGCCGTCGGTGCCTATGGTGATTTTGCCTATGATCCGGCAGCCACAGTTAACGAACAATTAAATGGCCCATTTGGACGCAGCAAAAAAGAACCGCTCCCGGGACAGCGGGAGCGGCTCTACAGCGCCGGTCAGGGACGGGGATGCGGGGACGACCGGGGCCGCATGGGGTGTGGCCGGCAATCCGGCGATGTGGCGTTTACTTGACGCTGCCGACTGCCACGGCGCGGCCGTCCTGCAGCTTGACCCAACGGGCCGGATCGTCGGCGGACTGGCGCTTGAGGTAGGTGTATTCGGTGTCTGCCCAAAGCATGACCTTGTTTCGCATGTTATCGAGGATGAAATCGCCACGATCCGTGCGGACGGTCAGCACTGCATGGCCTTCGCCACTTGGCTGCAGGACGACGGTCATCAGCAAATCGGAAGGCGAGAAGCCGGCATCGATCAACATCTTGCGCTTCAGCAGCGCATAGTCCTCACAATCACCAACCGAACGAGGATAGGCCCAGCGCTCCTCGACCCCGTAGATTTCCTTGTCGGTCAACGGCGAGATCGACGAATTGACCTGGTAGTTTACCTTGAGAATGGTCTTCCAGCGCTCTTCCGTCAGAAGGAGCTCGCCTTGATCGCCGGCCGCGTTCGCACAATCGGCGGGCAGTTCCTTGCAGAATTGATAGGCGCCGATCGGCGGGCTCGCGTTGCCGACAACCGTCATGTTTAGGGAGCTCGCTTGTCCCGAACCCACCGTCGCGATCAGCATCGCAGCAGCGACCAGACCGCCTTTGATGAAAGTTGTTACCGTCATTTATTGTCTCCCCGTTGTGAGGAGAACTTGACACAGACGTTTTTACCCTGCGCAAAATTACGCAGTTAAATTAAAGGCTTAGTTGATTCAAACACGCGGAGAAATCGACTAAAAACAAGATCAAATGCCGCTAAAGTTTGAAGGACATTCGCGCCAATTTTGATTCAAATTGTCGGTTTCTCGAAAAGATGTCGGGCGGTCTAAGGGCGCATATTGGGACAAGTTGTTAACGCGGCAGCCCAATCCCGAACTTCGGGAAACCTTTGTTTACCATCCGCATTAGCGGCGGCACTGGCACGCGTCTCGGCTGAGACCACCAAAACGGCTTGGAAATCGGCAAATTGGCCGCCAGTTGCGAGTTGGGAAGCAAATTATTTTTTGAGGAGTTTCGCGAAAAACGTCAGTCGCATCGATGATCGCACGCGCCAAACTGTCTTACGACACCGAATGCGCGGCATCTTCTGCGATAACGAGCCGACTCTCCGGCCAAGCCCTCGACAGTTCCCATGCTGTCACGAACGTATCTGCCATATCGGCGGCATTCGGGAGGCTTCGGCCGCAATTGCGCTGATCGAAGAGGATGATCCGGTAGACCGAAGGATCAAAAATAGCGGCGAGCGGATGTCGAGCAACCGGAGCCAGGGCCGCCGTGCAGGTAGAGAGCGAGAGCTCCATCCGGATTGCCGCAAGCCTCCCAATAGAGTTGCTGCCCGGCGCCCATATCGAGAAAGCCGTGCTCGTAAGGCTCTATTTCAGGATAGAGAATCGTCATGCGCCACCCAATTCGGTAGCCCCATGCACGACGCGCCTGTGACGGCGATCAGAGAAATTCGCGAAGCGTTTCCCGCGACTGAAGCGACAGAAACTCGATCGCGACCCCTTCCACGAAATGGCGGACAACGCGGCCACGCATATTGCCGAGGCGGAGCGGGGTGCCGATCGGCGGACGGACGTCGAGATCGACTGCGGCGCCCGAGAGCGACAAGTCCATAATTCGGCATTCGTAACGCGCACCGTCTTCCAAGGTGATCTCGGTTTTGGTCTCGCGCGGCGTCAGGCGGTCGTGACGACGGTCCTCGGGAAGGCCGAGTTCGTGCTTATTGGCCAGCCAGGTGAGTTGCGCCGCAAGTTTCTCGCGCTTGCGTTCGGTTGCATGGATCGACATCGAGAAACCGCGACCATCAACCGTCTGCACATAGCCTTCGACGCGACCCAGGTGATCGATGTAAGCAACGACACGCTCGTTAGCACGGGGACGTCCCTGGCAAGTCACATACATATCGCCCGGCGACATGTCGACCACGAGGCACTCATACTCCTCGTAGTTCGCCAGCATCAGCCGGCCCTGCATATTGATGGGCACGCGTTGAAAGGCACCTTGTTCGAGGCGAGGCGCAGTCCGTTGAGTTTGAACTTGCTGGAACGCGTGCATCAAAGGGCTTCTTCATGAAATACTACCAGCCGATCTTTACCCGCAATCCCTTAACAGAAGGTTGTTCAGGTTCGTCCCCTATGCACCCAATCGGTTGTGTCGAATCGAGACGGCGGGTGTGTCGGGCTCAGCAAATAGGCCCGACATGACGCGGCGCATCGTATCGGCAATCGATGGCGGACGCGGGAACTGCGGACGCTCATCGTCAAACTCCGTTTCATCACGCTCGTCCTCGTTGCCGAGCCGCTCGTGCATCAATCGGCTGCGATCAAGAGCAAGGAACTGCAACGGCACGACTTCCAGCCACGTTGCCGCGACCGCGGGAGCGATCGCGCCCAACAGCTTATCGCATTCGGCGCCCTCGGAGCGCAGTGGCAGCAGGATTATTTCAAAGCAGGCACTATGGCCGGCCGTGGTGAAACCTGTGGCGTTGATCAGCGTGGGGATTGCGTGCGCCATAACGCCAGCAGCAATATGCTCGATATCGTCACTCCCATGCGTCCAGAGGTCTGAAAACGCGGTCCCTCCGAGATCACGTCCAAAGAGGTCGCAGATGCGCGTTCCGGCAAGACGGAATGCGATCCGTCCCGTTTCGCTGGCTTCGAGCAGGAACACACTTGAAAGAATCTGTCGCAAATCCGTCGGTTCAACCTGCGACCGCAGTGGCGCCAAGTCACGACCGCGGATGCGATTCCAATATTCGAATAGGTCGATCGTTGTTTTGATACGCATTGTGGCACCGGCTGTTTCATTTCAAATCAGAATACGGCCGTCATGGCCTTGTACTGGGACGCGGTGCGTAATTCATGCCAACTCGCAGCAGTTAAGGTTAAAGAAGGGTTTCGATTGAGCGTGGAGCTGTCCCATGGCAGTGTTTGCCCATCGCTTCCTGTCTTCGGGAAGTTCAGCACAGACTGTCGGGCGCCGAGGCATTCTCGGAACGCTCGAGGGCCGTCCGGTCTTTGCCGGACGGCTTTTTTTTTGACTTGCCGTCCTGTAAGGCTGTGCCGCAATTCAAGCGAGGACGAAGATGAACGAGCACTCGGTCGAGCCGCAAGCGGCGATGGAGCCCCCGGCAACACCGCCGCCGGCACCGATCTTCAATCTTCCCGGTCCGGTGCTCACAGCGCTTGCGCTCCTGGGGCTGATTTACGCTGTTCAATCACTTCTTCTGTCCGGCGGTGGTCTCGACTGGCTGTTCTTCAATTTCGGGTTCATTCCGTTGCGCTACATCACGCCGTTGTCCGAGCAGGGACCTCAGCTTTTCTGGACGCCGATCACCTATTCGCTCCTTCACGGCAGCATCGAGCACATCGTTTTCAACGGACTATGGCTCATGGCCTTCGGCACACCGGTAGCGCGGCGAATTGGTACGTCTCGTTTCATTGTTTTCTGGGTGCTATCGGCGATCGCGTCAGCCGCTCTCCATGCCGTCCTAAATTGGGGCGCGGCTACGCTGCTGATCGGCGCGTCCGGGGTCGTGTCTGGCCTAATGGGCGCTGCCTGCCGCTTCGCTTTCCCACCCGAACGGCGGATCGCCCCGCCAGCGCATCTCAATACACGTCTTTCGATACGCGACGCGTTTCGCAGCCGCACGGTCGTTGCATTCATTCTCTTTTGGTTCGTCGGCAACCTGCTGATTGCGGTCGGCGTCCCGCTGATCGGTGACGGATCGCAGGCAATCGCCTGGGACGCTCACATCGGAGGGTTCATTTTTGGCTTCGCTCTCTTCGGTCTTTTTGACCGGGAACCGCCCGAGAAACCGACAATTTCAGAGACATCGGATATATTGCAATCTTGAGAGTTGGAGTGCACCATTCGAACTGATCCGCGATGGGAGGAGTAAACCGCTGCGGATGCCTGTGATCAGTAGAAGTGCTTCACTTTCGACATAGGAGGTTCAAAATGTCCAATACAGTCAAAGCCATACTCGACGCAAAGGGCAGGGATGTGGTGACCGCCGGTCCGCATACAACCGTTTCCGAAGCTGCCGTGATTCTCAGCAAGAAGAAGATTGGCGCTATCGTCATCGTCGGGATGGAAAACAAGATTTCCGGGATTTTTACCGAGCGCGACGTGGTTCACGCGATCGCTAAGGCGGGAGCAGCCTGTCTCGATCAGCCGGTTGCATCGTTGATGACCGCAAAGGTTTATCGGTGCCATGAAGATTCGACCGTGAACGACTTGATGGGGCTAATGACAAGCCGCCGCTTCCGTCACGTTCCCGTTGAAACCAACGGCAAGCTCGTCGGTATCATCTCGATTGGTGACGTCGTGAAGACACGCATCGCGGAGGTCGAACTGGAATCCGAGCAGATCAAGGCCTACATTGCCGGTTGAACGCATCGCCGGCCCCTACAGGGAGCCGGCGAATAGTTCCTGCATCCGTTTCAATTCGGGAAGCCTCAGCTTGGCTTCCTGGTAGCCGCGTTCGATGGCTTCGCCGGCGCGATGGAATTCCGAGAGACCGATATCGCCAAGGCGCGGCTGAATCGATATATCCGGCGGGTCGCCCGCCAAGCGGGCCCGCGCAATCCTGTCCTGGATGATGTTAAAGGCCTGCACCATTACGCCGGTCATGCCGAGCTTGGCGTAAGGCGCCTCTTCGCGCCGCTGGACCTCGGACGGCGAGAGCGTGGCGTTGTGTCTGACGACCGCCGATCGACCGTAGAGATCGTAGTTCAGGTTGACGGCGACCACAAGCGGCTGCTCGTAAGCGCGGCATACCGAAACGGGTACCGGATTGACCAACGCACCGTCGACGAGCGTTCGTTGGTTGCTGCGAACTGGCTCGAAAATACCCGGTAGTGCATAGGAGGCGCGAAGCGCCGTGATCAACGAACCATTGGCAATCCAGACCTCGTGGCCGGTGTTGACTTCAGCGGCAACGGCGACGAACGGCCGGTCCAGATCTTCGACATTCAGCCCCTCCAGATGCTCCTGCATCCGCTTCGTCAGCCTCATGCCGCCGAACAAGCCGCTGCCGCCGATGGTCAGGTCAAGCAGGCTGGCAATCCGGCGCATCGTCAGCGAACGGGCGAACGCTTCCAGCTCATCGAGTTTGCCGGCGAGATAGCAGCCGCCAACCAGGGCACCGATGGACGTTCCGGCAACCATGCCGATCTCGATACCTTCCTCATCGAGGGCGCGCAGGACACCTATATGGGCCCAGCCGCGCGCGGCGCCTCCGCCCAATGCAAGGGCAAGCTTTGTTCTCTTTGGGGCAGGTGCGGGAGCAGGAGCGAGAGGAGTATTCATGTCTGGCGCGGTCGGGCTGCTGGCATTGGACGCGCCCGCTTCGGAGCTTTGGCGGTACAAACCCCAATTCAGCATTGCTCGTCTCCCTCCCGGCAAACAATTAAAAACGAACTATATTAGTGTCCCGCGTCCCTTTCCAATTCGTATATAGGCGTAGATTTTGGCCCAATAAGAGGCAATTGCCTGCTTTTATGTCTCTTTTCCATAGACTTCGGTCGGGTCGAACTGGAGCTCGTCGTCGACGATTTCGAGCATCGGCTTTCCGTCTTCGAGGTTCACGGTCCTATAGAAACACGACCGCCGGCCAGTGTGACAGGTCGCGTCATGGCCAGCGACCTCAACCTTCAGCCAGATGGCATCCTGATCGCAATCCGTACGGATTTCCTTGACCATCTGGGTGTTCCCAGACGTCTCGCCCTTGATCCAGAGCTTGCCACGCGAGCGGCTGAAGTAATGCGCTTTGCCGGTCTGGATGGTCAGGGCGAGGGCCTGCGCATTCATATGCGCCACCATCAGCAACTCGCCATCGGTGGCGTCGGTGACGATCGCGGTGATCAGGCCGCGATCATCGAACCGCGGCGTGAAGTCGCCGGCGTCCTCGAGTTCTGATTTATCGTCGGACGGTGCATTGAACGCAAAGGGCATCATCGCGGCTTTCTTAGATGAAGCCGTATTCAGCGGCTCCGGACCATAGACATGAATCGGGCTTGATCAGCCGGCTCAGTTTTAAACGTTCCGGTAAATGTTGTCGTCAATGTGGTGGAGCCCTGCTTTTGCACACCGCGCATGGCCATGCACATATGTTCTGCTTCGATCATCACTGCAACACCGCGCGGAGCGAGCGTTTCATCGATCGCTTTTGCGATTTGGGCGGTCATGGTTTCCTGCGTTTGCAGGCGACGGCCGTAGATCTCAACGACACGGGCGATCTTCGAAAGGCCGAGCACCTTGCCGTCCGGCATGTAGGCGACATGCGCCTTGCCAATGATGGGCACCATATGGTGTTCGCAGTGCGAGAAGAACGGAATGTCCTTCACCAGAACCATGTCGTCGTAGCCGGCAACTTCTTCGAAGGTGCGGCCAAGCACGTCTTCAGGGTCCATATCATAGCCGGCAAACAGCTCACGATAGGCTTTGGCCACACGCGACGGTGTGTCGAGCAAACCTTCACGCGATGGATCGTCACCTGCCCAACGCAGGAGCGTGCGAACGGCGTCCTCAGCCTCTTTCTGGCTGGGCCGATCGGCATCGAGATCGGCGGGGGTCTGCGGAAAATTCTTGATGATGGCGTCCATATGTAACAGTCTCCTGATCCGCTTTACGGATCGTCTTTCGGACTAGCCACTGGCAATTCCACTCAAGGGAATTCATGCACCTTTGGCAGGCTCCGGGGCTTTCAGGGCTTGGTTTGCGGCCCTTCCGGCACGGTTTCCCAATCAAACTTAGCCGAGGCCATTGCATTTTTCTGGCCTTCGACCGACATACATATAGGAAAACGGCATCTGTATGTAAGTCTCCCGGCACGACACGCTGTGTTTTTCTTTTGTGCTACAATGAGCTTTGAGGCGCCGATCCGCATGAATTCTGGAGCGGAATCCACGATGGACGACATCTACAACAGCAAAATTCTCGAATTTGCGGGCAATATTCCGCTGATCGGCAATCTACCGGATGCCGACGCCAGCGCCCAGGCGCACTCCAAGCTTTGCGGTTCCAAGGTCAAGATTTGGCTGAAGATGGATGGCGATACCGTGAGCGGTTTTGCCCACGACGTCAAAGCCTGCGCACTCGGCCAAGCGTCCTCCTCAATCATGGCCCGCCATGTCATCGGCGCCAATACGACGGAACTACGCAAGGCGCGCGCGGACATGCTGGCGATGCTGAAGGCGGACGGCGAGGGGCCGGAAGGCCGGTTCGAGGACATGCGCTATCTCCGCCCGGTGAAGGATTACAAGGCGCGACATGCCTCGACGATGCTGACCTTCGACGCCGTCGTCGATGCGATCGGCCAGATTGAGGCCAAGCGCGCTGAAACCATCGAAGCGTGAGCAACACCACCGATGTGTGAATTCTGTTCGATCAATCGCGATGATGAAGACGAGGGGGGCGCTGCTGCTCCCCGCACAGCCTCGCGTTCCTATTCCCGCAATTACGCCGGCCCGTTTCACAAGACCCCAGGCAGGGTGCTCGGGATGGGTTTCATTCGCGCTTATCAACTGACCCTGTCCGGTTTTATCGGCAATTCATGCCGCCACATCCCGACCTGCTCTGAATACGGCTATGAGGCGGTAGCGCGCCATGGACTGTGGAGTGGCGGCTGGATGACGCTGTTTCGTGTCGCCCGTTGCGGGCCGGGTGGCACGAGCGGGCTCGACCCGGTTCCCGAGCAGCTCGGCGAGCGCTTCCATTGGTGGACGCCCTGGCGCTATCTCGCGCTTGGCCGTAAGGCGGCCGAGGGATGAGGCAACGCGTATTTTGGGCCTTTCGTCACGGCCACGATGTCACCCTCAAGGATATTCTTGACGATCTTCCCGAGGACGGCAGGGAGTTCCGGAAGGCATGATTTACGTGGCGCTATTGCACAGCATCGTGCTTGCGCCCGGAAGACGCGTCGTGATGTCAGACCTTCGCGACATGGCAACGGACATCGGATACCGAAATCCGCGGACCCTGGTCTCCACCGGCAACATCGTCTTCGAGGCCGAAGCCGTGGCGCTCGTCGATATGGAGGCCACTCTCGAGGCAGCCTTCAGAGCACGGTTCGGCAAACCGGTCGATATCATCGTGCGCAAGGGCACCGACTGGCAGAAGCTCGCGAAGTCCAATCCGTTCCTGGACGGTGAGGGCAGCCAAGTGATCGTGCGCGTGATGCGCAAGCCACTACCAGCGGCTGCCATGGCGACGCTTCGCCCTTATGCCGATCCGACGCAACGTATGGCGCTCACTGGCGGCGATCTTTGGATCGATTTTGCCGACAAGCCGAGCCAATGGAAGTTGCTTTCGGCGTTGACGACCAAGCGCATGGGCGTCGGCACGTTGCGAAACTGGAATACGGTTCGTGGCCTGGCTGAAATGATCGGCTAAGCCGGCTTTTTCTTTACTCAAGCAGCAAATCTCGGTATCAGGCGGCGGCGCATTCGTACGGACGAAGCGCTTCATTGCAACCACCCGCATTCGTTGGCGGGACTGGACAAGGAGAATTCTAAATGTCCCAATCCGTTTCCCTGACATTTCCCGACTGTTCCGTGCGCAGCTACGATGCTGGCGCAACCGGCAAGGATGTCGCCGAATCCATTTCCAAGTCCCTTGCCAAGAAGGCCGTCGCGATCGCCATCGATGGTCAGGTCCGCGATCTTTCCGACCCGGTGACGGCAGGCACAATTGAAATCATCACCCGCACCGACGGCCGCGCGCTGGAATTGATCCGGCATGACGCAGCCCACGTGATGGCGGAAGCCGTACAGGAACTCTGGCCCGGCACGCAGGTCACGATCGGTCCTGTTATCGAGAACGGTTTCTACTACGACTTCGCCAAGAACGAGCCCTTCACGCCGGACGATCTGCCCAAGATCGAAAAGAAGATGAAGGAAATCATCGCTCGCAACGCGCCGTTCACCAAGCAAGTCTGGTCGCGCGAGAAGGCCAAGGAAGTTTTCGCAGCCAAGGGCGAAAGCTACAAGGTCGAACTCGTAGACGCGATTCCCGCCGGCCAGGATCTGAAGATCTATTACCAGGGCGACTGGTTCGACCTTTGCCGCGGACCGCATATGGCGTCCACCGGTCAGATCGGCACGGCGTTCAAGCTGATGAAGGTCGCCGGCGCCTATTGGCGTGGCGACAGTAACAATCCGATGTTGACCCGCATCTACGGCACGGCATTCGCCGAGCAGGTTGATCTCGACAATTACCTGCACGTGCTTGCGGAAGCCGAAAAGCGCGATCATCGTCGCCTCGGCCGCGAAATGGATCTCTTCCACTTCCAGGAAGAAGGTCCGGGCGTTGTCTTTTGGCACGGCAAGGGCTGGCGCATGTTCCAGACGCTGGTTGCCTATATGCGCCGCCGCCTCGCCGAAGACTACCAAGAGGTCAACGCGCCGCAGGTGCTCGACAAGTCGCTGTGGGAAACCTCCGGCCACTGGGGCTGGTACCGCGACAACATGTTCAAGGTCACGGTTGCCGGCGACGACACCGATGACGACCGTGTCTTCGCGCTGAAGCCGATGAACTGCCCCGGCCACGTGCAGATCTTCAAGCATGGCTTGAAATCCTACCGTGAACTGCCGATCCGCCTTGCGGAATTCGGCACCGTGCATCGCTACGAGCCGTCAGGCGCGCTCCACGGGTTGATGCGCGTGCGCGGCTTCACGCAGGACGATGCGCACATCTTCTGCACCGACGAGCAGATGGCGGCCGAGTGCCTGAAGATCAACGACCTGATCCTCTCGGTCTACAAGGACTTCGGCTTCGACGAGATCACCATCAAGCTTTCAACGCGCCCGGAAAAGCGCGTCGGCTCAGACGACCTTTGGGATCGCGCCGAAAGCGTGATGACCGAGGTGCTGGAGACGATCCAGCAGCAGTCGAACAACATCAAGACCGGCATCCTGCCGGGTGAGGGCGCATTCTACGGTCCGAAGTTCGAATATACACTGAAGGACGCCATCGGCCGTGAATGGCAATGCGGCACGACGCAGGTCGATTTCAACCTACCGGAACGCTTCGGCGCCTTCTACATCGACAGCAACTCCGAAAAGACGCAGCCGGTGATGATCCACCGCGCCATCTGCGGCTCGATGGAACGCTTTCTCGGCATCCTGATCGAGAATTTCGCAGGACACCTGCCGCTGTGGGTATCGCCGCAACAGGTCGTCGTCGCAACGATCACGTCGGAGGCAGATGGCTACGGCGCCGAAGTTGCGGCAGCCCTGCGCGACGCCGGGCTGGCGGTCGAAACCGACTTCCGTAACGAGAAGATCAACTACAAGATCCGCGAGCATTCCGTTACGAAAGTTCCCGTCATCATCGTCTGCGGCAAGAAGGAAGCGGAAGAGCGCACGGTCAACATTCGTCGCCTCGGCAGCCAGGAGCAAACCTCGATGTCGCTTGACGAAGCGATCGCAAGCCTGGGGCTCGAAGCAACACCGCCGGATATCCGTCGCAAGGCCGAAGCCAAAAAGGCGAAGGCGGCCTAGTTGATACGCATCTGACGGCGCCCACAGGCGCCGTCAGAAGTATGTCACGTATCCGCGATATAGCCATCGCATTGATGAGGAGGGGATATTCCCGACGCGGATTTGCGCTTTGAACAACTATCCTGCGGGAATGATCGCGACGTCAGGCTGTACAACCTCTGGCGTACCGACATCGTCGGCAAGAGCGATCGCGTGTTCGGAAAGATGCTGGATTTCATCGACGTCCAACTCAACATCAGCGGCAACTGGCCGATCAACGACATTCCTAAAGACCCGATCGTGATCGTTGCCAACCATCCCTTCGGCATCGGTGACGGGATCGCCGTATTGGCGCCCCGCGAAGATGCGAAAGATCACCTGACGGTCATCCGACCGATCAATCAGTCGGCATCAGCGCCGCCGGTTGCGCCCTGCAACTGGTCGTAGGAGGGAAGGGGCTGGGGCCCGGAAGAGGCTTGTCCCGGCTGCGGGTCAGCCTGGAGTTGGACCGTTCTTGCGGCTGCGGTGGGTGCTTCAGGCTGGACATCCTTCATGAGCACTTCGATGTCAGTATTCTTGCCGGCCTCGACCTTGAAATCGCGCTGGTAGATCTTATCCTTGTTTCGCGCAACGGCGGAGTATTCACCTTCGGCAAGCACCATGGTCGGGAAGGCGCTGACACTTTCACCGACGCTGTCGCCGGCGGCCGTCAGGATCGACCAGGCGGTATCGGCGATCGCCTCGCCTCCCGCTTCCGACACCAGCTTGAAGGTGATCTGCGCCGCCTTATGCTGGATCGTGGCTTCGGTGAGCTTGCCCGCCTCCACCTGAATGTCGGCTCGGATCGAGGCGTTCGTTTCACCGTATTCTGAAATAATGTGGTACGTGCCCGCATTCAGGCGAACCACGGTGTTGGGGGGCACGTCGGCCATGACGAGGCCCCGCTCGCCGTCTTCACGCACCTCGGCAGAATAGATGGAGAAACTGAGTTGATCCGGTCGGATGCGGACATCGGAGCCCGACACCGCGTTCAGAAGCAATCCGCCTGCCTCCAGCACCATCGTCTGCTTGCCGACCGTCCCGTCTTCGGGAACCGTGAGTTTGCGGGTGACGCCGGCGCGGCCGAAGGAGACGTTGACGAAATAGTCTCCCGGCGCGAGCTGGAAGTCCGCGGAGCCGCCCTGCGACGATGCGATCAGGGGGAGTTTGCCGTCGGAGCCGGCCATGGGGCTGAACACGTACCAGGACAGACCGTCTTGGACCGCATCACCATTGGCCGTCAGCTTTGCCTCAAGGGCGACCTCGCGCAGCTTCGAGCCCTGCGGCGCCGTGCCCGGAGCAATGAAGGCGTTCAGCTTCGGCATCTTTGCCGTCGTGTCGAGTTGCTTGAAGGTCTGGAAGGCCTCCTGCGCCTGGCCGCTCAACGGCAGCAGGGCAGCGAAAACGAAGGCGAGGCTTGTGCGTGCAAATGGCGAAATGCCAACCATGTGTCGTGCGAACCAATTGACATCTGAAATCACAGAGGCCACTTCAAGACCAACGCGATGGCAAATTCAAGACCCATCCCCAATGCTGTCATGAAAATGGAAGTCTCTCCCGCATGAAATCGGATATCAAGCTGATCGACTATCTCGGCGTGCGCCGTTCTATCCCTGCGTTCCAGATGTCCGAGCCCGGACCTGACAAGACCGAGATAGAGGAGATTTTGCGTCTGGCCTCGCGCGTGCCCGATCACGGCAAGCTGGCACCTTGGCGTTTCATCGTCTATCGCGGCGAAGAGCGTGCCCGGATCGGCCAGGAACTGCTGAAGCTCGCTCTTGCGGCCAAGCCTGACCTTTCAGAGGAAATGATTCAGGTGGAGCGTACCCGTTTCACCCGTGCGCCCGTGGTCGTCGCTGTCGTCAGCAAGGCCGGGCCGCATATCAAGATTCCGGAGTGGGAGCAGCTGATGTCTGCCGGCGCAGTCTGCCTCAACATCATCTTCGCCGCGAACGCCCATGGATGGGTCGCCAACTGGCTGACCGAGTGGTTCGCCTACGACGAGCGTGCCTATGGATTGCTTGGCGTAAACTCCGGCGAAAAGATCGCCGGCTTCATTCACATGGGATCGACGACATTTCCCGCCGTCGAGCGTCCGCGCCCGGAACTAACAGAGACGGTCACCTGGGTCGGCGGAGAGGCCTGATGTTCTATACCACCGATACCAACCGGCACGGCTTGGCGCACGACCCGTTCAAGGCGATCGTCGCACCTCGCCCCATCGGCTGGATCGGCAGCAAGGGAAGGGATGGCTCGATCAACCTCGCGCCGTATTCCTTTTTCAACGCGGTTTCCGACCGCCCAAAGCTTGTGATGTTCTCCTCTGCCGGTCGCAAGCACAGCCAGCGCAATGCTGCCGAAACCGGCGAGTTCACCTGCAACTTTGTCAGCCGAAGCTTGCTGGAGAAGATGAATGTTTCATCAGCGGCCGTGGAGTACGAAGTCGACGAGTTTGCGCTGGCCGGCCTGACGGCAAGGAAGGGCGAGCTTGTCGACGCACCCTACGTCGCGGAAGCCTTTGCCGTACTGGAATGCAAGGTTACCGAAATCCTCGTGCCAAAATCACTCGCCGGCGAAGAATCCGAGAACGTGGTGGTCTTTGGTCAAGTCCTGGGCATACACGTCGATGAAACGATCATCCGCGACGGCCGCCTCGACATGGCGCTCGCTAGGCCGGTCGCGCGCATGGGCTATATGGACTACAGCGAAGGCAGCGACGTGTTCGAAATGCTCCGGCCACAGCCCAGACCTTAACGAACATAGTGAACCAATCATAAACTTTTTGAGCATACCGTAGTCCTACTGATTGGAGTGCGATCGAATCGCATTCGGGCATGGGGCACACGGGTGATCGTAGAAGCATTTCTTCGTTGGGTGGAAACCGCCAAAGCCGGAGACAGGGCCCGCGCGGCAAATGCCCTCGGCAGGGCCTACCTGCAGTCCGAGATGGCCGCCGAAGAGCGCGCCGCGGCCGAGATGGCGATGACTTTCCTGCTTGACGACCCGTCCCCCAAGGTGAGGCTGGCGCTGGCCGAGGCGATCTCATGGTCTCCGGACGCGCCACGTGCCGTTATTCTTTCGCTGGCAGCAGACCAGCCGGAGATTGCCTCGCACGCCGTCACATGCTCTCCCTTGTTGTCGGATGCGGATCTTGTTGATCTCGCAGCCGGCGGCAGCGAGATCACGCGTATGCTGATCGCGGCCCGCGGCATGATCTCACGGCCGGTTGCCGCTGCGCTTTGCGAGATCGGCGAAGAAGAAGCCGTCCTGTGCCTTTTGGAAAACGAAGGAGCAGTGATCGCACCTTGCTCCCTGAAAAGGGTTGCTGATCGCCTCGGCCACCACTGCGAAGTCCGCAACCTGCTCCTGGATCGCGGAGATCTGCCGGCAGACGCACGCCAGTTGCTTGCCCAGCATGTCAGCATCGCTCTCGTCAATCTGCCACTGGCGCAGGCGACGATCGAAGCGAGCCGGCTGCACCGAATCAGCAGGGAAGCCAATGAAGCCGCCATTGTGTCGATCGCAGGCGAGATTACGTCGCACGAAATTTCGGACCTGGTCGAACACTTGCGAGCGAGCGGCCACCTGACGGCATCGTTCCTAATGCATGCGCTCTGCTCCGGGAAAGTGGAGTTCTTCGCCTGCGCGATCGTCAATCTTACGGGATGTGAAGAACGTCGCGTGCGTTCCATCCTTGCCACCGGACGCATGCATGCAGTGCGCGCCCTATACGAATCGGCCGGGCTTGCCCGCGAGATCAGCGTGATCTTCGTCGAAGCAACGCTGCTGTGGCGGGAAGCATCGAAAAACCTCTCCGCGACCATGCTCGGCGACGTCTGCGGCAGCCTGCTCCGGAAGTTCCGCGGGCATACAGCGCACGGTGCCGTCCAAGAGCTGCTCGAGATGGTAGAGAGGCTGCATATTGCGGAGCAGCGGCAGCGTGCGCGCGCTTACGCGCAGGTGACCGCTCTCGCCGCAGCTTAGTAGCTAAGACGCTTCGCGACCCACGAATAGCTTCCCGAAACGAAATGGACAGGCGAAGCCAGCGCTGCCTTCATATCACCGCCCGACGGCAGATGCGCACGCACCTGATCTGCGACCCGATCAGCGAAGACCGACAGCCTACCTTGCGTTTCGACCGGAGTGGACGGTGTTGGGGCGTTCTCCACCACGGTCTTCGGCACTTCCGGTGGTGTGGAGGGCTTCGATGGCTCGCAGACGGCAATGACGGTCGGGTAGCTGACATTCGTATAGTGCTTGAGCTGCCTCTCGGAGTCGGCGTCGCACATGGCCACCGTCTGCCATTGCTCCCCGACAGTCGCGATGTAGTTGCATTGCGTGACTGAGTCATTGCAGCCCAAGATCGTCATTGCAACCAGTATCGCTTGCATAGTATTGCCTTTTGAATATTGAAACTCCGCCCGTTAGATGCTGAAATTCCAACAGAATGAAGGCGCACCGCATTAACTTTTCGTCATGCAGGGCGCGCCGAAAATAGGAAAATCCCGTGTCCCTTTCGATTGCTCTGGAACCACCTCGTCAGGAAGGCGTGCTCCGCCTGCTCGACATGTCCGACGCCTATGCGCAGTCGCTTTATCCGCCGGAAAGCAATCACCTCGTCGATGTCTCGTCTTTGGAGAAGCCGACGGTCAGCTTCTTCGTCGCCCGCCACGACGGCGCGATCGTTGGCTGTTCCGCGCTGGTGGAGGCGGGTGACGGGACCGCAGAAATCAAACGCATGTTCGTCGACCCCAAGGCGCGCGGCCTAAAGGTGGCGAGCAAACTCATGAACGCGCTCGAGGCGATAGCGGTAGAAAAGAGCCTCCGGGCCGTCAGGCTCGAAACCGGCATCTACCAGCCGGAAGCAATCGCTCTTTACCGCAAATACGGCTATGTCCAAATCGAGCCATTCGGCAGCTATCTTCCAGATCCGCTTAGCCTGTTCATGGAAAAACAACTGGCCTGATCATTCAGCCGCGCGGGATGTGGGAGGCGCCTGTTCGTCGATCATGACTTGTGGACCGCTTTCGGCGTTGCGCACCTCGTGCATCCACTCACGCCAGATCGCGACGATGAGCGCCATCAGCACCGGCCCGATGAAAAGGCCGAGAAAACCCATGGTCTTCACACCACCGACGAGGCCGAAGAACGTCGGCAGGAATGGCAGCTTGATCGGACCGCCGACGAGCTTCGGACGCAGCGTCTTGTCGACAATGAAGAGTTCGACCGTTCCCCAAACGAAGAGACCGACACCGGCAATGTGCGAGCCGCTGGCCAGCAGATAGACCGACACCAGGGTAAACGAGAGCGGCGCGCCGCCCGGTATCAAGGCCATGATGCCGGTCAGGACACCCAGCGTCACGGGCGAGGGGACACCTGCGATCCAGTACGCGACGCCAAGCACGATGCCTTCGCCGATCGCAATCAGCGTCATGCCCATGACCGTCGAACTGATAGTTGCCGGGACGACGCGGGAAATCCGCTCCCACCGGTTCGGGAGGATGCGCTCGCCCAGCATGTCGATCTGACGTGAGAACGCGGAACCGTCACGATAGACGAAGAACAACGCGATCAGCATGAAAAGCAGAGTCAGCAGTAGATGGAAGGCGCCGCCGCCTGCCGCCAGAATCGCCCGATAAATGTTACCGATATTGGCTCCGCTGACGGCCTGGATGACCTCACCCATCGAACCGGGGCTGCCAATATATTTGGTCCATAGCTCATCGAGGTAAGGACCGGCGAAGGGCAGGGCGATAATCCACTGTGGCGTTGGAGCGCCCGATCTGTTTGCATGCACAGCCCAGGCGACCCATTCACGCACCTCTCCTGTGGTGTAGGTCACGGCGAAAACGATCGGCAAGACGAGGAATGTGACGATCAGGACAATCGCGATAGTGGCGGCGATTGTCGTGTTTCCGCTGACACGCTCGAGCAACCGGCGATAAAGCGGCCAGCTTGCAAAACCAATGACAAGCGCGGCCAGCACTGGAACAGCAAAGCCGTAGAAGAAGTAGACGCCAGCCGCGACAACGAGAACCAGCAGCCAGCGCGCTGCAGAGATCGAGGGAATTAGAGGCGTGCGGGCAGGGCCTGAAGGGCCGAGCCATCGCGACTCTCGCTGGATATTGTTGTTCGGAAGGCTCACGTCGTTCTTTTCCCCCTATTTTGACTATGGATATGGGCCATGCATCCCTCGGGCGCAAGCGCAATGACCGATTTATGCCGTCGACACCGCGTCAGAAATCCCGGCGATCTCCACTACGCTCCTTAAGCCCGTTGTCCGCAATCAGTATGACAGAATCCCGTAGCGATGTTGTCAAAATTCGTTTGATACGTTACTTTGGATCCATGGATCCAGATATAATTGCGACAGCGCTCCGTCGGGAAATTGAGAGTGGCAGCCTCACTCCCGGAACGGTCTTGAAGCAAGAGTTTCTGGCCGAACGATTCGGCGTGAGTCGCCAGCCGGTCCGCCGGGCACTTGATCGGCTGCTGGCATCCGGCCTGCTCAATCGTCGACTGGACAGAAGCCTTGCTGTAGCCGGTTTCACCGAAGAACAGGCGCGTGAGCTTGCTGAGATCCGTACTGCGTTGGAGAGCATGGCGCTACGCGCGTCATTGCCAGTGCTCAGCGACGCCGACCTACGCAAAGCGCGGCGCCTCAACGAGGACCTGGTGGAAGAGGAGGACCCTGCTGTCCTCGAGGAGTTGGACGTGGCATTTCATCGGACGCTCTATGGGCGCTGCAGAAATGAACGCCTTGTTTCCATGATCGACAACCTGCGGCGGGAGTCGCGCCGAGCCTACTCGAGGCAGCCGAAGGGCTCCGACGAGCGCGTCGTCCTCCACGCCGAGCATAGTGCCATCGTCAAGGCCTGTGAACGTCGCGACGAAACCGCCGCCTTGCAAGCCTTATCGGATCATTTGCAGATGACAACAGCGCGCCTGACGCGCGAGGGAGAATGACAATGACGAGGTTTTCCGCAGAAGTCGCCTGGGAGCGGGGTGAGGCAAGCTTCATCGACGGACGCTACAGCCGCGGCCATAAATGGTCCTTCGATGGTGGTGCTGTCGTCGCTGCTTCCGCCTCGCCGCATAATGTACCGCTGCCTTATGCCGTGGCCGAAAACGTGGATCCGGAAGAGGCCTATGTTGCGGCGCTGTCAAGCTGCCACATGCTGTTCTACCTGTGGCTCGCATCAAAGAAACGCATCATGGTCGACAGCTATGCCGACGCCGCGACGGGCATCATGGAAGTCGTGCAAGGCAAGACAATTGTGAGCCGCGTCGAGCTTCGCCCGCGGGTCACCTATGCCAGCGACAGTCCGAGCCGCGAGATCGAAGAGAAGCTTCACCACGAGGCTCACGAGCTATGCTTCCTCGCCAACTCGGTGAAGACGGAAATTGCCGTACGTCTCGACTAAGCGGCGTTAGATATCGAGGTTTTCCGCAAAGGCGGCACGATCCTGAATGAAACGGAAGCGGGCCTCCGGCTTCGTTCCCATCAGGTCGTCTACTGCGGTGCGCGTTCCCTCGAAATCCACCTCGTCAATCACCACCCGCAACAGCGTGCGCTTGCTGGGATCCATGGTGGTTTCCTTGAGCTGTGCCGGCAGCATTTCGCCGAGGCCTTTGAAGCGGCTGATTTCGACCTTCGCCTTGCCCTTGAACTCTGTCTCCATCAACTCGGCCCGGTGTGCGTCATCGCGGGCATAGGCGGATTTAGCGCCCTGAGTGATCTTGTAGAGCGGCGGCACAGCGAGGAACAGGTGACCGCCACGGACCAGTTCCGGCATCTCCTGATAGAAGAACGTGATAAGCAGCGAGGCGATGTGAGCACCATCGACGTCGGCATCGGTCATGACGATAATGCGCTCGTAGCGAAGGTCTTCCTCGCGGTACTTCGAACGTGTTCCGCAGCCGAGCGCCTGGCTTAGATCCGCTAGCTGCTGGTTTGCTCCAAGCTTTTCGCGACCGGCGCTGGCCACGTTTAGAATCTTGCCGCGCAGCGGAAGAATGGCTTGGTTGGCGCGGTTGCGCGCCTGTTTGGCGGAGCCGCCTGCCGAGTCACCTTCGACGATGAAAAGCTCGGCGCCCTCCGCGGTGTTCTGAGCGCAGTCGGCGAGCTTTCCGGGCAGCCGCAGCTTGCGCACGGCCGTCTTGCGGTTGACTTCCTTTTCCTTACGGCGACGCAGTCGTTCTTCCGCGCGTTCTATTACCCAGTCCAGCAGCTTGGCCGCTTCGTTGGGATTGTCGGCAAGGTAGTGGTCGAAGGGGTCGCGAAGCGCGTTCTCGACGATGCGTTGAGCCTCGACGGTCGCGAGCTTGTCTTTCGTCTGCCCCACGAACTCCGGCTCGCGGATGAAGACCGAAAGCATGCCGACGGCCGAAATCATCACGTCGTCTGTGGTGATCTGGGCTGCACGCTTATTCTGAGTCAGTTCGGCGTAGTTCTTCAGGCCCTTGGTGAGCGCTATGCGCAGGCCGGCTTCATGCGTGCCACCTTCGGGCGTTGGAATGGTATTGCAATAGGAATGCACCTGCGGGTCGCCGCCATACCAGGTGATCGCCCATTCCAGCGAGCCGTGACCGCTTGTTTTTTCCGTCTTGCCGGCAAAGATTTCGCGGGTGACCGTGAACTCCTTGCCCATCGTCGCCTGGAGATAATCCTTCAGGCCGCCAGGGAAATGAAAAACAGCCTTGTCCGGCACCTCGGAGCCCTGCGGCAGAACACCTTCTTCGCAGCTCCATCGGATTTCCACGCCGCCAAACAGGTAGGCCTTGGAACGGGCCATGCGGAAAACGCGGCCGGGATCGAACTTGGCATGCTCACCGAAAATCTGGGCGTCGGGATGGAACCGGACGCGCGTTCCGCGGCGATTGTGGACATCGCCAAGCTCTTCCAAGCCGCCCTGCGGCAGGCCGCGCGAGAAACGCTGGCGATAGAGCTTGCGGTTGCGCGCGACCTCCACTTCCATGACATCGGAGAGGGCGTTGACGACCGATACACCGACGCCATGTAGACCGCCTGACGTCTCATACGCCTTACCATCGAATTTGCCGCCCGCATGCAGCTTGGTCATGATGACCTCAAGGGTCGACTTGCCGGGAACCTGCGGATGGTTTTCGACCGGGATGCCGCGACCGTTGTCGGTGACCGTCAGATAGCCTTGGAGATCGAGGTAAACTTCGATAAAATCGGCGTGGCCGGCTACGGCTTCGTCCATTGAGTTATCAATGACTTCGGCGAACAGATGGTGCAGTGCCTTCTCGTCGGTGCCGCCGATGTACATGCCCGGGCGCATGCGAACCGGCTCAAGCCCCTCAAGAACACGGATCGAGGATGCGCCATAGTCATCCGATGTCGACGTCACGGGTGCTGGACGCGACGTCGCGGCAGGCGCCTCCGCGGGGGCGGCAGCAGCCGCCTTCGGCAACTCAGCAGACTTTGGAGTCTCCTCCTGCTTCTGTGTCAGTGGCATTCCGGAAAAGAGGTCGTTGCTATCGTCCATGGGGCCGTTCAGATCTTCATCCTGTTCGGGGCAGGCGGCATATGCCATGCCTGACCCAAAATCACCGCATTTGATGTCACGTTTGCGAATCAGGCAAATTCTGCCAGAAACCGCCTTCTTACGCGACGCCGCCCGATCCGGCGGACTTTCTCAGGAAATGGTTTGCGTTGGCGGGCGTGGAATGGCAAGCGGCCAGAAGGCTCAGGGAACCATGCGCATGCGAATGTCCACAAGTCATTACAGCATTATCGTCGCAATTGCGGCCTTTTTTCTGGCGACGGGAGCAAGTAGCCAGACTGCAGAGCGTCTCCCCCCTTACAAGGACGATCTCTTTTCCACACAAAATGTGCTGCAGTCGAGCAAGGACGGCGCATTCGACCTGATCGAATACGACGAGATGCGCGACATCAACGGCCGTGACCAAGTACCAGAGAAACGAGCCCAACAGAAATACGTGTCCCTCGGCGTCCGAAAGCTCCAATCGGACGAGACGTTGCAATTGGGTGCCCAAAAGCTCGATGTCACCAGGGTAGGACAAGCCGCCGGAGCTGCATTCACCGTGATCTTCATTCACGGGCGAAACGGCGACCGGCGTCTTGGCGCAAACGACTATAGTTTCGGCGGCAATTTCAATCGCCTCAAAAATCTCGTGGCTGGCAATGGCGGCGTTTACTACTCACCGTCGGTCAAGAGTTTCGACAGCGACGGCGTGGCAACAATCGAGGAACTGATCCGCTACGCCGCCGCACAGTCACCCGGCAAGCCGGTTATCCTGGCGTGTGCGTCGATGGGGAGCCAGATCTGTTGGGGTCTCAGCCGCGACGCCGATAGCGTAAACCACCTCAAAGGGATGGTGATCCTGAGCGGCGTTGCCGATCCGGATTTTGCCAAGAGTTCCTTCGCCAAGGCCAAGCTGCCGCTTTGGTTCGCGCATGGCAGCCGCGATCCGGTCTATGCGGCAACCGCCCAGCAGGCGCTCTTCGAAAAGCTCCTGAAAGCTGGGTACCCAACGCATTTCGCACTCTACGAGACCGGCAACCACGGAACGCCGATCCGGATGATCGATTGGCGTCGGACGCTGAACTGGATTTTGGGTTCCTGAACCTTGCTCGGCTCACGAGAAAGGCGTGCCTATCGGTCGCTCTGGCCTATGATTTTCAGCAACATCCGCCGGAAATTTTAAGTGTTTGCGAACAAAGCCCCGCTTATTTCCCTTAGGAAAGGCGCAAAACCTTTTCATTGACCGGTGCTTTTGCTAAGCCCCCCGGCATACGTGGAAGATTGGAAGGCTGGCATGACACCTGACGTGCGTCCGCTCGTGGCGGGAAACTGGAAGATGAACGGCACGCGTGCCTCCCTGGACCAGATTAAGGCGATCGCGGAAGGCGTTCAGGGACCACTTTCCGCCAAGGTGGAGGCGCTGATCTGCCCACCGGCAACCTTGCTTTATGTCGCTACGGCGCTCTCAACCGACAGCCCACTTGCGATCGGCGCGCAGGATTGCCACCAGAAACCTTCGGGCGCCCACACAGGTGATATCTCGGCCGAGATGATTGCCGACTGCTTCGGCACCTATGTCATTGTCGGCCATTCTGAACGTCGCACAGACCATGCCGAGACAGACCATCTTGTTCGCGCCAAGGCCGAGGCTGCCTTTGCAGCAGAATTGACGGCGATCGTGTGCATTGGCGAAACGGCTGACGAGCGCAAGGCGGGCCAGACCCTCGACATCATCAAGCGCCAGCTTTCCGCCTCTGTGCCGGAGAGCGCAACGGCAGAGAATACGGTCATTGCCTACGAGCCCGTATGGGCGATCGGTACCGGCGTGACGCCGACGGTGGAAGACGTCGAGAAGGCACACGCCTTCATGCGTTCCGAGCTCGTCGCCCGCTTCGGCGACACCGGCAAAAAAGTTCGGATTCTCTACGGCGGCTCGGTCAAGCCTAGCAACGCCAAGGAATTGATGGGCGTCGCGAATGTCGATGGCGCTCTGATTGGCGGCGCGAGCTTGAAAGCGGCCGACTTCCTTGCCATCTACGGCGCATACGAAGCGCTGCTTGACTAGAGCCGTGTATATTCCGAGCCGAAGGGCTTGGAATAGCTGATGACCTCATGTAAAGAGCGCCAGAATTTTACTTTATGCCCGCCGCGCGTGTGGGCAGGACTGGACCCATGCAGACCGTTTTGATTGTCATCCATCTCATGATCGTGCTGGCGCTTGTCGGCGTCGTGCTCATCCAGCGCTCGGAAGGCGGCGGCCTCGGCATCGGCGGTGGTTCCGGCTTTATGTCCGCCCGTGGCACGGCCAATGCGCTGACGCGCACCACCGCGATCCTCGCGGCGCTGTTCTTTATCACCTCGCTCGGTCTCGGCGTGCTTAATCGCTATGAGAGCCGTCCGACGGATATTCTGAACCGCATTCCGGCGACGAGCGGGCAGGGCAAGGGTATTCTCGACTCGCTCGGCGGCCAGAACGGTAACGCCGCTCCGGCAGCACCAGCCCCGCAAAGCAACAACGGCGTTCCGACCGGCGGCGAATCCGCTCCGGCTCCTGCAGCGCCCGCCGCAACCGCTCCGGCGGCACCGGCAGCGCCGACGACATCGGCACCCGCATCTACTCAGACTGCTCCGGCGGCACCGCAGGCCACCACACCTGCTGCTCCGGCACCCGCCACCGTCCCAAGCGGGCAGTAAGCGGCATACAGCATAAACCGCCGGCAGGCCCTCGGGTCTGCCGGTTTTCTTTTGTTTAGATTCCGCGCTGGCGCCAAAAATTCTGGAAATGAATTTTTGGGCTGGTGGAATCGTTTTTGAAAAGGTATCCGGTGACTCCCATGGCGCGATACGTATTCATCACTGGCGGCGTGGTTTCCTCTCTCGGTAAAGGAATTGCGGCCGCGGCTCTCGGAGCGTTGCTGCAGGCCCGTGGTTATCGGGTGCGGCTTCGCAAACTCGACCCCTATCTGAACGTGGACCCGGGCACTATGAGCCCGACCCAGCACGGCGAGGTTTTCGTCACCGACGACGGCGCGGAAACCGACCTTGATCTTGGCCACTACGAGCGCTTCACCGGACGTTCGGCGACCAAGACCGACAACATCACCACCGGACGCATCTACAAGAACATCATCGACAAGGAACGCCGTGGCGACTATCTCGGCGCGACCGTTCAGGTCATTCCGCACGTCACCAACGAGATCAAGGATTTCGTCACCGAAGGCAATGACGACTACGACTTCGTCATCTGCGAGATCGGCGGCACGGTAGGCGATATCGAGGCGATGCCGTTCATGGAAGCGATCCGCCAGCTCGGCAACGATCTGCCGCGCGGCACTGCGATCTATGTTCACCTGACGCTGATGCCCTACATTCCGGCGGCAGGCGAACTGAAGACCAAGCCGACTCAGCACTCCGTCAAGGAACTGCAGGCACTCGGTATTCATCCCGACATCCTGCTCGTTCGCGCGGACCGTGAAATTCCGGAAGCGGAACGCCGCAAGCTCTCGCTGTTCTGCAACGTCCGCCCCTCCGCGGTCATCCAGGCGCTCGATGTCGCCAACATCTATGATGTGCCGATCGCCTACCATAAGGAAGGCCTCGACAACGAAGTGCTCGCAGCTTTCGGCATCGAACCGGCCCCGAAGCCACGCCTCAACCCGTGGGAAGAGGTTTGCAACCGTATCCGTACGCCTGAGGGCGAGGTCACGATCGCGATCGTTGGCAAGTACACCGGCCTGAAGGATGCCTATAAGTCGCTGATCGAAGCGCTTCATCACGGCGGTATTGCCAACCGCGTCAAGGTCAAGCTGGAATGGATCGAATCCGAGGTCTTCGAAAAGGAAGATCCGGCACCGTACCTCGAAAAGGTCCACGGGATCCTCGTTCCCGGCGGCTTTGGTGAACGTGGTTCAGAAGGCAAGATCCATGCAGCCCGCTTCGCACGCGAGCGCAAAGTGCCGTATTTCGGTATCTGCTTTGGCATGCAGATGGCGGTCATTGAAGCGGCACGCAATCTCGCCGGTGTAGAAAACGCATCGTCCACCGAATTCGGCCCCACGAAAGAACCGGTTGTTGGCCTGATGACCGAGTGGGTAAAGGGCAATGAGCTGCAGAAGCGTACAGCTGCCGGCGATCTCGGCGGCACCATGCGCCTCGGTGCCTACAAGGCGGCCCTGAAGAAGGGCACGAAGATTTCCGACATATACGGGTCGACGGATATCTCAGAGCGTCACCGGCATCGCTACGAAGTCAACGTCGACTACAAGGATCGTTTGGAAAACTGCGGCCTGGTGTTCTCCGGGATGTCACCGGACGGTGTATTGCCGGAGACGATCGAATATCCGGATCATCCGTGGTTCATCGGTGTTCAGTACCATCCCGAATTGAAGAGCCGGCCGCTCGACCCGCATCCGCTGTTCGCGAGCTTCATCGAGGCGGCAACCGAGCAGAGCCGCCTGGTCTGATTCACAAGGGGCCGCCTGGCAACGTCAGCCAGGCGGCCTTTTCAGTAAGCGCGCCGTTAGCTCGGCGG
This sequence comes from Rhizobium sp. BK181, assembly GCF_014193305.1. Classification (NCBI taxonomy): domain Bacteria; kingdom Pseudomonadati; phylum Pseudomonadota; class Alphaproteobacteria; order Hyphomicrobiales; family Rhizobiaceae; genus Rhizobium; species Rhizobium sp. BK181. The sequence goes on from NZ_JACHZA010000013.1 coordinate 67,457, forward strand.
CCGGAGCCGCCCGCGTATTGGGCCGGTCAGGCGGCTTGCGGCAGCGGCCCGATATAGACCGAACGCGGCCGGATCAATCGACCTTCGAGTGCCTGCTCACGCGCGTGGGCGATCCACCCAACGGTCCGGCCGATTGCGAACACGCCAGTAAATGACTCGCGCGGAAAGCCCAACGCTTCGAGCAGCAGAGCCGTGTAGAACTCTACGTTGACATCAAGTGGTCGACCCGGCTTGCGTTCCTTGAGGATTGCGAGCGCCGCATGTTCAACGGCTTCCGCCAGGACGATCCGCTCGCGATCAACTTGTGCGGCGGAGACTAGCGGCCGAAGGGCTTGCTTCAAGGCGTCGGCGCGCGGATCACGTACTCGGTAGATCCGATGACCGAAGCCCATCAGCCTCTCGCCGCGATCCAGTGCATGGCTAAGCCAGTCATGTGCATTCGCGCTCGCTCCGATCGCGTCGAACATATCGAGCACCGGGCCTGGTGCGCCGCCATGCAGCGGTCCCTTGAGGGCGCTGATGGCCGCGAGCACCGACGAGGTGAGGCCGGCGTGCGTCGAGGCGACAACGCGCGCGGCGAAGGTCGAGGCGTTAAGACCGTGATCCGAGATCGTCACAAGGTAGGCATCGAGTGCCGCGGTCTGCTCTCTACTCGGGGACTGGCCGGTAAGCATACGCAGGATGTCGGCGGCCTGCGGCAGGGAGCGATCCGGCGCGAACGGTTCCTTGCCGGCCTGCAGACGGATTATCGCCGGCAAGAAGACTGCGGGCGCTGCGAGCAATCGAAGAGCGGCCTCGAAGTCCTCGCCATCCGGCAGACGGGCGATAAGAGCACGCATCGCATCCACAGGCGGCAGGCCCAGCGCCGCGGAATCGAGGGCTGCGAGATGGACGAACAGGTCTTCTCGCATTTCGCCCAGCCGCGGGCCAAATTCTGCGAGGCTGAAATGTCGTTCCGTCAGTCCGTCGAGCAGCAATGCGGCTATGCTTTCGTAGGTTGCCGTCGACACCAGCTGATCGAGCGACACGCCCCGGATGATCAGGCGACCGGCTTCACCGTCCACATCGGACAGCTGTGTCTCAGCAGCAATGACATCTTCCAAACCGTTCTTCATGGTGTTTCTCCTTTACGAGCAGCAGGATCGAACCTAGATTAATTGACGTCAATCTTGATGTAATAGATCAATATAAGAGGACCTCATGTCCTGGCTGACCGCAGAGCAAGCGCTCGAGAGACTCGGCACCAAACCGCAGACGCTTTACGCCAATGTGAGTCGCGGACGGATCCGGGCTAAGGCCGATACGACCGACCCACGGCGTAGTCTCTACAATGCAGCCGATGTCATGCGGCTGGCCAAGCGGCATGCGGGCCGGCGAAAGACCGAGACCGTAGCGGCAGATGCCATCCAATGGGGCGACCCCGTATTGCCGTCCGCCATTTCGACTGTCGCAGAGGGCCGGCTCTACTATCGCGGGCGCGAAGCGGCCGCATGGGCCGAGCATGCGACGCTGGAGGAGACTGCTGCACTTCTATGGGAGTCTGGACCCGTCGCGACGATGCCCGGCCACACGGCAGCAACGACGCCCTCGCTGGAACGGGCGTTCGTCCTGCTTGCGCAGCGCGTCACCCGCGACCTGCCGAGCCTAGGTCGGTCATCGACGGCACTGAAGGCTGAAGCTCAGACCATCCTGTCGACCATCGGGATGGCCCTGGCACCAGATGCGAGTGACCTGCCGTTGCATCTCCGCCTCGCGGCGAGCTGGGGCAGGCCTGAAGCGGCCAACTGCATCAGGCGCGCGCTTGTACTCCTCGCAGATCACGAGCTTAACGCATCGACCTTCGCCACACGGGTGGCGGCCTCTTCGGGCGCAACGTTGTCGGCCGCCGTACTTTCCGGGCTCTCGACCTTGACGGGACCACTTCACGGTGGCGCATGGCAGGGCGTCGCCTCATTGATCGACGACGTCAACGCACTCGGGGCGAACGCGGCTGTCCGACAGGCGTTGACCGAGGGGAGGTCGCTCAACGCGTTCGGTCACCCTCTCTATCCGGTCGGAGACATCCGGGCAAAAGCGCTATTGTCCCAGTTTTCTCTCCCACAGGAGTACGCGGATCTCGCGATGGTAGGCCAGCAGCTTATCGGAGAAAGCGTCAACGTCGATTTTGCGCTCACCGCCATGTCGGCCGTTTTTGATCTTCCCGAGAATGCTCCGCTTGTGATCTTCGCGCTCGCGCGATCCGTCGGATGGCTCGCCCATGCCATCGAGCAGGTCGAGAGCGGTCATCTCATTCGTCCGAGGGCGCGTTATACGGGACCGGCAATCACAGCCGCCAAAGCATAGACCAAGTCGGATAGTCGTTGACGTTTCGGCATGCGTGCTGCAGCAATCACATAGGACGGATGCCGCACGCAGGGCGTCCGGTCGCGCATTCATTAGGGGACGGATATGCTTGTAAACTCCAGGATGCTTTTAGCGCTGGTCGTGTGGGCTAGCGGTACCTGCCTTTTCACCTCGGGCGTGGCCCTTGCACAAGCCGGCGGATGCACCATGGAGCGTGTGGCGGGAAGCTCGCGGCAAGTCATGCACTGCGCCGATGGCGTCACAATCACTGCCGAAGGCGGCGCTCGTTTCAATGTCATTGACCGCAACCGCGACGGACGACCGGATGCCGTCTCCCTGCGCAACAAGGCGGTACTCGTGGATGTCGACCGCGCCCGTCGCCCTGGAGGATTCGAGGTGATCACGCCGCAGGCGATTGCAGCCGTCCGCGGCACGCGGTGGGCAGTCGATGTCAAAAGCGGCACGACGTCGGTCTTCGTCGTACGCGGCCGCGTCGCGGTCGGTCGTTCGACTGCTGGACCGCGCGTCGTCTTGGATGTCGGCGAGGGTGTCGACGTTACGCGAGGCAGCGAACCATTGACTGTCCGCCGCTGGCCGCCCGCCCGCGCTGCAGCCCTGCTTGCCCGTCTAGGCCAATAGCGCCGATGCAGGCCAGACGGCTCCTGATCACGATCGCGCTGCTACTATCCGCCCTTTGGGGCGGACTGCTCGGCTACATGCATCTCTCAGGCAGCATGAGCTTTCTCGACCGTCTCGAAGCGTCTCTCACTGATCTGCGTAGTACCCTCATCGGCGCGCGGGAAGCCCCGCCGATCACCAGCATTGTGGCGATCGACGATCTTACTGCTGCCGACAATGGCTATCCGCTTAGTCGAGCGACACTCGCCCGCGTGGTATCCGCCGTCAGCGCCCTAAAACCGAAGGTCATAGCGCTCGATCTCCTACTCGTTGACCCCGGCCCAGAGGAAGGCGACGCGGCACTTGCCTTGGCGCTTCAGCAGACGCCCAGTGTGATCGCTGCAGCCGGCGTTTTCCCCAAAGACACGCAGGTGGTTGGTCACGACGCCAACGATCCGCTGGCGGCGATCCCGACGGCCAACCAGATGCTGTTGCCACTTGCCCGCTTTTCCGACGTCGCTGCCATCGGCGTCGTCAATGTCGCGACTGATGAATCGGGGACACCCCGGTTCATTCCCCTGATTTCTCGAGGCGGCGAGCGGGTCGATGCCTCGTTTCCGCTGCGAGTGGCGTCGCTGGCGCTGGGTATCAATCCGGCATTCGCGCCAGGTGGTTTGGCACTCGGTGACCGGCATTTGCCGACCGACAACGGGCAGCGGCTTCCCATTACCTTCTATGGCCCGCGCGGGACTCTTCCAACCTTCAGCGCCGCTGATGCACTGGCCGGCAAGCTCCCCGCCAAAGCGATCGAGGACAGGATCGTGGTGATCGGCGCCACGGTGACTGGCGGCGGCGACGTATTCCCGACGCCATTCGACCCGGTCTTGCCGGGCGTCGAGGTCATGGCGACGGCAGCAACACATCTGATTGCCGGCGACGGTATCATCAGGGACCGCAATGTGCGTTTGCTCGATTCGCTCATAGCCGTTTCGCTGCCACTGCTTCTTATCAGCTTGCTTGCGTGGCGGCGCAGCGCCATCGGTTACGCTATCATTGCCTGCGTGGCCTTCGCGTGGGCAGCCCTGAACATTACCGCCTTCGCACATGGCTACTGGTTTAGCGCAGCATTGCCGATCGCCGCGGCGTTGCCGCCTGTGCTGCTCTTCGGTGCCGCCGAAATCTGGATCGATCGTCGCCAGGCTGCGCACTTCGCGGCGCAAAGCGATCTCCTACAGCGCATCGAAGCGCCGGGGCTGGGCGAATGGCTCGCGCGCGATCCCGATTTCCTGGCCGAACCGGTACGGCAGGACGCAGCGGTCGTCTTTATCGATCTCTCCGGCTTCACGGGACTGAGCGAAGCGATCGGCGTGACGAATGTCCGTGAAGTCCTCAGCGATTTCTTCGAGATGGTCGACGGAGAGGCGCGTTCGCATGGCGGCGCGGTCACCAGCTTCATGGGCGATGGCGCGATGATTCTGTTCGGCTTGCCACAACCAGCCTCCGACGATGCCACTCGGGCGGCTGCCTGCGCCGTCAGCCTGTGTGATCGAATGCGGCCATGGCTTGCGGCCCATCCCGCGCTGAGCGGCCGGAAGGCCGGCTTCAAGGTCGGTGCGCACTGCGGGCCTGTCGTCGCATCGCGACTCGGGAGCGGCAATCGCCAACAGATCACGGCAACCGGCGACACCGTGAATGTCGCCAGCCGGCTGATGGAGGTGGCGGCATCGCGTGGTGTCGAACTGGCCCTGAGCACTGCATTGATGAAAGCCGCGGCGGCAAATAGCGCTCCGCTCCGTTCCGGCCGGCTCGAAGGTCCCGTACAAGCGCGCATTCGCGGTCGGAGCGAAGGAATCGATGTGTGGTTATGGCATGGACATCTGCTTTGACATTTGCCGTCTGACAAAGTAGGAACGGCCAACTTCTCTACCGGCAACTGCCGGCCAGGGCGCAGCATGCGCGTGAGACTTCCGAAAGATAAACAACATGACAGATTTTAACGGCGTCGTTCCGGCGATCGCCAAGGCGTTGGTGAAGCGCGGTTATACCGAGCTGACGCCGGTGCAAAAGTCCATGCTCGACCCGACGCTTGCCGCGTCGGACGCTCTCGTTTCGGCCCAGACAGGGTCCGGGAAAACCGTCGCCTTCGGCCTGGCGCTGGCACCGACATTGCTCGAAAACGATGACCGTTTCGGGCCTGCGGCGGAGCCGCTGGCGCTGGTGATCGCACCGACAAGAGAGCTCGCGCTTCAAGTCAAGCGCGAACTCGAATGGCTCTACGAAGCGACGGGCGCGCTAATCGTGAGCTGCGTCGGTGGCATGGACATCCGCAGCGAGCGTCGCGCATTGGAGCGTGGCGCGCATATCGTTGTCGGCACGCCGGGGCGTCTCTGCGATCATATCAGGCGCAATGCGCTCGACATTTCTGCGCTCAAGGCAGTCGTACTTGATGAAGCGGATGAAATGCTCGATCTCGGATTCCGCGAGGATCTCGAGTTCATTCTTGATTCCTCGCCAGATGACCGTCGGACGCTGATGTTCTCGGCGACTGTTCCCGCTGCCATTGCAAAGCTCGCGAAGAGCTATCAGAAGAACGCGGTGCGGATCGCGACGGCTACCGAGGAAAAGCAGCACGGCGACATCGAGTATCGGGCGCTTGTCGTGTCGCCCAGCGACCGTGAAAACGCCATCATCAATGTCCTGCGCTACTATGAGGCGACGAATGCCATCGTGTTCTGTTCGACGCGCGCCGCGGTCAACCATCTGACTGCCCGCTTTCACAATCGCAACTTCAACGTCGTCGCCTTGTCGGGTGAACTGACGCAGAACGAGCGGAGCCATGCGCTGCAGGCGATGCGCGATGGACGCGCCCGCGTCTGCATTGCAACGGATGTCGCCGCCCGCGGCATCGACCTTCCCGGCCTCGACCTTGTCATTCATGCCGACCTGCCGACCAATCCGGAAACTTTGCTTCATAGAAGCGGCCGCACCGGTCGCGCGGGCCGCAAGGGCGTCAGCGCACTGATCGTGCCGCTGAACGTGCGGCGCAAGGCGGAGCGCCTCCTTGACAATGCCGGTATCTCGGCTGCCTGGGCTCGTCCGCCGTCGGCAGAAGAGGTGACGGCACGTGACGAAGCGCGTCTGCTTGCCGATCCCATCTTCGAGGAACCCCCGAGCGAAGAGGCTCGGGACCTGGTCAAACGGCTTCTCGATGCCCACGGCGCAGAAAAGCTCGCCGCGGCGTTCGTCAATCTCTATCGGTCCAACCAGTCAGCGCCGGAGGACCTGATCGAGGTCGCGGTCCAGGACGATCGCGGCCGCAAGCGCCGCGAGCACGCCGAGGGACCACGCGAACCTTATCAGAAAGGTCCGCGCGACGACTTCGGCGCGAGCGTGTGGTTTTCGCTTTCGGTCGGCCGCAAGCAGAATGCAGAGCCCCGCTGGCTGATCCCGATGCTCTGCCGCAACGGCAATCTGACTAAGCGTGACATCGGTGCCATCAAGATGCAGCCCGACGAAACCTACGTCGAGATTTCAACGGCAAGCGCCGACAGCTTCCTGCAGTCCATCGGTCCGAACAAAACGATGGAACGCGGCATCCGCGTCACAGCCCTGAATGGCACGCCCGATTTCAGCAAGCCAGCAACCTCCAAGCCTTATGCCGGCAAGAAGGCCTTTGGCGAGCGCCGCGAGTTCAGCGACGAGCGGCCAAAAGACAAGTTTCGGAAGGAAGCCCGCGCTGATGGCGAGCGCGACGAGCGACGTGACACGAAGCCTTGGAGCAAAAAGCCTGGGAAGCCGAAGTTTGAGGGCAAGGGTGGCGGTGGGCCGAAGCCCAAGTTCTCGAAAAAGAAGGCTGAAACCATCCCGTCGGCGCTGCAGCCTTTGCGGCGCCGATAAAGATTCTCGGAGTGGACAATGGCAGGCACAATCGTTTTGACGGTTCATGTTTTCAGCACTCTTTGCAATGAGACCTTCACGCTCTAGCGCGCGCTCTTCATGGATGGCGGGATGCTGGTGATGAAGAACTACTGATCGCTTGAGGATATAAAGCAATTGCGTGGCCAGCACCGCCGTAAGAATGGCCCTGCGGCCAGCACCCTTTCTCCAGCGGATATCCGCGCCTTCATTATCGAAAACCTCCGACTCGAGCCGGTGCCGGGTTTGCCTGAGATACGTCTCTATGCGGCCCATCCGGGCAGTGGGCTGGGTCGCCTTGGAGCTAGTGGCCGTGACGATTCGCCACCGTACTGGGCTTACAATTGGGCGGGCGGGATCCTGCTTGCCAAGCACGTTCTAAATCATCCCAGTATCGTTCGTGGCCGCCGTGTCCTGGATCTTGGTGCCGGCTCCGGGATTGTCGGGATCGCGGCTCGAAAATGCGGAGCATCCGCCGTAATCGCGGCAGAGATCGACGCCAATGCGATCGCGGCACTCAGCCTCAATGCAGAGGCGAATGATGTGGCGATCGAAGCGTTGAACGCAGATATACTTTCCGGCGCCCCAGCTCCCGATGTGGACGTCATTCTTGCCGGTGATGTTTTCTACAATGCCGAACTTGCCAGCAGAGTTCTGCCGTTCCTGACCTCTCGTCGCCAGGCCGGCGTCGATGTCCTTATAGGCGATCCGCGCAGATCGTCACTGCCGCTGACAGCTCTGCGTCTCGTCGCCGAGTATGCCGTCCCCGATTTCGGCCTTGGCTCAGGAGGTGATGCAGCCATTGGTGGAGTGTTCGCCCTGGAAGCATGACCCAAAACGCGCCCTCTCAGCGGGAGGACTCTTCCTGTAGTTTCTGCAAAATCTCCAGCGCCACCTCCGCAACGGCGGTCGGAACGAAGACATGATCGTGATGGTAGGCTGCGACCATGTTGCAGGGGATTGAGTGTGCGGCGAGAGTAGCGGCAACAGCAGCTGTCAGTCCGACACCTTCCAGCGATGAAAAAACTTCGAGAACGATCCGCCGCATCGGCGTATCGCAGTTGAAGCCCAATTCCGAGGCCCTGCTTTTCGAAAGGATGAAGGAAACTCCCTCGTGCTCGCGAAACGACGCCAGCGCATCGATTGCCGCGCGCCGAATGATGTTCTCGTCCGTGGTTGTACAAAAGACGAATTCGTCCTCCGTAAGCACGGGCGTCATTCCGGACAGCATCGCGGCGGTTTCTCGTATGATCTGCTTGGTCATCTCAAGCCGGCCAGGGTTTGTCTGTGACACTTTCTGCGAATGAAAAAGAAACGTCAGCCGAGCAGATCAGGCCGCAGCAGCATCACCGGGCAGGGGTCTCCCGCCTGCAACTCCGGCGCATGTGGCGGTCGAACGATCAAGCAGTCAGCTTCGGCGAATATCTTCATCATAGACGAGTCCTGTTTGCCGAACGGCTCTGCCGACCAACCGCCCGACGGTGATCGCAACAGCCTCGCTCTCACGTAGTCCTGTCGCTGGTCATTGGCACGAAGCGTTACAGCCGCTCCCGCCATTGCCTCACGTCTGACTGGCGGCAGTGACGCCAGCTTGCGAACCAGCGGTTCCAAAAACAGCAGTCCGCAGACCAAGCTCGAAACCGGATTGCCGGGTAGGCCAATGACATGCGTTTCGTCGAGGCTGCCCACCATCAACGGCTTGCCCGGACGCATGGCGATCCGCCAGAAATCCAGCTTCATGCCCAATGTGACGAGCGTAGCCTGCACCAAATCATGGTCGCCCACCGATGCCCCACCGAGCGTCACGATGACATCGACCTCGGCACGCCGGGCGCGCTCGACAGCCGCGGAAATCGCGGCTTTGTCATCGGGAACGATCCCGAGATCCAGGACCTCGGCGCCAGCCTTACGAACCAGGGCAGCAATGCCGAAGGTGCTGGACGCAATGATCTGCGCGGGAGCCGGTGAGCTTCCTGGCGGCAACAACTCGTCACCGGTTGCGAGCAGCGCCACCATGGGCTTGCGGAAGACCTCAAGGGTCGCGTGGTTCATTCCAGCCGCCACAGTCAGGCGAGAAAAGTCCAGCACGGTGCCTGCCTTGAGCACTGTTTCGCCTTCAACAAAATCTTGGCCGCGGGGCCGGACGTGCTGGCCAAGACGAACAGGAAAGGTCGTGCGGACGCCGCCCTCGATTTTGTCCGCATCCTCCTGCAGCAACACGCTATCGGCGCCAGACGGAACCGGCGCGCCAGTAAAGATGCGAACAGTCTCGCCTTTACCAACAACACCGTCGAACCCGTGGCCGGCAGAGGACGTCCCGATGAGCCGCAGCTCGGCGCCCGGTTCCGGCGCGTCGTCACCGCGCAAGGCATATCCATCCATCGCCGACGCATCGAAAGGCGGCTGGGTCAGCCTGGCCGGCACATCAGCTGCCAGCACGCGACCGTCGGCCTCCGGCAAGGAAACAGTTTCGCTCACCTGGATTGGTTTTGCCCGTGACAGCAAACGATCCTGCGCTTCCGCAACGGGCAACATGCTCATTTGCCATACTCCGGATGGCGAAAGTCTCCAGACTTGCCACCCGATTTTTCGAGCAGCCGTATGCTCCCGATTACCATGGCCTTATCGGCGGCCTTCGCCATGTCGTATATCGTCAGGCAGGCCACGGAAACGGCTGTCAGGGCCTCCATTTCGACACCCGTCTTGCCTGTCAGCTTCACGGTCGCGGTAACGCGCAAGCCGGGAAGATCGGCGTCCTCCGTAATATCGACCGCAACCTTCGTGAGCATCAGGGGGTGGCAGAGAGGGATGAGGTTGCTCGTCTGCTTGGCGGCCATGATGCCAGCAAGGCGCGCCGTGCCGATCACGTCGCCCTTCTTCGCATTGCCCGCACGAATGAGATCGAGCGTCGCGGCCGCCATCTTCACGTGGCCTTCGGCGGTCGCAACCCGAGTGGTCTCGACCTTATTGCCGACATCGACCATGTGCGCCTCGCCGGAGGCATCAATGTGGGTGAGACCGGACGGGCCGCCGCTCATATCATTCGGCCGCCTGAGCGGCTTCGGCGAAGAGTAGTGCGCGCGTTGCCGCCGTAACGTCTTCCTTGCGCATCAGGCTCTCGCCGACCAGGAAGGTGCTGATGCCGACTGCCTGCAGGCGCTTGCAATCCGCGTTGGTGAAAATACCGCTTTCGCCCACCAGAAGACGATCCCCAGGAACCATCGGCGCGAGCTTTTCGCTGACCTCGAGGCTGACCTCGAATGTCCGTAGATTGCGATTGTTGATGCCAACCAGCGGAGAGGACAGTTTCAGCGCACGCTCCATCTCCTCGGCATCGTGGACTTCCACCAGCACATCCATGCCTAGCCCGAAAGCCTCATCCTCAAGGCGCTTCGCATCGTCGTCCGAAAGCGAGGCCATGATCAGCAGGATACAATCGGCGCCCCAGGCACGCGCCTCCTGCGCCTGGTAGGTCTCGAACATGAAATCCTTGCGCAGCGCTGGCAGCGAACACGCGGCACGCGCCGCTATCAGAAATTCCGGGGCGCCCTGAAAGCTTGGCGTGTCGGTCAACACCGAAAGGCAGGCAGCGCCACCGACTTCATAGGCCTTGGCCAGCGACGGCGGATCGAAATCTGGCCTGATCAAGCCCTTGGAGGGACTGGCTTTCTTGATCTCGGCGATCAGGCCGTATTGGCCGGCCTCACGTTTTGCAACCAGCGCACGATGAAAGCCGCGCGGCGGCGATTGGTCCGCCTGCATCGCCTTCAGATCAGCCAGCGATACCGTCGCTTTTGCGGCGGCTATCTCTTCCCGCTTGTACAGTTCGATCTTCTTCAGGATGTCGGTCATGGCTCTATCCTAGTCGATGTCGTTCGACACGGCGACGAGTTTGTCGAGGGCCGCGGCCGTCGCTCCGCTGTCCAGAGACTGCGTCGCAAGCCGCATTCCGTCCTCGAGTAGCTCAGCTTTGCCGGATATCACCAGCGAGGCGGCGGCATTGGCGAGCGCGATGTCACGGTAGGCGTTCTTTGCGCCGCTCAAAACGTCGCGCAACGCTGCGGCGTTGACCACGCCATCACCGCCCTTGATCGCCTCTAGCCGGCAAGGCTCGACACCGAAATCTGCGGGCGACAGCTCGAACGTCCGAATCTTCCCGTGTTCGAGGGCAGCGACGTTCGTTTTTCCCGTTGTCGTTATCTCGTCAAGGCCGCTGCCGTGGACGACCCATACGCTTTCGGAGCCAAGATCACGCATGACCTCGGCAATCGGAACGACCCACTGCGGCGCGTAGACACCAAGCAGCTGACGGCGGACGCCGGCCGGATTGGAGAGGGGGCCCAGCAAATTGAAGATCGTCCGCGTGCCGAGTTCGACGCGCGTCGGGCCGACGTGGCGCATCGCCGAATGGTGCTGCTGGGCGAACATGAAGCCGACACCAGCCTCGCGAATGCACCGCGAGATCACTTCGGGGGTCACATCTAGCTTGACCCCGAGCGCGGCAAGGCTGTCGGCCGCACCTGATTTCGAGCTCAGTGCCCTGTTGCCATGCTTTGCAACAGGTACACCAGCACCAGCCACGATAAGAGCAGCGAGTGTCGAGATATTATAGGTCCCGCTTGCGTCGCCGCCGGTTCCCACGATGTCGATCGCATCGGCCGGTGCATCGACGGTCAGCATCTTGGAGCGCATCGTCGTCACGGCGCCGACAATCTCGTCGACCGTCTCGCCACGGACGCGCAATGCCATGAGGAAGCCGCCGATCTGCGAAGGGGTCGCCTGACCGGACATCAGAATGTCGAAGGCCTCGCGGGCCTCGTCGCGTGTCAGCGGCTCACGGCTCGCAGCCTTCGCCAGAAGCGGCTTCAGATCGGTCATGCGCGTGTATTCCCCCTTAGCGGACTGCCGCCTGATCGGCGAGAGGCTGATTGATCGATGCGCCATACTGTGTCTGCAGCAGGTTGACCATCTGATCGAGAATGTCGTCGCCGGCAGCATTTGCCATTGCCGTGATCTGCTGGTCCTGATTATTGAGCACGTCACCCGTGGGTTCCGTGTTCACTTCCGTGACCTTGAGAAGGATCTGCGTCGTCGCGTCGCCGCCGACGGCAATGGCGACTGTATCCATCGGCCCGGAGAAGGCAGCATTGGCGCCGGCGCGACCGAGGACGGGGTCGTCGGTCCCGCGAGTAATGCCGCTCTTGCTTTCGACGGTAATGCCAAGCGGCGCCGCAATGTCTGCCAGCGATGTTCCCTTCTTGGCCTGCTGCTTCAGGTCTTCGGCCTTTTTGGCCAGTTCAAGCTTCTGCTGTTCCGCAGTCCAATCGGCGACCGCCTTATCATGCACTTCGCTCAATGGGCGGTCGCGTTCCGGCATGACATCGCGGACTTCGAACCAAAGATAGCCGTCAGTGCCGATCGAAAGGGAAGGAGCATCAGCACCGGCGTCGGTCTTAAAGGCCGCGCCGAGAACCTGCTGCTTGGCCGGAATGTCCTTGATCTCATTGCCGTCCTTGTCGAGACCCGTAGCGTCGACGGCGTCGACGACGACGGCCTTCAGCTTGAGCTGTTCTGCAATCTGCTCCAGGGTCGAGCCGGAGCCGCGCAGGTCCTCGATCTGATCGTGTACGTTGATGAGTTCCTGCGAGGCGTTGGAGACGGCGAGCTGCTTGCGGATCTCGTCCTTGACCTCATCAAGGCTCTTGACGCTTTCGGGCTTGATGTTGCTCACGCGGAGGACGACCGGACCAAACGTGCCATCGACGACCGGCGTCGTTCCGCCGTCCTTCGAGACTGCGAAGGCAGCCTCTGCAATGGCCTGATCCGGAACCTTGTCCTTGGAGAATTCGCCGAGGAACACGTCGGTAGCGGTCTTGCCCTGATCGGTTACCAGCTGATCGAATGTCGTGCCGGTCTTCAGCGCGGCTTCGGCGGCATTGGCGAGATCCCTGTTCTGGAACGTCAATTGCTCGATCGTGCGGGTTTCAGGCGTGCGGAAACTATCCTTGCGCTTGTCGAAATCCTCGCGGATCTGGTCATCGGTAACGGAGGCGGCGTCGGCGATGTCCTCCGGCTGAAGCTTGAGGAAAGCCACCTTGCGGTATTCCGGAGCGCGGTAGCGTGTCTTGGTGCCCTCGAACCACTTGGCAAGCACATCCTCGGCAGGCGCCTTGATCGGCTCGATGTTGGCATTGGTCAGCAACAGGTAATCGATACCGCGGCTTTCCTGGCCATGAAGCTTGAGGGCGTCGACCAGAGTCTTCGGCGCTGTGAAGCCGTTGGAGACAGCGTCCACGATCTGGCTGCGGACGGCAACCTTGCTGCGTTCCTTGATATAGTCATCCTCGCGGATGCCGGCATTGCGCAGCCGCGATGTAAAGAGGGTGCGGTCGAACTGGCCGTTGACCGCCTTGAAGGCTGGGTCATCGCCGATCAACTGCGCAAGCCGATCCTGGGAGAGGCCAAGGTTCATCTCGTCCGCCAACTGGTCGAGTGATGCGCCGGCGACGAGCTGCGCCAGCACCTGCTGTTCAACGCCAAAAGCGCGGGCCTGGTCGGGCGTCAAGCGCATGCCGAACTGCTGGCTGAGATTTGCGACCTGTCGCTGGTAGGCCAAGCGAAATTCGTTGACGTCGACGTGCTGGTCTCCGACGCTGACAACCGTCGTGCTGCTGCCGCCCGATATTAACGAGCGCGACACGCCCCAGATACCAAAAGAGGCAACCAGCAGCAGCATGAGGAGCTTGGCAACCCAGGTGTGAGCAGCTCTTCTCAGAAGATCGAACATCGAAACGCAAACCTCGCATTATATTCGCCCGTTCGCGGGCAAAGCATTGGACGTTCCTTAGAACAAAGCCGGCAGGAAATGAAGGGTTATCGCACGAAAACATCTGCGCTATATCTGCAACCATGTCGAAGCGCTTGGCGCAGCAAAAGACGCCCGATATCGGAACCTTTCTAAGGGCTAATTCGTTGAAGAGCATCCGGAAAAAGAGGAGCAGACCATGGCCGATATGAAAACCGCCTCCGCCCAGTCCGCAACCGCGCGTGTGAAGGCGGAGATCGCGGCAGACGATCTTTCCGCACAGGTCACAGCATTGCGCGAAGACCTTGCACGCCTATCCGAGAGCGTTGTTGCACTCGGTCAGGGCGCCAAGACCGCCGTAGCCGACGAAGCCTCGGTCATGACGGAACGGTTGCGCGACAAGGTAAGGGAGGAGCCTATCTTCGCGCTCGCCGTGACAGCCGGCGTCGCCTATCTTTTCGGATTGATGAGCCGTCGATAGAAGTCGATTGGCAGTTGACAAGGCGAGGGCCGGGCGTGCTGACGCCCGGCTTTCATTTTGTGCGGGTATCTAACGACGAATAACCCGCCCCACGGCAATCAGCAGGCAGGCACCGACGAATCCCGCAATCAGATAGCCTAGCCAGCCGGCGAGCGTGATGCCCAGTCCTGCGAGGATGGCATTTGCGACGATTGCGCCGACAATGCCCAAAATGATGTTCATCAACAGCCCCATGTTGCTGTTCATGAACTTTTCCGCGAGCCATCCGGCAATGCCACCGATGATGATGGCCGCGACCCAACCCACACCTGCGTCTTCCATATGATTTCCTTTCAGAGAAACAACGAAGTCAGCGCCCAAGGTGGAAATTGAGGCGTCCCCTATAGTAGAGGCGGAAATATGTGACTAGCAACGCGAGACTGTTTCGCAACGCAAATGGCAGCGTAAAGCGTCAAAACACGCCACCGAGACTCAATTCCCCACAACAAAAAAGATAAGCCATCCGCTTGGTTGCGCAACGCAAATCTATTCGCCCGAAAATAGGCGCGGCGCAAAGAGGCTCACGTGGTCTGGAGGAAGTCTATTTTACACTTCGCCCCCACCGGCAGTACTCGACCGAGCACAGTCCATCCGGTCATTACAAAGCACAACCACTGGACGTTTTATTAAAAATACTCGACGCTATGTCGAGTACGTTTGGAGAAGTGCTTAGGGTTCCGTAAGACCACACCGAGACTGTCCTAAATGGCCATTCTGCACGACATGCATTGTCCGACTCCAGTTGCGCACAATCCACGGTACCGCGATGCATACCAATTCTTATACCTTTTGCCATATCAGCGTGGTACAAATAATACCAATATCTATTGGTTTTGTTCCCTGCAGCGACGTTTTGAACCTGTTGTAGCGTAGGGCCGGCGGAAATTGGCCGCACTCTGGTGATGGATTTAATGGCTGATTATGCCGTGAAACGTTTTGCCGACGCCGCTTGTGTAATCAAAAAAGCGCATTCTCAACGAAATCGCTTCTTTCCTTAAGCATTTGCTTGCTCAACCTGCAATCTATGTCATGGTAGCTTCCTTCGTATGAGAGGGGTTCCGCTATGATCAATCTTCAGTCGGTTCGCAATGACACTACGCATGATCAACGTCTGCTCGATTGCCGCGCTGATGTTGAACCCGCCCTCCATCAGATCATCCGCGACGCGCAGCAAAAGGGATGGGCGCCCGCGGAGGTAGCGATGGCAATAGCGGATGCGGCAGACGACTACATTCTGCTGTTGGCAAGCCGGAAGACGACGTCACATTGATACGTGTCATACTGGGGGCAGAGGACACGAAATGATCTGCGGACAGGTGGCCACCGGGAAACTGGTCTCTGCCCGCAGAGAAGACTACCGGACCTGAAGCCGCTTTTTTCTCAGCGAATGGCGCTGAGATTGCGCGGGGTGAGCACTCACCTAGGGAGAAGTTCAGATGAGCCGATTTCTCGCATTCGTAGCGACCGGAACGCTGATCAGTCTTTCCACGATCGTTTCGGCTTGCACCACCAACCCCGACTACACCTCGTCAATCGGATCTTCCACGTCCTATCAACGCGATTACTCGCTGAACCCAGCCTGTGCAGGCGGATTTAGACCGAGCGACAATCGTCCGTGCAGCTATTAGCTGCGCGAGACGGCAAGGGAAATGACCCAACTCACCAGCGCGGCACGTTTCTCTACCAAGTCTTTGATTTTCATGGTGAGAGCGTCGGGGTTCGAACCCGAGACCTACTGATTAAAAGTCTTTGGGCCTGCCAATTTTACCAAGCACTTAAGTCAATATAACTAATTGATATTATATGTATATTTATTTATTGCAACATACGTATGTTAGGGTATGTTAACCCATGGGTGCGCCGTAATTGCGCCGTAAAACTCAAGGGTAAACCGCCATGGACCGTATAAAACTAAACAGCCTCAATATCTCTACGCTGCCGCCTGGAGAGTATCCCGATCAGATCGTGCCTGGCCTCCAGCTTACGGTCGGTGCCCGCCGCCGCTCATGGTCCGTCCGCTACCGGCAAGGTGGGAAACAGTTCAAGCCGGTCATCGGCTACCATATCCCGAACGCACCGAAGGAATCGGATAGCATGGGCATCGCCGCCGCCCGCGATAAGGCGAGGGAGCTCCTTGGCCGTATCGAGTCCGGCGTCCCGGCAGAGGAAAGGGTTGCGCCGGTCCATCCGAAAAACAGCAAGAGTCTTGGCGACCTGATCGACGCATACGAGACCATGAAGCGCAGGCAAGGGGGGAGGATCAAGCGGCTGGATGACGGCTTGCGAACCGTTCGCAATGGCCTGAAAGCCTACCTGTCGCTTCCCGCCAAGCAATTCTCAAAGGCCGACCTCCGCGCCGCCCGCGACAAGATCGCCAAGCGCGGCGCGGTCCATCAAAGTTCCTTGCTCCTCCGCAATGTCGGCCCGATCCTGCGGTGGGCGAGCGCCGAGGACCACATCGAGCACGATTTCAGCCGCGAGGTTCTGAAGGTAGTAGCGCCAGCCAAGCGCGAGCGGACCCTTACCCATGGCGAGCTAAAGGCCATCTGGACCGCCAGCTTCCAACTTGAGAAGGAGGGCGGCGTCGGCTCGACCAGCTTTGGCCGTCTGGTCCGGTTCCTCCTCCTGACCGCGCAGCGCAAGGACGAAGGCCTTTCATTAAAGTTCGGGGACATCCTCGACAAGCGCTGGAAGATGACTCAGAACAAGTCCGACCGCATGCATATCGTCCCGCTGCCGCAAATGGCCATGGACATCGTAGGGGAGGGCGCGGCTGGCGATCTGGTCTTTCCGGGCCGCTCGAAGGGCAAGCTTCAAGGTATCAGCAAGCTCAAGTCGCGGCTGGACACGCTATCCGGCGCCACCGATTGGCGGCTTCACGATTTGCGCCGAACCGCCGCCTCCGAAATGCAGGAGCTTGGCATCGCACCGCATGGCATCGAGGCCGTTCTGAACCATGCCATGCCGGGCGTCGGCGCGATTTACCTCCGGGCGCAATTGGAGCAGATGAAAGGCGAGGCATTGGCTGAGTGGGCCATCAAGCTCCAGAAGGTCGTGGGTAGCAATCCTATAGCGGCGATCAAAGAACAGTAGCACCCCCATCTATCAATTAATTGCGGGCTTTTGCGCTGAAAGCCGGTAATTAATGAATTTGTAAAACATACGGCCATGCGCTCTCTTGTTGGGATAAGTTCCAATAGGGAGCGTGTTTTCATGTCTGCCAGCCGTAAGCTGCAAGACCTTCCTCCCATCGAGGATGGCGAAATTGATATCGATCTCGGCTTTTGGTCCTACCCGGACCTCGAACGGCGCAAGATCGTCAAGTCGCGCCCACATTTGAAAGCCCTTCAGGAGCGCGCCGATTTTCCAAGGCCAATCAAGACTGGCAGCGACCAGCGAGCCTCCGCGCATTGGCCTGTAAGTTGGATTCAGGAATGGGTCCGCCGCCGCGCGGCGCTTATTCGGCAGTCCGCATAATCATTACAGGGTAACGCCCGGCAGGCTTGAGGCTACCGGGCGCGGAAGGAAACAAGAGTGACATTGGGTGCCGACATAATAACTCCTTCCGCGCCGATCCGATAGCCCGCCGGTAACGCCTTCGAAAGGCGAAACCGCAATGAAAGGCATGGCGTAATCATGCGCGGCGGGCGCTCATATCCCGCCACCATGCTCCTCCGAGGAGCCGCCGGAAAAGCCCGCCCAAAGCAGTTTCATTGCCTTTTTGGCAATATCCACCGCCGAGCCGCATGGATGGGCCGCTCGCCCTGTGAGGGAGCGCCGCCATGAGCGACGACGACGAACGACACTCTTACGATCCGGCCAAGGCGCAAGCGCTACTGGACCGAATTGTGGAGAGCCGCCGCGACTTCGAGCGGGAGATCTCCAGCCGAACCCGCCTGCTGGCCGGAATCCATGCCGCGATGGAGGCCCGGCTCAATCCTGACGAGCCGCTTTCCGACGCCGAGGAGGCCGCCTTTTTCCGCACCGAGCTTTACCGCGCCAAAGCCGAGGTGACTGATCTCCGCCGGGAGCTAGGCGGCACACAGGCGGCGCTTGCGCGGGAGCGCGGCCAAGCACCGCAAGGCCCACTGGATGAGCTTTCCGCTGCGATCGATGCCTCGTGGCAAAGGCTCTACGACGATTACAAGCACTATCGGCGGCAAGTCGGTTATCCCGGCGAACGCAAGGGAGGCGGCAATGACTAAGCCGAACGGCGCGAGCCGCCCTTTGATCGGCGCGGCGCTGCTGGACGATATCGAGGCCTTCCTTGGCCGCTTTATCGCTTATCCAAACGACGCAGCCCGCGTGGCGCATGCGTTATGGTGCGCCCATTGCCACCTGATGGATTGTTGGGAAAGCACGCCACGGATCGCGTTTCTTAGCCCGGAGCCAGGCAGCGGAAAGACAAGGTGCCTTGAAGTCACCGAACTATTGGTGCCGCGCCCGGTAACGGCGATCAATTGCAGTAGCGCCTACCTCTTTCGCAAAGTAGCCGACAAGGCTGGCCTGCCGACGATCCTTTTTGACGAGGTCGACACGCTTTTCGGGCCGAAAGCCCGCGAGCATGAGGAGGTGCGCGCGCTTATCAATGCCGGGCACAGGCGCGGCGCTGTCGCCGGGCGCTGCGTCGTCAAAGGAAAGCGCGTCGAAATCGAGGAACTGCCAGCCTATGCCGCCGTCGCTGTCGCTGGCCTTGGCGATCTGCCGGATACGATTCTGACGAGATCGGTCGTCGTCAATATGCTGAGGCGGCGGCGGGACGAGCCGATAGAGCCTTATCGGCGGCGGGCGCAAGCACCTGAAGGCGAGGCGTTGCGCAAGCGGCTGGAAGATTGGGGCAAGGCAAGCGCGCCCGCGCTCGCCAGGTACGTGCCGGAAATGCCAGAAGGGGTAACGGATAGAAACGCCGATGTCTGGGAGGCGCTGATCGCCATTGCCGATGTCGCTGGCGGGCGCTGGCCTGAGCTTGCCCGCGTTTCATGCGTTACGCTTGTTTCGGCCGCTATGGGAGACAAACACAAGATTAGCCTGCCGCTACGTCTCCTCTCGGATATCAGGGACATTTTCATAGAAAGAGAGGCGTTAGGCAGCGAGTACCATTTCAATATCTCGACCGCCCATCTTATCGAGAAGCTTGTCGATATTTCAGAGGCACCTTGGGGGGAAATGAAGGGAAAGCCTATCACTCCGCTACGGCTCTCCCGCCTTCTTCGAAAGCACAACGTTCAATCCAAGCAAGTAAGGGTTTCCAAGGACACCACCCTGAAGGGATATCAGAGGGACGACTTCCATGATGCTTGGGAGCGCAATCTGCCACCCTTGTGTCTGTCTCCCATAGAGAACGAAACGTCAGAAACGAGTGGAACGCCGGGCAGCATGGCTGTCAGCGGCGCGGTGCGGGATTTGCTGAATGGAGGCGTCCAATGAGCGAGCTTGAGGAGACCACTGTCGAGCCGGGCGGAGTCATCCAGATGACCGACACCGGCCAAGTTTATCAACTGGCGGGCTGGATCAGATACGTCCGCAAGGACGGTGGCAAGACGCGGGTGGGCTGCTGGGTCAGCCAATGCCCTAACTGCGGGCGGTTGTTTTCGGCCTTTGTCGCCGAGGGAGCGATCTTTCAGCCGAACCGCCGCTGCGCGCGCCATGCCGCTCCAGGGCGGCCAGTATTTCCGAAAAGGAGGAGGAAATGAGCGATCTTGTCATCGAGGCGGACGTTGCCGCCGCCGCTGAGTACGTGGCAGAGCCGTGGCGCAAAGGCGTTTGGGCGATCTTTGAAACCGGGCGGCGGCTGATCGAGATTCGGGAGCGATTCAGGGATGAGCCGGGGAAATGGTCGAGGCTTGTTGGGCGCGACAAATGGGAGGGCCAAGGCTTGCTGCCGTTCGGGCGCTCGCAAGCCCATCGGCTAATGACAATTGCGGCGGATACGCGGCTCGTCCCACATGTGGGACGGCTCCCCGCCGATACCATGACGCTCTACAATTTGACGCGCCTGCCGCTGGATCGGTTCGACGCATTGCTGGCAGACGGCACGATCAATGCGGACATGGAGCGCAATGACGCCAAAAACGAGATCCTGCGGATCGAACGGCTGGCGAAGCTGGAGTCGATCAGCCAGGGCAACCGTCCTCTGCAAAGCAATCAGCGGTACAGCGTGCTGTATTGCGATCCGCCGTGGAAATACGAGTATCCACCGATAGGCTCAGAAAACCGCCGCCCCGAGCGCCATTATCCGACGATGGGGCTGGACGAAATCTGCGCGCTGCCTGTCAGCGAGATCGCCGCTGACGATGCGATCTGCTTTATGTGGGCGACAAGCCCGATGCTTGAGGAATGCCTGCAAGTCCTCAATGCGTGGGGCTTTCGCTATCGCTGCTCGGCGGTGTGGGACAAAGTCAGCATTGGTCCGGGCTATCATTTCCGCAATCGACATGAGTTTCTTCTGCTGGGTAAACGCGGCGAGATTCCCGCCCCGCTACCGGGAACGCAACCGGCGTCGATCTTTCGCGAGCCTAAGCGGGACCATAGCCGCAAGCCGGATTGCGTCCCGGAAATGATCGAGACGCTTTACCCGATCTTGCCCAAGATTGAGCTTTTCCGGCGCGGCCCGGCCCGGCCTGGCTGGAGCGCGTGGGGCAATCAGGCCGAGGCGGCAGAGTGATCCTAGACGACGAGCCCGGAGCCGATGATCCGGCAAATGGAGGAAGGAAAATGAGCGATGAAAGAATGACTAAGGGCGAGCGCGAGGATTTGCAGCGGCTCGTCCGCCAGCGCGAAAAGGTTCAGAAAAGCGCGGCCAAGTCGCGCAGCATGGAGTTGCTGGCCGATTTTGAAAACCAAATGGCGGCGCAATACCGCTTCGATGATGACGAGGTATGGGCCGCAGCCGGAAAGATGGCCGAGGCGGAAGTGCAAAGGGCACAGCAGCGCGTCGCTGAGCGTTGCCAGCAAATGGGCATTCCTAAGCAATTCGCGCCGAACTTTCACCTAGTCTGGCACCATCGCGGCTATGCGAACGGTATCAAGGAACAGCGCGACGAACTCCGTATTACGGCGAAGGCGCAAATCGCCGCGCTTGAGCAAAAGGCGATTATGCAAATCGAACAGGCGTCGGTTGAGGCGCAAACCGAGATCGCAATCGCCGGGTTATCGTCTGAGGCGGCGCGCGCTTTCATCGCCCGCATGCCCTCGGTGGAAAGCCTTATGCCGCAATTGTCCTATGAGGCTGTCGCCGGGCGATCCGATCCGCCGCTTGTCGAGCAGATCCTAACACCAAACGCCTTGCGTCAACGCCGCTTCCGGGAACGCCAGCAGGCGTTACGTAATGCCGATGTAACGTTACCGGAGGTTAGCGAGCAAACCGGACCATCCGCGCTTTTTGCTCCCCCCGATAAAGCCGAGTAGGATTAGGCCCATGTCACCGACCAGCGACATCATTGCCGATCTTGCCGAGCGCCGCCGATCAACGCCGCGCCTTAGATCGATGGAGGTCCGCCAGCCTGACGGCGGGATTTTGACCGTAAGCCTGACGTGGGCCTCGGACGAGCGCTTGCAGGACATGCCGCCAGAACAGGCCATCAACAAGCTCATCAATGCCGGGCTGGCCTTAAATGCCTCGCCGGTCCAGCGCTACCAGTTGGCGGGCCTTTCCCTCCGGGAGCTTGCCGAATTCGCGGTGTTGCTGGATGCGACCATTCGGGCCTTCGACGAACAGGTCGAAAGCCTCGTCCCCCGGCCTACGCCGGATGGCGCCGTGGCCGTCGAGGTGATGGTCGAGAAGCGCTGGCTGACGTTCGCGCTATTGGCCGACAATGGCGCGCTGAAAATGGCCAGCGGCGATGCGACGAGGACGCGGCGGCTCTTGGCGCGGCTTGGCCTCAACCGGAATTTTTCCTCGTCGGAAAGCGAGACCAAGTTCCAGCGCCATTGCCCGGGACGCAGCCGCCATCGATCTATCCTGAGCCGCGCCCGGAGCATAATCGCAAGCCTAATTTGTTCGCGGAAATGATCGAACGACAATACCCCGACCTGGGTTAGATGGATCAACCTATCGACCGATCCCCAAACTATAGCGTTGCTTCATCGGCAGCATCTTGAGCATCTGCCTCTTCATCTTCTAGCTGCTCGGCAATTTTCTTTGGAAGGGGCTTCATCTTTCGGCCGGACAGATAATCGTCCACGCGCTCCTCAAGGAACGTTGATGTCAAATCCCAGTCGCCCAGTTTCTTGGCGAAGCTCCTTCCCGGGTGCAAGACGTCCCACGGTGACTTGTATTGCTTGGAGCGTCGCCGTCCTGGGTCTTTGTTCCCGAAGCCGTCAATCGCTCGGTTCCATAGTGGCTGAAAGCCCTCGATGAGAACATTTTCCCCTAGCGGGATCCAAACATCGTCAACGACCAAGTGTCTGACGACAAAGTCAGAGGCCTTTAGGTTCGAAGCCTCCTCTATCGAGGAGGCATGCTGTCCTAATCGATCAGCAAGCGATCTGCCGAGTGACGAATCCGCCGATATGCCGCCTTTACGGCCTCCCTTCGGAATTGCTTTGCCAATGTAAATCGGCTGTTCAAAAGCCCCATCGCGATTTTTATCTGCAATCCGTTGATACGGCGCGAAATCTCCAGTGTAATAAATCACGTAGACGCCAGCGCCCTTGATGCTGGCAATATCAGCGAACGCAATGGGATCACGTGAGAGTATTTCGTCACGGATACTGTTGCCGAGATTGCGTTTATCCAAGGGATTGTACGGGGTTTCCCGACCTTTGGTCATTGAAAATATACCTTAATTGCAATGGCGTGTGCCTGGACAGTGCAACTAAAGATTTAACCAAAGTTTAAGCAAGGACCTTTGAAACGCTCTTCGCAACGGTTTCGGCTAGAGTGACCGGAACAGCATTGCCCAGTTGTCTCATGGCTTCCGACCAAGCGCCTTCAAACTTATATGTATCCGCGAAGGTCTGAAGTCGTGCGCTCTCCCGAACGGTGAAATATCTTACTGAGCCGTCGGGCCGCGCCAGCATGTTCTCTCCTCCCGGAACGCCATGGACACCCGCCTTAAGGGTCTTAGCAGGTTCATCGAGAGGACTTCCCGTGTGTCCGGGATATGCCCTCGCGCCAGGCTGCAAACGATGAGCCGTGTATTTTGACGCGAGGACGGGATGTCGCTCTGGGTCTGGGAGATCGCTGATCGCATCGCGGACAGTCAACCAGGGTTGCGCCCCGTCGAGGACGAAATCGATACGATCGGCTCGCGCTTTCAAGCGATCTGAGACCAGACGGTCGCGCTTCGCGACCTTGTGGCGCTCAAAATAGTCGCCATTTACTTGATCATAAAGCAGCGCATCTTGAGAGTGCGTAGGGTTGGGAAAGCTCCAACCCGCTTTGATGTCACTCCTAAAACCTACGAAGAACACCCGTTCCCGCTTCTGGGGCACGCCGTAGTTTGCCGCGTTGAGCACCTCAGTGAGCAAGGTGTACTCCAGCCCGCGCGCGCCCCGCTTACTGCTGTGATGCTTTTCCAAGCGCGATAGGTGCTCTGACCAGTCCTCGTCTAGTTTCGCCACCAGCTCGGGGTATTGCATCTGCAATCGAATATATTCGAAGTAGTTGCGGAACGTCAGTCGAGTGAGACCTCGGACGTTCTCGAAAATAAACGCGCGCGGCTTGGCCTCTCTGATCGCGCGGACTGCCTCTGGGAACATGTCCCGCTTATCGGCGTACGCTTTGTGGCGCCCCCCCATGGAGAACGGCTGGCACGGCGGCCCCCCAGACACCAGGTCAAGCTTCCCTTCGAAGATGGTGAAATCCACACTGCGGACATCGCCATCAATCTCTCGAGGCCAGTGCCTAGTATCGGAGAGCGGGTCAAGCGCGTTGGTCTTCAATGTGGCCTGACAATGTCGGTCCCACTCCACGATGCGCTGTGGCTTGAATCCCGCCCGTGAAATGCCGATACCTAGTCCGCCCGCGCCCGCGAACAATTCCACAGCTTGCATCACCTAGCCCCGCAAAATCTGTTCTCTTTTTGTTTCATTGGACAGTACACCGATTCCTCGCCATCCGTGAAGCGAGAAACATTCTGAGCTTTAGTTTAAAAACAGATATCTTTATGATTTGTAACCACTATTCGTCTCTTGCCCTATCTAGGAATGTAATCAGCTCTTTTTGCAGCGCCGCCGGGTTCTTTAGCTGGCACTCCCAGACAACGAATACGTGCCAGCCGATTCCCTGCAGCGTTTCGTAAGCGATGCGATCGCGTTCCACGTTTCGCTCCAGCTTAGGGACCCAGAAATCCAAATTCGACTTCGGAAGACGCGCCAGTTTGCAGGTCGGATCGTCGTGGCGATGCCAGAAACAGCCGTGAATGAAGACGGCTTTCTTCCGGCCCCTGAACACAATGTCTGGCTTACCTGGAAGATCCTTCGCGTGAAGCCGATAGCGGTAGCCCAGCGAATGGAGAAGGCGTCGAACCCGCATTTCCGGCGCGGTATCTTTGCCGCGAACGCGCGACATAGTCCAACTACGATGTTCCGGGGTCTCAGTCACTTTATTTCCCGTTGCAGCTTGAAGTCTCCCAACGTCGCGGCGGCCAATGGTTATCAATTGGCAGTTCGGCTGTGAATTGGAAATCTCGAGGAAGCCCGTCTGGCCGGGGGGCCATCCTAAGATCGATACCCATGGCGCGGGGACCGACGCGGGGGCTTTCTTTCTTCATTCCGGGAAATGGGCAAAATGGCTCATGTTGCCTCAAATGGGCGGTTTAGCCTTTCTCTCATCGGCCTTGACCGCCGCCTCATCGGAATTCACCGCGATTCACTTTCGGCGGTAGCCTTATTTAGGTTTCTGGAACTAGAATGCCGATCAGACGGCCCGGCCACCTCGGCCCGCGCTTGAGCCGCGCTCAGTCCCCGCCCAGTGACTTATCATTTCGGTAGCGAAACGATTGGTGTATGATTGGCTTGTTTGGGATTAGCGCCGGTGGTCACGCCCGGTATCGAGCTTAGGTCGTCGGCCCTCGCGCGTTTCCTTTCCGCTTGAGGGCCATTCCATGCGTGAACCAGATGCCGAATCCATCTTGAAGGCCGTCGAACTGACGGTGGGCGATGCCAAAAACTACATAGACGACCGCCTCCGGGACTCCGGGCAAAGGACATCCCTGATGTTCAAATCGCTTGGCCAGCGACTGGAGGAAACCAAGCGGCTGGCGATTTCATCGCGGCGGACGCTGGATAGCGGCGCGAAAAGGCGCTCGTCGCCGCGAAGCATCCTCACCAAAAGCCTGACCGCCCGGCTGATGGCCTTGGCGCTAAAGAACGGCGAGCCGGATCAGTTGGCCGAGCAGCTTTACGGCGCAGGCAAGATTGTAGAGGCCACCCGCGATCCGGTCGGCTGGCTCAGGAAGGCCGTCACCAATCCGGCAATGACCAGCGTGCCAGATTGGGCCGGGACGCTATCCAATCCGGGAGTCTATGGCGGGCTGATGGCCGAGCTTGCGCCGCTGTCGGTCTACAGCGCCCTGAAGGCGCGCGGCATCAGCGTGACCTTAGCAGGCGTCGGCTCCTTGAGATTTTCCGCCAGGGCGGTGCCAGGCAGCGTGCCGAATTGCTTCATTGGCGAAGGCCAGCCGATCCCGGTTCGGCAATTGTCATTCTTGCAGGGCGCAGTTCTGGTCGGGCACAAGGCCGCCAGCATCAGCCTCTTTACCGGCGAGCTTGCCAAGGCATCGACGCCATCCGCCGAGGCTATCATCGGGCAGGCGCTGGCCGAGGATATCTCGATTTCCATCGATACCGCTTTGCTCGGCAACGCGGCGGGGACGGCTACGCAGCCCCCCGGCCTGTTGTTCGGCGTGACGCCTCTGACGGCCTCGGCGGCGACCGATCCGGCGCAGGCGGCGGCGGCTGATATAAGCGCGCTGGCGGCGGCCATCAGCCCGGCGGCATCAAGCCTTACATTCCTGATGAATTCCGCGCAGGCGGCCAGCCTTGCCTTGCTAGTGCCCGGCGCGGCGGTGCTGGATATCATTGCCTCCGATAGCGTCCCGCAAAAGACGGTCGTCGCCGTCGATGCCGCCGATTTCGTCAGTTCGGTAGATGACGGCGAGGTCCGGGTCGAAAACGACGCGACGGTGATTTCGCGCGACGATCCCTTGCCGGTATCGACGGGCGCGAGCGGCACGGATGCGGTAAGCGGCAGCCCGCATGTCTCGCTGTGGCAATTGGATCTTCTCGCCGTCAAGATTGCCGAGGACATCAGTTGGGCAATGCGCCGGGCTGGCCGGGTAGCGTCGGTCGCAAATGTGAAATGGTGAGCGGCATGGGAAAGCGCAACGAGATTGCCGTAGCCGAAAAGCCCGCGCCGATAGCGCTGGCCGACCGGCTGGATTTCGAAAAGGCACCAGCCTCGGTGGTTCTCCCGGCGCTGTCGTTCGAATTGCAGCGGCTGGCCGCGTCGATGCGGGATGTAGCAGACGTAAGCCTCGAAATGGACATGACCAGCGAGGGCGTCAGCCTGAAATTCCGCGCATACTCGCGCCGACTACCGCTGATGTGATTTCGCCAGTTCAGGGCGCAACGGATGGGCCTCAATACCTGATCCGCAACGGCCCTGATGCCCGCCAAGCCAAGTCAGGCAACCGGCGGCATGCGGGCGGTGGCCTTGAACCGGGCCGCCGCTCGTTCGCATGAGGCGGCGGATCGTGTATTCGGCTCCGGTGCCATGCGATAAGCTTATATTATAATCTTTATCTTCATTATTTGGCCTGCCGCGTTCCAAGTGATATTATCACCTTGCTTGGCCTACCTTGAGCCGCCTCCCGTTTCATTTCCCCGATACCGGGCATCCCTTGGCCCGCCAGAGGGATTCGAGGCGTTCGAAGCTTTCCGCCGAGGGCTTGCGGGTATCGCCATGGAAGGCGCGGAAGATGGTAGCCGCCGACAGCTGCGATTGGGAGGCGATTTGCCGCAAGCTCAAGCCGGTGCCCGCCAAGCCGCAGGCCATGCTTTGAAATCGTTCTGATGCGGAAACACGCGAACTCCGGGCCATATCGTATATTAGGCCAGAGGGCGCACATGGAAAAGGCGACCCGAAAGCCGCCTTTCCCGTAACCCAAGCCTAGCCGCCAATCGATCCGCCAGAACCCAGACGGCCAAGCTTGACTCGGCCAGCCTATAGGCACGCCTTACATATGCATACGCTAAAATATGGAAAGCCCGCGCCGTTGATTTGGCTTGCGCCGTAAAATGCGCCGTAATTTCCAAAATGGCGATCTCAGCCTTATTAGCAAAGCCTGTAAAATATTGGATTTGTTTGGCTTTTTTGGTGAGAGCGATGGGGTTCGAACCCATGACCTACTGATTAAAAGTCAGTTGCTCTACCGGCTGAGCTACGCTCTCCCAGGTGCCCGGCGGTTCGCCCGGCTGGAAGTGCGCGGAACATATGCAGGTGCCCCATTGTGGTCAACCAAAAAATCATCGTTCCCTGTGCATTAGGCACATTTCTTGCGCCCTGGCCTGAAAGGCCGACCGGGCAGCCGGTCCAAAAAAAGAAAAGCGCCCGAGGGCGCTTTATAAAAGTTGGGGGAAACGAGACCATGAGCCGGGCGGGCGAAAGCTCGAGTGCCGTTTCGTTGGCCACCCGGGGAAAGCGGAAAAATCCGGGCATTCTTTCGCATCGCCGTGTCCGCTTGGCGCGGCTCACAATCTCGCCTTATAAATGCACAAATGGTCAGAAGGTTCCCAAAAAAAATTTAATCGAATCAAACCCTTCCGAGGACTGATCAACACCTTCACAAAATCACGCGATGCTCTAGCTAGCCCCTTGTGCAACCAAGGAGAATGTGCATGACGAGCATGACTACACCAGCACCGACAACCCGAAAAGTGTTGCGTGGCCGACCCTATAGTCTTGGTGAGTTCACAAGGAAATATCGCCTGGAGGAAACCGAAGCAAAGCGGCTCTTTGAAAAGTTCGGCCCCTCTGCGACAGAACTCGACCTACTGATGGCCGCCAAGCGCCGATTGCCGGCTCACTGATGGCTTCGTCGGCCGGTACCCGGAAGGGAGGCTGCCTCTGCGGTGCAGTGCGCTACACGGTCAGAGGCCAGCCCATCCGCGTGGGACTGTGTCACTGCGCCGATTGCCGCAAGTCGAGTGGATCGGTCTTCGTAGCCTTTGCGATGTGGCCGAGATCCTCATTCAATCAATCGGGTGAGGTGTCCACTTACGCCGGTCGCAGCTTCTGTCCGCGATGTGGTGGACGTCTCTTCTGCTTGACTGATAGGTTTGCAGAAATCCGGATTGGATCGCTGGACGATGCTCCGAATGGCCTCCGGCCGGTTCAGGAGCTTTGGATTAAGCGACGAGAAACCTGGCTGCATCCATTGCCGGCCGCTGGGCAATACGAAGCGGACGCCTTCGATGCCAAGGACCCTACGGAAAACTGAACTCTCATTACCAAGATTTCATTTCATTCCAACGCCGTTTCGTGCCAATCCGGGCCGATGCTAATCTGCCGTTCAGCTTCGACATAGTTATCTTGCTGACAGCTGCATTGGCAGCATGTTGATCGAGGCCGGAATGAACGACGTCAAGGATATGCATGAAACCAAGCCGAAAAAGGCGAGCGCCGAGCTGGCGACCGTTCTTGCGGCCTCACGCAAACAGTCGAAGGGCCGTTGGCGTGGTCGACTATCGCTATTGCTTCTGCTGATTCTGGCCGTCGGCGGCGTGGGCTATTTCTATTCGCGGCAGGAGGCCAACCAATACAACTACACAACTCAGCCCATTAACCGTGGTGACCTGACCGTGCTGGTGACAGCAACAGGTTCCGTGCAGCCGACCGAGCAGGTAGACATATCGAGTGAGCTCTCCGGGACGGTTCGCGACGTAAACGTCGACTACAACAGCGAGGTCAAGGCCGGCGAGGTTCTAGCCGCGCTCGATACGAACAAGCTTGAGGCCGATGTG
Source organism: Rhizobium sp. BK181 (assembly GCF_014193305.1). Classification (NCBI taxonomy): domain Bacteria; kingdom Pseudomonadati; phylum Pseudomonadota; class Alphaproteobacteria; order Hyphomicrobiales; family Rhizobiaceae; genus Rhizobium; species Rhizobium sp. BK181. The sequence continues at coordinate 96,625 of NZ_JACHZA010000013.1, forward strand.
AAGAGTTCGCGGGCAAAACTCGATTCTGCTAAAGCCAACGTTGTGAAGGCTACGGCTGATCTGGAGTCGGCCCAAAGCTCATTCCAGCGCTTTCGCAACCTCGTTCAAAGCAATGTTTCCACACAACAAAGCCTCGAGGATGCACGCTACAAGTTCGATTCTGCGGTCGCTGCCAAGGACATCAATGTCGCCGCGGTAGCCTCCGCGGAGGCGGATTTGCGCCTGGCCGAGGTCAACCTAGCCAAAGCGAAGATCATCTCGCCCATCAATGGTGTGGTTCTGACACGCTCCGTCGACCCGGGCGCGACAGTCGCCGCATCGCTGTCGGCGCCCGTGCTTTTCGTGATCGCCGGCGATCTGAGGAAGATGGAGTTGCAGGTCGATGTCGACGAGGCCGATGTCGGTCAGATTGCCGTTGGCCAGAAGGCGACGTTCACGGTCGACGCTTATCCCAACCGGACTTTTCCCGCGGAGATCAAACAGATCCGATTTGCGTCCGAGACGACAAACAATGTCGTGACCTACAAGGCGATTCTGTCGGTCGATAATGCCGATCTGTTGCTGCGGCCGGGCATGACAGCCACGGCCGACGTCACCGTTGAGGCAGTCAAGGATACTCTTATGATTCCCAACTCGGCGCTTCGCTATGCGCCCCCGGCGGCAGACTCACCCCGTGGCCGAGGTATCTTCAGCTTGCTCAGACCGCCGCGCATGGGACCGCGGACCGGCAACCAGGGCGGAGAAGCGCTGACTGGAGCAAAGCGGCGCGTTTGGGTGCTGAAATCGGGCAAGCCGGCAGCAGCGGTCATCCAGGTGGGTTCCTCCGACGGACAATTCACCCAGATTGTATCCGGGGACATCAAAGAAAACGACGCCGTGATCACCGACGCCACCGCGCAAGCGAAATAGGTGAGGCTCAGCATGACGAGCCCGCCGCTCATCGAATTCAAGCAGGTCTCGAAGATCTACGGTCACGGCGAGGCGGCCATTCGCGCCCTTGACCGGGTGGATCTGTCGATCCGCGAACACGAGTTCGTCGCCATCATGGGCCCCTCGGGCTCGGGCAAATCGACGGCCATGAACATCCTTGGCTGCCTCGATGTGCCGAGCGCCGGCGACTACATTTTCCAGGGCGTATCGACACAGGGCTTCGACCGTAGCCAACTGACGTTGTTGCGCCGTCATATGCTTGGCTTCGTGTTCCAGGGGTTCAACCTGCTGCCGCGGACTTCAGCTTTGGAGAATGTCGAACTGCCGCTCATCTATCGCGGCATGCAGGCGAGTGAGCGCCACAGCAAGGCCAAGGAGGCGCTCGGGCTTGTGGGGCTCTCCGGGCGCGAGCATCACAAAACGCAGGAACTTTCCGGCGGCCAGCAGCAACGTGTGGCCATCGCCCGGGCGATTGTAACAGAACCCTCGCTGCTTCTTGCGGACGAGCCGACCGGCAATCTCGACACCAAGACCAGCGTTGAGATCATGGACTTGATGACGCGGTTGAACCGGGAGCAGGGCATCACGATCGTCATGGTCACACACGAACCCGACATCGCCGCTTATGCCCGGCGGCTGCTGCGCTTCGTCGACGGCAAGCTGGAGACTGAGGCCGAGCATCGTGGGAGGGCGGATCATGTTCTTTGAAACGCTGAAACTCGCGCTCCGCGCAATCAGTCGCAATATGCTCCGTTCGTTTCTCACCGTGCTCGGTGTCGTCATCGGCGTGGCGGCAGTCATCGCGTTGGTGACGATCGGCAACGGCACCACCGCTCAGGTCTCGACCGAGCTTTCGCGGCTGGGCACCAACATGCTGTTTGCGCGTCCGGGTCAGTTCGGCCCTGGCCGCGCAAGTTCGGAGGCACGTCGCTTTACCGTGAAGGATGTCGACGCCATCCGTGACCAGGTCAATGGTCTTCGTGCCGCGGCGCCGCTCAATCAGACGACCGCGACAGTCATTTACGGCGGGCAGAGCCATTCGACGACGGTCATGGGCACGACCAACGACTATTTCATCGCCCAGGATTGGGACATGGCGATTGGCCGCACCTTCGACGCCGCAGAGGAGCGTGGGCGCCCGCGCTGCATTCTCGGTGAGACCGTACGCTCACAGCTCTTTGGCGCTGCCAATCCCAACGGGCAGCAGATTCGCGTCGGCAAGGTGTCCTGCAGTGTTATCGGCGTCCTTGCCAAGCGCGGCCAATCCGGCATGGGCAACGACCAGGACGACGTTGTTATAATGCCTGTCAAAGTCTATCAGCGCCGGGTCGGCGGCAAGGCAAATGCCAATGTCCAGATGATCGTAATTTCCGCGCGTGACGGTGTCTCGACATCGAAAATTCAGGATGAAACCGAGAACCTGCTTCGCGAGCGGCGAAAGATTATCCCTGGCCGCGAGGACGACTTCAGTGTCAATGACATGACGCAGATTGCCGACGCGATGACCGGCACCACGACGCTGCTGACCAGCTTGCTCGGTGCGGTCGCTGCGATCAGCCTGCTCGTTGGCGGAATCGGAATCATGAACATCATGCTGGTGTCGGTGACCGAGCGTACTCGGGAAATCGGCATACGCCTGGCGATTGGTGCGCTGGAAAAGCAGGTGCTGCTGCAGTTCCTGGTCGAAGCGGTGGCATTGTCGGTCTTTGGCGGCGTCGCCGGGATCCTGCTGGGGATTGGCCTCGGCTACGGGGCCGTAGCAGCCCTGAAGGTGCCCTTCGTTGTCAGCCCCACGATGATTGGGGTTGCTTTCGCGTTCTCCGCCGCAATCGGAATGGTGTTCGGATACTTCCCGGCACGGCGAGCGGCACAACTCAATCCAATCGAGGCTCTGCGACACGAATAGCCAGCCAGGCGGCGCTGATGCTGGCGGAGAGAGTTTCCGACATCTATTCCACGAGCAACCGTAGGGCAGGGTTGAGGAAGCGTCGCACTACTTCCGCACCGCCATCCAGGTGCGGCGCCAACTTGCCGCTCGACAGCACGCTGATATATCATCGGTTTTAGGTCGCCCTCGCGACGCGCATTTTTAGAAGCTATGGATACGCGAATGCAGAATTCACTCAGCCACCTTGCCTACCTTAGCCTGGAGCATGCGATCGTAACCTTGGCTTTGCGGCCGGGCGCGTTGGTCACTGAGAAACACCTGATCGACTTGGCCGGCCACGGGCGTACGCCGGTGCGCGAGGCGATTCAGAAGCTTGCTTGGCAAGGGTTGATCGTGGTGAAGCCGCGTGTCGGGCTGCAGGTGGCGGAGATCAAGCCGACCGACCATGACAATGTCATGCAGGTTCGCCGCGAGCTTGAGCCGATCGCAGCGGCGCTGACTGCCGAATCCGCCACATCAGAGCAGCGTCGAGAACTGATCGAATGCGCGCAGGCAATGCAAATGTGCGCCACAACCGGCGATGTGGCAGCATTTTTCGCCGCGGACAAGGCGTTTGACGAAATTCTGGAAGAGGCTTGCCCCAACGCTTTTATCACGTCGGCGCTTGGACCGGTTCAAACCCATTCGCGTCGGCTCTGGTCCGCGTCCACGAGTCCCACCCGGATGGATCAATCTATCGCGCTGCATGTTGCAGTCATGCGAGCCATCGAGCAGGGCAGGTCGAAGGACGCCGGCCACGCGATGAGCGCACTGATCGAATATCTCAGCAACCACAATTGAAAACGGCCCCGTTGCAGGGGCCGTAAATAAGTCCGTCACTGCAAATTTACCCGACGAATGCGCGTTCGATCACAAACTCCGCCGGCTTGCTGTTTGCGCCCTCGTTGAGGCCGGCACCTTCCAGCAATTCCTTCGTATCCTTCAGCATCGCGGAGGAGCCGCAGATCATGCCGCGATCGATTACAGGATCGAGCGGCGGGACGCCGAGGTCGGTAAAGAGCTTGCCTGAGGAAATCAGGTCGGTGATACGGCCGCGGTACTCGAAGTCTTCACGGGTGACGGTCGCATAATGGCGCAGCTTGTCGCCGACGACTTCCTGAAGGAGTTCGTCATTCTTGATCTCGTCGACCAGGTCGAAGCCATATTTCAGCTCCGCCACGTCGCGGGTCGTGTGGGTAAGGATGACTTCCTCGTACTTCTCGTAGGTTTCCGGATCACGGATCAGGCTGGCGAAAGGCGCAATGCCAGTCCCGGTCGAAAACATATAGAGGCGACGGCCGGGCGTCAGCGCGTCAAGCACCAGCGTGCCTGTCGGCTTCTTGCGCATCAGAACCTGGTCGCCCGGCTTGATCGCCTGGAGGTGTGAGGTCAGAGGGCCGTCCGGGACCTTGATCGAGAAGAATTCAAGCTCTTCTGCCCAGGCGGGGCTTGCGATCGAATAGGCACGGAAGATCGGCTTGCCGTCGACCATCAATCCGATCATTGCGAATTCTCCCGACCGGAAGCGGAAGCCCTGCGGACGCGTCATCGTAAACCGGAACAGGCGATCCGTGTAATGGGTCACGCTGAGCACGGTTTCGGCATAGACTCCAGCCGGAATCGGTGAGGCGAAGTCTTCGGTCTTTGCAGGGGCGTTCATTTCGGTATCGGATCCCGTATTGGTCGCACAATGTTTTCGATGCCAGCGAGATATTACAAATAGTGTCTCGATTAAAGGTATTCCATTCTTTCTCGAGCGACTTGCACGAAATATGCGTGTCGCTGTCATGATTCCAGGGCCTTACGAGGCTTCATTGCTTTTGCGCTGGCGAAGCGGGACAAAGGATGCATATTAGGCAAAAACCGCGTCTGCCGGGCGCGGACGCCATAGGCTGCTCGGGGAAACATGAAGATTTTCAATTACAAGCGCGTACCTTACGCGGAAATGCGCGCATTCTCCGTCCATATTCTGACGGCGTCCGGGTCCTTTCTTGCCTTTCTCGGCGTCGTCGCCGCTGCCGAGCACCGTTTTATCGACATGTTCTGGTGGCTGGGGCTGGCACTCCTTGTTGATGGCATCGATGGACCGATCGCGCGCAAGGTCAGTGTCAAGGAAGTCCTGCCAAACTGGTCAGGCGATACGCTCGACAATATCATCGACTATGTGACCTACGTCCTGCTGCCTGCGTTTGCGCTTTACCAGAGCGGCATGATCGGCGAGCCATGGTCCTTCGTGGCTGCAGGCATGATCGTGGTATCCAGCGCAATCTACTACGCCGATACTGGCATGAAGACCGACGAGTACTTCTTCTCGGGCTTTCCGGTGGTCTGGAACATGATCGTCTTCACATTGTTCGTCATCGATGCCAGTGCGATCACGGCGCTAACGGTCGTCCTCGTCTCCGTCATCCTCACCTTCCTGCCGATCAATTTCCTCCACCCCGTCCGCGTCCAGCGACTCAGGCCGCTCAACCTCGGCGTCTTCTTCTTGTGGTCGGGGCTCGGGATGTATGCGCTGCTGATGCATTTCGTGATCCCACAATGGGCGCTTGTCCTCTTTATTCTCAGCGGTATCTACCTCTACTGCATTGGCGCCGTGTTGCAGTTCTTCCCGGCGCTTGGAAGGCGCGATTAGGAGAAGGCAATGGCAAGAACGCAGGCGGTTTCTTTCAGCAAGACCGGCGGACCTGAAGTTCTCGAATATATCGACATCGACCTGCCGCCTCCCGGCGCAGGGGAAATCCAGATCAAGCACGCGGCCATTGGCTTGAACTTCATCGATGTCTACTTCCGGACCGGGCTTTATAAAGCGCCGCATATGCCGTTCGTGACCGGCAAGGAAGCGGCTGGCACCGTTACAGCCGTGGGCCCTGGTGTGGAGGAGTTCAAGGCCGGCGATCGCGTCGCCTATGCCGGCTCTGACGGCGCCTACAGCGTCGAGCGAAACATCGAAACGAAGCATCTCGTCAAGGTTCCGGATGGAATTCCGCTCGAGACTGCCGCTTCGATGATGCTGAAGGGAATGACCGCCGAGTATCTCCTCAACCGAACCTACAGGGTCCGCCCCGGTACCACGATCCTGTTTCATGCGGCGGCCGGCGGTGTTGGCCTAATAGCCGGACAATGGGCAAAGGCGCTCGGCGCAACGGTGATCGGCACCGCCGGGTCGAACAGCAAGGTGCAGTTGGCTCTCGAGCACGGATACGATCACGTCATCAATTACAATACCGAGAATTTTGCCGAGCGTGTACGCGAGATCACCGGTGGCGCGGGGGTGCACGTGGTCTATGACTCGATCGGCCGCGACACATTTCCCCAGTCGCTCGACTGTCTGAGACGGCTCGGCATGTTTGTCTCTTTTGGCCAGTCTTCTGGGCCGATCGAGAACTTCACACTCGCCATGCTCGCCCAGAAAGGATCGCTCTTTGCAACGAGGCCGACCCTTTTCACTTACATCGCGACGCGCGAAGAGCTAACCAATTGTGCAAACGCGTTATTTGATGTTGTTTTGAGCAACAAAGTGCGTATCAATATCAACCAAACCTATCCATTGCGTGAGGTCGGGCGGGCCCACATGGATCTGGAATCCAGAAGAACTACCGGAACTACGCTACTGATCCCATAATGACCCGAACGGGCAGGATCGGCAGAGGGAAATGAGGGGAACGTGTCATTATCTGATGTGCCGGGCTCCGGTGCGTTACTGTCGGTCCAGCAACTGACGAAATTCTTCGGCAGCTTTGCCGCCTGCAACCATATCGATCTAGATATCGCGCCCGGCGAAATCCATGCTCTCCTTGGCGAAAACGGCGCCGGCAAATCGACGCTGGTCAAGATGCTGTTCGGGGTGCTGGAACCAAGCGAAGGCCGCATCCTGTGGGAGGGCCGGCCGGTTTCGATCGGTTCTCCCGGCGATGCCCGCGGGCTCGGCATCGGCATGGTATTTCAGCACTTTTCGCTTTTCGAGGCGCTGACCGTCGCTGAGAATATCGCGCTTTCGCTCGACGACAGCATTCCGATCGGCAGGATTGCCGAAGAGGCTAGGGCGCTTTCGCAGGCCTACGGGCTGCCGCTCGACCCGCACGCCCACGTGGCCGACCTCTCCGTCGGTGAACGCCAGCGCATCGAAATCGTGCGCGCGCTGCTGCAAAATCCCAAGCTGATTATCCTTGATGAGCCGACGTCCGTGCTGACGCCGCAGGAGGCCGACAAGCTTTTCGAAACACTCTTCAAGCTGAAGGCGGAGGGCAAATCGGTGCTCTACATCAGCCATCGGCTTGAAGAAGTGCAGCGCATCTGCGACCGCGCGACGGTGCTGCGCAGCGGCAGGGTCACAGGCGCCTGCGATCCGCGTAAGGAGACGCCGGCTTCTCTCGCCCGGATGATGGTCGGCAGCGACGTTGCGACGGTCACGCATCCGGATCGCGGCAACAAAGGAGAGGTGCAGCTTGCAGTCGCCAGTCTTTCGGTTGCCGCGCGCACGCCCTTCGCCATGCCCCTTAAAGATGTGTCCTTGACGGTTCGCTCCGGCGAGATCCTGGCGATCGCGGGCGTTGCGGGCAACGGCCAGGGAGAACTCTTCGATGCGCTCTCCGGTGAGTATCCCGTCGGTTCGGCGGAGGCGATAACGATCCGAAAGAAGGCCGTGGGCACCCAGGGTATCACTGCGCGTCGTTTGCTCGGCGCCGGTTTTGTTCCCGAAGAGCGCCATGGCCATGCTGCCGTCTCGGCCATGAAACTCTCCGACAATCTGGTGCTGGCGCGCAGTCAATCCGACCGTCGGGCCTTCCTCGGTGGCGGCTTTCTCAAGGTCATCCGCCGGAGCGCCGTAAAGACAGCGACCCGGCGGATCGCCGAGGCAATGGACGTCCGCAAAAGCGGTGAGGATCCGGCGGCGGGTTCGCTCTCCGGCGGCAATCTGCAGAAGTTTATCGTTGGACGCGAATTGGATCGCCAACCCGCCGTTCTCGTCGTCAATCAGCCGACCTGGGGCGTCGATGCAGGGGCGGCCAGCCGCATTCGCCAGGCGCTCGTGGATCTGGCGCGGAACGGCTCCGCCGTCGTCGTCATCAGCCAGGACCTTGACGAAATATTCGAAGTCGCAACGGAGATTGCCGTGATTTCTGAAGGGCGACTTTCGCAACCCTTCCCGGCGGGAGAACTGTCTCGGGAAAAGATTGGCCTTTTGATGGGCGGCCTGCACGAGAGCAAGACCGCCTCGGAGGCGCAAGATGCGCATTGAGCTGGAAAAGCGACCGCAAGCGTCGAAGCTTTACGGCCTTGTGTCACCGGTGTTGGCGTTGCTGCTGACATTGATCGCCGGCGCGATCATGTTTGCCATTCTTGGCAAGGACCCGGTCGAAGCGCTCGACGCCTTTTTCCTCGAGCCCTTGCTTGAGGTGTGGTCGCTGCATGAACTTGCCGTGAAGGCGGCACCGCTGATCATGATCGGCGTAGGACTCGCCGTCTGCTATCGCTCCAACAACTGGAATATCGGCGCCGAAGGGCAGTTTACGATCGGCGCGATCACTGGCTCCATTCTACCTATCCTGTTCACGGAGTTGCATTCGCCTCTCGTACTGCCCCTAATGCTTATCATGGGCGCCATCGGCGGCGCTTTGTTCGCCGCCATTCCTGCACTGCTGAAGGCGCATTTCAATACCAACGAAATCCTGACGAGCCTGATGCTCGTCTATATCGCGCAGCTTTTCCTCGACTGGCTGATCCGCGGTGCGTGGCGCAATCCGCAGGGCTTCAACTTTCCGGAAAGCGTGCCGTTTCCGCCGGAAGCGACGCTGCCGGCGATATGGGAGGAGTCCGGCCGGGCGCATTGGGCCTTCGTGTTCGCGATTGTCGCGGCGTTTCTTGTCTGGTTCATGCTAAAGTATACGCTGAGGGGCTTCGAGATCGTCGTGCTCGGCCAGTCTGAGCGGGCAGGGCGGTTCGCCGGCTTTTCGTCGAAGAAGATGATCTGGTTCAGCTTCCTGTTTTCGGGCGCGCTTGCCGGGCTCGCCGGCATCTCGGAAGTATCGGGATCGATCGGGCATCTGCAGCCTGCTATTTCTCCCGGCTACGGCTTCACGGCGATCATCGTCGCGTTTCTCGGACGCCTGAACCCGCTCGGTATCATCGCATCAGGCCTCGTGCTGGCTTTGACCTATCTCGGCGGTGAGGCTGCACAGCTGTCGCTCGGCGTATCCGACAAGGTGACCCGCGTCTTCCAGGGCCTGATACTGTTCTTCGTTCTCTCGTGTGACACCCTCATCTACTACAAGATCCGTATCCTCTGGTCGCGGGTCCGGGGAGGTGTAGCATGAGCATCTTCGAAGCAATTTTGCTGACAGTCATCACTGCGTCTACGCCTCTGGTCATTGCCGCCTTGGGCGAACTCGTTACCGAACGATCCGGTGTTTTGAACCTCGGTGTCGAAGGCATGATGATCATGGGCGCTGTTGCGGCCTTCGCAACAGCGCAAATGTCAGGCTCTCCCTATATCGGACTGTTGGGCGGGATTGTCGCCGGCGCTCTGTTTTCGCTGCTTTTCGGCTTTCTCACCCTGACGCTGGTCGCCAACCAGGTAGCGACCGGCCTGGCGTTGACGATCCTCGGGCTTGGGGTCTCGGGCATGCTTGGGGAGGGCTATGTCAGCGTGCCCGGCGTTCGCCTCGCGCCCATCGTCGTCCCTTATCTTTCCGACATCCCGCTGATCGGCTCCGTGCTCTTCCGTCAGGACCTGACTTTTTACCTGTCGCTCGCTCTGCTGTTCGGCGTGAGCTGGTTCCTGTTCCGCAGCCGCGCCGGCTTGAAACTGCGCGCGATCGGTGACAGCCACGGCTCGGCGCACGCCCTCGGCATCGGCGTCATCCGGACACGCTATCTCGCCGTCATGTTCGGCGGTGCCTGCGCGGGCCTTGCGGGAGCACAGCTTTCCCTCGTCTATACGCCGCAATGGGTGGAGAACATGTCGTCCGGCCGCGGCTGGATCACGCTCGCGCTTGTCGTCTTCGCGTCTTGGCGGCCGTGGCGGGTTTTTGCCGGCGGCTATTTGTTCGGTGCAGTCACGATCCTGCAGCTTCACGCACAGGCTTTCGGCGTTGGAATTCCGGCCCAGTTTCTGTCGATGCTCCCCTATGCTGCGACTATTGTGGTTCTTGTCATCATTTCTCATAATCGGCGCACGACGTTGATCAACACGCCCGCGTCGCTGGGAAAAGCATTCGTCCCGGAGCGCTAAACAAAAGAATGAAAAGCGCTTCCGGAAATTCCAAACCAACAGGGGTTATCATGAAAAAACTAGCACTTGCATTTGCCGCATCGGCTGCCGCGGTCCTGAGCGTCGGCTCTACCGCGCAGGCTGCCGACAAAACGAAGGTCTGCTTCGTCTACGTCGGATCGCACACTGACGGCGGCTACTCGCAGGCGCACGATCTTGGCCGCCAGCAGATCCAGAAGGAGTTCGGCGACAAGATCGATACGCCATACCTCGAAAACGTGCCGGAAGGCCCCGATGCCGAGCGTGCTATCGAGCGCTTGGCGCGTTCGGGCTGCAAGCTCATCTTCACGACGTCCTTCGGCTTCATGGATGCCACCGTGAAGGTTGCTGCGAAATTCCCGAACGTGAAGTTCGAACACGGCACGGGCTACAAGTCCGGTCCAAATCTTGCGACCTACAACTCCCGCTTCTATGAAGGCCGCTACATCCTCGGCCAGATCGCGGCGAAGACCTCGAAGAACCATGGCGCTGCCTACATCGCTTCTTTCCCGATCCCGGAAGTCGTCATGGGTATCAACGCCTTCGAGCAGGGCGCCCGCTCCATCGATCCCGACTTCAAGCTGAAGGTCATCTGGGTGAACACCTGGTTCGATCCGGGCAAGGAAGCCGATGCTGCAAAGGCTATGGTCGACCAGGGTGTTGACGTCCTGACGCAGCACACGGACACGACCGCTCCGATGCAGGTTGCCGAGGAACGCGGCATCCATGCATTCGGCCAGGCCTCCGACATGATCGCAGCAGGGCCGAAGGCTCAGTTGACGGCAATTGTCGACACCTGGGGTAACTACTACTCCAAGCGCGTTCACGCTCTTCTCGATGGCACCTGGAAGTCCGAGCAAAGCTGGGACGGCCTGAAGGACGGCATCCTCAAGATGGCCGACTACACCAACATGCCCGATGACGTGAAGAAGATGGCCCAGGAAACCGAAGCCAAGATCAAGTCCGGCGAACTGCATCCCTTCACCGGTCCGATCAACAAGCAGGACGGCACGCCCTGGCTGAAGGCTGGCGAGAAAGCTGATGACGGCACTCTGCTGGGCATGAACTTCTACGTCGAAGGCGTGGACGACAAGTTGCCGAAGTGATTTTCGGCTAACAATTAGCACTTGCGAAAGGGCGCTCACTTCGAGCGCCTTTTTTTTGCACTGCAAACCAGAAAGTGCATTTACAAAAGTAATACTATATGATTTTTTCCAGCTGTGCCGCGTGGAGGCGGCTTTGGGAGGAAATCATGAAATTGAAGACTGCACTCTTGAGTGCCACGATTCTGGCTGCCTGCATGTTCGGCTCGGCATCAGCCGCAGAGCTGGTCGTGGGCTTTTCGCAGATCGGCTCTGAATCCGGTTGGCGTGCCGCCGAGACGACGGTCACCAAGGAAGAAGCCAAGAAGCGCGGCGTGGACCTGAAGTTTGCTGACGCGCAACAGAAGCAGGAAAACCAGATCAAGGCGATCCGCTCGTTCATCGCTCAGGGCGTCAACGCCATCTTCCTCGCTCCGGTTGTCGAAACCGGTTGGGACGCCGTCCTAAAGGAAGCAAAGGAGTCGGAAATCCCGGTCATCCTGCTTGATCGTACGATCAAGGCGCCGGAGGACCTGTACCTGACCGCCGTTACCTCGGACCAGGTTCACGAAGGCAAGGTTGCCGGCGACTGGCTGGCAAAGACCGTTGGCGACAAGCCCTGCAACATCGTCGAGCTTCAGGGTACGACGGGTTCCTCACCGGCCATCGCCCGCAAGAAGGGCTTCGAGGAGGCGATCGCTGGCAAGGCCAACTTCAAGATCGTGCGCAGCCAGACCGGCGACTTCACCCGCACCAAGGGCAAGGAAGTCATGGAAAGCTTCCTGAAGGCTGAGAACGGCGGCAAGGATATCTGCGCCCTCTACGCCCACAACGACGACATGGCCGTTGGCGGCATCCAGGCGATCAAGGAAGCAGGCCTGAAGCCGGGCAAGGATATTCTCGTCGTCTCGATCGACGCCGTGCCTGATATCTTCAAGGCCATGGCAGCCGGCGAAGCAAACGCCACTGTGGAACTGACGCCGAACATGGCAGGTCCCGCATTCGACGTGCTCGATGCCTACCTGAAGGACAAGAAGGCACCGGCAAAATGGATTCAGACGGAATCGAAGCTCTATACGCCATCCGACGATCCGATGAAGGTCTATGAGTCCAAGAAGAACCTTGGCTACTAATCCTTGAGGCCAGAACCGCACCGGCCCATCATGGGCCGGTGCGGACCTGCCAGATGCCGATCAGGACGTCATGTCCGTTGATAGCGAGGCATGTCGGTCCATATCAGGAAAAGCTGCCTTCATGATTCACGATTTCGAGAACGTTCTGACCGCCACCGGGATATCGAAGTTCTTCCCCGGCGCCGTTGCGCTCGACAAGGTCGATTTCTCGCTGCGCAAGGGCGAAGTGCATGCGCTTTTGGGCGAAAACGGCGCTGGAAAATCGACGCTGATCAAATGCATCACTGGAGCCTATCACCGCGACCAAGGGCGCCTTGCTCTCGACGGCACGGAAATTAATCCGTCCGATACGTTGGCCGCGCAAAGGCTTGGTATTGGCACGGTGTACCAAGAGGTCAACCTTCTGCCCAACCTGAGTGTCGCCGAAAACCTCTATCTCGGCCGCCAACCAAAACGGTTTGGCATGATCGACGTAAGGGCAATGAACCAGCAGGCACGGGCGCTGCTTGACCAATACGGTATAGAAGTTGACGTCACCGCGCAGCTCGATCGGTTTTCGGTCGCTGTCCAGCAGGTGGTCGCAATCGCCCGGGCTGTTGATTTGTCCGGCAAAGTTCTCATCCTCGACGAGCCCACGGCAAGCCTCGATACACAAGAAGTCGCGATGCTCTTTCGCATCATGAGAAACTTGAAAGAGCGCGGCCTTGGCATTGTCTTTATTACCCATTTTCTGGAGCAGGTCTACGAAGTCAGTGATCGTATCACGGTGCTTCGCAATGGCAGGCTAGTTGGCACGCGCGAAACGTCCGAACTGTCTCGCCAGAGCCTCATCTCCATGATGCTCGGTCACGAACTGGCAAATGCCGAGGCAACTGCGCGCGCACATACCGTCGCGGCTGGCCCGGTCAAATACAGGTTCCAAGGCTACGGCAAACGCGGCAAAATCAAACCGTTCAATCTCGAGGTTCGTGTTGGCGAGGTGGTGGGCGTTGCGGGGCTGCTCGGTTCAGGCCGTACAGAGACTGCCGAGCTACTCTTCGGGATCGAGCAGGCAGACAACGGAACGGCAAAAGTCGACGGCAAGGAAGTGACGCTCTCGAATCCACGGGCGGCGATCCGCCATGGCTTCGGCTTCTGTCCGGAAGATCGCAAGACGGATGGGATTATCGGTGACCTTTCCATTCGCGAGAATATCGCCTTGGCGCTACAGGCCCGCAGGGGCTGGGCGCGACCGATTTCGCGCGCCGATCAAAATGCACTGGCCGATCGCTATATCAAGGCGCTCGACATCCGCACGACGGACAGGGAGAAGCCGATCCGTCTCCTGTCCGGCGGCAACCAACAGAAGGCAATCCTTGCCCGCTGGCTGGCCACCAATCCTGACTTTCTGATCCTCGACGAGCCAACCCGCGGCATCGACGTCGGCGCCCATGCCGAGATCATCCGCCTGATTGAGGACCTTTGCGCAAAAGGCATGTCTCTGATCGTTATTTCCTCGGAATTAGAAGAGCTTATCGCCTATAGCTCACGTATTTTGGTACTTCGCGATCGCGAGCATGTCGCAGAGCTGGCGGGCGACGATATCAGCACCGCGCGCATCGTCGACGCCATCGCCGCCGCCCAAAAGAAGACGGAGTACGCATGAAGTCGTCGCTCAATGCATTGCTGATTCGCTTGGCGCCGCAGCTTATTGCGCTCGCGCTCATTCTTCTTTTAAATTTCATAATGTTTCCGCAGTTCTTTAATGTGGTAGTTCAGAATGGCCGCCTATACGGCAGCTTGATAGATGTGCTGAACCGTGGAGCACCGGTTGCGTTGCTGGCAATCGGCATGACGCTTGTAATCGCGACCAAGGGGATCGACCTTTCGGTCGGCGCGGTGATCGCGATCTGCGGCGCGGTTGCTGCGTCATCCATCGTAGCCGGTCAATCGCTTGCAATGACACTGCTGGTGACGGTCGGGGTCGGGCTGCTTTGCGGCGTCTGGAACGGATTTCTGGTTGCCGTGCTCAATATTCAACCGATCATCGCGACACTCGTGCTGATGGTGGCTGGGCGGGGGATCGCGCAGCTCATCACCGAGGGGGTCATCATGACCTTCAACGATGAAGGGCTGATCGCTCTTGGCAGCGGTTCGTTCGCCTTCCTTCCGATGCCTGTCATCATATGGCTGATCATGAGCGCCCTGGTGATCCTGCTGGTAAGGCGCACGGCGCTTGGAATGCTGATCGAAGCCACCGGCATCAATCGACGTGCAAGCACGCTTTCCGGCGTGCGGACACCTGTACTGCTAATGGCCGTCTATATGTTGAGCAGCCTTTGCGCGTCGATCGCCGGGATCATCGTCGCCGCTGACATCAAGGGCGCGGATGCCAACAATGCCGGTCTTTGGCTGGAGCTCGACGCGATCCTGGCCGTTGTCGTTGGTGGCAACTCGCTGCTTGGTGGGCGCTTCAGTATTGTGGGGTCGTTGATCGGGGCGATGATCATTCAGGCTGTAAACACCGGTATTTTGCTCTCAGGGTTTCCGCCGGAGTTCAACCTGATCATCAAGGCGGTGATCGTCATCGTGATCCTCGTCATTCAGTCGCCGGCGGTCCAATCGGCCGCGATCATCTTAAGCCGGCGATCGAGCGGCGTCAGGGAAGGCCAGATTCAATGAACTCGAAATATCTGCCGTTGCTTGCGACCGTCGTAATTTTCGTCCTGTCCTATGCTGTCTGCGCACTGCAGTATCCGAACATCTTGTCCACCCGCGTCATCGGCAACCTTTTGACGGATAATGCCTTTCTTGGCATCGCGGCGGTCGGCATGACGTTTGTCATCATCTCGGGCGGCATCGACCTGTCGATCGGCTCTGTCATCGCTTTCACTGGCGTGTTCTTGGCTGTCGTTCTGCAGAACACGCCAATCCATCCGCTCCTCGCGTTTGCGCTGGTGCTGATCATCACGACGATCTTCGGCGCGGCAATGGGCGCTATCATCCACTACCTGGAAATGCCGGCTTTCATCGTGACGCTCGCGGGCATGTTCCTTGCGCGTGGCATGGCTTTTGTACTTTCGATCGACAGCATTCCGATCAATCACGATTATTACGGCACCTTGACCAGCATCTATTACAAGCTGCCGGGCGGCGGTCGACTGACGCTAATCGGCGGCATCATGCTTCTGGTTTTTGTCTCCGGCATATTCCTCGCCCACCGTACGCGGTTTGGGACCAATGTGTACGCCCTAGGCGGCGGCGCTCAGACGGCGCAATTGATGGGCGTTCCGGTGGGCCGCACGACAATCCAGATCTATGCATTATCCGGCTTTCTTGCCGGTCTATCGGGAATCGTTTTTTCGCTCTATACGTCGGCCGGTTATTCTCTGGCAGCAGTCGGCGTCGAGCTCGATGCGATCGCAGCAGTGGTCATTGGGGGGACGCTGTTGACCGGGGGGGCGGGATTCGTGGCAGGTACCTTCATCGGCATCCTGATCCAGGGCCTCATTCAGACCTACATCACCTTCGACGGGACGCTCTCGAGTTGGTGGACGAAGATCTTGATCGGCCTGTTGCTTTTTGCATTCATTCTAATGCAGAAGGTTATTCTCTTCCTTTCCAGTATGAATAAGAGGTATGCCTGAGCGGGGAGGTATTCGTTGCGTAGCAGATTGCTTGAGACCGGAAAGACAGCACGGAAATCACGGACGAGCCATGCCCAAGTCGTGGATGAGCTCGGCAGGGCGATTGTTGCGGGAAACTTTCCCGTTGGAAGTATTCTGCCGGGAGATGCCGAACTTGCTCAGCGCTTCAAGGTCTCACGCACAGTTCTTCGAGAAACGATGAAGACGCTCGCCGCAAAAGGGATGATCGTCGCCAAGGCCCGTGTCGGAACGCGCGTGACAGAGAAAAACCTCTGGAACATGTTCGATAGCGAGATCATAGCCTGGCATTTCGACAGCGGCGTGACGGAGGAGTTCCTGCTCCAGCTTTACGATATCCGGCTAGCTTTCGAGCCGTTTGCCGCCGGTCTCGTCGCCGAAAGGGCAAGCAAGCAAGATGTCGAAAACCTGCGGACGCTGGCAACCGAGATGGCGGCCTTGGGTCATACCAGCGAAAGTCTGGCGCTGGCGGACCTTCACTTTCACCTGGCGATAGCCGAAGCCTCTCATAATCCCTTCATGCGAACGCTGGGAAGTCTCATCGAAGCCGCATTGGTGGGGATGTTCCGCATCAGTACGCCGCCGTCACAGAACGGTTTCTCGGATATTGCCGACACGCACATGCGGATCGTCGATGCAATTGTTGCCGGCAATGTCGATGCGGCCCGACGGGCCATGGAGGTCGTCATCATCGACGGCCGCGATCACGTGCGTGAGGCCTATGCGGCCATGGGCAAGGTAACGGCCTGATCGATTTTGATCTTTGTCCCGCCGATGTCTTGCTGCTAAGAGGCAACAAAGACCGCAAACACCGGATTCTCGGAGCAGATCATGGAACGCACTTGCCTCGCCGTCATTCTCGCTGCGGGTGACAGCACGCGAATGAAGTCGTCGAAATCGAAGGTGCTGCATCCGATCGCAAACCGCCCGATGATCGCTCACGTCGCGGATGCCGTAGCCAAGAGTGATATTTCATCGGTCGCGCTCGTCGTGGGGCGCGATGCCGACGAAGTGGCGAGGGCCGCCCAGGTCGGAAGCGTTAAGATTGAGGCGTTCCTGCAGAGGGAGCGGCTCGGCACGGGCCATGCGGTGCTGGCAGCGCGCGAGGCGATCGCGCGCGGATACGACGACATCATCGTGACCTACGGCGACGTGCCATTGCAGACAGAAGGACCGCTCAAAGCCGCACGCCACCTCTTGGCCGAAGGTAGCGATGTGGTCGTGATCGGCTTTCACACCGACAAGCCGACTGGCTATGGCCGCCTACTCGTCAAGGATGGCGAACTGATCGCCATCCGCGAGGAACGGGATGCCACAGACGCGGAGCGTGCTGTGAAATGGTGCAACAGCGGCTTGATGGCGATCAACGGTCGCAAGGCGCTCGATCTCCTGTCCCGTATCGGCAACGGCAATGCCAAGGGCGAATACTACTTGACCGACCTGGTCGAGATCGTCCGCTCCATTGGCGGTCGCGTCACCGCTGTCGACGCGCCTGAAGTCGAAATGATGGGCTGCAACAATCGCGCTGAACTCGCGGTGATCGAACGATTCTGGCAAGAGCGCCGGCGCCACGAGATGATGATTTCGGGCGTGACGATGATCGCACCCGAAACCGTGTTCCTTTCCTACGACACCGCGATCGGGCAGGACGCACTGATCGAGCCGAACGTCGTGTTCGGCCCCGGCGCGACAATCGACGGTGGTGCGGTCATTCATGCTTTCTCGCACATAGAAGGCGCGCATGTCAGCGCCGGTGCAACCGTCGGCCCGTTTGCTAGACTTCGGCCGGGAGCCGATCTTGCCACTGGCTCGAAGGTCGGCAATTTCTGCGAGGTGAAGAACGGGAAGATCGGCGAGGGGGCCAAGGTCAATCACCTGACCTATATCGGTGATGCGAAGATCGGAGCCGGGGCGAACATCGGTGCCGGTACGATCACCTGCAACTATGACGGCGTCAACAAATACGAGACGCTGATCGGGGCAAATACGTTCATCGGATCGAATTCCTCTCTCGTGGCACCGGTCAGTATCGGCGACAACGCCTACGTTGCCTCCGGCAGCGTGATCACCACGGATGTTCCGGCCGATGCGCTCGCTTTAGGCCGGGCGCGTCAGGAACTGAAACCGGGCAGGGCTACCGTGCTGCGCGAACGGGCATTGGCAATCAAGGCGGCAAAAAAGGCCAAGCCGTAAGTTTGCGCGTAACGTGCGGAAATCGAAAGTGACCGCCAAGGCCATTGAAAAAAAAGACAGAATCGTTACGAGTGGCCTCCGAACGGAAGGCCTTGGGGACCATTATGTGCGGTATTGTTGGAATCGTTGGAAACAGCCCGGTTGCGGGGCGTCTCGTTGATGCGCTGAAGCGGCTTGAGTACCGCGGCTATGACTCCGCGGGTGTTGCCACCATACATGACGGCGAGATGGCGCGTCGTCGTGCCGAAGGAAAGCTCTTCAATCTCGAAAAGCGCTTGGACAGCGACCCGCTGCCGGGAACGATCGGCATCGCGCACACGCGCTGGGCGACTCATGGCGTGCCCAACGAAACCAACGCGCATCCCCATTTCGTCGAGGGTGTTGCTGTCGTTCACAATGGCATCATCGAGAATTTCTCCGAACTGCGTGACGAGTTGATCGCAGAAGGTGCCGTCTTCGACACGCAGACGGATACGGAAGTCGTCGCGCACCTCATGGCGAAGTATCTGCGTGATGGCCTCGAGCCACGCTCGGCGATGCTCAAGATGCTGAACCGGGTAACCGGTGCTTATGCGCTGGCAATCATGCTGCGGAGCGACCCCGGCACGATCATGGCAGCACGCTCCGGCCCGCCGCTTGCCGTCGGTTACGGCTCCGGCGAAATGTTCCTCGGCTCGGATGCGATTGCCCTTTCCCCCTTCACCAATGAGATCACCTATCTGGTCGACGGCGATTGGGCGATGCTGACGCGGGATGGCGCGACGATCCTCGACTTTTCAGGCAATGAGGTGCGTCGCCCGCGGCAGATTTCGCAGACGACGGCCTATGTGGTGGATAAGGGCAATCACCGCCATTTCATGGAGAAGGAGATTTACGAGCAGCCCGAGGTCATCTCGCATGCCCTCAGCCATTACGTCGACTTCGCCAGCAACAAGATCAGCGACAACGTCAATGCGATCGATTTCAAGACCGCCTCCGGTCTGGCAATCTCCGCGTGCGGAACCGCCTATCTCGCCGGCCTCGTCGGCAAATACTGGTTCGAGCGCTATGCGCGCCTGCCCGTCGAGATCGATGTCGCCTCCGAATTCCGTTATCGCGAAATGCCGCTGTCGCCATCGCAGGCCGCGCTTTTCATATCGCAGTCGGGCGAGACCGCGGACACACTGGCGTCGCTGCGCTATTGCAAGGACCACGGTCTGAAGATCGGCGCTGTCGTCAACGTCAAAGAATCAACCATTGCCCGTGAGTCGGACGCCGTGTTCCCGATCATGGCCGGTCCGGAGATAGGGGTCGCCTCCACCAAGGCATTCACCTGCCAGTTGGCAGTCCTGGCATCGCTGGCGCTCGGCGCCGGCAAGGCGAGGCGAACGATCAGCGCGGAACAGGAAACGGAATTGGTCCGTCATCTCGCGGAAATGCCCCGCATCATGAGCCGCGTCCTAAACCTCATCCAGCCGCAGATGGAAAGCCTCGCACGCGAGCTCTCGAAATGCCGGGATGTCCTTTATCTCGGTCGCGGCACGAGCTTCCCGCTTGCCATGGAAGGCGCGCTCAAGCTCAAGGAAATTTCCTATATCCATGCCGAGGGCTACGCTGCGGGCGAACTCAAGCATGGGCCTATTGCACTGATTGATGAAAATATGCCGGTGATCGTGATCGCGCCGTTCGACCGTTTCTTCGACAAAACCGTATCGAACATGCAGGAGGTGGCTGCGCGGGGCGGTCGCATCATCTTCATCACCGACGAGGCCGGTGCTGCTGCGTCGAAGCTACCGACGATGGCAACGATCGTACTGCCCAATGTCGACGAAATCATCGCGCCGATGATCTTCTCGCTGCCGATCCAGCTGCTCGCCTACCACACCGCCGTCTTCATGGGCACGGACGTCGATCAGCCGCGCAATCTGGCAAAGTCGGTAACGGTGGAGTGACCGGTCGCCGGATCTTCTGATACTTGTGTGGCACCCCAATTTCTGGCAGCTTTTCAACTAGGAAAGCATGGGGGAGCTGATTTCCGATAGCCGGTCTGCTCAACGGAGTTCATCAGCACGCGATGACGGAAAAACTGCCCCGATTGCCAATAGCTACCCGTATCAGGAACAACTTCCTGGCGGGGCTCATCATTTGTGCGCCAATCGCAATCACGCTGTGGCTGACGTGGTCGATCGTACGATGGGCCGACAGTTGGGTGAAGCCCTATCTGCCTGCGCGCTATGATCCGGATAACTACCTGAACTTCGCCGTTCCCGGCTCCGGGCTGTTGATCGCGCTCGTCGCTATAACCCTGATTGGCTTCCTCGGCAAAAACCTGATCGGCCAAAGTATCGTTCAGTTCAGCGAATCGCTGGTGGTGCGCGTGCCACTGGTACGCAGCATCTATCAGAGCGTGAAGCAAATTTTTGAGACGGTGCTGAAGGACAAGACGAACTCGTTCAAAAAGGTCGGCCTCATCGAATATCCGAGCCCCGGCCTGTGGGCGCTCGTATTCGTCGCGACAGATGCCAAAGGCGAAATTGCCTCAAAATTCAAAGCCATGGGTCAGGACATGGTTTGCGTCTTTCTTCCGCCGACTCCGGTTCCCACGGCAGGATTTCTGATCTTCATCCCACGAGAGAAGATCGTTCCACTCGACATGTCGCCAGAGGACGCTGCAAAGCTCTTGATCTCTGGTGGCCTCGTCACGCCGGAAGAACTTGCCGCGCGCATGGCGAAACAAGAGCGAACGCGCAAGCCACTGCCGGCGCCGATCGAGATGTAACTTCTGCACCTGGCCGGCCGGCATCCGGGATCACGTCAGTTCGTTCGCCGTATCGCCGTGCATGGCGGTTGAAGGATGACATACGCAATGCTGATCAGACCCGCCACCACCGAAGACCGCTCCTCCATTTGGACTGTCATCGAACCGACAATTCGCGCTGGGCAGACCTACACACTCGACCGCGGCATGAGCGAGACCGATGCGCTTGCCTATTGGCTGGGGCCGGACAAAGAGACCTTCGTCGCCGAAGACGAAACGGGCGACATTCTCGGCACCTATTATCTCCGCGCCAACCAGGCGGGCGGTGGTGCACATGTCTGCAATTGCGGCTACATGACCGCCGCGGCTGCGACCGGCAAGGGCGTGGCGCGGCAGATGCACGAGCACTCACTCGTCCGAGCCCGCGAGCGTGGTTTCCGAGCGATGCAGTTCAATTTTGTCGTCAGCGCCAACGAACGCGCCGTTCGCCTCTGGCAATCGCTGGGCTTTGAGACGGTCGGCCGCTTGCCCGGCGCCTTCGAGCACCCGACAAAAGGCTACGTTGACGCTCTGGTAATGTTCCGGACGCTGTAGGGCGGCTTGAGCGCTGGGGGCGGTGGCTCGGCCTCATCCTGCATGCAGGAAGCGGATCGCCTCGTCGCGACGGAATAGGTAGAGCAGGGTACGTACGGCCTTGCCGCGCTTGCTGGTAAGTTCCGGATCGCGCTCGATCAAGTAGGCGGCATCCCGACGGGCGATTTCCAGCAGGTCGGCATGTGCCTCAAGGCTCGCGACGCGAAAGCCCGGGGTTCCCGACTGGCGCGTACCGAGCAACTCGCCTTCCCCGCGCAGCTTCAGGTCTTCCTCCGCGATGCGGAAGCCGTCTTCGGTTTCACGCATGATGGACAAGCGCGCATGACCTGTCTCGCCAAGCGGGCCCTTATAGAGCAGAATACAGGTCGAAGCCTCGTCGCCGCGACCCACACGACCGCGCAGCTGATGCAGTTGCGCCAAGCCGAAGCGCTCCGCATGCTCGATCACCATGATGGTCGCATCGGGGACATCGACGCCGACTTCCACGACGGTTGTTGCGACCAAGAGGCGGATTTCGCCGTTCTTGAACGCCATCATCGCGTTATCCTTTTCCGGGCCGCTCATGCGGCCATGGATCAGGCCGATACCCGGACCGAGCGACGAGACGAGCGTTGCGTGACGCTCCTCGACCGACATGAGATCGCTCTCCTCGGACTCCTCCACGAGCGGGCAAATCCAGTACGCCTTCTTGCCTTCCGCCAGGGCGCTTTTCAGACGTCCGACGATCTCGCCAGTGCGCTCGGTCGGGATTGTGATCGTCTGTATCGGTTTCCGACCGGCGGGCTTCTCTGTCAGCTTGGAGACGTCCATGTCGCCGAAGGCAGCGAGTACTAGCGTACGCGGAATAGGGGTGGCCGTCATGACGAGCATGTGCGGCGTGATCCCCTTCGCTGTCAGTCTGAGGCGCTGGTGGACGCCAAAGCGGTGCTGCTCGTCAACCACCGCCAGCATGAGGTTGCGGTAGTTGACGCTGTCCTGAAAGAGGGCGTGGGTGCCGATGATGATCTGCGCCTCGCCCGATGCGATCCTCTCCAGGATGTCTTCCCGTTCGCGACCCTTGGTGCGGCCGGTGAGAACCTCTATCCCGAGGCCTGCGGAAGCGGCAAACTTCGAGATTGTCGCGTGGTGTTGGCGGGCGAGAATTTCTGTCGGCGCCATGAGGACGGCTTGGCCGCCGCTTTCGATCACTGCGGCCATCGACATGAGAGCGACCAGCGTCTTGCCGGAACCGACGTCGCCTTGGAGCAGGCGCAACATGCGATCCTCGCCGACCATGTCCTTCAGGATGTCGGCAATCGCGGCGTTCTGGCTTGATGTCGGCGAGAACGGGAGAGCCTGCAGGATCTGGGCGCCGATATGGCCTGTCGGATGAACAGGCTGGCCAGCCACCTTGCGCAGCCGCTGGCGCACCAGGCTCAGGGACAACTGACCGGCCAGGAACTCGTCGTAGGCTAGGCGACGGCGGGCAGGTGCCTGCGGGTCCATATCCGAGGGATCGCGCGGTTCATGCAGCCCGTGAAAGGCATCTGCTATCGACGGCAGACCCTGCTTCTGGGCGAGAGCCAAATCGATCCATTCCGGCAGCTCCGGTGTGCGTGGTAGCGCAGCTTCAATGATCTTGCGCAGCGTCTTTGGCGAAAGACCCGCCGTGAGGGGATAGATCGGCTCGACCAGGGGCAGGTTTTCGGCTTCGCTGGCTTTCACGACATAATCCGGGTGAACCATGGAGGCGCGCCCATTGAACCAGTCGATCTTGCCGCTGACGATCACCTCCTCGTCGAGCGGCAATTGCTTTTCAAGCCATGCGGCCTGCCCGCGAAAGAAGACAAGCGTGAGCTCACCCGTCTCGTCGTGCAGGACGACGCGATAGGGAACGTTGCTCTTGCCGCGCGGCGGTGCCTGATGACGATCGACGCGCGCCGTGACGGTGACGATCGCGCCTTGCGGTGCGCGGGCGATCCCTGGCTGGTTTCTACGGTCGATCAGGGAGTGCGGCGCATGAAACAGCAGATCGACGACGCGTGTCTCATCAGGCGTCTCGCGCCCAAGCAGCTTGACCAGCAACTCGGCGATCTTGGGGCCGACGCCGGGCAAGGCGGAAACAGGCGAAAACAGCGGATCGAGAATGGCTGGGCGCATGGCGGCAAAATGCGATGAACAATGCGGCCTTGGCAAGGCTGACAAGCCGCTTTCGAGGGTCTATAGAGGCGCATCAACAGGAAGGTAAAGCCATGACGGGTGTGTCACTCTCGAGCGCCGATCTTGATCCGCGTCGCCGCCGAATCCTCTTTCGCTGCTGGCATCGCGGCATCCGCGAAATGGATCTGGTGTTCGGGCAGTTCGCCGAGAAGGAGATCTCCACCCTGTCGGAAGCCGAGCTCGACGAGTTCGAAACCATCATGGCCGAAGAGGACAACGATCTCGTGCGCTGGATTATGGGAACCTGGCCAGTGCCTGAGCGTTTCCAGACGCCGATGTTTGCGCGCCTTGCCGCCTACAAGCCCGATTTCGAATATCCAGCCGACGCCTTCGCCAGGAATGCCTAATGACCTCAGGTTTTGACGCAAGGAAGCTGTCAGCGATCGCCGAGCCGCTGACAATCGGCAATGTGCCGACAGGTATGGAAGCTCTGTTGCTGGCCGATCTGGCACGCGCCGGCGAACCGGTCGCCTACGTGCTCTCCGACGGCCAGCGGATGATAGACCTTGAGCAGATGCTCGGCTTCGTTGCCCCCGAGATCCCGGTGCTAACTCTGCCGGCCTGGGACTGTCTTCCCTATGACCGCGTTTCACCGAGCGCCGACACATCTGCACGCCGTCTCGCGGCGCTGGGCGGTTTGATCGCCCATCACAGGAAACCGCATGCGGCGATCGTGCTGGTGACCGTCAATGCGATGCTGCAGAAAGTTGCTCCTCAAGAGATTATCGAAAGCCTTGCCTTCTCGGCCCGTCCCGGAAACACCGTGCGGATGGACGATATTGCCGGGCGCCTAGAACGCAACGGCTTCGATCGCGTCGCAACCGTTCGCGAGGTCGGCGAATATGCGGTGCGCGGCGGCATTCTTGACGTCTTCGTGCCGGGTTCCGAGGAACCTGTTCGCCTCGATTTCTTCGGCGATACGCTCGAAAGCATCCGCAGCTTCGATCCGGCAAGCCAGCGCACAACTGGGCAGATCCGCTCGCTCGACCTCAACCCGATGAGCGAAGTCACGCTGACGCCCGATACGATCAGCCGTTTCCGGAAAAACTACCTTTCTTCGTTCGGCGCGGCGACGCGCGACGATGCGCTGTATCTCGCCATATCGGAGGGGAGACGCTACCCCGGCATGGAGCATTGGCTGCCGCTTTTCTACGAGAAGCTGGAGACGGTGTTCGACTATCTCAGAGGCTTCCGGATGGTCACCGATCATACTGTGCGCCAAGCCGCTGAAGAACGCTCCAAACTCGTCTTCGACTACTATGACGCGCGCCTGAATTCCGGACAGCCCGCCAAGGGGCAGATGGCGCAAGGAACGCCCTATAAGCCGGTGACGCCCGGCCAGCTCTATTTAGACGGAAAGACTTTCGCCAACACGCTCGACGCGTACAACGCGATGCGCATTTCACCCTTTAACGAGCATGAGGGAGAGGCGCGTCGCGTGATCAATCTCGACGCTCGCCAAGGCGAGCGCTGGGCGCGTTCGAACGCCGAGGGTGGGGGGAATGCTGAGCGCATCAATGTGTTCGACGCGGTTGTGAAGCACATTGCCGACAAGCGCTCCTCCGGTGCGAAGGTGCTGATCACCGCCTGGACGGAAGGCTCGCTGGAACGTCTGCTGCAGGTTCTGAACGAACACGGGCTCGAGCGCGTGAAGCCGGTCGGCGCGCTGAAGGAGATCGACGGCCTTGCCAAGGGCGAGGCGGCGGCTGGCGTGCTCAGTCTCGAATCCGGATTTGAAGTCGGCAATCTGGTCGTCATCGGCGAACAGGACATTCTCGGCGACCGCATGGTGCGACGCTCGAAGCGACGCAAGCGTGCCGCCGATTTCATCTCCGAGGTTGCCGGTCTTGACGAGGGCTCGGTCGTCGTCCACGCGCAGCATGGTATCGGCCGATTTGTCGGCCTGCGAACCATCGAAGCTGCGGGAGCTCCGCACGCCTGCCTCGAGCTACAATATGCAGACGAGGCGAAGCTGTTCCTGCCGGTCGAGAACATCGATCTCCTGTCGCGCTATGGGGGCGAGGGGACGGAAGCCCAGCTCGACAAGCTCGGCGGCGGCGCATGGCAGATGCGCAAGGCCAAACTCAAGAAGCGGCTGCTTGATATGGCGGATGCACTCATCCGCATTGCTGCCGAGCGCCTGACCCGCCATGCGCCCGTGCTAACGACGCCGGAAGGGCTTTACGACGAGTTTGCCGCTCGCTTCCCTTACGACGAGACGGAGGATCAGGATAATGCCATCGAGGCTGTGCGCTCCGACCTTGGAGCCGGTCGGCCGATGGATCGCCTCGTTTGCGGCGACGTCGGTTTCGGCAAGACTGAGGTGGCGCTTCGTGCTGCCTTCGTTGCGGCGATGAACGGCATACAGGTTGCCGTCGTCGTGCCGACCACATTGCTAGCGCGCCAGCACTTCAAGACCTTCGCCGAGCGGTTCCGAGGCCTGCCGGTTCGCATCCAGCAAGCCTCGCGCCTCGTCGGCTCGAAGGAGCTGGCGTTGACGAAGAAGGAAGTAGCAGAGGGCAAGACGGATATCGTCGTCGGCACCCATGCGCTTCTTGGTGCCGGGATCAAGTTTGCCAATCTCGGGCTGCTGATCATCGACGAAGAGCAGCATTTCGGCGTCAAGCACAAGGAACGCTTGAAGGAACTGAAAAGCGATGTCCATGTGCTGACGCTCTCGGCGACACCGATCCCGCGCACGCTGCAGCTCGCGATGACCGGGGTGCGCGAGCTGTCGCTGATCACGACGCCGCCGGTCGACCGCATGGCGGTTCGCACCTTCATTTCGCCCTTCGATTCGCTTGTCATCCGCGAAACGTTGATGCGCGAGCATTATCGTGGCGGCCAGAGCTTCTATGTCTGCCCGCGTCTCGCAGATTTGGAGGACGTACATGCCTTCCTGCGCTCGGATGTGCCGGAATTGAAGGTCGCCGTTGCGCACGGCCAGATGCCGGCGGGCGAGCTTGAGGACATCATGAACGCCTTCTACGAGGGCCGCTATGACGTGCTGTTGTCGACGACGATCGTGGAATCGGGTCTCGACGTGCCAACGGCCAATACGCTGATCGTGCACCGCGCCGACATGTTCGGCCTGGCGCAGCTCTACCAGCTGCGTGGTCGCGTCGGACGTTCGAAGGTGCGCGCTTTTGCGCTCTTCACGCTGCCGGTCAACAAGGTGCTGACGGCGACGGCGGAACGGCGCCTCAAGGTGCTGCAGTCGCTCGACACGCTCGGCGCCGGCTTCCAGCTTGCCAGCCACGATCTCGACATTCGCGGCGCAGGAAACCTGCTCGGCGAAGAGCAGTCCGGCCATATCAAGGAAGTCGGTTTCGAACTCTACCAGCAGATGCTGGAAGAGGCCGTCGCGGAAGTAAAGGGCGTCGATGAGATCCAGGACACCGGCTGGTCGCCGCAGATCTCGGTCGGTACCTCAGTCATGATCCCCGACGGTTACGTGCCAGATCTGCATCTGCGCATGGCACTCTATCGCCGCCTCGGCGAGATCACGGAACTGAAGGAAATCGATGCCTTCGGCGCAGAAATGATCGATCGCTTCGGCCCCATGCCAATCGAGGTCCAGCACCTTCTAAAGATCGTGTATGTGAAATCGCTCTGCCGGGTCGCCAACGTGGAGAAGCTGGATGCAGGTCCCAAGGGGGTGGTCATCCAGTTCCGCAATAAGGAGTTTCCGAATCCAGCGAACCTGGTTGGCTACATCGCCAAGCAGGGGACCATGGCAAAGATTCGGCCGGACCAGAGCGTCTTCCTTACGCGCGACCTGCCGACGCCGGAAAAGCGGCTGCAGGGCGCAGCCGTTATCATGACGCAGCTTGCGGAAATGGCGAAGGGGTAAGGGCTCAGTTCATGCCGGCGCGCGCTTCCGCCTTCGCCTTGGCGATGTCGCGGAGCGCGCCTGCCAGAACGTCCGGCGTCTGAGCCCCGCTGACGGCATATTGCTGGTCGAAGATAAAGAACGGCACACCGTTCACGCCCATCTTCTGCGCCGCCTCGATCTCTTCGACCACCAGGACCGTATCGGCATCGGAGGCGAGCAGCGACGCAGTGACCGTGCGGTCGAGGCCCGCCTTCTCGGCAACGTCGAGCAGCACGGCATGATCGCCGACATTGCGGCCTTCCTCGAAGTTCGCCTTGAACAGGCCGTTGACGACCTTGTCCGCCTTGTCGCGGTCCTCAACCATTGCCCAATGGATCAGGCGATGGGCATCCAGCGTATTCGGGCCGATCTTGATCGCCTCGAAATCGAAGTTGATGCCGACGTCGCGACCAAGTTCGCTAAGCATCTTGTGCCCCTCAGCGACACGCTTGGCGCCACCAAGCTTCTGCTCCAATGCCTTCTTCTGGTCGACGCCTTCCTTGGGATAGTCGGGGTTTAGGCGGTAGGGGCGCCAGTTGATGTCCACGCCGATCTCGTCCTGAACTTCGGCGATGGCAAGCTCGAGCCGCGCCTTGCCGAGATAGCACCACGGGCAGACGACGTCGGAGACAACGTCGATGGTAATGCGTTCCATGGGCTTTTCCTTTTCCTTCCTGAAATCGAAACCTTCCCGCCATCTAGGCCCTGTGACGGGCGACTTCAACCAGGCAGGAAAAAGGAACCTGCTATTGGACGCTCTGATCCCACCACGCCGGCAACTGATAGCCATAGAGCGGCACGGTATCGGGGTGGCCGATCCGTTTGCTACGCGCAACCCATTGCTTATCAACATGATAGAGCGGCAGGACATAGTGCCCCGACAACAGCATTCGATCGTGCGAGCGCACTGCAGCTGTAAAGTCCTCCGCCGAACGGGCGGTGAGGATATGCTGGATCAGCGTATCAACGTCAGGGTCGGCAACGCCAGCAAAGTTGTCAGTGCCATCCCGTTCCTTGGCAGCGGAAGACCAACGTCCCAGCTGTTCGATGCCGGGAGACAGGGATGAGGTGTACGACTTCACGATCACGTCGTAGTCGAAACTGCTGGTGCGGCTCTGATACTGCGAATCGTCCACCGTGCGGATCGTCGCAGCAATACCGAGCAGTTGCAGCGAACGCTGATAGGAAACCGCGAGCTTCTCTTGGTCGGTGTTCTGCGTCATGATCTCGAAGGCAAGCGGACGTCCGTCGGCATCACTCATCTTGCCATTCTTGATCGTGTAACCTGCTTCCTTGAGGAGCGCGGCTGCCTGCTTCAGGACATTGCGATCGCGCCCCGAACCATCCGTAACCGGAAGCTTATAGGTGCCGTCAAGAATCGCTGGATCGATTCGATCCTTGATCGGGCCGAGAAGCTTCAGTTCGCGTTCATCAGCCGGCACGCCGAAGCTCGACAACTCGGAGTTCTGCCAGAAGCTCTGGGTGCGGATATAGGCGTTCGAGAAGAGGTTCTTGTTCGCCCATTCGAAATCGAAGATCAGCGACAGCCCCTCGCGAAGCTTCGCGTTGGCAAACACCGGCCGCCGCGTATTGAAGACGAAGCCGAACATGCCGCTCGGCAGCTTCGGTTCGAACGTGTCCTTGACGACGTTGCCCGAGGTGACCGCGGGGAAATTATACGCGCTTGCCCAATGGCCGGGACTGCCGTCGGGATAGATGTCGACGTCACCCTTCTTGAAGGACTCAAAGAGCGTCGTGTCCTGCAGGAAATACTGGACCGAAATCTGATCGTAATTGTCGAGGCCGACCTTAGCCGGAATATCCTTGCCCCAATAATTGGGATCGCGCTCGAAGGTGATGCTTTCGCCGGGCTTCAGCGCCTTGATCCTGTAGGGGCCGGACCCGATAGGCGGCGTGAGCGACGAACGATCAAATGTCTCTGGATCGATGGCATGCTTCGGCAGGATCGGCGTTGACCCGGCCAGGATCAGCGGGAATTCGCGATCGGCCTTATCATTAAAGGTGAAGCGAACACTGTGATCGCCGACCTTCTCCATCTTCTCGACGGCATTCAACCGCGTGCTGAAGGGGACGCGGCCCTTGTCCTTGAGCAGATTGAGCGTGAAAATCACATCATCGGGTGTCACCGGCTGACCGTCAGACCATTTGGCGGCCGGGTTGAGATTGAACTGGATGAAGGTCCGGTCTTCATCCCATTCAACGGATTCCGCCAGCAGCCCGTAGAGCGTGAAGGGCTCATCGCGCGAGCGCAGCATCAGCGTTTCGAAGACAAGGTTTCCGTATTCCGGATCCCAGATGCCGCGCGCCGTCGTGCGCATGCTTTTCAGGATGAACGGATTGAGGCTATCGAAGGTGCCGACGACGCCATAACTGATCTTCCCGCCCTTCTTCACATCGGGATTAACGCAAGGAAGATTCTTGAAATCGGCGGGTAGGGCCGGCTCGCCATGCATCGCGATGCCATGCACGGGCTCTGCGAGAGCTGCGCTGCCAACCAAGGTGAAAATGACGGGGAGAACGATCCGGAGCATCGTTGAGGTCCTTTCCGGGAACGGCACGATTCGGCGCAAGACTATCACGCGGCCGCGGCAATTCACCATGCGCGCCGAATTCTTTCGGATCACTCCGAAAAGGCCAAAGAAATACTGGATATCTAGCCCGACGCGATGTAACAGGGGAACCCGAAGTCGGGGGTCATGCATTTGCCTCATTGTTTTAAGAGGTGGAGTGCGAACAACCCTG
The DNA here is from genome assembly GCF_014193305.1 of Rhizobium sp. BK181. Classification (NCBI taxonomy): domain Bacteria; kingdom Pseudomonadati; phylum Pseudomonadota; class Alphaproteobacteria; order Hyphomicrobiales; family Rhizobiaceae; genus Rhizobium; species Rhizobium sp. BK181. The sequence goes on from NZ_JACHZA010000013.1 coordinate 126,953, forward strand.
TTGGTGAGGATGGCACGTTGTCGTCCCTAAGGGATTTCAGGAGACGGAATTCGTTATGATGTTCAAGGCTGAAAACAAAACGCGGGCAGCCCTGTCCGTTCTGGCAGTGATGCTTGGTGCTGCAGCGGCTCCGGTATCGTCCTACGCGCAGGAAGCAGCAGCACCCGCCGATGCGCCTGCCACGGCTGCCGGCGCTCCGCGTCTCGGCTGGTACAAAACCTGCAGCAAGCAGGAAGACAATGATGTCTGCGTCGTCCAGAACGTCGTTCTCGCAGGCGGCGGCCAGCTCGTTACGGGCGTCGGCCTCATCAGCGTCTCCGGCAAGATCAACAACAAGAGCCTTCAGGTTTCGGTTCCCCCGGCACGTCTGATCCCGCCAGGTGTGGCGATGCAGATCGACGGCGGCAAGGCACAGAAGATCGACTACCTGATGTGCATGCCCGACCGTTGCGTCGCCCAGATCCCGCTGACCGACGCCATGGTCGCCAGCCTGAAGAAGGGCACCGATCTGGTTCTGACCTCGATCAACTTCCGTCGTGCGCCGAACCCGATCAAGATCTCGCTCGAAGGCTTCACCGGCGCATTCGATGGCGAAGCGGTTTCCGCCTCCAAGCTCGCCGAAAGCCAGAAGAGCCTGCAGGACAGCATGCAGAAGAAGGCTGACGAAGCGCGCAAGAAGCTCGAAGAAGCCCAGAAGGCTGCCAAGGCTCAGTAATCTGGGCCCATCGGAATTGTCGAAGAACCCGGCCTCGCGCCGGGTTTTTGTTGCCCAATCCAGACAAAGAAAAACCCCGCGGCGAGCGGGGTTTTGAATTATGGCAGTGAACGTTAGTGGGCGAAGCTCATCTTGGGTTTGAACTGCCCCGTCGGTGCCATATCGAAAATCTGATAGACCTGTTCGTTGCGGAGCGGGACGCCGCTCTCGTCGTTCACCAGGTTCTGCTCGGATACGTAGGCAACGTATTCGTTTTCATCATTCTCTGCCAGCAGGTGATAGAAGGGTTGATCCTTGCTGGGGCGCACTTCGGCGGGAATGGAGTTCCACCATTCTTCCGTGTTCGCGAATTCCGGATCGACATCGAAGATGACGCCGCGAAACGGAAATACCTTGTGCCGAACCACTTCGCCGATACTGAACTTAGCTACTCTTTCTTTCATGGTACGACTTCCTTTCATCACCTGATTTGGTGATTGGCCCCACTCAAATCAAGATTTGTGCGGGATCTCGTCACATGAGTGTCACATACGCCATTTGACGACCATGACATCGGTCGGTGAAGCCCCGGCGGGAGCCGGGGCCTCGGTTTTCAGATCAAGCCGAATAGTACATGTCGTATTCGACTGGGTGCGGGGTCATGTCGTAGCGCATGACTTCCGTCATCTTCAGCTCGATGAAGCTGTCGATCTGGTCGTCGTCGAAGACGCCGCCAGCGGTCAGGAACTTGCGGTCCTTGTCTAGGCTTTCCAGCGCTTCGCGCAGCGAGCCGCAGACAGTCGGGATCTTCTTCAGTTCCTTCGGCGGCAGATCGTAGAGATCCTTGTCCATGGCCTTGCCAGGATGGATCTTGTTCTTGATGCCATCGAGGCCAGCCATCAGCATCGCTGCAAAGGCGAGGTACGGGTTCGCCATCGGATCCGGGAACCGGACTTCGACGCGCTTTGCCTTCGGGTTGCTGCCGAACGGAATGCGGCATGAAGCCGATCGGTTGCGCGCCGAATAGGCGAGCAGAACCGGTGCTTCATAGCCCGGGACGAGACGCTTGTAGGAGTTCGTCGACGGGTTGGTGAAGGCATTCAGCGCCTTGGCATGCTTGATGATGCCGCCGATGAAGTAGAGGCAGGATTCGGAAAGACCTGCATACTCGTCGCCGGCGAAGCCTGGCTTGCCGCCCTTCCAGATCGAAAGGTGTACGTGCATGCCCGAACCGTTGTCGCCGAAGATCGGCTTCGGCATGAAGGTTGCCGTCTTGCCGTACGCATTGGCGACTTGGTGCACGACGTACTTGTAGATCTGCATCTTGTCGGCGTTGCGAACGAGCGTGTCGAACTTGATGCCGAGCTCGTGCTGAGCAGCAGCCACTTCGTGGTGGTGCTTCTCGACGACAACGCCCATTTCCGACAGAACCGTCAGCATTTCGGAACGCATGTCCTGGCAGCTGTCGATCGGCGGAACCGGGAAGTAGCCGCCCTTGACGCGTGGACGGTGACCGAGGTTGCCGGTCTCGTATTCGGTGTCGTCGTTGGACGGCAGTTCCGTGGAGTCCAGCTTGAAGCCAGTATTGTAAGGGTCGGCCTTGTAGCGAACGTCGTCGAAGACGAAGAATTCAGCTTCCGGGCCGACGAAGACCGTGTCGCCGATACCCGATGCCTTCAGGTAAGCTTCAGCCTTCTTGGCGGTGCCGCGCGGATCGCGGTTATAGGCCTCGCCGGAGACGGGATCGAGGATATCGCAGAGGATGACCATGGTGGACTGCGCGAAGAACGGGTCCATGTGGACCGTTTCCGGGTCGGGCATCAGCACCATGTCGGATTCGTTAATGGCCTTCCAGCCAGCGATCGAGGAACCGTCGAACATGACGCCATCGGCAAACATGTCTTCGTCGACACAGACGACGTCCATCGTGACGTGCTGCAGCTTGCCCTTGGGATCGGTGAAGCGCAGATCGACGAACTTGACGTCGTTTTCCTTGATTTGCTTAAGAATTTCGCTTGCGGTCGCCATTAAATAGTTCCTTTATTTGAGATGACGATACTTTGGCTCGCCGGAAAGGCGATAAAGATTAGATTGCGTCGATACCGGTCTCGCCGGTGCGAATGCGGATGACTTCTTCCACATTTGACACGAAAATCTTGCCGTCGCCGATGCGTCCGGTTTGTGCGGCCTTGCGGATGGCGTCAATGACGGCTTCCGCATTCTCGTCCGCGAGAACGACTTCCACCTTCACCTTCGGCAGAAAGTCGACGACATATTCTGCACCACGGTAGAGTTCCGTATGGCCTTTCTGGCGACCGAAGCCCTTCGCTTCCGTGACTGTGATGCCCTGCAGGCCAACTTCCTGAAGGGCTTCCTTCACTTCGTCGAGCTTGAAGGGCTTGATGATCGCTTCGATCTTTTTCATGAGAAAATGACTCTCCGCTTCTCCCGTTAATGGCAGGCTCAGACCTGCTGCCGTGATGATGCAGTTATCGTGCCAGTTGGGAAGCTGATTTTTCGAAAAACGAGCCTCGTTGCTCGTAAAAGTCCGCAATCTCGGGGATTTTCATCGATTTTCGGCCAAGAATTTTCCAGAATCGATCCACCAGACGCAATTTCGGGCCGTTTTTCGTAACATTCGCCCGCACTAGTGGTCCGCACAAATGCGCGGCAATTGTATATATTTTATGCATTTGATTATTTTATGAGCTCACCGCCAATCAATCAGCCGGTTGTTATTTAGGCGATTTCTGTTTGAATGCGGCGATGATCGATGAAATCTCCGAGTTACTCCTTACTCCAGAAGAAATGACGGCAGTCGATGCGGCGGCAACCGGATCCGGGATCGACAGCTATGCGCTCATGGAGCGCGCAGGAGCAGCAATTGCCGCCACTTTGTTGCGTCATTTTCCCACCGCCCTTCGCGCCGTCGTCCTTTGCGGGCCTGGCAATAACGGCGGCGATGGCTATGTCGCAGCGCGCCACCTGGCAGAGAGCGGCGTTGCCGTTGAGATTTTCCAGTTGGGGGAGCCAGCGAGGCTCAAAGGAGATGCCGCTCGGGCAAGGGATAGCGTCCCGACCGTGGTTTGGCCACTTGAATCCTATCAGCCGCGGAGCGGCGATGTGGTGGTCGACGCCATCTTTGGCGCTGGCCTTGCACGTGATGTTCCGGCCGACGTTAGAGACGCAATCGAACGGGTGAGTGGAGCAGGTGTGCCGGTCATTGCCGTCGATCTGCCATCTGGCGTTGATGGTCGCAGCGGATCGGTCCGGCGCGCTGCATTTGCCGCCAGCAGAACCGTCACCTTCATGACGCGAAAGCCCGGGCATCTCCTGATGCCGGGGCGCAAACTCTGCGGTGAACTCGAAGTCTTTGATATCGGCATACCCGGTCGCATCATCCGCGCAGAGAAGAAACAGCAGATCGCCGAGAATCGACCCGAACGTTGGCATGAGGTTTTGCCTTCTGCCGGACTGGAGACACACAAATACAAGCGAGGTCACTTAGTCGTCTTCTCCGGCGAAGCGAGCAAGACAGGCGCCGCGCGGATGTCTGCTATGGCAGGGCTGAAGGCGGGGGCAGGGCTGGTGACAATCGCCGCGCCGGACGATGCGATCGACGAGAATGCAGCACATCTGACCGCGATCATGCTGCATCCGATCGAGGACGAGGCGGCACTCCGCGATTGGCTGCATGACGCGCGGCTGCAGACCTTCGTTCTCGGGCCGGGTTTCGGCGTAGGCGAGAAGGCACGTCGGTTCGTCGCCGCGTTGTCCGAGAGGCATCTGGTGCTGGATGCCGACGGGCTCTCCTCGTTCAAAAGTGCCCCTGACGAGCTGTTTTCAAAGTTTTCCGGCAAGCCGCGTCTAGTGCTTACGCCACACGAGGGCGAGTTCGGTAGACTGTTTCCCGATATCGCCGCCGACACCGCCATGGGAAAAGTCGAAAAGGCGCGAGCAGCAGCGACACGGGCAAACGCCGCAATCGTCTACAAAGGCGCTGACACCGTCATCGCCTCACCCGACGGCAGAGCATACATCAACACCAACGCACCCGTTTGGCTCGCGACCGCCGGCTCCGGTGATGTTCTGGCCGGGATCATCGGAGCGCTCATGGCTCAAGGCGTTCCCGCTTTCGAGGCCGCCGCTGCGGGCGTCTACATGCATGGAGAGGCCGGCATGCGGGCGGGCAAAGGGCTGACGGCGGAAGACCTGGCGACGCAGGTTCGTCCGCTCTGACGACAGGCCTATCGCGACACCGCTTCCTGTAATGCCATTGCTCCAAAGGGCGCATTGACTTTGCCTTCGTGGATCATGAAGGCGAAGACATCCCGCGGCTCGGTCGCAACCTTGCGCTCGCCATCAATCAGAGGCAGATCGCCCGGTACCTTGCCATCCGCCCAGGTTTCGAGGCGCGTGGCCCAAGCTTTCAAATCACTCGGCGCGTAGCAGGTTTTGATCTCATCGGAACCCTGCTGCAGGCGCGCATAGACAAAGTCGGCCGTAACATCCGCTATCATCGGGTAGTCGAAATGCTCGGCGATAACTGGTGCGACGGCATATTTCTCCAGCAGCGCCACGAACTCGGGAACCTTGAAGGAATCGTGCCGGACCTCGACGACGTGCCTCAGGGGAAGCCCGTCCTGCTCTGCCGGCAGCAGCTTGAGAAAGCCTTCGAAATCATCCGGATCGAACTTCTTCGTCGGTGCGAACTGCCAGAGGATTGGTCCAAGGTGCGGACCAAGCTCCGTTAAACCTTGCGTCAGAAAACGCTCCATCGACTCGCCAGCCTCCGCCAGCACGCGACGATTGGTGACAAAACGGCTGGCCTTGAGCGAAAAGATAAAGCCGTCAGGCACATCCGCAGCCCATTTGGCGAAGGTTTCCGGCTTCTGCGAGCTGTAATAGGTGCCGTTGATCTCGATGACCCTCAGCTGGCGGCTTGCGTAGTGCAGCTCGTCCTTCTGCTTCAGATCCCCAGGGTAGAAGTGGTCCCGCCATGCCTCGAAGGTCCAGCCGCCGATGCCGACGCGAACATTGCCGGATTTCGTCATTCCTTCCTCCTCTGATTATATCTGTGCGTCGACATGCTTTGCCATGTCGACGATCACCCATCCTGGCCTATGCGGATTTTCGCGGCGACCCGTTTCCTGAAAGCCAAATGCTCGATAGAGCGCAATATTCCGTTCCATGCGCGCATTCGTGTAGAGACGCACTTCCGGAAGCTGCCATTCCCGCGCGATCGCTTCCACCCATCTCAGAATGGCAAGACCGTGACCGCCGCCCTGAAATTTCGGCGAGACGGCGACGCTGAAGAGCATCACATGGTCCGGGTGCCGCTCAATGACGGCCAGACCGGCAAGCCCGCCGAGTACCTCCCGCAGCCAGACCTCACCGCGTTCAATGCGCGGCGCGTAGTCCTCGGTGACGGGGATCGGCGGGCGCCCAAGAAGACGCGTATATGGAGCATAGGCTTCGGCGGTCAGCGCTTCGACCGCCTGCAGATCATCGAGCGACGCCGCTCTCAGCATCACTCAGCTGCCACTACGGCTTTTCGAGCAGGTCGCCGTTCAAGCAACTCCTTCAGGAATTGCCCGGTATAGGACCGCTTCTCCTTGACGATCGCTTCAGGCGTGCCGACGGCGACGATTTCGCCGCCACCATCGCCGCCTTCCGGACCGAAATCGAGAATCCAGTCCGCGGTCTTGATCACCTCGAGATTGTGCTCGATCACAACGACCGAATTACCCTGATTGACCAGCTCCTGCAGCATCTCCAGGAGCTTGGCGACATCGTGGAAATGCAGGCCAGTCGTCGGCTCGTCCAAGATATAGAGGGTACGGCCGGTCGACCGCTTCGACAGCTCCTTGGCCAGCTTGACACGCTGCGCCTCGCCGCCGGACAGCGTATTGGCCTGCTGCCCGACCTTGATGTACCCAAGGCCAACATCCTTCAACGCCTGCAGCTTGTCACGCACGGCTGGAACAGCCGCGAAGAAGTCGACGCCTTCCTCGACAGTCATATCCAGCACGTCGGCAATCGACTTGTGCTTGAACGTGACGTCGAGCGTTTCCCTGTTGTAGCGCTTGCCATGACAGACATCGCAGGTGACGTAGACATCAGGCAGGAAGTGCATCTCGATCTTGATGACGCCGTCGCCCTGGCAGGCTTCGCAGCGTCCGCCCTTGACGTTGAACGAGAAGCGTCCCGGCTGATAGCCGCGCGCCTTCGCTTCCGGCAGACCGGCAAACCAGTCGCGGATCGGGGTGAACGCGCCCGTATAGGTCGCGGGGTTGGAGCGCGGCGTGCGGCCGATCGGCGACTGATCGATGTCGATGACCTTGTCGATGTGCTCGAAACCGTCGATGCGGTCATGATCGGCGGGAATTTCACGCGCGCCCATGACGCGCCGCGCGGCAGATTTATACAGCGTCTCGATCAGGAACGTGGACTTGCCGCCCCCCGATACGCCGGTAACGGCCGTAAAGACGCCGAGAGGGATGGAGGCGGTGACATTCTTCAGATTGTTGCCGCGGGCACCGACGACCTTGATCTCCTTGCCCTTCTTGGGCTTGCGCCGTTCGTCTGGAACCGGAACGCCGAGTTCACCGGACAGATATTTGCCGGTCAGCGACTTCGGGTTCGCCATGATCTCTTGCGGCGTACCGTGGGCGATCACCTGGCCACCATGGATGCCGGCCGCCGGACCGATGTCGACGACATCGTCGGCGGTCAAGATCGCGTCCTCGTCATGCTCGACCACGATCACGGTATTGCCGATATCACGAAGGTGCTTCAGCGTATCGAGCAATCGAGCGTTGTCGCGCTGATGCAGGCCGATCGACGGCTCGTCGAGGACATACAAGACGCCGGTCAGGCCGGAACCGATCTGCGACGCCAGCCGGATGCGCTGGCTCTCGCCACCGGACAAGGTTCCGGAGTTTCGCGACAGGCTGAGATAGTCCAGGCCGACGTCATTGAGGAAGCGCAGGCGGTCGCGGATCTCCTTCAGGATGCGAACGGCAATCTCATTCTGCTTGGCGCTCAGCGACTGCGGCAGAACTTCGAACCAGTCTCGGGCGACGCGGATCGACATGTCGGTCACCTGGCCGATATGCAGCGCGTTGATCTTGACAGCAAGTGCCTCCGGCTTCAGGCGATAGCCGCCGCAAGACGGGCAGGGGGCGGCCGACATATAACGCTCGATTTCCTCGCGCGCCCAGGCGGAATCCGTCTCCTTCCAGCGGCGCTCGAGATTGGTGATGATGCCCTCGAAATTCTTATGCGTGGTATAAGACCGCGCACCATCGGCATAGTGGAACTCGATCTTCTCGTCGGTGCCATTCAGGATGACGTCCTTGACCATATCGGACAGATCGTTCCACCGCGCACCGAGCTTGAAGCCGTAGTGTTTACCGAGGGCCTCCAGCGTCTGGTTGTAATAGGGCGATGTCGACTTCGCCCACGGCGCAATGGCGCCATCGCGTAGCGTGCGCTCAGGCTCGGGCACAATCAGATTGGCGTCGATCTTCTGCTGTGCGCCAAGACCGTCGCAGGTCGGGCAGGCGCCGGCTGGATTGTTGAAGGAAAAAAGCCGCGGCTCGATCTCGGGAATGGTGAAGCCCGACACCGGACAGGCGAATTTTTCCGAGAAGAGGACTCGCTCGTGCGTTTCGTTGAGCGACTTGTTGGCAGACCCGCCGGCGGCGGTTTCTTCCAGCGGCAACGGCTTGTCGGCGAACTCCGCAACGGCCAAGCCGTCGGCAAGCCTTAGCGAGGTCTCGAAGCTGTCTGCGAGGCGCGATGCCATATCGGGGCGGACGACAATGCGGTCGACCACGATATCGATATCGTGCTTGTACTTCTTATCCAGGGCTGGGACGTCCGCGATCTCGTAGAACTGGCCATCGACCTTCACGCGCTGGAAGCCCTTCTTCATCAGGTCCGCCAGCTCTTTCTTGTACTCGCCCTTACGCCCGCGCACGAGCGGCGCGAGGATGTAGAGACGCGTGCCTTCCCCGAACTCCAGCACGCGGTCGACCATCTGGCTGACCGTCTGGCTCTCGATCGGTAGCCCGGTTGCAGGCGAATACGGTATGCCGACGCGCGCAAAGAGCAGACGCATGTAGTCGTAGATCTCGGTTACCGTACCGACCGTCGAGCGCGGATTGCGCGAGGTCGTCTTCTGCTCGATCGAAATCGCCGGCGACAGGCCGTCGATTTGATCGACGTCGGGCTTCTGCATCATTTCGAGGAACTGGCGCGCATAGGCCGACAGGCTTTCGACATAGCGCCTCTGGCCTTCCGCATAGATCGTATCGAAGGCAAGCGACGACTTTCCGGATCCCGAAAGACCGGTCATGACGATCAGTTTGTTTCGCGGCAGATCGAGATCGATGCCCTTCAAATTGTGCTCGCGCGCGCCGCGGATGGAAATCGTCTTCAGTTCGCTCATCGTCTTCTGCTTCTGTGCTGGAACCAGCCCCTTATTTAGTGATGCCGGCTGGCGAGTCGAGGCTCAATGTCCGTCTGCTGCAAGGTTTTCGATTCGGTTGACAGGATCATAGGGATAAACTAGAACAAATAAAGAACAAAATTCTCTGTGGATGAACCGGCTATGGGCGCCCATCGCCGGCGCCCTATGGTTTAAGGTGCACCGATTGTTTCAAGCGCCGCCGGGCAGGGCGGCAGGTAAGGTGAAAGTATGGCTGGCAGCGTAAACAAGGTAATTCTGATCGGGAACGTGGGCGCTGACCCCGAAATCCGGCGGACCCAGGATGGCCGGCCGATCGCCAATCTTCGCATCGCGACGTCCGAGACCTGGCGCGACCGCAACTCTGGCGAACGCCGCGAGAAGACGGAATGGCATACTGTCGTGGTCTTCAACGAGGGCCTCTGCAAGGTCGTCGAGCAGTATGTAAAGAAAGGCGCCAAGCTCTATATCGAGGGTGCGCTGCAGACCCGCAAGTGGCAGGACCAGAATGGCCAGGACCGCTATTCTACGGAAGTCGTTTTACAGGGCTTCGGCTCGACGCTGACGATGCTCGACGGTCGCGGCGAGGGCGGAGGCGCAAGCTCCGGCTTTGGCGGCGGTCGCGGCAGCAATGCCGGCGGTGGCGATTTCGGTGGCGGCGGTGGCTACGGCGACGATTACGGCGCGCCCTCGCAATCGTCCGGTCGCAGCAGCGGCGGTAGCGGCGGAAACTTCTCGCGCGATCTCGACGACGATATCCCGTTCTGATCGAAGCCGTCATCGACGGCATCTATGACGGCGCGCCGAGAGGTGCGCCGAACGCGTTTTGGCTCGAGGCTTGGCGCAGCCGGCTCTTTCTCACAGGCCCAAGACTTCAGCCGGACCGGGCCCATCTCGGCAGCGCCCGGTCACCATTCCATCGCGATACCTCAGTCGAATAGGCGGACGCGATGCATTTCAGTCGATCATTCTAGTCAAAGTGACGGCGCCTCACTCTCCGAAAGGATAGGCACGGCTGGGTTCTCAAATCTCCAGACCCGCGCGATATTCGTAGGATGAGAGAAGCGAACTCCCAATTTCGGTCAATGACGGCCAGTGCTGCGAGAACGATGGTCGCGGACGACCTTCTTGAATTGGGGTTGGATCTCGACCGCCTGAGCGAAAACCACTTGCGGACGCTGTGGGGCGAATTCAAGTCTCTCCGCGCAGAGGAGCCGCACATCAGATCTGTCGCAATCCGGATTTTCGTCTGGTACGTGGTTGAGAGCAAACTGTTCAACTCCGCCGCGATGCGCAGGTCTGGCGCCATCGGCAGATCAATCGCCACGATGAGGGCATGGGCCGAAACCGATCCGGCACTGACCTCGGTCGTGCTTCGCGAAGCCGAGGCAGTAAAGTTATTCCTTTATCAAATATTCGAACGGGCCGATGCGCCTCGGCAAACGATCCTGGAAGCACAAAAGCGCCTACTCCAGGCCTAGCCCGCGGGCATTGTGACCAAGGTGGACTTCAGGCCATCAACCACGAATTGCGTTGCCAGCGCGGCCAGGATGACGCCGAGAAGGCGCGTCAGAATTGCGCGCCCCGTAACACCCAGGAAACGATCGACTCTTTCAGCGACAAGCAAGGAGAAAAAGAGCAGTAGCAGGTTCGATGCAAGGACGATGATCAATTGCGCGCGCTCGATGGAGCTGTGCATTGACCCGGCAATCAGGATGGTCGCGGAAATCGCGCCGGGACCGGCGATTAGCGGAATCGCCAACGGAAAAACCGAAATATTATGGATATGATCGATGGTGATTGCGGCCGTGCTCGTCTTCTCCTTGCGGTCCTGCCGCTTCTCGAAAACCATTTCAAACGCAATCCAGAACAAGAGAAGGCCACCGGCGATGCGAAAGGCGCCGATCGAGATGCCGAGGACCCCGAGTACACTCGCGCCGAACAGCGCGAAGATGGCAAGGATGACAAGGGCGATGATCGAGCCGCGCAGCGCCACCTGCTTTCGCTGGCTACGGCTCATACCGGTGGTTAGGCCGAGGAAGATTGGCGCGAGGCCAGGCGGATCGATGGTGACAAGCAGCGTCGTGAAGGCGTTGATCAGTTGGTCGGCGCTTGCCATTGTCCCTCCATGAGCCCATATAAACGCTCGGTTTTGGACGATTGTGATGCGGAGAAATCAATTTGGCAAATGGCGCTCTTCGAATGGCGTAAATAGTTGCCATTGAGGCCAAAATTGCCCTCATAAGACCGCAAAAGACTGTTCAAAACCCTTGCCAAAATTGGCGCAGGAACAGCCTTTCCGCTATAAATCTTCAAGTGATTCTAGAAGAGATCGTGATCCGTTTTGACTGAGCAAACACCCCCCGGCGGCGGGAAGCTCCCGCCAGGCATCGAGCCCATCTCCATCATGGAGGAAATGCAGCGGTCGTATCTCGATTACGCGATGAGCGTTATCGTCAGCCGCGCCTTGCCTGATGTGCGCGACGGCCTCAAGCCTGTGCACCGCCGCATCCTCTACGGCATGTCCGAGCTCGGCATCGACTGGAACAAGAAATACGTCAAGTGCGCCCGCGTGACCGGGGATGTGATGGGTAAATACCATCCCCATGGCAACTCGGCGATTTACGACGCGCTGGCGCGAATGGCCCAGGACTGGTCTCTTCGCCTGCCGTTGATCGACGGCCAGGGCAACTTCGGCTCCGTCGACGGCGATCCGCCAGCGGCAGAGCGTTACACCGAATGCCGTCTGGAGAAGGCCGCGCATTCGTTGCTCGACGATCTCGACAAGGAGACAGTCGATTTCCGCGACAACTATGACGGCACGCTGTCGGAGCCCGTCGTCGTTCCCGCGAAATTCCCGAACCTCTTGGTCAATGGGGCGGGTGGTATCGCCGTTGGCATGGCGACCAACATTCCGCCACACAATCTTGGCGAAGTCATCGACGGCTGTATCGCACTGATCGACAATCCGGCCATCGAACTTCCGGATATCATGCAGATCATTCCTGGCCCGGATTTTCCGACAGGCGCCAAGATCCTTGGCCGCGCCGGCATTCGTTCGGCTTACGAGACCGGCCGCGGTTCGGTGATCATGCGCGGCGTTGCAACGATCGAGCCGATGCGCGGCGATCGCGAGCAGATCATCATCACCGAGATCCCGTATCAGGTGAACAAGTCGACGATGATCGAGAAGATGGCCGAACTGGTGCGCGACAAGCGCATCGAGGGTATCTCCGACCTTCGCGACGAGTCCGACCGCCAGGGCTACCGCGTCGTCGTCGAGCTGAAGCGCGACGCGAATGCCGACGTGATCCTGAACCAGCTTTACCGCTATACCCCGCTGCAGACATCCTTCGGCTGCAACATGGTGGCGCTAAACGGCGGCAAGCCGGAACAGTTGCAGCTGCTCGACATGCTGCGCGCCTTCGTTTTCTTCCGCGAGGAAGTCGTTAGCCGGAGAACGAAATTTCTCTTGCGCAAAGCGCGCGAGCGGGCGCACGTCTTGGTCGGCCTCGCAATTGCCGTCGCCAATATCGATGAAATCATCCGCACGATCAGGCAGGCGCCGGATCCGCAGACCGCACGCGAAGAACTGATGACCCGCCGTTGGCCGGCATCCGACGTCGAGAGCCTGATCCGACTGATCGATGATCCGCGTCACCGTATCAACGAGGATATGACGTACAACCTCTCAGAAGAGCAGGCGCGTGCCATCCTCGAATTGCGCCTGGCGCGCCTGACAGCTCTTGGCCGCGACGAAATTGGAGACGAACTCAATAAGATAGGCGAAGAAATTAAGGATTATCTTGAGATCCTTTCGTCGCGCGTCCGGATCCAGACAATCGTCAAGGAAGAGCTTGCTGCGGTTCGCGACGAATTCGGCACGCCGCGCCGCACCGAAATCATGGACGGCGGGCTTGAGATGGACGATGAGGATCTCATCGCCCGCGAAGACATGGTCGTGACCGTCTCGCATCTCGGCTATATCAAGCGCGTGCCGCTGACGACCTATCGCGCTCAGCGCCGCGGCGGCAAGGGTCGCTCCGGCATGACCACGCGAGACGAGGATTTCGTTAGCCAGCTATTCGTTCTCAACACACATACGCCGGTTCTGTTCTTCTCATCGCGCGGTATCGTCTACAAGGAGAAGGTCTATCGCCTGCCGATCGGCACGCCGACATCCCGTGGCAAGGCGCTCATCAATATGTTGCCACTAGAGCCCGGCGAACGCATCACCACCATCCTGCCGTTGCCGGAGGACGAGGAGAGCTGGGACACGCTCGACGTGATGTTCTCGACGACGCGCGGCACGGTTCGCCGCAACAAGCTTTCCGACTTCGTCCAGGTCAATCGCAACGGTAAGATCGCGATGAAGCTGGAAGAAGAGGGCGACGAAATCCTCTCGGTCGAGACCTGCACCGAGCATGATGACGTGCTTCTGACCACGGCGCTTGGCCAGTGCATCCGCTTCCCGGTCGATGACGTCCGCGTCTTCGCCGGCCGCAACTCCATCGGTGTCCGCGGTATCAACCTTGGCGACAGCGATCGGATCATCTCGATGACGATTGTCGGCCATGTCGATGCAGAGCCCTGGGAACGCGCGGCCTATCTCAAGCGTGCAGCAAGCGAGCGGCGCCTGACGACAGGTGACGCTGAGGAAATCTCGCTCGTCGGCGAGGAGGTGACCGAAGAGGGACAACTGAGCGACGAACGCTACGAGGAACTGAAGGCACGCGAACAATTCGTGCTCACGGTTTCCGAAAAGGGCTTCGGCAAGCGCTCCTCTTCTTACGACTTCCGGATTTCTGGCCGCGGTGGCAAGGGTATTCGGGCTACCGATACGTCGAAGACCGCGGAGATCGGCGAGTTGGTGGCGGCCTTCCCGGTTAACGAGGGCGACCAGATTATGCTGGTTTCCGATGGCGGGCAGCTCATCCGCGTCCCCGTGGGCGGCATCCGCATCGCCAGCCGCGCGACGAAGGGCGTGACTATCTTCTCGACGGCTAAGGACGAAAAGGTGGTATCCGTCGAGCGCATCAGCGAGCCCGAGGAAGAAGAGTCAGAAGACGTTACCGAGAATGGCGACGACATTGGGCCCGCCGCCGAGAGCGCGCCTGACGCGGACGCTTGATGCACTGAAATGGCGACTTTGAAAACCGGGCAAGCTGCCCGGTTTTCTTTTGCGCGACGGCAGGGAAATCGATGACGTCATCATGGTTCGGCGTCGAGCGGACCAAGAGCGTCTCTCGTCGACACCACACGCGAGATCACCATTGCCGTCCCAAGCATGCAAAAGGCCGAATGACAGAGTCATCCGGCCTTGAAATCGGGGCGTTCCTAGGTCAGCGGCAGCGCTAGAACCAACTCTGCTTTCCATCGACCTTCTTCAACTCTTCGCTTTCATGGCGAAGAGCGGCGATGGTGGAGGCCACGGACACGACAAACATGATGCTGATTAGGGCAGTAAGCACAGTCAATATCGTGAACATGAGCAATCCTCCTGGGCTTTGCGTTCACGTTCCTTAGTACTGGCTCGTTATCGCCGCGCGTGCCGACGCATAGGGGCCATATACCTTGGACGCATCCACTTTGTGATCGTAGAGCGCGATAGTCGCTGCAAGCATACCGGTCATCATTACCATCCAGACGGCATTAATCATGGTAATCTTATTGGGCATATTTTCTTCCTTGTGCAGCGTATCGCGTTACGCTTCGGTTGAGTGAACGCATGCGTGCGAAAATGGTTCCAGGGGTATTGGCCGGTCATTTACCAAGGCCGATCTGAAGCGACTTTGAATGCGTCGTTCATCTGGCGTTCAGAATTCTTAATCGGTTTAAACGCCAAATTTCCGGTCGCACGCACGATTGCGTAATGTTCCCGCACGCTTGGCCGAACCCAACCTGCATCCATCTTATCTTGCACGTAGCCGTAGAAAAATTCGGCAAGCAGCGAGACGATGACAGCAAGTGCAACAATGATGATCAGCATGAGCGCTTCCGGGGAGGGACCGATGCCGGAATGACATCGGCTGTTGACGCTCTCTGTTATAGAGATCTCGCCTGAAGCCGCCTTGAATGCCGCATTCATCCACCGTTCAGCGACGGGCAAACGACTTGCGGGCGACCTTTATCCGTGACAAAAGGCGTCGAAACAAACGGCTAGGCCAATGACGACAGCTTTCTATCCGGGGTCGTTCGACCCACTGACCAACGGACATCTGGATGTGCTCATCCAGTCGCTGAATGTTGCGTCCGAGGTTATTGTCGCGATCGGCATCCATCCCGGCAAGACGCCGCTCTTTTCCTTCGATGAGCGGGCGGATCTCATTCGCCAGTCTCTGGCGGATGCGCTGCCTGAGAAGGCCAGGAATATCTCGGTCGTTTCCTTCGACAATCTCGTGGTCGATGCGGCGCGCGCTCATGGCGCTGCGCTGCTGATCCGCGGCCTGCGTGACGGTACCGATCTCGACTACGAAATGCAGATGGCCGGCATGAACCGCCAGATGGCGCCTGACATTCAAACGATCTTTCTGCCGGCTGGGACGGCCTCGCGGCCCATAACCGCCACATTGGTCCGGCAAATCGCTGCCATGGGAGGCGATGTCAGCGCCTTTGTACCGGCTGCCGTATTGAAAGCCCTTCAATCCAAGCGCAAATCCTAGGCGACATTTTCGCCGCAACGGAGCCAACATGAAACTCTTCTATCTCGCATTTGCAGGCGTGCTTTACCTTGCTTCGTTCGCCGGCGACGCGTTCGCGCAGTCCAGTGACACGCTGACGATCCAGCTGAAGGACGGCCCGGTCGTAGTCCAGCTTATGCCCGACGTTGCGCCGAAGCACGTCGCGCAGATCGAAGCGCTTGCCAAGAAGGGCGCATATGACAACGTGGCCTTCCATCGCGTCATCGAAGGCTTCATGGCGCAGACTGGCGACGTGAAGTTCGGCAACATGGAAAAGGGCTTTGATGCAAGCCTTGCCGGCACCGGCGGCTCCGACCTGCCCGATCTGCCTGCAGAGTTTTCGAAGACGCCTTTCGTTCGCGGCACGGTCGGCATGGCCCGCTCGCAGGATCCGAACTCGGCCAACTCGCAGTTTTTCATCATGTTCGCTGATGGATCCTTCCTCAACGGCCAGTATACCGTCGTCGGCAAGGTCGTTTCCGGCATGGAGAACGTCGACAAGATCAAGCGCGGCGAAGGCCAGAACGGCGAAGTCAGCAATCCCGACCGGATGATCAAAGTCACCGTCGGCAAGAAGTAAGTTTCAAGACAAGTAGGAGAAGAAGAATGGCCGAGATCAAAGATCCCGAAAACACCATCATCCTGGAAACCACCAAGGGCAAGGTTGTCATCCAGTTGCTGCCGGAAGTGGCGCCGGGGCACGTCGCCCGCATCAAGGAACTCGCTCGCGAGAAGGCCTACGACGGCGTTGTCTTCCATCGCGTCATCAACGATTTCATGGCGCAGACCGGCGACGTTAAGTTCGGCAAGAAGGGCAGCGAAAGCTTCAACCCGGGTCGCGCCGGCATGGGTGGCTCCGAGAAGCCGGACCTGAAGGCTGAGTTCTCTGCCGTCAGCCACATCAGGGGTACTTGCTCGATGGCTCGCTCGCAGAACCCGAACTCGGCCAACTCGCAGTTCTTCATCTGCTTCACCGATGCTCCCTGGCTGAACAAGCAGTACTCCGTCTGGGGTCAGGTCATCGAAGGCATGGACAACATCGACAAGATCAAGAAGGGCGAGCCGGTCACCGATCCGGACTCGATCGTCTCGATGCGGGTTGCCGCTGACGTCTGATTGTGATTTCTGCTGAAACCCGCCCTTGCGCGAAAGCGTGGGGCGGGTTTCGCTTTGCCTGGATTTTAAGTGATGCGTGTAGACCTCTTCGATTTCGACCTGCCGGATGAACGGATCGCCCTGCGGCCAGCCGAGCCGCGCGACAGCGCGCGTCTGCTCGTCGTCGACCCAGCCAGGGAGACGCAGCTGTCGGACCATCGGGTGAGGGATCTGCCCAGCTTTCTGAGGGCAGGGGACGCACTCGTCTTCAACGACACCAAGGTTATCCCGGCGCAACTCGAGGGCATCCGTCATCGCGAGGGCGCCGGCGGTCAGCAGGTCTCGGCGACGCTGCACATGCGCATCGGCGCCAACCGCTGGAAAGCCTTCGCCAAGCCCGGCAAGCGCATCAAGATCGGCGACCGTATCTCGTTCGGCCACGACGGCAGCAGCTGCCTTCTCGGCAAGCTCGAATGCACCGTCGAAGAGAAGGGAGAGGGCGGAGAAGTCACGCTGGCGTTCGATCTTTCCGGACCGATGCTCGACGAGGCGATCCATTCGGTCGGGCATATTCCTCTGCCGCCCTATATCGCCGCGAAACGCGCCGAGGATGAGCGCGACCGCGCCGACTACCAGACCATCTATGCCCGCGAGGAGGGTGCCGTCGCGGCTCCTACGGCCGGGCTTCACTTCACGCCTGATCTTTTCGAAGCCATCGACAAGGCAGGCGTCGAACGGCATTTCGTGACACTGCATGTTGGCGCCGGCACTTTCCTGCCTGTGAAGGCCGACGACACCGACGATCACAAGATGCATCTTGAAAGCGGCTATGTCAGCGCCGAGACGGCTGCTAGCCTCAATGCGGTTAAGGCGAGGGGCGGGCGCATCATCTGCGTCGGCACGACGTCGCTGCGACTGATCGAAAGTGCGGCGCAGGAAAACGGCGAGATCCGTGCCTGGGCCGGCGCCACCGGCATCTTCATCACGCCCGGCTACCGCTTCAGGGCGGTTGACATGCTGATGACAAACTTTCATTTGCCTCGCTCGACGCTGTTCATGCTCGTTTCGGCCTTTGCCGGCTTCGAGACGATGCACGCAGCCTACAGCCACGCGATTTCGACGGGCTACCGCTTCTATTCCTATGGCGATTCCAGCCTCCTTTTTCGGAAAACCTAAATGACCGAGAACTTCCAGTTCACCCTCAAGAAGACCGACGCTGGTGCCCGCCTGGGCGAGGTCTCTATGCCGCGCGGCACGATCCGCACGCCGGCCTTCATGCCTGTCGGCACCGTCGGCACCGTCAAGGCGATGTATCTTGACCAGGTTCGCGACACCGGCGCCGATATCATCCTCGGCAATACCTACCATCTCATGCTGCGCCCGACGGCCGAGCGCGTGGCACGCCTCGGCGGCCTGCACAAGCTGGTCCGCTGGGAGCATCCGATCCTGACCGACAGCGGCGGGTTCCAGGTGATGTCGCTCTCGGGCCTGCGCAAGCTCGACGAGCAGGGCGTAACCTTCAAGTCGCATGTCGACGGCAGCTTGCATCACATGTCGCCGGAGCGCTCGATCGAGATCCAGGGATTGCTGGATTCTGATATTCAGATGCAGCTCGATGAATGCGTGGCACTTCCTGCGGAACCGCGCGAAATCGAGCGCGCCATGGAGCTGTCTCTACGCTGGGCCGAACGATGCAAGATCGCCTTCGGCAACCAACCGGGGAAGGCGATGTTCGGCATCGTGCAGGGTGGGGATGTGCCGGCACTTCGCGTCCGCTCGGCCGCGGCCCTGACCGATCTCGATCTCAAGGGCTATGCGGTCGGCGGTCTCGCTGTCGGCGAGCCGCAGGACGTCATGCTGAAGATGCTCGAGGAAACGCTGCCGGTTCTTCCCACGGAGAAACCACGCTACCTTATGGGCGTCGGCACGCCTGACGACATCCTGAAGTCCGTCGCTCGCGGCATCGATATGTTCGACTGCGTCATGCCGACCCGTTCCGGCCGCCACGGGCTTGCCTTTACGCGCCGCGGCAAGGTCAACATCCGCAACGCCCGCCACGCCGAGGATATGCGTCCGCTCGACGACCAGTCGAATTGCCCGGCTTCGCGCGACTACTCGCGCGCCTACCTGCATCACCTCGTACGTGCCAATGAGGCGCTCGGCGGCATGCTGCTCTCCTGGCACAACCTCGCATACTATCAGGAACTGATGCAGGGCATTCGCAAGGCGATCGCTGAAGGCCGGTTTGCCGACTTTATGGCAGAGACCCAGGAAGAATGGGCGAGGGGCGACCTGGAGCCGGTGTAAGGGCGGGAAGGGCACCTCCACTACATCCGGTGGAAGCCCGCCTGCCCGCCACTCAGATGCCCTTGCTTTCGGTGTTCGGCACGATCTGGACGCCATTGATCTTGTAGTTTCCGTCGGGTTGGCGGGCCACCTGATAAATCGCGGTCCAGTCCTTGCCGTCGCGTCCTGATATCAGTACCTCGTGATAGATCATCGCGCCGTTGTCGATCGATCGGCTGCGGCCGAAGGCATAGTTGCCGGGATGATAAACCGGCTCATAGCTCTTCTTGACCATCGCGAAGAAAACATTCTTGTCGGGATAGATCGCCTTGATACCGGGCGCAGCATAGGAATAGGCCGTATCAACATCGTCGTTCAAGAATGCCTTGATCTGCGCCTCGATCATCGTACGCGTCGTGTCGATCGGATCCTCGGCCCGAGTGGTACCAAGAAAAACGAAAGACGCAGCACACAGAATGAAAATTGCAAGAATGGCGCGCATGGCAACGGCTCCGGCTGTGTCAGCGCATTCTAAAGCAGTCTACGGACAAGGGAAGGGGCAGGAAGCGCGGCCACGCTCAGGTCGCCTGGCGAAGTGTCACTGCATGGCGCTTTCGCTTTGGTTGCGGGGTCGCGACGCCTCGCGACCCCGCCTGCGTCTACGGCCTAGCCGAGGGCCTTGAAGAGCAGTGCGCCCGCACCTGTTGAAAACAGGAAGGTCATCACCTTGAAAAGTTCGTCAAGCATCGCGGTGCTGTGCACCGTCGGAAAAATAATGGGCAGCGTAGCAATCGCGAAGGCGGCAAGGCCGCAGAATGCCGTAAGAATAATGGCAGTTGCTTTGAGGAGATTCATAGGATTCCTCTTGTCTGTTAAGATCGAGAGAAAACCCGCTATCCAAGCAAGGAACTTCCCCCGATCGAGTGGATCGAGAACGAAGTTCCTCGCCATTCTCCATCGACTGCCCACTCACGCGGGCAAGGATGGCTGAGGGAACCAAAGAAACGAGTAGAAGCGGATAGCTGGCGATGGAGAAAGCCGAGTCATCCACCTGATTAAGTTCAGGCGCTCCCCATATACATCATTGCTAATATTTACACAAGGGCGATGCATCCGGGCTGTTGCGCTCAACAACTATACATACCGCCGGCGGCGGCGCCGTTATCGGAGTGTCGCGATCATGGCAAAAATCCCGAACCAGTTCGCGACTGATCGCTGGGCCGTAGCGGCGGAGCAAAGGTGCAACTTCTGTCTGCTGATTGTTTCTCATGCATCCGCGCGATCAACTCGCGCCATTCGCATATTCAACTGTAGGACAAACTAGGGGAGCTCCATCCACCCAAACCGCTTCGGTGTGAGTTCATGCTGAACCGCGACTTTTGTGGCTCATCAAGCTAGCCGGCATGTCTGATCTGCGCGAGCAGTTTCTTGCGGAAGACTTCGGCCGG
>NZ_JACHZA010000014.1:0-143606 GCF_014193305.1 Rhizobium sp. BK181
ATCGGATCGTTGGTGAATGGGCTGCCTGCTCATGTTGGAACCTCCGTTTGAAGTCGCGACCATCGCGACCTGCTACGGCGGTCCGACAGCCGGGCCCGCAAGCGCTGATCCGCACCCGAAGGGCCGAAACGAAGGTGGAAGACGGCAAAGCTGTTGCGGGACTGCGCGGGGCCTGGCAGGACCAACAGCCGGGGCAGGACGCGAGGCGCGGCCATGACCGGAGGAGAGGTACAGGAAGGGCCTCACGAAGGCCGACCCTCAGGAACGGCAGACTGACAGCAGCGCATTCGAGAGGACGGCGGGAGCATCGCTATCGCCGGACCGTAATCCGAAGACGAGGGATTTGCCTGCGGCTGCCAGAGCGGAAGGACGATGCATGCCTGCATTCAGCCCTGATTGCCAGGAGGCGACAGGTTTGGCACGCTCAAGCTTTGGGTCTCACCAGATGAACTGCTGTTGACCGGTCACTGAAGACAGTGCGCAAGTCTATCAAATGACTGGAACAAACGATTTTTGACAGCGTAATGCCTATCGAGGCACCGCCTCCTCACGTCGAAAATCTGCAAGAATCGTCAAGGATAGGATTCCGCCGTGCCTTTGACTGCCAGAGTTTCAGACGTTGCTTCAAACGAAGATCACGTCGTCACCGCCAAGGAGGCCCTTGAAGGGTTGTATTTGTCCCTGGAACTAGAGACTGAAGCGCGCCTGGTTGCCGCAGCGGTGCGCGCCGGGTGGTCTGCCGAAGAAGCTATCGACGCGATTGATCGCCTTCGCGCCGAAGATATCAGACATTGGTCTCGCTCACTCCTCTCCAGTTGGGTGACTCGGCACATCGCGAGGGGGGTTTTGTTCGGCGCGCTGATGGTTCAATTCTGCGGCCACGGGATCGGACGTGATCGTCGTGGCAGAAGCCGTAGTGTACAACCCTAACGCTTCGACGCTGATCGCGCTGCTAGTCGCGAAACACTGACAATCGCCGAAAACAGCCCGTGATCTATCGAACAGTTCAAATATAGCGGTGAACAAGGAACCGAGGGGCTGGCAAGAATCGCCAACTCATCAGTACAACTGAAGTCAGATTGGAGACGGACCTAAGTCCTTGGGCGGGAACGCTCCATGAGAACGCACGTTGAGTTTCCGTAGCAACGGAAAGAGCGACATGAGTGACAAAAATCAAGCCTTCCCTTCGCCGGCTATTTTGAATGCGTCGGTACTTGCTCTTGTCGCAGTACTTGCAGTGATGCTCTACGTCTTTGGGGTTGTCATGTCGGGCGACACCACGCAGTTGACCGGGAGTGTCCGCGGCGCAGATATCATTGACACGAGAGACGTACCGAAGTGACTTTGACCAAGGCTGCGGGGCCGCCCTTCTGACGTGTGGCGGAGTCTTGAGAATGATGGTCTTGATGCAGAGGCGGTGCTCTCGGTGACCATAGGCTCTTGCATGCCTGAGGTTGGGCTCGTGCAATCTTGAGGCTCGGCGAAGCCGCGAAGCTGGGTCCCAGTCGCGCTGCGATAGTGCCACCACCGATCGAGATTGGTCGTTTGACTTCTTCAGCCGAGGCAAAGGCGTCTTTGTCTGAACTCAATTCGAGTCAGTTACGTCGTAAATGCGGTCGGGACCTTGACGACAGAACCAAACCGCCAGGCTCCTGACGACAGGGCCGATGCTAAACGCAATTGTCGGTGATGGATTGCCCTTCGATCCAGCTCGGCATTGGCGTTCGGCCTCCCCCGGGCTTGGCCTCTCGGTAAAGAAGATAGCCGAGGGCAGGTTGGATCGTTCGATGGCGTCGTCAGTTTCTCACGCGTGTCGCGAGCATCAGTCGTAGGTCGCCGGTGATATCGGACAACCTCGTCGATGACGTCGAAACGATCTTGTATACGATCGATGGGGGGACGCCATCCTCAGCCAACATCTGCGCCGCTTCCAAAGATGCTTGCAGGTCATCCCTCCCGTGCAGATCATAGACCCGATGGACGGCAACGGCGGCAGTTTCGTCGAGGTAGAGATTTCCAGTCGCTGCCAGCCCAGCTGCTATGAAGCCGCAGGCACTTAGACAATCGCCCTTGATTAAGATCGGCTGCTGCGTGTTGGCGAACAAGTCCATTAAATAGAAGCTTTCCAGTACTTCACCCCCCGGACTGTTCATGATCACGAAACCGCGCAGCACTTCGTGTCGCTTCCGCAGATCAGCAATTACCTTGCGAATGCGCTTAACATCACCTGGCTTGATATCCCCTTCGAGGTGAATAACCCGACGCCGATCGCCGCGCTCACCGCGCAGTTCGATGGACATGGCGCTGGCGTTTGCCGAAATGCACGCGGCAACTAGAACTGACGCAATCGCGGTTTTCATGTCTGGTCTCCCCACTAGGAGCTTTCGAGGTTGCCGCTACCCTTGGTTTTTTGGAGCATCGGTCGCCCTTTCTTCCGGCGCGATCCTTGTCCACCCGTTCGATCGCGGTCCTTTCCGGCGACGTCGAAAACGACGTCAGCAATTCGTCCATGATATTGAGCGTTTGAACCTGTAGAGTCACCCAAGACGGCAGCGACCTTCAGCAGCGGGTCAATCGCCTGCTTCAGTGATGCGAGCCGCTTCGACTTTCAGATCCCGGATCTTTCTCGTCAAGACAGCCAATCGGCTATGGCTGCCAGCTCGGGATTTCGTCGCTTATAGCCGTTTGCCCAGTGGTTTCGGTGGCTTAGGTGTAGTTGGCTCTTACAGGAGGTCGGCGACCGTCCGGCCCGTCGCCAGAGCAGTGCGTTTTTCACAGTTGCCGCGGCACGTTGGCGCCTTCCTTCGTTGCCGCAACGGCGCTCTCTAGGCAAGGCTGTTTGCAGGGCTCATTGGTGACGGTCAGATGGATTTGGGGATTTGTTTCCCGATTGTTCAGCACTCAAAACCCGTGGGGACGCCCAGGCTAGTCTCGAAAGCAGGATCTTAAAAAACGATGTTATTTGCCGACCTGCGTGAAAGTCGTCCGATTTATGCATCTGCCTTCGCTTGGTCGCAGCGTGTAGATAGAAGCGGCCTGCGTACCCGTGCGAGAGCGAATTCTATCGGCCGCGTAGGACTTTTGAAAAAACTGATGGAGTTTACGAGAAGCCTGAGCCCGCTGCCTATTACTTGGGCTTGTCCGCGAAATGCTCGATCGCATAGTCTGCGATCTGTTGGTTCGATTTCCTTGCGTCATCGAGCAGGGAGGGGAATAACTGCCACTGATGAACCATGCCTGGCCAGATCTCCGTCCTGACGTCCACGCCGGCCGTCTTCGCTCTGTCAGCTAGACGCAGGGTATCGTCCAGAAGGGCGTCACCAGATCCAACCTGCAATAAAAGTGGGGGAAATCCCGTCATGTCCGCATAAAGCGGCGATATAAGGGGATCGCTGGGTGAGCGGGTGCCGAGATAGGCGTTACGGATCAATGTAAGTTGATCTTTGCCGATGAGTGGATCGGTATTGTTTGCTGCCAAGGACGCAGCTGTGGCCACGAGATCGGTGATCGGGCTCATCGCAACCACTGCAGCGGGTAGCTGTCCGCTCACCCGCATTTGCCGCAGCGTGGCTTCGATCGCAAGATTTCCGCCTGCGGAATCGCCGACGATGACGATGTTGCCGCTCTCATAGCCGGAATCGAGAAGCCATCTGTAAGCACTAAGTGCGTCGTCGATCTGGGCGGGATAAGGGCTATCGGGCGCGAGGCGATAGTCGACCAGAAGAACGTCCGCTGAAGCCGCCTTCGCGAGCGACCCAGCGATCGCACGGTGTGTGCGCAATGAACCGCTATAGAAGCCGCCACCGTGAAGATAGAGGATGGCGCGCCGCCCGAGCGGATGATGCAGCCTTGCTGGCCAGATAAGCTGTGCATCGACACCGCCGACATCTACCGATCTGATTTGCACTCGTGTTGGCTCGGGGGTGGATTCCATGAGATCTTCGAAGGCCCGACGGCGGTCGCGAAGACTGTCGGCGTCAGCGTAGTATTTCTTGATGGTGTCGACGAGCTTGCGGACCTGTTCCTTGGATCCCTCAGTGTGTGGAGTTGGACCCGCGGCCATCGCTGCGCTTGATGAGATCCCGACGATCAGACATGCGGCTAGCCACGTCATCAAGGTAATTTTTGAAATCGGTGCCAAGCGCCTCGAGGCGTCTTTGTCCTGCGAACCCCCGGCCAATTGCAGCACCATCCAGCTCCCTATCAAAGCTATCTCGAGATGGGCAGAGCCTGCCACGGCATCAGGCAGTGTCAAGTCATCGCAGAGGTAAAGGGGATGGCTCGTTCCGGCACGACGAGTTTGCGAACGGGCTCAGGAAGGTGCTCAACCTTTCGCGGTGAGCTCCTCAACACGTTTGAGATTGACCACGGCCTTGATGGGCAGATGATCTGAAGCGACCCGAGCAAGCGGCGTATCATGCGCCTCGACGGCTGTCACAACACCCCTTCGGTTTGCCATGATCCGATCAAGTGCCAGGACCGGAAGTCGCGCGGGAAAGCTCGGCACGGCCGTCGGCTGTGGTCCGAAGGCCGACTGAAATGTGTGCAGCGACGATCGGTCGCCAAGCCGCCATTCGTTGAGATCGCCGAGCAGGATGGTTGGGACCTCTCTTTTGTCGGCCATCAGCTGGACAAGCGTCTTGGCCTGCTGGGCCCGCGAGTGGCGTAGCAGGCCGAAATGCGCCGCGATGATCCGCAAGGCTCCGCCGTTTTCCAGATCGAGTTCGGCAACAAGGGCACCGCGCGGCTCCAGCCCCGGCAGGTTGATCTGGTGGACATCCCGCACCAATCCCCTCTTGAAGAGAACGACGTTCCCATGCCAGCCGTGAGCCTTGGCCATACCGCTGATGGGGACCGGTATCAGTCCTGTTTCCCGCTCAAGCCGGCCAAGATCCAGGATACCTGTCCTCTCACCAAACCGGGTATCTGCTTCTTGCAACGCGATGACGTCGGCATCGATTTCGTGGATCACGCGGCTGGTGCGCTCGGGGTCGAAACGACGGTCGTTTCCGATGCACTTGTGGACGTTGTAGGAGGCAATCAGCGTGCCATCGGACCGGGGTTTCTGCTCCAGATGCGCTGCATCGAGCCGCTTTTTTCGATTGCGGATCGAGGCAAGAATATTGGCGGGCAGACTGTCGTTTCTGGCATGCATCGGAGTTTCGCATGGGCTCCGTTGATCGAAGGACTCTGTCGGGATTATAGGCCCGGCACCTCAAGTTGCCACCGTTTTCACCCCAGAAATTTGCTACAAATATGGCGAGCCCAGCCAAAGCACCTTCTCGAGCAGCCGGACCAGGAACGGGCGTGATCGCAGTCCCTCCAGCGTCACTGGAGACGCCGATTTGATGGCCTCATCGATGTGCTCATCGATCTCGTTGGCAAAGCCTTCGTTCAGCACCTCGAGGTCGATCTCGAAATTCAATCGCAGCGATCTCGGGTCGAGGTTCGAGGATCCGACATAGGACCAGACCCCGTCGATCGACAGAAGCTTGGAGTGGCTGAATGCTCCGCTCGAGCGCCAGATCCGGCAATAGCTGCTGAGGATCTGGTCGAACTGTGCCGTCATTGCCCGGTCGACAAGGACGAGGTTGTTGACCGAGGGAACCACGATGTCGACCTCCACGCCGCGCCGCGCCGCAGTCGCCAGCGCGCTGATCAGTTCCCGGTCTGGCAGGAAGTAGGGAGACATGATGCGGATCGATTTTCGGGCGATCGAGAAGGCGCCCATCAGCATCTTGTGGTTCGTCTCGACGCTTCTGTCAGGACCCGATGCCACCACCCGCATGAAGACCGGGTCGCCCGGGTTTCTCTCAGGCATTGCGGTGCGCCACGCTTGCCCCTCAAGGATTTCGCCCGTCGTGAAGCGCCAGTCTTCGGCTGCGACGTTGAAGAGATCGGCGACAACAGGTCCGGTTACGCTGAAATGGGTGTCGCGGGCGAAATCGTCCCCCGCCATTTCGCGGGTGAACCCGGCCCGTATGTTCATGCCCCCTGTCAAGGCGATACGCCCATCGACGATCAGGATCTTGCGGTGAGTGCGCAGGTTCGCATAGGGCAGGCGCAAGCCCATGATCACGTTGCCATTGAATACCGAGACGGTCACGCCGCCATCGGCAAGGTAGCCGAGGATGCTTGGCACGGAATAGCGGGCGCCTACGGCATCGATCAGGACGCGGACCTCCACGCCGCGCCTGACGGCGGCGATGAGCGCGTCGGCAATCCTCAATCCGATCGGGTCGCGATCAAAAATATAGGTCTCCAGAAGAATGCTTCGCTCCGCAGCCCCCATCGCGGTTTTCATGGCTGCATAGCAATCGTCGCCCGTCTCGAGCATGTCGATCGTGTTGCCAGTCGCGAGTGGAATACGGGCAACCCTGTCGCCGAGCGTCTGCAGGGCAGCAAAACGACGCCCGAAGCCGCTGATGACGATCTCGGTATCGGCGTCGAAGCTCTCCAGTTCGTCGAGGTCCGCTTCCGGGATGAGCGCATCACGCCGGAGGCTGAGCGACGCCCGTCGGATCCGGTTAATGCCGGCGATGGCGTAGAGAACAGCGCCAACGATTGGCGAAAGGATGATGACGCCGACCCAGCCGATTGCGGCCCTGACCTCTTCCTTGGTCATTGCGGCATGGATCGCTGCCGCTGCACCCATGGCCAGCGAAACAATGAATAGAATATGAGGCCAGTAGGTCGATATGAGATAAAACATTGAGCTGAACTATAACGCTTAAGCGGCAACGTTCAATCCGGCGCCAATGGGGAGATTTACGGCTCGGGCCGGCGACCAAATGTTGGTGGATCCGGTTACAGCATGGTCAAATAGCCGGCCTGATGCTGCAATGCGCAATTTCTCTTTGCAGTGTGTCAAAAAAAGCTTGAAACATTCGTCGTGGTCTGGAACTTTGAATATTAGGATCTAGTTACGCAACGGGCTTTACCCTGACTGGAGATCGGCGATGACGGAAACTCGGGACGAGTGGATCAGAAAGCGCGCCTATGCGCTTTGGGAAGAGGAAGGGCACCCCGCGGGGCGAGAAGTCGCTCATTGGGAACAGGCCCGGTCAGAGCGGCTTTCGCTCGAAGGATCGGCGGCTTCGGTCGACGGCAAGGAGGTCAAGACGCGCAAGCGCACGGTCTCCCCCCCGAAAACGGCTCCAGCCACCCGCAGTGTCACAAAGCCCGCGACAACGAAAAAGGCTGCCAACGGTAAATCGGCCTAACCCTTTGACTTCAGATAGAGAAGGCGTCATGCGTGACGCCTTCGTCACATGATTGCATTGCTTCTGCTCTATTGATTTTTCGGGGAGGCGCGCGCAGCGCCTTTTGAGGGAAAGACCACAGATGAGTGCGTACTGTTCCGACCTCGCAAAAAATCTGCTGAGGCAGCCTTTCGCGATGGAACCAAAATCCAGTTCCGCTGTTCATAGCGGCAACTGGAGTATTCGCCATGAGCAGAAGCTATTTCGACGTTATCCTCCTTTCCCTCGCCGTAGCGAGTTGCTACCTCCTCGTGGCGCCCATGTGAGGCCGAGATGACCGCACTCATCGTGGCAACTATCGCCTATCTCGCGTTGGCTCTTGTCCTTGTTTATGCGATCGACAACATGGTCGCGCTGTTCTTTCCCGCGACGCGTTCCGCTCCATTCGGGCTCATCACCCTCAGCAAGATGATCGCTGTTTCCCGCAAATATTATCGCAAGTAGCCTGCTACCCCGGGAAGGGGCGTCGGTTTGACGACCCCAGCAAATGACTGGAACTTTTCGTGTGCCAGCAAGTTGCCTGTTCGTTCAAGACATGGAGGCAATCATGCCACAAGGCGACAAATCCGCTTACACGGACAAGCAGAAGCGCAAGGCCGAGCATATCGAGGAAGGCTACGAGGACCGCGGCGTCTCAACCAAGGAAGCCGAACGTCGGGCCTGGGCGACTGTCAACAAGGAAAGCGGTGGCGGCAACAAATCGGGATCCGGTCGCGGCAAGAAGGATACCCACGAGTCATCCGAGAAGGGTGGACGCAGGGGGGGCGCCGCCTCCGCATCGCGGTCGGCAGCTGAGCGCTCTGCATCCGCGAAAAAGGCAGCCGCAACGCGCAAGCGTAACGAGCACCATTCGCATCACTGATTGATCCAGACTGGAATGGCTACCGGGAGGGGATCGATGGCCTATGAACTTTACTACTGGGACGGAATTCAGGGACGGGGCGAGTTCGTTCGCCTGGCGCTGGAAGAAGCCGGCGTCGATTATGTCGATGTTGCACGCCAGTCCGGCCGGGGCATGGGCACAGGCGCCATGCTGGAACTGATGAAGAGCAAGAGCGAGCCGCACATTCCGTTCGCGCCGCCGTTCCTAAGGGATGGCGACCTGATCGTCTCGCATGTCGCCAACATTCTCTTCTATCTCGGCCCGAAGCTTGGCCTTGTCCCTGACAATGAAACGTTGCGTTACATTGTGAACGGCCTGCAGCTCACGATCACCGATCTCGTGGCGGAAGTGCATGATACCCACCACCCGATCGCGACCTCACTCTATTATGAAGATCAGAAGGATGCGGCAAAAGCCCGCACGAAAGCCTTCATCGGCGAACGGATTCCAAAGTTCCTCGGGTATTTCGAACAGGTGCTGCAACAGAATCCCGGGGGATCGCGCTACATTGTTGGCGATGCATTGAGTTATGTCGACCTGTCTCTGTTCCAGGTGATCGAGGGTCTTCGCTATGCCTTCCCAAAGGCGATGAAGGCTCAAGACGGTGACTATCCCGGCCTGATTGCCTTGCACGACGCCGTCGCCGTCCGCCCCAAGATTGCCGCCTACCTGGGCTCAAAGCGAAGGCTTGCCTTCAATGAGGATGGGATCTTCCGGCACTACCCTGAGCTCGACACGACACCGTAACAGGATCGGCATTGCTCCGGTCAGCCTCCGGCTGTTAAGCTCGTCCCCACTCGCCAAATCAATCCCGCTTCATGTTCGGAGGCTATCGCTGCCATGGCAAACCTTGCTCAATTGCTTGCATCCATCAAGATCCCGGACCTCGCCGGCAGGGCCGTGCTGATCACCGGTGCGTCGACCGGCATAGGTGCTGCGCTTTCGCGCGCCTTTGCCGCCCAGGAGATGAAGGTTGGCATTCATTACAATGCAAGCCGGGAACCGGCCGAAGCGCTCGCGGAGGAAATCCGGGCGACTGGCGGCACGGTGCACCTCGTGCACGGCGACGTGTCGAAAGAGGGCGAAACGGAGCGCGTTGTCGAGGAGACCGCGAGGACCTTCGGCCATCTCGATGGGCTGGTGAACAATGCCGGCGGTATGCTCGGCCGCAAACCAACCTCGGAGTATACCGACGAACACTATGAGAAAGTCATGGATCTGAATGCCCGTTCGGTTCTCGCCGCGACACGCGCGGCCCACCCGTGGCTGAAGAAGCAGGGTGGCTTCATTATCAACACGACTTCGATCGCGGCACGCAACGGCGGTGGCAATGGCGCGGTGCTCTATGCCGCATCAAAGGGCTTCGTTTCGACCATTACCCGCGGACAGGCCAAGGAATTCGTCCCGGATCGCATTCGCGTCAATGCCGTCGCTCCTGGGGTTATCGCTACCCCCTTTCACGAGCGATACACCAATGACGAACAGATGGAGTTGCAGCGGAAGTCGATACCGATGGGCTTCGTTGGGACGCCGGAGGACTGCGTCGGCGCTTACCTCTTCCTCGCATCGCCAACACTGTCAGGCTACGTGACGGGCCAGATCATCGAGGTCAACGGTGGCCAGCTGATGCCTTGATGCGGCACTGAGGATTTGGTGACCGGCGCCTGTTCGACGCCGGTTCCCGGTTTCGATGGGCTTAGACGCGCTCGAGAGCGATCGCAATGCCTTGGCCGACGCCGATGCACATTGTGGACAGCGAGTAGCGTCCGCCGGTTTCCTTGAGTTCCAGCGCGGCAGTGCCGGTAATGCGCGCACCGGTCATGCCGAGCGGATGGCCGAGAGCGATCGCCCCGCCATTGCGGTTCACACGAGGATCATCATCGGCAATCCCCAGTTCCCGGAGCACGGCAAGGCCTTGCGACGCGAAGGCTTCGTTGAGTTCGATGACGTCGAACTGGTCCTGCTTCATGTGAAGACGGGCCATCAACTTCTGGGATGCAGGCACAGGACCAATGCCCATGATGCGCGGTGGGACGCCGGCGGCGGCTCCCCCGAGAATTCGTGCGATCGGTCTCAGTCCGTATCTTTTCGCGGCAGCCTCGCTGGCGATCAAGAGAGCGGCGGCGCCGTCATTAACGCCGGAGCTGTTTCCTGCAGTGACCGTTCCGCCTTCCTTTCTGAAGGGCGTGGAGAGTTTCGCGAGTGCCTCCATCGTGGTTGCCCGCGGATGCTCGTCCTTGCCGACGACAATGGGATCGCCCTTGCGCTGCGGGATGGTCAAGGAGGTGATTTCTGTTGCGAGCCGACCGCTGGCCTGTGCGGCGGCGGCCTTGGCCTGGCTGCGGACAGCGAAGGTGTCCTGGTCTTCGCGCGAGACTTTGTAGTCGGCAGCGACATTCTCGCCGGTCTCCGGCATGGAATCGACGCCATATTGCTGTTTCATCAGCGGATTGACGAAACGCCAGCCAATCGTCGTGTCATAGATCTCGGCGTTGCGTGAGAAAGCCGTCTCAGCCTTCGGCATGACGAACGGCGCGCGCGACATGCTTTCGACGCCTCCAGCAATCATGAGGTCTGCCTCGCCGGCGCGGATCGCCCGGGCGGCGGCGATTACAGCGTCCATGCCCGAGCCGCAGAGCCGGTTGATGGTGGTCCCTGACACGGACATGGGTAGGCCTGAGAGCAATATCGACATGCGGGCGACATTGCGGTTGTCCTCACCCGCCTGGTTGGCACACCCGAAAATCACGTCGTCAACCGCTTCCCAGTCGACGTCCCGGTTGCGCTCGGTGAGTGCCTTCAGTGGCGCCGCCCCGAGATCGTCGGCGCGAACCGATGACAGGGAGCCGCCGAAGCGGCCGATTGGCGTCCTGATGTAGTCACAAATGAAAGCGTCAGCCATTTATGCGGCCTCCTTGTTGCCCTGGTGGGCCTTCTTGGTACGTGTATTGATGTCGCGGAGCGTTGCGAGTTCCGTCTCTGTCGGCACAGGCGTTTCGATTACCTGATCTGCGAAGCGGATTGCCCAGCCGCAATTGTCGGTGATCTGTTCGCGAGTGACGCCGTGATGGATAGAGACGACGGTGAGCTCCCTCGTCACCGGATCCGGCTCGAGGATGCAGAGATCGGTAATGACCCGGGTCGGTCCTTTTGTCTTCATCCCCAGACGCTCGCGGTGATTGCCGCCCTCGCCATGGCCCATGGAGGTGATGAAGGGGAGCTTCTCGACGAAACCACGCTTGGAAAGCGCCATGGTGATGAATATCTGCCCGCAATTGCTGGCAATTTCGGGTGCGCCACCGCCGCCTGGCAACCGGACCTTCGGATGATCGTAGGGACCGACAACAGTGGTGTTCAGATTGGCGAACCTGTCGATCTGCGCGCCGCCGAGAAAGCCTGTCGTGATGCGGCCGCCCTGCAGCCAGTAGCGAAACATCTCCGGCACGGAGACGGTAAACAGCGCGGTGTCGCAGAGCTCGCCATCGCCGATCGAAAGCGGCAAAACGTCGGGCTTGGTGCCAACCGTGCCGCTCTCGTAGATCAAGGTGATGTCAGGGGCATGCGTCAGGCGGGCGACATTGCAGGCGGCGGACGGCGCGCCGATGCCTACAAAGCATACGTCGTCGTTTGTGAGCGCGCGGGCTGCGGCAATGGTCATCATCTCAGTGGGGGTAAAGTCACTCATCCCGGGTCTCCTTACGCAACCTTCGTCGCATGCTTGGCAAAATCGTCAGGACTTGCCCGCAGGACATTTTCATCAATCCATGTCAGGAAGGCATCGCGTTCACGCGCGATCGCGTCCCATGCGATGTAGAAAGCATTCGAGCGGGCGTAGTAGCCTTGCGCATAGGACGGAAATGCTCCCCCCGGCACATGGGCAACTGACGTGACAGCCCAGCTAGGCAGCACGACGGAGTTCGGCGACGGCGGGTCGAGCTCGTCGACGATTTCCTCGACCGTCACGATCGAGCGTCGGGCGGCAAGGACTGCTTCCTTCTGGACGCCGACGATGCCTTCCAGGAGGACATTGCCCTTACGATCGGCGCGAAGCGCATGGATGATCGTGACATCGGGCCGAATGGCTGGAACGGCGGCAAGCACCTCGCCCGTGAAGGGGCATGTCACGGACCTGATGTTGGGATTGACTTTCGGAAGATCGGCGCCGAGGTAGCCACGGAACGTCGCAAACGGAAGGTTTGCGGCACCAGCCTCATAGGCGTTGGCCATCGCGGCATGACTATGCTCTTCGATTTCAAGCGGCCGGGGCCACTGGTTCTCCACCGCATCGCGAAAGCGGTGCAGGGAGCCGACGCCGGGGTTGCCGCCCCAGGAAAATTTCATGCCGCGCGCAGCACCTACACCGATTAGCTGGTCATAAATGATATCGGGTGTCATCCGGATCAGGAAGAGATCCTTCTTGCCCTGACGGATTACTTCGTGGCCGGCCGCGTAGGGAATAAGGTGGGTGAAGCCCTCCATGGCGACGGTGTCGCCATCCCTGACATTGTCGGCGACAGCTTCCTTCAACGATACGATCTTCGCCATATGGCCTCCCGCAGTGAGCTCTTGAATGCGGGTCAATAAGCGCCCTGCGACGGCAACCGTCAAATGTTTTTGTGCGCTATTTGACATTTGTTCGTATATCGCACAAATTGAAGTGAACGGAGGACGCCATGAGAGAGACCGACTTTGTCAGCGGGTTCGCACGGGGACTAAAGGTGATCGAGGCCTTTGAGGAGACGCGCCAGCGCCTGTCGATTGCGGAGGCCTCAAAGCTGACCGGGTTCGACCGCGCCACGGTGAGGCGGTCATTGCTGACGCTCGCCCAACTCGGCTATGCGGACTATGACGGCAAGTTCTTTGCTCTGACGCCAAAGATATTGAGGCTCGGGCATGCGTATCTTTCGGCGACTCCCTTGCCCGTTCTGATCCAGCCGCATCTTGACCAATTGTCCGAAAAGGCAGGCCAGAGCGCCTCTGCATCCGTCCTCGAAAATACCGAGGTTGTCTATATCGCGCGCGCTTCCCAGCGTCGTGTCATGTCGATCAACCTGACCCCCGGCAGCCGCCTGCCCGCCTACTGTGCGTCGATGGGCCGGGTCCTGCTTGCGGCACTGCCGGAGACGGAGGCAAGGGCAATCCTTTCCCGCACCGAGCTCAAGGCGAATACGAAGAATACCAAGACCGATATCGAGGAGTTGGTTGCCGAGTTCCGGCGCGTACGCGAACAGGGCTACGCCGTGATCGACCAGGAGCTGGAGATCGGACTTTGCTCGATTGCGGTGCCTGTCGAGAATAACGGGGGCCAGACCGTCGCCGCCATCAATATCGGAGCTCCGGCCGCCCACGTGCCGGCCGCCGACATGCCGGCACTGTATCTGCCGCTGCTGAAGGAGACCCAACAGGCGCTGCGCCTGGTGCTGCGCTAGACCCCGAGCCTTGCGCGTTCCGCTATGCGCCAGGCGCGCGGGGTCCTGCCGGTCTCCTTCAGAAAGAACCGCGAGAAATAGGCAGGATCGGAGAAGCCAAGCCGATAGGCGATCTCCTGCACGTTGCCCGAGGTGAAGACGAGTTCGCGCTTCGCCTCATCGAGAAGCTTGCGCGCGATCAGTTCGTGAGGGCCAAGGCCGGTCGCAGCGCGCACGATGCGGTTCAGGTGCGTCGGCGAAATTCCGATTGCCCTGGCATAGAAGGCAGCCGGTTCATGCGATCGAAAATGCCGGTGGATGAGGTCTTGAAGCGCCTCGATACGTCGCTCGTTCTCGCTGGCAGCAGTATCGTCTTCCCGGACTTTGGAAGAAAGTCGTGCCGTCAGAAGCAGGGCCGATGTCAGATAGGATTCCAGGAGATCGTTGCGCCCGGCCCGCCGATGCGGGAATTCATGCCCGAGCCGCATCAGGCAGGCGGCGATATGCCCGGCATCCTCGTCATCCGGATCAAGCGAAGTCAGATGCGGCAATGCCATCCATGCACCGAGCCGGCTGCGGTCGCCCGGGATCGCCTTCAGATGCGAGTTCAAAACCGTGATGACGAAACCGTCGATATCCCTTGAGAACCGGAAGCCATGATCGACGCCAGGGGGAACCGTGATGACCGATCGCGGCCTGATCGGGTGCCAGAGGCTCTGGAACATCGCTTCTCCCGTACCGCCGGCAATGTACAGGATCTGAAAGAAACTGTCGTGGCGATGCGGTCGAATTTCAAAGTGATGCAGACTGCTGCGAGAGACGATGGTCTCGCAATGCAGCCAGAAATCCGGCTTTCCGGCGGCCATTTCGCCGTACAGCTCATATGTCGGAATATTCCGCACCATCCCGGCCGCCTCCCTCAGCATGTTCGAACTGTGCAATCTGATGATGGAATTGTCCATTGCTGACCGCGCCTTGCATCGTCAAAATTTGACCAAAGGCAAGTGCGGGAGGAGAGCATGCGCACGAAGGTCGCCATCATCGGCTCGGGCCCGTCTGGCCTTCTTCTCGGGCAGCTTTTGACCGAGGCCGGCATCGACAACGTCATCGTGGACCGCGTCGGAAAAGACTACATTCTGGGCCGCGTTCGCGCCGGGGTATTGGAAGAAGGAACCGTCGGCCTGATCGACCAGGCGAAGGCCGGCGCCCGCATCCACGCTGAAGGCCTTCCGCATGAAGGATTCTCCCTTGCCTTCGACGGACGCGATCACCGCATCGATCTATCTGCCCTGACCGGCGGCAAGAAGGTCATGGTCTACGGTCAGACCGAACTGACCCGCGACCTGATGGAGCGACGCGAGGCAAGTGGGGCTGTGACAATCTACGAGACAGCGAATGTCCTCCTGCATGATTTCGATGGCGCCAGCCCTTACCTGACCTACGAGAAGGACGGCAGTTCTCATCGGATCGACTGCGATTTCATCGCCGGCTGCGATGGCTTCCACGGCGTCAGCCGCAAGGCGGCGCCGGAGCGATCGCTGCGCACGGTCGAGAAGGTCTATCCCTTCGGCTGGCTTGGAATACTGGCCGAGGTTGCCCCCGTCAGCCACGAACTGATCTACGCCAACCATGCCAGAGGCTTTGCGCTTTGTTCGATGCGCTCAACGCACCGCAGCCGCTATTACATCCAGTGTGCGCTGACCGAGAGGATTGAAGACTGGAGCGATGACAGGTTCTGGGACGAGCTTCGTCGTCGGCTCCCAGTACACCATGCAGAGGCACTTCAGACGGCGCCCTCATTCGAAAAGTCGATCGCGCCGCTGCGTTCCTTCGTTGCCGAGCCGATGCGTTTCGGCCGAATGTTCCTGGTCGGCGATGCCGCCCACATCGTTCCGCCGACCGGTGCAAAAGGTCTCAATCTCGCCGCGAGCGACGTGCATTATCTCTTCTCGGGCCTCCTCGAACACTACCAGGATCGTTCGAACGCAGGCATCGACGCCTATTCCCAGCGAGCGCTTGCTCGGGTGTGGAAGGCGGTACGGTTCTCCTGGTGGATGACAACAATGATGCACCGGTTTCCCGACGCCGGTAACTTCGACCAAAGGATTCAGGAAGCCGAACTCGACTATCTGACGCATTCGAGAGCAGCAGCGACTGCGCTTGCGGAAAACTACGTCGGCCTTCCCTACTAGATCCCTTCCGACATCCACGGAAGGGTGCATGGAGAGCGGCGGTGGTAAATGCGTCCCACCGCTGCTCGCCCCGGTAACAGGGCCAGATGCGCGACTGAATGAGCGGTCGGCGATGCCCTGCACTGCGCAGTTGCTTTAGGAAAACAAAATTTCAACCAGGATCAACTGAGTGCCGTTTGGGAAGCGTCTCTCTTTCCCGTCGCGGGTCCTTAGCCATTGGAGTCGGTGTTCCACGGGCTGTGCCGATAGTACGACAGCGGGATCGGTCTTATTGCATTGAAAGCGGAACGAGTGCTGCCCCGGCCTGGATCATGCCAAGGATGTCATCAGCCTTCTTCTGCGCAAACAGCAGTTTATCCATCGCAGCGTCTGAGCGCGAATGGTGTTCAGTTCTGAAGATGAACTTCATTCGGATCCGAGATCATACCTTGCGGAACTCAAGTTCGTAGACAACTTCCTCGCCAGTCTTCGGATCGACCCCGGGGGCGCCGCTGATCTTCAGCCTGTTGCCGTCGATGGAAAACGGACGGATCAGGTCGCTAACGCCCCAGGCGGGGTTCCAGCTTGCATCGACATGGTGCACGACGCGTCCGTTCTCGAAGGTGTAGGTGCCGGCGTAGGCGAGCATGGAATCGAACAGCGCAACCTTTTCCGCGTCAGTAGGCACCTCTCCCTTGATCGCCGGCCGCTCGCGGCTAACCACGACAGCCATCACCCTCCCATCCGGATGGTAGGAGAGATAGCCGACCGGATCCGGTCCCATCGCATTCGTGACCATTCCAGTCGCGACGGCCCGACGCGTCCAGGAAATCATTCGCCATGTCCCATGTAATGCGGCTGCACTTCCCATCGTCTGGCTCCCCGGCGCAGTTGCACGCGTGTCACGATAACACGCGGTCATTCCAGGGAATAGGCCGGCTAGGCTGCGGTTGCCTCGGTTGCCGCTTCACGGATGGTATGCATCAGGATCGACAGCGGCAGTGAGGGGATTTCATCGGTACGCATTGTCAGTCCGACCGGCCCTTGCGTCTCGCTCGTATCGATCGGCAGGACCGAAAGCAGGCCATCGGCAATGTCGGTGGCAACGACGCCCGTCGAAATGATCCAGATGGCATCGCTCGTGCGCACGAAGGCGCGCCCGAAGGAATCCGAAACCGTTTCGATCTGGTTCGGCAGGCTGGCGACTCCGTTGGCGATCAGGAAGCTTTCGACGAAGGGGCGGATGATTGATGCCCGCGTCGGCATCAGCACCGTGTACTCGCTGAGGCTCGAAAACAGCGATTGTCTGGTCTTCAGCAGCGGATGACCCGCCCGAACGGCGAATACCACCTTTTCCGAATAGAGATGCTCGAAGGAAAACCCGGCCATTTTCTCGGCCCCGGCAAGCCGGCCGACGACAAGGTCAAGGTCGCCCACGCGCAGCTGCTCGAGAAGAACCGCATTCTCGCCCGTGACGATCTTGATGCGGCTCCAGGTGTTTTCCTTGAGAAACAGCTCCATCGCTCGCGGCATGATGCGCGTCGACACTGTTGGCAGTGCCCCAATGCGGATTGGCGGCGCTTCCCCGAAGCGTTCCTGACTGACCGAATCGAGACCCTGGCGAAGCGCGGTCAGTGCTGCGCCCGCATGCCTGAGAAACACATCGCCGTAACGGGTGATCCTGATGCCGCGACCATCGCGCTCGAAAACGGCAACGCCCAGCACCTCTTCCAGTTCGCGGATCGTCTTCGTCACAGCGGGTTGGCTGACATTCAGGAGATCAGCCGCCTTCATGACGCTTTTCTGGCGCGCGACCTCGACAAATGTCTGCAGATGACGAAACTTGACCCGGTTGTCGATCATGGTTCTCATAACTTGTGGGTTATCGGAATGCCATGAAATATCATTTTACCTAACCAGATTAAACATCCAATTTGATCCCGGGCCCGCGCAGATCCTCCATCAAGTCGACCCGCGGCTTGCCCGGGATTGCCGTAGGGAGGAGAAAGCCGTGCAGTTTGCCCGCATCAACGACATCGCGATCCACTACCAGCTGATCGGCGGCCCCGCCGACAAGCCGGTCATCGTCTTTTCCAATTCGCTCGGCACCGATTTCCGCATCTGGCGGGATGTGATCGTGCGCCTGGCCGGTGACTACGGGATCATTGTCTACGACAAGCGTGGGCACGGACTTTCTGACGTTGGCCAGGTTCCCTATTCGATCGAAGACCATGCCTCTGACCTTGCTGGCCTGCTCGAGCTTCTATCGGTCAGGAAGGCGATCATCTGCGGACTTTCCGTCGGCGGACTGATCGCGCAGGCGCTCTACAGCACGCGGCCGGACCTCGTGCAGGGACTGATCCTTTGCGATACCGCGCACAAGATCGGCACGGCCGAGAGCTGGAACGCAAGGATTGCGACGGTCAAAAGCAAGGGCATCGAAAGCATCGTCGACGGCGTCATGAAGCTCTGGTTCACCCCGGCCTTCAGGCGGCCGGAGAACACCGCCTACCGCGGCTACCACAACATGCTCGTTCGCCAGCCCGTCGAGGGATACATCGCCACCTGCGAGGCCATCCGCGATGCCGACTACACCGATGCTGCGGCAAAGATCACGGTGCCGACGCTCTGTGTCGTCGGGGAAGAGGACGGGTCAACTCCGCCTGATCTGGTGAAGTCGACTGCAAAACTCATTCCTGGCGCGCGCTTCGAGGTCATTCACGACGCCGGTCATATCCCCTGTGTAGAGCAGCCCGAGGCCCTGGCGGTCTTGATCCGGGCATTCATCGATAGCGCATTGCATGGAGAAACGAGCCCATGAACGAACCCCACCAGCCCTCAGAACGGTTTGAGCAGGGGATGGCCACGCGCCGCGCCGTCCTCGGTGATGCCCATGTCGACCGGGCCGAGGCAAACGCTACTCCATTCGACAAGCCGTTCCAGGACCTGATCACGGAAGCTGCCTGGGGACATGTCTGGTCGCGCACGACCTTGTCGCGTCGCGAGCGGTCGATCGTCACCATCGCTCTGCTTGCAGCACTCGGTCAGGAC
This sequence comes from Rhizobium sp. BK181, assembly GCF_014193305.1. Taxonomy (NCBI): domain Bacteria; kingdom Pseudomonadati; phylum Pseudomonadota; class Alphaproteobacteria; order Hyphomicrobiales; family Rhizobiaceae; genus Rhizobium; species Rhizobium sp. BK181. Next base: position 18,776 of record NZ_JACHZA010000014.1, read on the forward strand.
GACGAGGTGGCGATGCATGTGCGTGCCACCGAAAACACCGGCGCATCGCGCGACGATATTTGCGAGGCGCTGCTGCATGTGGCGATCTACGCCGGTGTCCCGGCCGCCAATCACGCGATCAAGATTGCCAAGCACGTGTTCGAACAGATGGACGCCGGAACGGCAGTCCGAAAGGCTTAAGGGATGTCCGACCTCACCAATCGCAAGCCGGAAACAGGCGCCTTCTTTGCCCGTGACCGGGCTTGGCATGCACCAGCCCTCACGCCGGGCTACAAGACCTCCGTCCTGCGCTCGCCGCAGCGCGCGCTCCTGTCGCTCGAAGGAACGATCTCCGAGATAACTGGCCCGGTCTTCGGGCAATCGATGATCGGCGAGCTCGACAACGATCTGATCCACAACTATGCCCGGCCGGGTGAAAGTGCGATCGGCGAGCGTATCGTCGTCCACGGCCGTGTCCTCGATGAGCGCGCGCGCCCGGTACCGGGTGCCCTCGTCGAGTTCTGGCAGGCCAACGCCGGCGGCCGTTACCGACACAAGAAGGAAACCTACCTTGCCGCGATCGACCCGAACTTTGGCGGTTGCGGGCGCTGTGTAACGGACGACGAGGGGCGCTATGCCTTCAGGACCGTTCGCCCCGGCGCCTATCCGTGGCCGAATGGGGTCAATGACTGGCGGCCGGCCCATATCCATTTCTCGATCTTCGGCCACGGCTTTGCCCAGCGCCTGATCACCCAGATGTATTTCGAGGGGGATCCGATGATCTGGAAATGTCCGATCGTGGGCACCATCCCCGACAAGCGCGCCATCGAGCAGTTGATTGCGCCGCTCGACTGGGGCAACACGATCCCGATGGACGCTCGCGCCTACAAGTTCGACATCGTGCTGCGCGGACGCCGCTCGACGATGTTCGAAAACCGCCCGGAGGGAAACTGATGGTACAGGAACTCGGCTACCTCAAGGAAACGCCGTCGCAGACGGCGGGCCCTTACGTTCACATCGGGCTCACCCCCAACTTCTGTGCGATCGAAGGGGTCTACGACACCGACCTCGGCACGGTCATGGTCAACGACAAGACGCTCGGCGAGCGCATCACGGTGACAGGCCGCGTGTTCGACGGTGCGGGCGCGCTGGTGCGCGATGCCGTCATCGAAATCTGGCAGGCCGACAGCGCCGGCCTCTACAACAGCCCCTCGGAAATGCGCGGCACTGCCGATCCGAACTTTACCGGTTGGGGCCGGTGCGCAACCCGCGCGGAGGATGGCGTCTTCACCTTCGAAACCGTCAAGCCAGGTGTCGTCCCGTTCAAGGACGGACGAAAGATGGCACCGCACCTAACCGTCTGGATTGTCGCTCGCGGCATCAACATCGGCCTGCACACGCGCATGTATTTTCCCGAGGAGGTCGAGGCGAACCAGGCAGACCCGCTGCTCTTGCGCATCGAGCACCGGGACCGTGTCGATACACTGATCGCGACGAGGGAGGGGTCGACATTGACCTTCGATATCCGTCTCCAGGGCGAGCGGGAGACCGTGTTCCTCGATATTTGAGGAAGGGAACCACAGATGACCGTCTCAGCCTTTGACCACCCTTTACTGTCCGGGCTTCTCGGCGACGAAGAAATTGGCCACTATTTTTCGGTAGAGACCGATATCAGCACCATGCTTGCCTTCGAGGCTGCATTGGCAAAGGCCGAAGCGGCCGAGGGCCTCATTCCGCATGAAGCTGCCCACCACATCGGCGACGCCTGCAAGACCTTCAGGCCGGATTTTCTGGAGCTGAGGGTCGCGACAGCCCGCGACGGCGTGGTCGTTGCCGATCTCGTCAAACAGCTCCGGAAGGTCGTTGGCGATCCCTATTCCGAGTTCGTGCATCTCGGCGCCACCAGCCAGGACGTCATCGACACCAGCCTCATGGTCCGCCTGAAGGCTGTCGCCTTCCTGCTATCCAACCGGCTCTCTGACCTGTCGACCGCGTTTGACAATCTCGACAGGTCCTTTGGACACAATCCGCTGATGGGGCGGACGCGCATGCAGGCGGCGATAAAGATTATCGTTTCGGATCGCATTTGCGCCTGGCGGGCACCCATCGACTGCTATCGCGACAGGTTGACCGAGCAGCGTCTGCCCTTGCAGTTCGGGGGTGCCGCGGGCACGCTGGACAGGCTGGATGACAGGGCAGATGCGATCCGCGCGACCCTTGCCAGGGAAATCGGCCTTTCCGACATCCCGCAATGGCAAAGCCAGCGCGCTGTCATTGCCGACTATGCGGGTCTGCTGTCGCTGATCTCGGGCAGCCTCGGTAAGTTCGGCCAGGATGTCGCGCTGCTTGCGCAGGCGGGCGACGAGATCGAGCTTTCGGGCGGAGGCGGCTCCTCCGCCATGGCGCACAAGCAGAACCCGGTGGCTGCGGAAGCATTGGTGGCGCTTGCGCGGTTCAATGCAACCCTGCTGTCTGGATGCCACCAGTCGCTGGTGCACGAACAGGAGCGCTCGGGTGCTGCCTGGATGCTGGAATGGTTGATCCTGCCGCAAATGGTTATGGCATCGGCCGCATCCCTTCGGCTCGGCCTTCAACTGGCAGGAACTATCGAAAGGATCGGCGCGAAACCATAACCCCTGAACTATGATTTGCGGCTTTTATTTCATTTTACATCACCGTTTTGGGTGAGACACTATCGCCACGGTTTTGGCTCTTTGCTAATCCGGCGTGGGAGTGCGCCATCGTTATTGGGAGGATTTTATGAAACGGTTTGTCCTGGCTGCCGTCGCGGCGATTGTCATGAGCACGGGGGCCTATGCAGAGACCATCAAGGTTGGCGTGGTCGGTCCGTTCTCGGGTCCGTTTGCCCTGCAGGGTAAGAATTTCAAGGCCGGCATTGACGCCTATATGGCGATCAACGGCGCCAAGGTCGCAGACAACACCGTCGAGGTGATCTATCGCGACCTGCCGGCCGCCGATCCCGCGCAGTCGAAGGCCCTGGCGCAGGAACTGGTGGTCAAGGAGAAGGTGCAGTACCTCGCTGGCTTCTATTTCACGCCCGACGCCATGGCCGTGGCACCGATCCTGAAGCAGGCGAACACGCCGCTCGTGATCATGAATGCGGCAACATCGGCCATCGTCACGAAGAGCCCACTGGTGGTGCGCACGTCGTTCACCACGTGGCAGACCTCGACACCGATCGCCAAGGTTGCCCATGACGACGGCGTCAGCAAAGTTATTTCGGTGGTCAGCGATTATGGTCCGGGCGTCGATGCCGAGAACGCCTTCAAGGCTGCCTTCGAGAAGGAAGGCGGCAAGGTCGTCGAGGCGATCCGCATGCCGCTCTCGACCAATGATTTCAGTCCTATCATGCAGCGGATCAAGGACTCGGGCGCCCAAGGGGTGTTTGCGTTCCTGCCCTCAGGCCCGACTACGCTCGGCTTCGTCAAGGCCTACAACGAGAACGGCCTCAAGGCTGCCGGCATCAAGTTCTTTGCTCCTGGCGACCTGACGCAGGAATCCGACCTTCCGGCCCTCGGCGATGCCGCTCTCGGCATCAAGACGACCTTCCATTATGCCGTCTCGCACGACTCGCCCGAGAACAAGGCCTTCGTCGAGGCTGCGGCAAAGGCGATCGGCAACAAGGCGGAACTCTCCTTTCCAGCCGTCGGTGCTTATGACGGCATGAATGTCATCTACAAGATGATCGAGGCAACCGGCGGCAAGCAGGATGCGGCCAAGGCCGTCGAAGCGGTCAAAGGCCTGACCTGGGTCAGCCCGCGCGGTCCGGTAACGATCGATCCCGAGAGCCGCCATATCACACAGAACATCTACCTGCGCGAGGTGACGAAGGCCGACGATGGCACCTATTACAACAAGGAGATCCAGACGTTCGAAAAGCAGGGCGACCCTGGCCTTGCGGCCGCCAAGTAAAGGCCTTTGATCCTGCGGCCGGAGAGGAAAGTCTGCAGCGCAAAAGCTGCAGGCGGGCTTGCCTGCCGCGCCCAAACAGCATCGGGATAGCCTCATGCAAACTGTCTTCAGCATAGCCGTCGATGCGCTCGCCTATGGCATGGTACTGTTCGTCATCTCGATCGGTCTGTCGGTGACGATGGGGTTGATGCGGGTCGTCAATCTCGCGCACGGCGCATTCGCCATGATCGGCGGCTACATTGCCTCCTATGCTGCGCGCGACCTCGGGCTTGGCTACGGCATCGCTGTCCTTCTGGCGGTTGTCGGCACCGTCATTATCGCGGTTCCTATCGAACGCTTTCTGTACCGGCGCATCTACGGAGCGCCTGAGCTGACGCAGGTGCTGATGACCATCGGCATCACCTTCTGCATCATAGGCATTGCCAACTATGTGTTCGGCCCGACGCTGAAGACGATCCCCCTGCCGCAAGATCTTCAGGGCTCGGCCGATCTCGGGTTCCGGACAATTCCCGTTCACCGACTCTTCGCGATTTTCTGCGGGCTCGCTGTCGCCGCCGGTCTCTGGTATGCGATTGAAAGAACCAGCTTCGGGGTCAAGCTGCGCGCCTCCGTCGACAATGCCGCCATGGCGGCTGCACTCGGGGTGCGCACCGAAATCATCTATGCCTTAAGTTTTGCCGTTGCCGTCGGCCTTGCCGCCTTCGGCGGCGTGGTCGGCGCGGAACTGCTGCCCGTCGAACCCTACTATGCCCTGAGGTACATGGTGACCTTCCTTGTCGTCGTCTCGGTCGGCGGCGCGGGCTCGATCCCCGGCGCACTCATTGCCTGCCTGCTTCTCGGTGCTGTCGACACGACCGGGCGTTACCTCATGCCGGAATTCGGCGAATTCTTCTTCTACCTCGCGGTCATCGCCATCATCTGCATCTTTCCGCGTGGCCTTGCGGGGAGGATGAAATAGATTGGCTGCCGTCATGAACACCGAAAGAGCCCTGCTTGCTCAAGCCCGCCCGCGCCGTCAGGCGGGACGGGATCTGGCGGGCGTTGCCGTCATTACCATTGCTGCCGTCGTCGGCTACCTGCTTTTCCCAGACAATCTGGCCCTGCTCACCCGCATCGTCGCAGTCGCCCTGCTTGTCCTGTCGCTTGACCTCGTCACCGGCTATTGTGGCATCGCGACGCTCGGCCATGCAGCCCTCTTCGGATCGGGCGCATATGCGGCCGGCATCCTGTCGGCGCACTACGGCATCAATGATCCCCTGCTGATGACGCTGGCAGGCGTCCTCGGCGGCGCGCTCGCCGGGCTCGTCAGCGGCGTGGTCATCCTGCGTGGCCATGGCCTTCCCCAACTGGTGCTGTCTATCGCCCTCATCCATCTCTTCCACGAATTCGCCAACAAGACATCAAGCTGGACCGGCGGCAGTGATGGCCTGTCCGGCATTTCCGCTGACCCGATCTTCGGTACGTTCGAATTCGATCTCTACGGCCACACCGCCTATGTTTTCGCGATCGTCCTGCTTGTTCTCGTCTTCGTGCTTCTGCGCCTTCTCGTACGCTCGCCCTTCGGCATGTTGTGTCGCGGGATCAAGGAGGATCCGGTGCGCATCCGCGCCATGGGTGCCTCGCCGAAGGCAGCGCTGTTGAAGATGTACGTCGTCTCCGGCGCCGTTGCGGGCGTCGGAGGGGCATTGAACGCCATCACCACGCAGGTGGTTGGTCTGGACAGTCTCTCCTTCACGCTGTCGGCCGAATCGCTGGTCATGCTTGTCCTCGGTGGAACGGGCTCGCTGTTCGGCGCGCTTTCGGGAACCGTCATCTTCATGCTGTTTGAGGACTATGTCTCGGCGGCAAACCCGTTTCACTGGCTGACCATGGTGGGCGTGCTTTTGATCGCGGTGGTCCTGTTTGCGCCGAAGGGGCTTTACGGTTCCGTTGCAGCCCTGCTCGGCCGCAGAAGGGAGGCGGGAGAATGAGCGCCGTCTTCGAAGTCATCAACCTCAGGAAGTCCTTCGGCGGGCTTGCTGTGACGAACGACGTCTCCCTGTCGATGGAGCCAGGCGACCGGGTGGCGCTGATCGGACCAAACGGCGCGGGAAAGACCACTTTCGTCAATCTGGTGACGGGCAATCTGAAGCCCGATTCCGGAGATGTCCGGCTTGCTGGCGAAATCGTCACCAGGGTTGGCGCCAACGGCCGCGTCCAGCGTGGCCTGGTTAGATCCTTCCAGGTCACCCGGCTGTTCCTGGAGATGACGCCCGCCGAGCACGTTGCCCTTGCCATCCTCCAGCGCCGCAGACGTTCTGGTCGCATGTTCGGGAATTTCCTTTCCATGCCTGATGTGATGGACGAGGTGAATGACCTTCTTTCCACACTCGGCATTGCGCATCTGATGCACCGCAGGGTGAACGAGATCGCCTATGGCCAGCAACGGCTTCTCGAAATCGCCGTTGCCATGGCTCTCAGGCCGAAGGTACTGCTCCTCGACGAGCCGGCGGCCGGCGTTCCCCAAAGCGATACCGGACGGATCGAGCAGGCGCTCGCCGACCTGCCCGCCGATCTCGCCGTCCTGATGATCGAGCACGACATGGACCTCGTCTTCCGCTTCGCCAAACGCGTCGTCGTCCTCGCTGCAGGCGCGATCATCTTCGACGGGTCGCCCGCTGACGTCACCAAGGATGCCTGCGTTCGCGAGGCCTATCTCGGGAGCTATGCCAATGCCAGCCACGCCGCTTGACGTCGAGAACCTGTCGGCCGGCTATGGGCCGACCCGCGTCCTCGAAAACGTTTCGTTCAAGGTTCCGGCCGGCGCACGCCTTGCGATCCTCGGTCGAAACGGCATGGGAAAGACGACGCTGCTTGCCACACTTGCCGGCCAGACCAGGCGCTACGCGGGCACGATCCGCATCGGTGCTACCGATGTGACCGCAATGGCGAGTGCAGCACGCGCCCACACCGGACTGGGCTACGTGCCGCAGGCACGATGCATCTTCCCGACATTGACCGTGGAGGAAAACCTTTTCGTCGGATTGAAGGGGCGCCCGAGAAGCGCACTGGAGGAAGCCTACGGGATGTTCCCACGCCTGAAGGAGCGGCGCCGCAACCTCGGCGGTCAGCTCTCGGGCGGCGAACAGCAGATGCTATCGACGGCACGCAGCATTCTCGGCCGGCCGTCGGTGCTTCTGCTCGACGAGCCGCTTGAGGGGCTGGCGCCCGTCATCTGCGAGGAGCTGATGACGGCCTTCGCCGAGCTGGCACGCACGGGCGACATGACAATCCTGCTTGTCGAGCAGCGGATCCAGAGCGCGCTTGACTTTGCCGACCATGTGATCGTCCTCGAACGCGGCCGCCTGGCGTTTACCGGTGCGCCGCAAACGTTGCTTGAGGATCAGGATGCAGTTGAGCGTCTTCTAGGTGTCGGCGGGTTGCACTGAGACGACGGCGGCATCCGGCGAAGATCGATACTGCCGTGATCCGGTAAGACGAATGGGTAAGGAGCCGGGATTTGTATTTTCAGGGCCGAGCAACCATTTAATGCAGGAAGGCTGCGGAACCCTGCCGCGTCCCTTGCCGGGCATCAGGGTCCGTTTACCGAATACAAACCATAGGCAGTTGCTTTCCGGAACGAAAACAGATTGCTTAGGAAAATCTACCACTTCACCGGATAGGGTTAGAAACGGTACCAACGACACAGGGAAGTCCATGGAAAACAACGCGTCGCTTGCTAATCGTGATAGGATTACGATAGCGTTGTTAGGTCGGCCCATTTTGAAAACGCGATGAGTAAAGATCAGTTTCAGGTAAAGTTTTGGGGCGTTCGCGGCAGCATCCCGGTCTCGGGTCCCGAATTCGTCCGCTACGGTGGCAACACCTCGTGCATCGAAATCCGCTGCGGTGAATACCGGATGATCTTCGACGCCGGATCGGGCGTACGCGAAGCCGGCCTTGCCATGCTCAGCGAGGACGTCCACAACGTCGACCTGTTCTTCAGCCACTGCCACTACGACCACATCATTGGCCTGCCGTTCTTCAAGGCGATCTACTACCCGACCATCGATCTGACGATCTGGTCGGGGCACCTGGACGGCAAGATGAGCACGCGCGAGATGATCGAGCAGTTCATCAGCCCGCCATGGTTCCCTGTGAAGACCGACATCTGCCAGGCGACGATGAACTTCCGCGATTTTCATGCCGGCCAGACGCTGGAACCGCGTCCCGGCGTCAAGATCAAGACCTACACACTGAACCATCCGGGTGGGGCGATCGGTTACCGCGTCGAGTGGAACGGTCGCTCGGTCGCACTGATTTACGACATCGAGCATATCCCGGGCGTTCATGATCCGGTTGCGCTGGAGATGATGAAGGACGCCGACCTCGTCGTCTACGATTGCACCTACAACGAAGACGAGATGCAGCGTTTCAAGGGTTTCGGCCATTCCACCTGGGAACACGGCGTCGAACTCGCGAAGATGGCGGGCGCCAAGAAGTTCGCGCTTTTCCATCATGCGCCCTCGCGCACGGACACACAGCTGGATCAGATGGAATGCGATGCCAGGGCGGAATTTTCGGGCGCCTTTGCGGCGCATGACAATCAGCTCGTCGAGATCTGAGCTAATCAAAGCGCGCGGCGCATCTCGGGACCCGTTCGCTGGTCGGTATCGATGGGGAGCGCTTGCATGGCATGCAAGAGGCCAGTGGTTCGATCCCGCTTAGCTCCACCAAATTCTTGCCTGTAAAATCAATTCCATATGGATTGGCTTGGGTCGTGACGAAAAATTGACTTCGTTCCGGGGAAGCACCAGGGAAGTACAAGCGCTGATGTCTGAAATCAGTATCCTCCTCTGTGCTCATATAGTCGGCGCGCGAAGCTACGGAATGACAAAAATCCAGAAATGGATTCAGCGCATTAGCGGAAATGCAAGCTTTTCAGTAATTGAAAATTATAGAAACGTATGTACATTGACTACACATGATCGTATTCGAACGTTCATCAAGTACGTCGCACAAATCAAAATCAACTGTGCGATTGATGGAGAAGTATGATGTCCGCTCTTAGGAAAACCAAAACCGTCAATCTTCGGATTGAACCGGAAACGCATGATCTAATTGCACGTGCTGCTGAGGTTTGTGGAAAGAGCATAACTGCGTTCATGACCGAAGCCTCTGTGTATGCCGCGCAAGAAGAGTTGCTAGATCAACGATTCATAGGCGTTTCCGCTGACGTGTTTGAAGCTGTAAGTGAGCAGCTTGCTGCTCCAGGCGTCGCCAGAGACAACTTGGTCAAGCTTTTTCAGATCAAAGTAGATTGGATGGACTGACGTTTGCCGTATCGGAAACCTTGCCCTATTGCAAATCAGCACATCATTGAGGGCTTCTCGTCGGGGAAGCCCTCCTTGGATTCGTGGCTAAAGGAAATGGCCTTACATAATCAGGAGCAGGGATACACCCGTACATTTGTAATTGCGGACGAAAACTTCAAAGTCGTAGGTTACCATTCGGTTTGTGCGGGCATGATACACCGAAGCGATGTTTCCCGATCGGTGAAGGGGTCAAAAGCTCCCACCGAAATTCCGATTGCAGTTCTAGCCCGACTTGCGGTCGATGCCGAATATCAAGGTAATGGCCTTGGAAAAGCGCTCCTCAGAAACGCGCTCATGAGTGTGGTGTCCGCCGCGCAAGTAGTCGCTTTTCGCGCCGTGATAATCCACGCTCTCGATGATGAGGCCGTCACTTTCTATAAAAAATTCGGCTTTCAGGAGACGAAGAACATGGAGCGGCGTCTCATTCTGCCGACTAAGGACATAGCAGCTTCTCTGAACGAGGCCACAGGCTAACACCACGCAGAAAGCGCACCCATTCTGTCCCTAGTTGCTGATCTGGACGCGTTTCTGAGTGCCGATACCTTTAACTTTCAGGAACCTAGGATTAGTCGATCTGTGGTCTTCTAGGAGCCGCGGCCCTCCTGCGGCTTCGCTTTGAGCTTTGCGGGCTTCCTCAGCTTGGGAGTACGAGCGGCGGCGTTCTCACTTCGCTGCTTTTCGATAATACGCAGCCTATCAAACATCTCACTCTCCCCAGCGCGCTCCTGGGTATTCTGAGCCAGCAGTTGCGACGCAGCAATCTGCAGACCCCGGCGACCATTTGCCGAACCCCATCCTCCCATTCCCACGCTCGGTCGGTCTGCGCGTGATACTCCCGATGGCGAAGGGGGAGAATGTCAGAGATCAGGAAGGAACTGGGCCATTCGCCCAGGGCATCATGATAGTCGCGATAGGCTTTCACTACCTCAGCACACTGGCGCCCAAGCTCTTCCGGGCGGCCAGCGCCTCGCACAATCCGAAGGACGTTGGCGGCCAACCTCTTGAGAGGCCAGCGTAGATCAAACTCAGCATTACGCCGATTCAGTTCAAGTCGGTCATTTTCGACGGCAAGGTGGATATGCGGCGGCTTCTGGTCTTTGGACATTCGTTCCTCTCAGTGCCGCCAGAGCGAACTGACACTGAAAGGAAGGGGCGTCAAGGTCGATGCTAACGATTACCTGCAAGCATCTGACGCGCTATCGCCTGCCCGGAACCGTCGAAGTGGAACCCTTCCCCGAACCCACCATCACTCTGGAAAAGTTCAAGCGCGTCCTTATCAGCGATGCCTCGCTCCGCCTCGTCGAACTCAATGTCGTCTACCACTCGATTTCCTACCCATGCAGAGCCGACAGATGGTTCATTGTCGGCGCCGTGTTCAAGATCCACATCGCCGTCGAGTTGATCGAGGAGCCGCGATAAGTTCCTCAATCTTAGCCTCTACCGCCTTGCGGCTGAATTGAAGGACTCGGATGTGCGAGTTCATGAGGCCACCTTGTCGAGATCAGCGACGTGGATGGCAACCGACTTCGGGGCAAGGTTTATGACGACTGAACGAAACTGGCTATCTCAGCCATAATCCCGCCGACAGCACGAAATCGGAACCAGCGGAAACGTACGGAGGCATGGTGCTAGATTTTCATTGAAATGGATGGTGTTACGGCAACGTGCGACGGCATACGGAAACACCCGGAAACGATGGCCCATTGCATGGCATGCAAGAGGCCAGTGGTTCGATCCCGCTTGGCGTCAGGTCCCCATCTTCTCGGGGAAGCACCGGCGAAGCGTGGGCGAGATTCGCTCTCCGGCCGTGCGCAACCCCAGACCTGTTCCGGCCCGGACAGTTTAATGTTTCGTTACGTCGCGTTTGGAGCCAAAGCCGCCGTGATGCTCGCGGAACCAACATCATCGTAAAAAGTTTACTTGTTGCGAATATTGCAGTCGTTGCGGATATTGCGAATAGTGATTCACACTGCTATATCCTCCTAAAAATTAAAAGAAGGATGTCACCAATGTCGCAACTACTAGAACGCCCAATATTGCCGTCGGCTGACGATACTGAATTGGCCGCTGAGGCTAGTCGCTACATTTCGCGCGCGAAGCACGAAGGTGCCGAACTTCGAGTCCAAGTTGACGGCGGAGAGCTCCTAAAGCTCCCCAAAGCTGTCAGTGAGTTGCTGTATCACCTCCTGACCGAAATGGCTCAGGGCAATGCTGTAACTTTGATACCGGTACATGCTGAGCTGACAACTCAGGAGACAGCAGATCACCTCAACGTGTCGCGCCCTTACCTAATCAAGCTTTTGGAAGAAGGAAAAATCCCTTTCCATATGGTCGGAAGCCATCGCCGTATTAAATTCAGCGACCTCGACGATTACCGTCGAAAGACCGAAGACGAAAGAAAGCGGCTCATGGACGAGCTGACGAGCCAGGCCCAAGATTTGGGGATGGGCTATTAAGAAGTCTAGCTACACCGTCGTCCTGGACGCTTGCGTCCTTTATCCAGCGCCGCTGCGAGATTTCCTCATGGAGCTCGCGGCGGCAGGGCTGTTCCGAGCGAAGTGGTCAGAGCAGATCCATGATGAATGGATCCGCAATGTTCTTAAGAACCGCGAGGATTTAACGCTCGAACAGCTCAACCGCACAAAGGAACTTATGAACTCAGCGGTGCCGGACAGTGTCGTTGAGGGTTATGGTGACCTTGTACCCGCTCTCTCGCTTCCCGACGCCGACGATCGGCACATTCTAGCCGCAGCAATAGTCTCGTCGAGCGACGCCATCGTAACGTTCAATCTCTCTGATTTTCCTAAGAAGGCCGCCTCCAAGTACGGTATCGAAGTCCTTCACCCCGACGATTTTATCTTTCACCAATTCGGCCTGAACAATGCTGGTGTAATAATCGCAGCGCAACGCTGTCGCGCCCGGCTAAAAAATCCACCGAGGACTGCAGTAGAGTATTTGGAAACCCTCGAGCGCCAGGGGCTTCCTAAAACAGTAGCGGAGCTGCGGGAATATCACTTTGCTATTTAATTGAACTCGCGCGGCAAGCGAGCGTTTGGAACGTGAATGCGGATAAGCTTAAGGGACAGCCGAATCCGTCCGTTCTGGGTTGTGGGCGTCGCACTTTCCGGCGAGGCGCGAGCCGGTACCTGCGCGGCCGCCCAGGCGAACAGACCAGATGCACCGCTTCACCAGATTCACCTCTTCAAATGCAGCGTGCGCTCAAATCCGCCTAGCAACCCTCTGCTCCAGTCTTCTCTGGTCAACTCGATCGATGTACCCTGCACTGAAGACCGGAACGAGTTAAGTGATGGAGTCGGAACTGCCGAACGAACCTTGGGGTAGACAAAGACCTGCGGCGGCTTGTCTCGACCGCCAACGTGGCGACGAACTGCGCCAGAAAGCGGCCATGACACCATGAGCGCCGATCGAATTGCCAGGCTGCATATTCAGCTGAACGATCTCGAACCTCCAATATGGCGAAGGGTCGAAGTCCCTCTGACAAGCAGCCTCAAAGCCTTGCATGATGTCATTCAAGCGGTAATGCTGTTCGAAGGCTATCATCTCTTCGAGTTCGAGGCTGGTGGGCGGTATTACGATGTGCCGGATCCGGAAGAGTTCTATGGGCGCAAGACTTACGCCGCCAGTAACGCCCGGATCGCCGCGCTGATCGAGCGCGGGATTTCGACCTTTCGTTACACATATGATTTCGGTGACAACTGGGAACACACAATCACGGTCGAAGCCGTTGAGGAGGTTGATCCATTGCTCGAATATCCGCGCTTCATAAATGGAGAGCGCAGAGCGCCACCCGAGGATGTCGGCAGCACATCAGGGTTCGAGGAGTTCCTGAAGGTGATGGCGAAGCCAAGGCATCCGGAGCACCGACGATTGAAGCGCTGGTACGGAGGCGACTTTGACCCCAAAGACATCAGCATTGATCGCGTTCAGGATCAAATCGGCAAACTCGCTCGCCGTCGGACGCTTGGAAAAGCTGGTTTCGCGAAGAGCAAAAACCGGCAGCACTGATCAAATCTCAAGGAGCAGGGCAGCATGAACTACCGCGACTGGAGCCTACCCTGAAATACGTTGCAGCGATGCTCAATGAGGACGAAGGCTTTTTGCGGGAATGTTTGATTGAGATGTTTTCTGAAGACGGCTGCTTCTGTGCATATGACGACTATCCGGCCTCCGAGCTCAGCGAGCACATAATCCTGTTCACCCAATGCGGGATCCCTTCAGCAGATTGTTCGCAACACACGTGGCATTTGCGACCCGACTCCGCGGGAGCCGGTGTCAAAAAAGGCACGGCAAAGTGCCCAGGCTGCTGCGGTCCTGACCGGATAGTTACCCCATGCCCGAAGGCACATCGACAGAAAGGCCGATATGGGCGTGGCTTCCCCTTCACTCTACCCGCCCTTGTGGAAGGCCCAGCCCGCCGACCAGATCCGTCGCGGACATCCAGGACACGGCCGAATGATCCACCGTCTCTTCGAATAGACGGGCAAGGAACGCCCGCTCTGAGGCGCCATGGACAAGATGGTGGGTGAGGATGCCGATCGGCTCGTCAACCGGGGCGGGCCGCTCCCGCGCGCAAGGGTCCTCTCCGCCGGCAAAACGGGTCCGCAATTCGCCAACCAGTTCCCTGACGAGATCCGCATGCGGTCGGTCGCCCCGCTGGCCCCGGGCATTGACGACGTCGACATGCGTGTTCAGGAGCCGGATCGGGCTATTGTCCCTCATTCTGCCGAACACAGACAGCACCTCGAAGCCTTGCTCTTCAAGGCGCGGGACAAGCTCCGCGCTGATCCTGTTCCATGGCGGCACCAGCATGGGAACAAGCTTCGGACCGTGAAGGAGCCGGAGCCTGTCCAGACCGTTGCGGAGCTGTGCCAACACGACGTCGGCGTGCCGATGGCTTCCGAGTTCCTGCTTCTTTTCGTCTGGACCCGCATGATTTTCATGCGACCAGCCGTGAACGGCAACAAGCACATGATCTTCCCGTGCAAGCCGTGCCACCAGCGCCTCGCCTGTGAAGGCCGGAATGACGGCAAGGGTCAGCGGAACGGTGGCCTGCCTGGTGGTATCGAGCAACTGTTCCAGCGCGCCCGTAACCTCGACGGCATCGTCGTCCCGCAGCCACAGGCGCGCTGTCCGGCCGGCGGACCGCCAGCGGTCGAGTTCCTGGCGCAAGGCCGCAAAGGTTTGGTCATCGCTCATGACTGTCGTGTCAAACAGGTCTGCAGGATCTGGTCAAGCATTTGCGCCGCAATCTCGAGCGACCGCTCTTCAAGAACGAAGCGGCGGGCATTTGCGCCCATCGCCTGTTGCCTGTCGGGCTCGTCGAGCAGCCTTGCGATCGCTGCAGAAACCGCCTCGATGTCGCCGTCCGCTGTCAGCAGGCCCGTCTCGCCGTCGACGACCACCTCGGGAACACCCGCCGTCTTCTGGGCGACCACGGGAAGGCCGGCTGCTTGCGCCTCGAGATAGGCAAGGCCATAGGCCTCCCCTGCGCCCGGCCATATGTAGAGACCGGAGCGGCACAGTTCGCGGGCAACTTCCTCGGCTCCAAGCTGTCCCAGCCATTCAATGCGCTCACCGAAGCCGGAAAACAGCTGCTCGACCTCGCTGCGCATCGGCCCGTCGCCGGCGATCGCCAGTGTCCAGGGACGGTCCTGCAGACCGGCCAGTGCCTGCGCAAGCATGACATAGCTGCGCATCTTGTCCCCGCTCCTCATCATCGCAACGGCAATCAGACGCCCAGGCTCCCGGGCATGCGGCGATCCCTGGAAAAGTGCGGTATCGATGAAGGGCCTCAGAATGGCAAACGAACCGGAGGGCAAAGCCTCCGACAGGCCCCTCCTGTCACGCTCGGTCAGCGAGATGTTGACGGAAGCCTGTCCGAGACCATCGATAACCAGCCTTTGAAACGAGGCCCATGCATCCTCGTCGCGCTTTTTCGAATAAGACGCCTCGGCCGTGACATAGGGGATCGAGAACTCCCGGCAAAGGACTGGTCCGAAAAGATCCGGCGATTTGTAATAGGGATGGTAGCAGAACCAGAGATCGGGCCGAAGGCCGCCAGACAGGACATTGCGCAATCGCGCCAGCTCCTTGCGCGCGGCAGCCTGACGCTTGACGGTCTCTTCCGGGGTCGCGCAAAAACTCCGAAATTCGGAGATGACCTCGACGGAATGGCCGCGGAGCGCGAGAGCCTGCACAAGGAGGCGTGCCATGAGGCGATCGCCTGAAGGCACGGGATGGTTCGGGGACTTCAGCGGCGCGTAGAATGCAACCCGCATCACCATGTCTCCGCCGAGACACACTGTTTACAACAGATGCCCGGGCCTGCCGCCGGAAAATACGTTATTGTCAGCATGCCTGCTTTCTGCTGATAGAGTGAAAGGCGTTCGCAATCGCAGCGGCGGCAATTCAACCTCAATTCCGTCATCTCTATTGTATTTGGCACCTGGTATTCAAGAACGGGAATGAATGGCGACAGTCGCTGCCACCGGTATTTTTTCAGAGCGCTCGATCAGAAGGGCCCGGCTTGGCTCCGGGCTTGTCATGTTCCTGTTCGTCCTGCTGCATCTATCCAACCACGCGCTCGGACTGATTTCAGTGTCGGCCGCAGACGACGGGCGACGCATCTTCCTGGCGATCTGGCGCAACCCCGTGGGCACCTTCGTGTTCTACACTGCGGTGTTCGTCCATATCTGCCTTGTCCTTCGCTCCGTTTACAAGCGCCGCAGCCTGGTCATGCCGGCAGCGGAGATGGCGCAGATGGTGCTCGGGCTCGCCATTCCGCTGCTGTTGATGGACCATGTGATCGGTACCCGGATCGCCCATACCCTCTTCCACTACCGCGATGACTACGAGACGATCGTTCGCCTGCTCTGGGTCACCTCTCCGGGCGCCGGCTGGCGACAGGTCGTCGCCCTTCTTTTCGTCTGGACCCACGGATGCATCGGCCTGCATTTCTGGCTGCGCTACCGGCCCTGGTATGACCGTGTCGCCGCGATGCTCCTAGCCGTCGCGATCCTGCTGCCGGTACTCGCCATTCTCGGCTTTATCGAAATGGGTCGAACGATCGCCGAGCCGGCCTACGAGGGCATGGTCAATACCGATCGCTATCGCGACAACCTCAACACGCGCTACTACTCCAACCCCGAGGCGCAGCAGACGATCGCCATGATCCGGGCCGGTCTCTATGGCTCGTTTTCCGCAGCGCTCCTGATCGTTGTCGGTGCCAGGACCTTGAGACGGTGGCGCGAGCGCGTCGACCAGATCACCGTGCGCTATCCAGATGGCGAGGCGATAAGCGTCCCGCGCGGCTTCACGGTTCTGGAGGCAAGCCGTCTTGGCGGAGTTCCGCACTACTCTGTCTGCGGCGGCAAGGGGCAATGCTCGACCTGCCGCGTCCAGATCCTCAGCGACGACAACGACCTGCCGCCTCCCGATAAGCTGGAGCAGTCGACCCTCAAGAGGATCAAGGCGGCCTCTGACGTGCGTCTTGCCTGCCAGTTGCGGCCCACACACGACATCACCGTCGCGCCGTTGCTGGTGGCCGCGCCGGAAAACACATTACCGCCCAACACCCAGGAGACGAGCCCGGGGCGTGAGCGTGAGATCACCGTGCTCTTCTGCGACATCCGCCACTTCACCTCGCTCACCGAGACACGGCTTCCCTTCGATATCGTCTTTCTGCTCAACCGGTATTTCGCGCTGGTCGGCAATGCCGTCGAAAAGGCTGGCGGGCGCATCGACAAGTTCATTGGTGATGGCGCCATGGCGCTTTTCGGCATCGGCAACTCGGCCGAGGACGCGTGTCGCCAGGCGATCGAAGCGGCTGCCACGATCGTCCGTGACATCGCAAAGCTCGATGCGGAGCTGAGAGACGAGCTCATCATGCCACTTCACATTGCTATCGGCATTCATACCGGGCCCGCCGTTGTCGGAACCCTTGGCTATGGCCGAACGCGCAGCGTCACGGCCATCGGCGATACGGTCAATGTCGCAAGCCGCCTGGAGACTGCTGCCAAGGAGTTCAACGCTGCGATCGTCATTTCCGATGCGGTCGCAAGCCTTGCGGGTGCCGACACCACCCATGCGGAAAGCCGCGAAATCAGCGTCCGCGGCCGCGCCCTGCCCTTGAAAGTCTACGTCATTTCGAGCGACAAGGCCGTCAACCTCATCGAAGGAAAAGACAGATGAGCGGCCGCGTCTGGCTGACGGCGAAATTCTGGAGCAGGCGCCTTCGCAAGGCGCGCAATGCTGTCCTGACCAGGCTTTTCGACACCCGCACCGGACGGCGGCTGCTGATCGAGAACATCGGCCCGCGAGTGGTGTCGATGACGGTTGATGCTGGCGATCATCTGATGACGTTTTCGCCGGCCGACTACATCGGGCGGAAGGTGTTTCGCAAGGGACATTTCGAGCGCCAGCATGTCGACCGGCTGCTGGCGGTGCTGCGGGAACGCGGACTTTCGCACCAGCCAAGCTGTCTGCTTGAGATCGGTGGCAACATCGGCACGCAGACCGTCTACTTCGCGCTCAGCGGGGCTTACCGGCGCATCGTCAGCATGGAGCCCGACCCGCGCAACGTCGAATTGCTTCGGAAGAATATCGACCAGAACGGCCTCGATGGGACGGTGACGGTCGTCAACTGTGCCGCGGGAGCGACCACGGGCCGGATCGACTTCTTCATGAACGAAAACAACCACGGCAAGAGCAGTGCCTTCAGGAAAAGCCCCAGCGACCGAAAAATCAGTGTCCCGGTGAGGCCGGTGACTGAGGTTCTCCAGGAGCTTTTGATCAATCCTGCCGATGTCGGTCTCGTCTGGATGGACATTGAAGGCTACGAACCTGTCGCCTGCCGGTCCATGACACCTCTCCTGTCCCGGCGCGTGCCATTCTACATGGAGTTCACGCCGCTCTTTTACGGCCCGCAGCAGACTGGAGAATTCGTAGAGATGCTCGCAGGCTACTACGAGACCTGCCTCGTCTTCTTCGACGACGAGCAACTGCCCCGCGAGATGCGTGTCGTCGATCTCCCCGGCGGCGTCGAGCAGTACGACGTACTCTTCCTTCCCTGATCCAGGACGAGCGATCGACGCTCCCGGTGCGTTTGGTTAAGACCGGTGCCGGGGCGATTGTGGATGTTGCGAACTATCCTGCAAACTCATCTTGATTGTAAGTGGCATCGTGCTGCCACGCTGGAACTTGAGTAATACCCTCGCGGCTGCACTTTGCGAGTTCGCCGAACACCTTCGGCGGGCATCAGATATGGCAAAGATCCGGCGGCGTCTCGACAGTTTCAAACCAGCAGCGCTAATTAGATCCGTCGGTAAAGGTAGTAGCGCCCCTCTTTGACACCAGTCGGCAGTGCGATGGGCTCGAGTTCTGGCCGGTCAAGCGGAAGGCCGCTCACAGCGATCCCGCCTTTGACAAGCACGCCCACCATCAGCTGCGGCAGCCATGTCAGTGTGACGGCATCGATCTCGTCATGCCCGGTGCCGATGTCGGCATGCGCCAGTGCTGCGCCGATGCCGAGAAAGGCCTGGCCGGACTCCCGGATATCGCCCGTCACCATATTTTCTTCCGGTGGTGTCGAGGAGGAATAGGAGCGGACCTCGCGGTCAAAGGCGATGATGCGCCGGTCGGGGAAAAGCTCGCGCAGGTGATCATAGGTCCGTCCGTTGCCGAGGCCGAATTCCAGCACAGGGCCCTGTGCCCCGTTCACCAGGTCGACCACGGCATTCAAAATGTCGCGCTGAGCCGTCAGGCGGCGGATGAAACTGTCCAGGCGGCTCATCTATGCCCTTGTCCATTCACTTAAATTTTCGGTCTGGTGCTATCATATGAAACCCCAGGCCGTCGATTGCCGTAGATGCAAAATCGCATTGCGGTGAGAGCATGGGTCTGTGCTAGGTTTTTGAAGATGAGCGACCTCTCCAACGATCGATTCTACGCCGACGTGCCAGTCTTTGCCGACTTCGAGCGGGTGACCGACACGAGCAATTACCGGCCGCTGCCGGAGGGCTGGTTCCTGGCGGTTGCCGACATTGTCGGATCGACCAAGGCCATCGGCGCTGGCCGCTACAAGGACGTGAACATGGCCGGCGCCAGCGTCATTTCCGCGGTCCTGAACGCGGTGGACAGGGGCGACTATCCCTATGTGTTCGGCGGCGACGGTGCCGTTGTCGCACTCCCACAGGAGTTCGAGACGGCAGCGCGCGCCGCGTTGGCGGCAACGCAGCGATGGGTGGATGAAGAACTCGACCTTGCGCTGCGAATCGCGATCGTGCCGCTTGCGGATATTCGCAAGGAGGGTCTCGACGTGCGTGTGGCGCGCCATGCGGCGAGCGAAAACGTCGCCTATGCGATGTTTGCCGGCGGCGGCGCGTCCTGGGCCGAGCGGCAGATGAAGAACGGTCTTTATGGCATCGAGCCGGCGCCATCAGGGGCTCGGCCCGATCTGACCGGCTTGTCCTGCCGGTGGAATCCGATCAAGGCCCACAACGGCGAGATCGTCTCGATCATAGCCATACCGGCAGAAGATGGCAGGCCGAGCCCGGAATTCCGCAAGCTCGTGACGGAGGTGATTGCGCTGGCGGCAGAACAGGGGCGCGGCGGCCACCCGGTTCCATCAGGTGGCCCCGAGTTTTCCTTTTCGTTCAAGGGTTTCGATCGCGAGGCACGTGCCCTGGCAGCGCCTGGAAAGCGGCTCTGGACGAAGCTCTTCATCCTGTTCCAGAGTATCATGATCGTCCTGCTGCACACGTTCGGCCTGAAGCTTGGCCGTTTCGACGCCCGCCGCTATACCGAGGAGGTGTCCGGCAATTCCGATTTCCGCAAGTTCGACGACGGCCTGAAAATGACGATCGACGTCGATGCTTCGCACCTTGCCCGGATCGAGGCGCTGCTCGAGGAGGGAGAGGCAAAGGGCGTGGCCCGCTATGGGCTGCATCGCCAGTCCTCCGCCTTGATGACCTGCTTCGTGCCGACGCCGATGTCGCACGACCACGTGCATTTCATCGATGGGGCCAGCGGCGGCTACGCTGTCGCCGCAAGCCAGATCTCAGGCAAGACGCTTTCCCCCGCCGACATTACGCCTTGATGATGTGGTCTCCGGCAAGGCCGAGCCGCGCAAAGACGTTGCGCGTATCGACGATCAGCGGCGCGTTGCGGGTGATCGCTGCATAGTCGAGCTGGTCATGATCCGTCGCGACGAGGATTGCGTCATAGGACGCGATGGTTTCGGGGGTGAGGTCGACCGACGCGCGGCCCTTCAGATGCTGATATTCGCGTGTCGAGGGAATCTCGCCGACCAGCGGATCGTGATAGTCAGCCTTCCCGCCACGCTCCTCGATGACCTCGATCAAGCGCAGCGACGGGCTTTCGCGGATGTCGGCGACGTTCTTCTTGTAGGCGAGACCAAGAACCAGCACCCGCGAGCGGCTGAGCGCCTTGCCGGCACGCATGTCGAGCGCCTCGGCGAGCTTGGCGACCACGTAGCGCGGCATGGCCGAGTTGATCTCGCCGGCAAGTTCGATGAAGCGGGTCGGCAGTTCGTATTCGCGCGACTTCCAGGTCAGGTAGAAGGGGTCGATCGGGATGCAATGCCCGCCGAGGCCGGGGCCGGGATAGAATGGCATGTAGCCGAACGGCTTGGTCTTGGCCGCGTCGATGACCTCCCAGACATCGATCCCCATGGCGGCGTAGACCGTCTTCAATTCGTTGACAAGGGCAATGTTGACGGAGCGGAAGATGTTCTCCGTCAGCTTGACCGCCTCGGCCGTTGCGTTGGACGAGACCGGAACGACGGTCTTGACCGCGGCGCTGTAGAACCCAACCATCAGCGAGAGGGCATCCGCGCCGTCGCCGGCGACGATCTTCGGGATGGTCGCTGTGTTGAAGTGCTGATTGCCCGGATCCTCGCGTTCCGGCGAGAAACCAACGAAGAAGTCGGTGCCCGATTTGAGGCCGGTGGTCTCCAGGATCACCTTGACGACATCGTCGGTCGTGCCGGGATAGGTCGTCGATTCCAGCACCACGAGCTGGCCGCTTCTCAGATGCACTGCGATCGACCGGGCCGTTGCCTCGACGAAGGAAAGATCAGGATCGCGGTGGCGGGTGAGCGGTGTCGGAACGCAGATGATGATGACGTCGCAGCCGGCAAGCTCTCCAAAATCTATGGTGGGCGAAAAGCGCTTCTCGTCGATCGCGAGCGCAAGGTCGCCGCTTGTGACGGCATCGATATAGGAGCGTTTCGCGTCGAGCGAGACGACTTTGGCGGGGTCGATGTCGAAACCGGTGACGGCAAAGCCGCTACGGGCAATGGCGATCGCCAGCGGCAGGCCGACATAGCCGAGCCCGATGACACCAGCCCGGGCGGTGCGTGCTTCAATCTTGCGTGAAAGGGCGTCATAGGCGGGGGAACGTGGCAAGGAAGATCTCGCGTGAATGCTGAAGGTTCTCCTGATCTAATGGAAGACCGTGGCAATTGAAACCCGCCTTCAATCGACATGGTTCGATGCCGGAAACCGGCTTTGACAGAGCCACTCTGACAGGCCTTGCGCCGGGGCGGCGAGATGATCCTGTCGCCTGCGGTGAGTGTGACAAAAATGACTCAGCCCGTCCCGGGAGATTCGGTCGGGCCTCAAAAACTGCGCCAAGACCATTGTTCGAAACCTGCGCGCTGCCTATTTACGTGGAGTAACGAAACGAGAAAGGATTGCCTGCCCTGCCCATCACATCAACGGGTTGACAGGTGCCACTGCCGTGCTCCCGGCAGATCGTTGACACTATATTACCGCTCGTCCATCCTCCTCCCCCTCTTGCGCAAAAGATGCTGCAGGCAGGGTTTCTGGCGTTTTTTTGGGTTGGACGTGCTCTATGAGGATATTACCGAGAATGGGCACGATCGAATCCAGCGTCTCGTCTATTTTATTGGACCGGGTTGCCGAATGGCTAACCAATTCCTCCCTTGCCGGCGATGATCTCGAGACCATCGTTCGCGGATTTTGTGAGCGGATCGCCTCCGCTGGCCTGCCGATCGCGCGTGTGCACCTGACCTTCTCGATGCTGCACCCGCTCTACGATGCCTTGAGCTTTACCTGGCGGCGTGCGAGCGGCGTCACGATCGAAGGCTATCGCCACACCGTCGGCCAGAAACCGGACCGCTTTCTGCAGAGCCCGTATTATTATCTCCTCGACAACAACCTGCAGCACATAAGACGCCGCATCCCGGCCGAGGGTCCGGCGGAATTTCCGGTGTTCATCGACCTTAGGCAGGAGGGGATCACCGACTACCTCGCCTTCGTCCAGCCGTTCGGCGACGGGTCGGTGCAGGGGATGATGGGGTCATGGTCGACGGACAGCCATGTAGGCTTTTCCGACGACATGATCGAGGCGCTCCTGCGCATGCAGAACCACCTGGCCGTCGCAGCGAAGATGGCCGTCCTCGGCAAGCTCGCCAATAACATGCTGACCACTTACCTGGGCGGCGATGCCGGCAAGCGGGTGCTGAACGGCCAGATCCGGCGCGGCGACGGCGAGACGATCCGCGCCGCGCTCGTCATGGGCGACATGCGGCAATCGACGGTCTATGCCGAGAAGGAGGGCCGGCAGGCCTATATCGACACGCTGAACCAGTTCTTCGACGCAATCGCCGCGCCCTTCAACCGCAATGGTGGCGAAATCCTGAGCTTCCTCGGAGACGGGTTCCTGGCGGTCTATCCCTGTGGCCGGCACAAGGACCCCTCCAAGATTGCCTGCCAGGCGGCGTTGACGGCTGTTCACCAGGCGCAGGCGCGTGTCGCCGAGCTGAACAGGGAGCGTCTCGAGCAGGGCCTCAGCAAGGTTTCCTACGGCATCGGCCTGCACGTCGGCAACGTGATGTTCGGGAATGTCGGTCTCAAGGACCGGCTGACCTTCTCGGCCTTCGGCTCCGCGGTCAACGAAGTGCAGCGCCTGCAGTCGCTGACAAAGAAATATTCGAGCGAGGTCGTGGCGAGCCAGGCTTTTGCCGGCTACTGCGGCGGCGAATGGCATACGCTCGGCGAGGAAAAGCTGCGCGGGGTCCGCCAGAAGGTTACCGTCCTGCAGCCCCGCATTGCGGCACCGGCGATCCATGTCGAGGAAGGCTTTCACGAGGTGGCGCCGGCAGCGCTTTCGGAAGCCGAGCAGGTCATCATGCTTCATCGCGACGCACGCCGGCAGGCCGTGAAGCCTGCTGTCGAGACGTTCGTCCAGCAGGGTCCCGACGCGCGGTAAAGGGCCGGTCGCCGGCCTTTTCAATCCCTTGAAACGCCCCATTTTTTGCGTGTCCGTCATCAACTGGACACCCTCATTGCGGTACGGTAGTGTGCCTGCACGGGAACAAAGAAAAACTGGGGAATATCATTGGTATGGCGTCCGCCTCGGATCTGTTGCGCATCGAGAACCTCGACATTTCATTCTCGGTTTTCGGCGATCGACTGCGCGTCGTAAGAAACGCCAATCTTCGCATATTGCCAGGCAAGGTGACGGCCCTGGTCGGAGAATCCGGCTCTGGAAAATCCGTCATCAGCCAGGCCGTCATGGGCATCCTCCCGAATGCCGCGACGGCTGAAGGCCGTATCCTGTTTACCGACCCCCTAAACGGCAAGACCACCGACATCCTGAGGTATTCGCGCGACAGCGAGGAAATTCGTGACCTGCGCGGTCGACGCATGGCGACGATCTTTCAGGAGCCCATGACATCGCTGTCGCCATTGCACACGGTCGGCAACCAGATCAGTGAAGCACTTCTGATCCATACGGAAGCCGACAAGAAGGAGGCTCGCGAGAAGACCGAGGAAATGCTCGGCCTCGTTGGCTTTGCCGATCCGAAGCGAACCTTCGACATGTATCCCTTCGAGCTTTCGGGCGGCATGCGGCAGCGCGCGATGATCGCGATGGCCCTGATCTGCAACCCGGCGCTTCTGATTGCCGACGAGCCGACGACGGCGCTCGACGTGACAATCCAGGCGCAGATCCTCGAGCTGTTGCGCGACCTGCAGCACAAGCTCGGCATGGCAATGCTTCTGATTACCCACGACCTCGGCGTCGTCGCCAACATGGCCGACGAGGTCGTGGTGATCTACCACGGCGAGATCATGGAAGCGGGACCGGTCGGTCCGATCTTCCGCAACCCGCAGCATCCCTATCTCAAAGGGCTCATGGCTGCAGTGCCGCATTTCGACATGCGGGAAGGCGAGCGCCTCAAGGCGCTCAGGGATGTTCCCGTAAATCTGGAATCCCTGATCGGCAAGAAGAAGGTGAAGGCCGAGGGACCGGAATTGCTGCTCTCGGTCAACAATCTCTCGAAGAGCTTCAAGACGCGCAATCGCGGCCTGTTCGGAACCCGCCAAGCTGCTGTCGTCCGCGCGGTCGATGATGTCAGCTTCGACATCCGCAGGGGTGAATGCCTCGGGCTCGTCGGCGAATCCGGATGCGGCAAGACGACCGTCAGCAAGATCCTGATGCGGGCCGTGACACCCGATAGCGGTTCGGTGATCTTCAACGACGGCAAGGACGTCATCGATGTTCTCTCTGTCAACGGCGACGACCTGCAGGAGTTGCGTACGAAGGTCCAGATGGTGTTTCAGGACCCGGTGTCCTCGCTGTCGCCGCGCATGACGGTCCGGAACATCCTCAGCGAGCCGCTGGAGATCCATGACCGCGGCAACAGCGACGAGCGCAAGCAGCGCGTCGAGGCGCTGATGGGGGCGATCGGACTGGACCGGCGCTACCTGAACCGCTATCCGCACAGCTTCTCCGGAGGCCAGCGCCAGCGCATCGGCATTGCCCGCGCACTGGCGCTCGGGCCGAAGCTCATCATCCTCGACGAGCCTGTGTCGGCGCTCGACGTCTCGGTCCAGGCGCAGATCCTGAACCTGCTCAAGGACCTGCAGAAGGAACTCGGGCTCACCTACCTTTTCATTTCGCACAACCTTGCGGTCGTCGATTACATGGCCGACCGGATCGCCGTCATGTGCAAGGGACGCATTGTCGAGATCGCGCCCCGCTCGATCATTCTGCGCGATCCTGTCCATCCCTACACGAAGTCGCTTCTGGCAGCCGTTCCCTTCCCCGACCTCGACCGGCCACTCGACTTCGAGGCGCTGCGAAGGAACGGCGCCGCCGACAAGCAGAACTGGGGTGTCACCTTTACGGCTGAACACGACGACGCTTCCGAGCTCGACTACGCCGATCTCGGCAACGGTCACCTTGTCAGGGCCCGCAAGGGTGCGGACGCAAAGGAGCTCCGCTCATGGTAACGCGACGCACATTTCTGACTGGCCTGATTGGCTCGACCGTCCTTCCCGCTGCCGTGAAGGCGGCCTCGGAAGACCGTGACATAGAGCCGGAGTTTTTGCGGGACTGGCTACGGGCCGGTCGCATTCCTCCCATGGCGGACCGGCTGCCGGCACATCCGCGGATCGTCAACATGAGGGCGGCGGGGCGGCAACCCGGCGTTTATGGCGGCACGGTGCGCACGATCATCGGCAGCCAGAAGGACATCCGCTACATGACCGTCTATGGCTATTCCCGCCTGGTCGGTTACGACAAGCACCTGGTGTTCCAGCCCGATATCCTGCTTGGTTTTGAATCGACCGACGATACGGTCTTCACCTTCCACCTGCGCGAGGGACATCGCTGGTCCGACGGCCACCCGTTCACGGTCGACGATTTCCAATACTGGTGGGAGGACGTGATCCTCGACAAGAACCTGACACCGGGCGGTGGCGCGCTCGAGCTCAGGCCGCATGGCAACCTGCCGAAATTCGAGGTCGTCGATAACCTGACGGTACGATACAGCTGGGAGCGGCCGAACCCGATGTTCATGCCGGCCCTCGCCGGCCCGCTGCCTCTCGTGATTTTCGGGCCTGGCCACTACCTCAAGCAGTTTCACAAGAAGTACCAGGACGATTTTCGTCTCTCGGCGCTGATGAAGCAGAACCGGGTCAAGAAGTGGGCGGACCTGCACATCAAGATGTCGCGGGCATCGCGCCCCGAGAATCCCGAGCTGCCGACGCTCGATCCATGGCAGAACACCACCCCCCTGCCCTCGGAACAGTTCGTGTTCGTGCGCAATCCCTTCTTCCACCGGGTTGACGAGAACGGAGTACAGCTTCCCTATATCGACAAGTTCATCCTGAACGTCAGCTCGTCCTCGATCATCGCGGCAAAGGCGGGTGCCGGTGAATCCGACCTGCAGGCCACCGGCGTCGACTTCAACGACTACACCTTCCTGAAGGATGCAGAAAAGCGGTTCCCCGTAAAGGTCAACCTTTGGAAGCAGGTGCGTGGGTCGCGCGTGGCGCTGCTGCCGAACCTAAACTGTGCCGACGATGTCTGGCGCAAGCTCTTCCGCGAAACTCGCGTAAGGCGCGCCCTGTCGCTCGCGATCGACCGGCACGAGATCAACATGGTAGCCTTCTACGGTCTCGGCAAGGCAAGCGCCGACACCGTACTGCCCGACAGCCCGCTCTTCCGGCAGGAATATGCGGATGCGTTCATCGCGCATGACAAGGATCAGGCAAACAAGCTCCTTGACGAGGTCGGGCTGAAGGACCGGGACGACGAGGGGATCCGTCTCCTGCCGGATGGCCGCCGCGCCGAGATCACCGTCGAGACGGCTGGCGAGAGCAACCTCGATACCGATGTCCTGGAGCTGGTGCGCGATCATTGGCGCGAGGTGGGCATCGCGCTTTACACCCGCACTTCGCAGCGCGATGTGTTCCGCAGCCGCGCCATGAGCGGCACGATCATGATGTCGATCTGGTACGGCATCGAAAACGGTGTCGCAACCGCCGACATGTCCCCGGGCCAGCTCGCGCCGACCATGGACGACCAGCTGCAATGGCCACTCTGGGGAATGCATTACCTCTCGGCCGGACAGGAAGGCAGTCCGCCGGACCTGCCCGAGGTCCAGCAGCTCGTCGATCTCCTGAAGCATTGGGGCGATACCATGCGGTTCGAGGAGCGCGAGGTGATCTGGCACCAGATGCTGTCGCTCTATACCCAGCAGGTCTTCTCGATCGGCCTGATCAATAGCACCCTGCAGCCGATCCTGAGCTCGGCAAAGCTCCAGAACGTGCCGACGGAGGCGCTCTATGGCTTCGATCCGACCTCCTATCTCGGCCTCTACATGCCGGATTCCTTCTGGTTCAAGGAGGCCTGAGGAATGCTGAAATATATCCTCTGGCGCATTGCCGCGATGGTGCCGACGCTGTTCATCATCTCGGCACTCGTCTTTACCATCATCGAGCTGCCGCCAGGCGACTTCTTCGAAAGCCAGATCGCCGAACTGCGGGCGCAGGGGGAAAGCGCAAACCTTCAGGAAATCGAGGAGCTCCGCAAGCAGTACGGTTTCGACAAGCCCGAGATCCTGCGCTACTTCTACTGGGTCGGCGGCATGCTGCACGGCGACTTTGGCTACTCCTTCGAATACCAGCTGCCCGTCTCGGAGGTGGTCGGCGATCGCCTATGGCTGACGATGCTGGTGTCCTTTTCGACGATCCTGCTTACCTGGCTGATCGCCTTCCCGATCGGCATCTATTCGGCAACCCACCAGTATAGCTGGGGTGATTACGGCCTGACATTCCTCGGCCTTCTCGGCATCGCCATCCCGAACTTCATGCTGGCGCTGATCCTGATGTACTTCGCCAACATCTGGTTCGGCGTCTCGATCGGGCACCTGATGGACCAGAAGTTCCTGAACGAGCCGATGAGCTGGGAAAAGGCGCGATCGATCCTGTCGCATCTGTGGATACCCGTGATCATCGTCGGCACGGCAGGGACAGCCGGCATGATCCGGCGCCTCAGGGCCAACCTGCTCGACGAGATGCAGAAACAGTATGTCGTCACCGCCCGTGCCAAGGGTCTCCACCCGTTGCGGGCGCTGGTGAAATATCCGCTTCGCATGGCGCTCAACTTCTTCGTTGCCGACATCGGGTCGATTTTGCCATCGATTATTTCCGGCGCGGAAATCGTCGCGATCGTCCTGTCTCTCGAAACGACAGGCCCGATGCTCATCAAGGCATTGCAGAGCCAGGACATGTATCTTGCAGGCTCGTTCCTGATGTTCCTCGCCTTCCTCAACGTGATCGGGGTTCTCGTCTCCGACATCGCACTCGGCTTCCTCGATCCGCGTATTCGCCTGCAAGGCAGGAGCACCAAATAGATGTCGCCCTTGCCACCGCCCGGCGCACCCATGCCACACTACGTCTCCACGGCGCCCTTCGATCCCACCGCGACGGAGGGAATGGGGGCTGCGCAGTCGCGCATCCATCTCGCCTCGCAAAAGCATCTGATGTGGTGGAAGTTCAAGCAGCACCGGCTGGCGCTCGCCTCGGGCGTCTTCCTGCTTTGCACCTATCTGATGATCATCATCGTCGAATTCATTGCGCCCTACGGGCTGCACACCAAGAATGTCGACTTCATCCATGCGCCGCCACAGCGGGTGCATTTCTTCCACAACGGGAATTTCGTCGGCCCGTTCGTCTATGGCCGCAGCATGTCGCTCGACCTCGACACGCTCCATCGGATCTACACCGACAAGCCTGACGATGTGCAGCCGATCCGTTTCTTCTGCCGCGGTGACGGCTACAAGTTCTGGGGACTGGTGAGCATGGACCGGCATCTGGTCTGCCCGGCGGTCGGCGGGCAGATGTTTCTGCTTGGCACCGATCGCCTCGGTCGCGACGTGCTCTCACGCATTTTGTACGGGGCTCGGATTTCGCTGACGATCGGCCTGATCGGCATTGCCATCAGTTTCTGCCTCGGGATCATCATCGGCGGACTTGCCGGCTACTGGGGCGGCATCTTCGACCTGATCGTCCAGCGCCTGATCGAGGTGCTGCAGTCGCTGCCGAGCCTGCCGCTCTGGATGGCGCTTGCGGCAATCATGCCGGTGACCTGGAGCCCGATCGTCATCTATTTCGGGATCACCGTGATTCTCGGGATCATCGACTGGACGGGACTGGCGCGTGCCGTGCGCTCGAAACTTCTGGCGCTGCGCGAGGAAGACTATGTCCAGGCTGCCCAGCTGATGGGAGCGAGCACGCCCCGCATCATCGGCAGGCACCTGGTTCCCGGCTTCATGTCCCATCTGATCGCCTCGGCGACGATTTCGATCCCGGGCATGATTCTCGGCGAGACGGCACTGAGTTTCCTTGGACTGGGTCTGCGCCCGCCGATCACCAGCTGGGGTATTCTCCTGACCGAGGCGAAGAGCGTAAGTGTCATCGCGTTCTATCCATGGTTGTTATTTCCGATTATACCGGTCGTTCTGGTAATTTTGGCGTTCAACTTTCTGGGAGACGGCTTGCGTGATGCGGCAGATCCCTACAAATAGCGGCCAGCCCGGCGGAGCACCGCTCTGTCTGCTGACTGCGAGCGGAAACCGGCGGTGCTAGTATGACATCAAGCGCAGAAGGAGCGCCCATGGCCCGGCGCCTGGAAGATGCCCGTATCCTCATGTACAGCCACGACACGTTCGGGCTCGGTCACCTGCGTCGGTGCCGGGCCATCGCGCATGCCCTGGTCGAGGATTATCGCGGTCTCAACATTCTTATCATTTCAGGGGCGACGATTGCGGGTGCGTTTGATTACCGTGCACGCGTTGACTTCGTGAAAATTCCGAGCGTCATCAAGCTTCGCAACGGCGAATATACGTCGATGGCGAGCCATATTGACCTGCACGAAACGCTCAAGATGCGCGAATCGAGCATTCGCCATACTGCGGAAACCTTCCAGCCCGACATCTTCATCGTCGACAAGGAGCCGATGGGACTGAAGGGTGAAGTCGAGGAAACGCTTGCCTATCTCAAGGCCCGCGGCACAGTACTGGTGCTTGGCCTGCGCGAGATCATGGATGCCTCGCACCTGCTCGATGCCGAGTGGAAGCGCAATGGCATCATGCAGAAGATCGACCAGTACTATGATTCCGTCTGGGTCTACGGCCCGCCGGATTTCTACGATCCGCTGATTGGGCTCGACGTGCCCGCGAGTGTGCGCCGGAAAATGGATTTCGTCGGCTTCCTCCAGCGCAGCGTCTCGTCGAGCAAGACGTCGATCAATGCGCGCTCCGACAACTACATCCTGGTCACGACAGGCGGGGGCGGCGACGGATCGGATCTGGTTCACGATGTCATGAACGCCTACGAGCAGGACGCCAGCCTACAGTTGAAGGCGCTCGTTGTCCTCGGGCCGTACATGCCGGCGGCCGAACGTTCCAAGCTCGTCGCCAAGGGTTCGCGCATTCCCTATATCGAGGTCATCGAGTTCGACAATCACATGGAAGAGCTGATCGTCGGTGCCACCGGTGTCGTCGCCATGGGTGGCTACAATACCTATTGCGAGATCCTGTCCTTCGACAAGCCTGCTCTGATCGTGCCCCGCGTGAAGCCGCGCGAGGAGCAGTTGCTGCGCGCCCAGCGGGCGAGCGAACTTGGTCTCATCGACATGCTTCTGCCGGACCAGTCCGCGGATCCGGCCGTGATGTCCGAAGCGCTCAAGCGCCTTCCAAATCGCGCACCGCCTTCAGAAAGCGGCTGTACCCTGCAGCTCCAGGGCCTTGATCACATCTCTGAGACCGTCGGTCGCTGGCTGGATGGCCGCGGCCGCCACCTGTCGGTCGTCGGGGCCGAGTAAAGTCCAGGATCCTGATGCAACGCCGCAAGATTCTCGTCGTTCTGAAAGGCTATCCGCGCCTCTCGGAAACCTTTATCGCGCAGGAACTGCTCGGCCTGGAGAAGGCCGGCTTCGACCTGACGCTGATCTCGATGCGTCGGCCCACGGACAAGAAGCGTCATCCGGTCCATGACGAGATCAAGGCCCGCGTCATCTACCTTCCGGAGTACCTCCACGAGGAGCCGTTGCGCGTCCTGAAGGGCCTTATTGCGAGCTTTGGCAAGCCGGGGATAAAGGCGCTTTGGAAGCGGTTCCTGAAGGACCTCGGACGCGATGTGTCGCGCAATCGCTTCCGCCGGCTTGGGCAGGCCTTCGTCCTTGGCCGTGAATGGCCTGACAACGGCGGCTGGCTGCATGCGCATTTCATCCACACGCCGGCCTCGGTCACCGAATATGCGAGCATCCTGACCGGCGTTCCCTGGACCTGCTCGGCGCATGCCAAGGATATCTGGACCTCGCCTGACTGGGACCTGCACGAAAAACTCGGCAGCGCCCGCTGGACGGTGACCTGCACGCGCAGCGGATATGACCACATGCGCACCCTGACGCCGCGCAAGGATGCGGTGCATCTGAGCTACCATGGCCTCGATCTCGCACGCTTCGGCCATTTCGCTGGCGCGCGATCGAGGCGCGACGGCGGCGACCCGGCTGATCCCGTGCTTCTCTTGAGCGTCGGGCGCGCGGTGGAGAAGAAGGGCTACGAAACGCTCCTGAGAGCGCTTGCCCTGCTGCCCCCTGATCTCAATTGGCGCTTCGAGCATATTGGCGGGGGAGACAAGCTTTCAAGATTGCAGGCGCTTGCGAGAGAACTCGGTGTAGGCGATCGGGTCACCTGGAAAGGGGCGCTTGCCCAGGAAGATGTGCTCGAGCATTACCGGCGGGCCGATGTCTTCGCGCTTGCCTGTCGCATTGCCTCAGACGGCGACCGCGACGGCCTGCCGAACGTGCTGGTGGAGGCGTCGAGCCAGCGCCTGCCCTGCGTGTCGACATCGGTATCGGGAGTTCCGGAGCTTCTGATTGACGGCGTCAACGGCATGGTCGTGCCGCCGGAGGATCCAGCGGCATTTGCGGCGGCGCTTGCTGCGCTGATTGGCGATCCTACAAGGCGCATGCAGCTTGGCGATGCCGCAGAGCGGCGCGTGCGCGAGCATTTCGATCACCAGGCAAGCATCGACCAGCTTGGACAGCTCTTCGAGGAGGAGTGGCGAAAAGCCTCATGACCAGACAAAGCGTCTTCTTCTACGTCCAGCACCTGCTTGGCATCGGGCATATTGCCCGGGCAAGCCGCATTGCGTCCGCCCTTGTTCGCGACGGCTTCGACGTCACCGTCGTCACCGGCGGCCTGCCGGTCCCGGGCTTTCCGGGTGAAGGCGTCACCACGGTGGAACTGCCGCCAGTCGTGGCGAGCAATGCGGGTTTTACCGGACTTGCGGATGAAAACGGGGTTGCAGCGGACGAGGCGTTTCTTGGCCGGCGTCGGGATATGCTGCTCTCGGCCTACGATCGCGCGAAGCCCGATATCGTCATCGTCGAGGCGTTTCCCTTCGGCAGGCGCCAGATGCGCTTCGAGCTTCTGCCGCTCATCGGGGCGATCGAGCAGTCGCATCCAAGGCCGAAGCTGTTGAGTTCGGTTCGCGATATCCTGCAGGAAAACCGCAAGCCAGGACGCAACGAGGAGACTGCAGCCCTCGTGCGGGATCATTTCGATGGTGTGCTGGTGCACGGCGACCCCGGCTTCGTGCGGCTGGAAGAGACATTTCCGCTGGCTGCCGACATTGCCGCGAAAGTGCACTACACCGGCATGGTGACAGCCCCCCGGGCCGCAGAACCGGCCGAGGTCTTCGATGTGATCGCGTCAGCCGGTGGTGGTGCTGTCGGCATCGACCTGCTTCGGGCGGCAAGCGGGGCGGCGGAAAGGCTTCCGGAAACGTTGCGCTGGCTGTTGATCAGCGGTCCCAATCTTCCGGAGCGTGATTTTGCAGAGCTTGCCTCTGCTGCGCCTCAGAATGTCACGCTCCAGCGCTTCCGCAAGGACTTTCCGTCACTTCTGCGGGGCGCGCGTGTCTCGATCTCGCAGGCGGGCTACAACACGGTCGGCGATCTCCTGCAGGCGGACTGCCGGGCAATCCTCGTCCCCTTTGTTGCCGGCGGCGAGACAGAGCAGACGGTGCGCGCCGAGCGGCTGAGGGCGCTTGGACTTGCCGATATCCTGCCGGAGGCCGGGTTGACGCCGGGGATCGTTGCCGAGGCCGTCGAGACCGCGTTGTCGGCGCTCCGGAGCGGTCCTATGGCTCTCGACCTTGCCGGAGCAGAAAAGACGGCGGCAATCATTCGTTCACTGGCTGGCTGAAACCCTCGCACTTTTCGAAAGTCATGTGATATAAAAAACATCCCGGCGAGAATCGACATGACGACGGCACGTCGATTCGCCTTGTTTTCATATTGAAATCCGGCGGTCCGGTTGCATGGTCCCTATTCGGCATTCCTCATCGTTCTGCCGCAGGTCCATTGCCCCCCAGATTTCCCAGGCAATTGACGGTTAGCAATGGAAAAAAGCCTCGCGCGTTACATCTGGTCGAACACGCGGCTGCAGCAGCTCTGGATCCTGGCGGTTGTCGCGATTTCCATGATCCCGTACTTCCTGTCTTTTGACTTGCCGAAACAGATCGTCAACGGTCCTATTCAGGGGGCGGGCTTCGAGGGCGAGGGCGCGACGCAGACCTTCATGCGGATCGCCTATACCTTGCCCTTCTTCGGCGAGGTGGAATTCTTCAAGGGCGTTCAACTTGACCGTCTGCAGATGCTGATGGGGCTGAGCCTCGTCTTTCTGGCGCTTGTGGTTCTGAACGGGCTTTTCAAATTCTACATCAACACCTACAAGGGCAGGCTTGGCGAGCGCATGCTGCGGCGTATTCGCTTTGAGCTGATCGACCGGGTCCTGCGATTCCCGCCATCGCATTTCAAGCGGGTCAAGTCGGCCGAGATCGCGACGATGATCAAGGACGAGGTCGAACCGATGGGCGGCTTCACCGGTGACGCCTTCGTCGCGCCGGCCCTGCTTGGCGGTCAGGCTGTGACTGCGCTTGCCTTCATCATCGTCCAGAACTTCTGGCTGGGCATGATTGCGGCTGCCATTGTCGGCGTCCAGGCGGTCGTAATCCCGCGCATGAGAAAGCGGCTGCTCGAGCTTGGTCGCCAGCGTCAGCTGACGGCGCGTGAACTGTCGGGTCGTGTCGGCGAGATCGTAGATGGCATCGGAACGATCCATGGCAACGACACGTCGAACTACGAGCGCGCCGATATCGCCGCCCGCCTAGGCCTGATCTTCTCGATCCGCTACGACCTCTACCAGTGGAAGTTCCTGGTCAAGTTCCTGAACAACTTTCTTGCCCAGGTAACACCCTTCCTGTTTTACGCCATCGGCGGTTATCTTGCCTTGCAGGGCCGGCTCGATATCGGCCAGCTCGTCGCCGTCATCAGCGCCTACAAGGACCTGCCGGGTCCGCTCAAGGAACTGATCGACTGGGACCAGATGCGCCAGGACGTGCAGGTCAAGTACCAGCAGGTCTACGAGCAGTTCAATGTCGAGCCTCTGATCGAGGGCAGGATCCAGGACCTATCGCCGGAGGCGGTTGGCGCTTTGACGGCGCCACTCGTCGTCACCAATTTGACCGTCAGCGACGACAGTGGCGCGCGACTGGTCGACCACGTTTCGGTCGAGATCAAGCCGAACGAGACGGTTGCCGTGGTCGGCCCGAACTCCAGCGGGGCGGAGGCCTTCGCAGAAGCGCTCGGTCGACTGGTGTGGCCCGATTCAGGCCGCGTCACGATCGACGGCAAGGATCTCCTCGACCTGCCGGAGGCCGTAACCGGCCGACGGATTTCCTACGCGTCCGCCGATGCCTATTTTTTCCACGGAACACTGCGCGACAACCTGCTCTACGGCCTGAAGCACGCGCCGCTCAAGCAGCCTGACTACGATGGCAAGGCCGCCCAGGAGGCGAAGTGGCATGCCGAGGAGGCCATCAAGGCCGGCAATCCGACGATGGACATCAACAGCGACTGGGTAGATTACCACGCCGCCGGTGCGACGGGTCCGAACGACATTCTGACGGCAATCCGCCCGGTGCTCGACGCCGTTCTGATTTCGCAGGAAATTCTCGACCTTGCGTTGCGCTCGACCGTCGACACCACGGTCCATGTCGCGCTTGCCGAGCACATCGTTGAACTCAGGGAGACGCTGCGCCAGCGCATGCGGGAGTCCGAGAATGGCAACATCGTCGTGCCCTTTGATTTCGATGCCTACAATCCCCAGGCGACGGTCGGCGAAAACCTTCTGTTCGGATCGATGAAGCGGCCGCTGATGAACAACCGCAGGCTAGCGGCGCATCCCTATTTCCAGACGCTGTTCCGGGAGACCGGGCTGAGCAACGATCTGTGGGAAATGGGCCTGGAGATTGCGGAGAACGCGGTCGAGCTCTTCCACGACCTGCCGCCAGACCACCCGTTCTTCCAGCAGCTGACCTTCATGACGGCAGATGACATCCCGACCTACCAGGCGCTGCTGCAGAAGCTGCAGAGCCGGCAGTTCGACGACGCAACGCCCGAGGAACGCTCGGCCATCATCCGGCTGAGTTTCGCCTATATCGAGCCACGGCATCGTTTCGGTCTTCTGACCGAGGAGCTGATGGACAAGATCGTCAGCGCCCGCAAGCAGTTCCACGAGAAGATTCCGGATGATCTTGCAGCCGTGATCGAACGCTACGATCCGGAGAACTTCATCTCGTCCGCGAGCCTGATGGACAATGTCCTTTTCGGACGCATCGCCTACCAGCAGGCGGATGCGTCCGACAGCATCCGGTCGATGATGGGGGACCTCTTTGAATCGCTCGGCCTTGCCAACGACGTCATGTCGATCGGCCTCGAATTCGACGTCGGCTCCGGCGGAAAGCGGCTCACCATGGTGCAGCGCCAGAAGCTGAACCTTGCTCGCGCGCTCCTGAAACGCTCTGATTACCTGATCTTCAACAGGCCGCTATCGGCGCTTGATCAGCGCGTGCAGGACGCGATCACGAGGAACATCGTCGAGGGCCTGCACAAGGAAGGCGAAAAACCGGCCATCATCTGGGTGCTGTCGAACGCGAAACTGGCGGAGATCTTCGACCGGATCCTGCTCTTCGACAGGGGAACGCTGGCCGAGGCGGGCAACTTTCCGGAGCTTTCCGAGCAAAACGGTATGTTCAAGGAACTGTTATCGTAATACTCTAAGGAGGGACAACAAAGATGGCGCCCCCTGAGAGGCGCCACGGTCTAGCGCCGCGCACCGGAGAAGTGCGGCAGGGGTAGTACGTATATGCTCTTGAGAGATGAAGTCGAAATGCTGCGGCGCGTGCCAATCTTTTCAAGGATTGCGCCGGCAAAACTCAAGTTGTTGGCTTTCACATCCGATCGAATGTCATACAAGGCCGGGCAGGATCTTTTCCATCAGGGTGATCCGGGTGATGCAGCCTACGTCATCTTGTCAGGTACCGCCGACATCCTCGTTCACTCGCCGGCCGGCGATATCAAGGTCGCCGATGTGGAACTGAACTCCATCGTCGGCGAAATTGCGATCCTGTGCGACGTTTCCCGTACCGCGACGGTGCGCGCCACCTCGTCGCTGGAGGTCCTGCGCATCAGCAAGGAACACTTTCTGAAGCTGCTCAGCGATTTCCCCGAGATGGCAGTCGAGATCATGCGCGTGCTCGCCGACCGCCTCAATCACACGACAGCGGAACTGACGGCTGCGCGCTCAGCCAAGCAGACGCAAGCTGCGGCGATGTAGTCGCCTCCGGCCGATCCGCTCAACAGCACTGGTCAATTGAAAAGACCCGCCTCGCGACTGCGAAGCGGGTCTTTCTGGTGCCTGCGCGGCGAGTGCTCAGTCGCGCTGTTCCAGTGCCCTGCTGAATGCGAGGGCAGCGAGCGTGCAGATGGCGCCTGAAAGTAGGTAATAGCCGACGAAGGGCAAGCCGAAGCGGCTCGAGAGCGTCAGGGCAACGAGTGGCGCGAAGCCCGCGCCAACAAGCCAGGCGAGGTCGGAGGTAAAGGCTGCACCGGTATAACGGTAGCCCCTGCCGAACCGCGATGAAATCGAACCCGTTGCCTGGCCGAATGACAAGCCAAGAACTCCGAAACCGATGATCACGAAGGCATCCAGCCCCTTCGGGCCGGCTGCGATAAGGTATGGACCCACGAAGCTGAAGACCGCGATCAAGACGGCACAGATGGCAAGCTGGGCGCGCCTGCCGATCCGATCGGCGATCATGCCGGAGACGATGATGGCGATCAAGCCAACGACGGCGCCGACGATCTGGACCACCATGAAGGCTCCGACCGGCTGGGTGCCATAGAGCGACGTCCAGCCAAGCGGGAAGATGGTGACGAGGTGGAACATGGCGAAGCTTGCGAGCGGCACGAAAGCGCCAAGCAGGATGTCGCGACCATGAACGCGCAGCACGGAGTGGATCGGTGCGGCCTCGAGTTCATGCTGCTCCAGGGCAGTGCCGAACTCGGGCGTCATGACAAGGCGGAGCCGCGCAAACAGTGCGACGACGTTGATGGCGAAGGCGACGAAGAACGGAAAGCGCCAGCCCCAGCTCAGGAAATCCTCGCTGGAGAGGTTCGCGATGAAGTATCCGAAGAGCGCGCTTGCGAGCGCAAAGCCGATCGGGGCGCCGAGCTGCGGGATCATCGCATACCAGCCGCGATGGTTCGGGGGCGCGTTGAGTGCAAGCAGCGAGGCAAGGCCGTCCCATGCACCGCCAAGGGCAAAGCCCTGGCCGAGCCGGAAGAGCGCGAGCAGCGCGATCGACCATGCGCCGATCTCGGCATAGCCGGGCAGGAAGGCTATTGAGGCCGTCGAGCCCCCCAGCAGGAAGAGCGCGATCGTCAGCTTGACACCGCGCCCGTAGATGCGATCGATCGTCATGAACACGACCGATCCGACCGGTCGTGCCAGGAATGCAAGTGAAAACAGCGCAAAAGAATAGAGTGTCGCCGTCAGTCTGTCGGGCGCGAAGGGAAACACAAGCTGTGGAAAGACCAGCACGGATGCCAGGCCGTAGACGAAAAAGTCGAAGAATTCGGACATGCGCCCGATGACGACGCCGATTGCGATACTGCCGGGTGAAACCGGCTTGTCGGCGTGGATGCGGCGCGCATCCTGCTCCATCGATGTCGACGATGGGCCGTACTGGGTCGTGGTACCTGCCATGCTATGCCTCCCTCGTTGAGGCACTCCTGTGGCAAAGCGCCTCACTAGCGATCTTGATCAAACGACCGCGCTAATCAAGTCCGGAGGCGCTAAATAGTTCATCCCGTGGGCTGAAAATCGAAAGCCCGCGAAAAATGGCGCCCGCTGCGGAGAAATCGGCGCGGGAAAGCTGGCATGATCGGGGTTCCCGGTTATATTAGCCCCTCAAAATGATCTCGCGCAAAACGCTTTCGAGCCCAGATCGGGTTTTGACATCCTGCGCCACGTTGCTTATCCCGCAGTGCGGCAATTTGTGCTGCACTGCGACCAAACACCTCATGTTGCTATCAGGTACAGTGCTTTAGTCGCGGTTTGGATGAAACAACAAGAGCATAGAGACGTGCAAAAACTGCCAAGGTTTTCCCGCCATCTCCTTATTCTGCCCCTGCTTTTGACGCTGGCAGGGTGCAATTTGGTGGTCATGTCGCCATCGGGCGATATCGCAATCCAGCAGCGTGACCTGATCATCGTATCGACGGTCCTGATGCTGCTCATCATCGTCCCGGTCATCTTCCTGATCTTCTTTTTTGCCTGGCGTTACCGCCGGTCCAACACGACCGCCACCTACGATCCCGAATGGCACCACTCCACACGTCTTGAAGTCATCATCTGGTCGGCGCCGCTGGCCATCATCATTGCTCTCGGCGCGATCACCTGGATCAGCACGCACAAGCTCGATCCCTTCCGTCCGCTGGACCGGATCGACGCCGAGCGCGCCGTTCCTGCCGATGCCAAGCCGCTGACCGTCGAGGTCGTGGCACTCGACTGGAAATGGCTGTTCTTCTATCCCGAGCTCGGTATTGCGACCGTCAATGAAATGGCCGCCCCTGTCGACGTCCCGATCAGCTTCAGGATCACTTCCTCGTCGGTGATGAACTCCTTCTACGTTCCCGCGCTCGCCGGCCAGATCTACGCCATGCCCGGCATGGAGACCAGGCTGCACGCGGTCATCAACGAGGAAGGCGTCTTCGACGGCTTTTCGGCCAACTACAGTGGCGCAGGTTTTTCCCATATGCGCTTCAAGTTCCATGGTGTGAACCAGCAGGGCTTCGACCAATGGGTCGCGCAGGTCAAGGAAAAGGGCACGGCGCTGAACCGTGATACCTATCTGAAGCTCGAGCGGCCGAGCGAGAGGGAGCCGGTTCGCTACTTCTCGTCGGTCGACAAGGATCTCTTTGACGCCATCCTCAACATGTGCGCGGCCCCCGGCAAGATGTGCATGAACGAGATGATGCACATCGACAGGATGGGCGGCGGCGGCAAGGAAAGCGCCGAAAATCGCGAAAAGCTGCGCTACGACGACCGTCATCTCGGCGGCATGCATCCGGTGGCGGGCGAAGGTTCCGGCGCTGAAGAGGTAAAGCCCGAGGAAGCTACGCCGGCCGGCGCTGAAGGCGGAAGCGGCACGCAAGGAGCGCCGGCGACGCAAGGCGCGCCGGGTGCGCAGGACATGCAGCATGACGGGCACGCGATGCCCGGCATGGATCACGGGACCGGCGGTGCTGCGGCGCCCGCGCAACCAGACAACAACTAAGACCTGGCGCTTTGCGTCGATACGACA
Organism: Rhizobium sp. BK181; assembly: GCF_014193305.1. NCBI lineage: Bacteria > Pseudomonadati > Pseudomonadota > Alphaproteobacteria > Hyphomicrobiales > Rhizobiaceae > Rhizobium > Rhizobium sp. BK181. The sequence continues at coordinate 58,617 of NZ_JACHZA010000014.1, forward strand.
TCAATGAACGGGTTAATCCATGTTTTCGAATCCTGACCTCCTGAAGTTCATCTTCGGTCGGTTGACCCTAGAATCGATCCCCTACCACGAGCCGATCCTGGTCGTGACCTTTGCGGTCGTCGCGCTTGGCGGCATCGCGCTTCTGGGTGTTGTCACGTACTTCAAGCTCTGGGGCTACCTCTGGCGCGAGTGGCTGACAAGCGTCGATCATAAGAAGATCGGCATCATGTACGTCATCCTCGCCCTCATCATGCTGCTGCGCGGTTTCTCCGACGCCATCATGATGCGCCTGCAGCAGGCGCTTGCCTTCAACGGCTCGGCCGGCTACCTGCCTCCCCATCACTACGACCAGGTCTTTACCGCCCACGGCGTCATCATGATCTTCTTCATGGCAATGCCGTTCGTCACCGGGCTGATGAACCTCGTCGTGCCGCTGCAGATCGGTGCCCGCGACGTATCCTTCCCGTTCCTCAACAATTTCTCGTTCTGGATGACGACGGCCGGCGCGATCATCATCATGATCTCGCTCTTCGTCGGCGAATTCGCCCAGACCGGCTGGCTCGCCTATCCGCCCCTGTCGGGAGCCGACTACAGCCCGGGTGTCGGTGTCGACTATTATATCTGGGGACTGCAGGTTGCCGGTGTCGGCACGACGTTGTCGGGCATCAACCTGATTGCGACCATCGTCAAGATGCGCGCACCCGGGATGAGCTTCATGAAGATGCCCGTCTTCACCTGGACCTCGCTCTGCACCAACATCCTGATCGTCGCCACCTTCCCGATACTGACGGCGACGCTGGCACTGTTGTCCCTCGACCGCTATGCCGGCACGAACTTCTTCACGAATGACCTCGGCGGCAATCCGATGATGTACATCAATCTCATCTGGATCTGGGGCCATCCGGAGGTCTACATCCTGGTGCTGCCGGCGTTCGGCATCTTCTCGGAGGTCGTGGCTACCTTCTGCGGCAAGCGTCTCTTCGGTTACGCGTCGATGGTCTACGCCACCTGCGTCATCATGATCCTGTCCTACCTCGTCTGGCTGCACCACTTCTTCACGATGGGGTCGGGTGCGAGCGTGAACTCGTTCTTCGGGATCACCACGATGATCATCTCGATCCCGACAGGAGCGAAGATGTTCAACTGGCTGTTCACGATGTACCGCGGTCGGATTCGCTATGAAGTGCCGATGCTGTGGACAATCGGCTTCATGGTCACCTTCGTCATCGGCGGCATGACCGGCGTTCTTCTGGCGGTACCGCCAGCCGACTTCGTGCTGCACAACTCTCTCTTCCTGATTGCCCATTTCCACAACGTCATCATCGGCGGCGTGGTGTTCGGCCTGATGGCGGGCGTCACCTACTGGTTCCCGAAGGCATTCGGCTACAAGCTCGACCCGTTCTGGGGCAAGATGTCCTTCTGGTTCTGGCTGATCGGCTTCTATTTCGCCTTCATGCCGCTCTACGTGCTCGGCCTGATGGGCGTGACGCGCCGTGTCTCGCAGTTCGAGGATCCGTCCTTGCAGATCTGGTTCATCATTGCTGCCTTTGGTGCCGTGCTGATCGCCATCGGCATTGCAAGCTTCATCATCCAGCTCGTCGTCAGCTTCTTCAAGCGCGAGGAACTGCGCGATACGACGGGTGATCCATGGGACGGCCGTACGCTCGAATGGTCGACCTCGTCTCCGCCTCCAGATTACAACTTCGCGTTCACGCCGGTCGTGCACGACCATGATTCCTGGTACGACATGAAGGCGCGCGGCTATGCCCGTCCGCTGGAAGGCTTCAAGCCGATCCACATGCCGAAGAACACCGGCACCGGCGTCATTCTGGGCGTTCTCAGCATCGGGCTGGCCTTTGGCCTCATCTGGTACATGTGGTGGCTTGCCGTCCTGTCCTTTGTCGCCATGATCGCCGTATCGATCGGCCATACCTTCAACTACAGGCGCGACTTCTACATCCCAGCGGCGGAAGTCACCGAAACAGAGGGCAAGCGGACGGCGCTGCTTGCCGAGCAGGTGTAAGACCATGAGCGATACTGCCATCGACAAGGCCAACAAGCCTGAATTCTATCTGACCGAGGATCATCATCCGGAAGGCAGCACGATGCTGGGCTTCTGGCTGTATCTGATGAGCGACTGCCTCATTTTCGCGGTGCTTTTTGCGACGTATGGCGTTCTCGGCCGCAATTATGCGGCCGGTCCCTCGCCGGCCGATCTCTTCGATCTGCCGCTGGTGGCGATCAACACCTCGATGCTGCTGCTGTCGTCCATCACCTACGGCTTCGCAATGCTGCAGATGGAGCGCAAAGCCAAGACCGAGACACTGTTCTGGCTCGGTGTCACCGGCGCGTTCGGCCTGGCCTTCCTCGGGCTTGAACTCTACGAGTTCGCGCACCTGATCCACGAGGGTGCCGGCCCGACCCGCAGCGCGTTCCTGTCGTGCTTCTTCACGCTGGTCGGTACGCACGGCCTGCACGTCACCTTCGGCATCGTCTGGCTTGTCACGCTGATGGTGCAGGTGTCGATGCACGGTCTGATCCCGGAAAATCGTCGCCGCCTGATGTGCCTGTCGATGTTCTGGCACTTCCTCGACGTCGTCTGGATCGGCGTCTTCTCCTTCGTCTACCTTATGGGAGTTCTCGGATGACCACTCACGCACCCGCAACCGAGGACGCTCACGAGGCCCATCACGGCCACAGCCACGGGCATGAGGCCGCCCACGGGACCTTCAGGAGCTACATGATCGGCTTCGTGCTCTCGATCATCCTGACTGCAATTCCGTTCTGGCTCGTCATGGCCGACGTCTTCGAGAGCTCGACCGTCACCGCCGCCTGGGTCATGGGCCTGGCGGCTGTCCAGATCGTCGTTCACATGATCTTCTTCCTCCACATGAATCCGCAGTCGGAAGGCGGCTGGACGATGATGGCGCTGATCTTCACCCTGCTGATCGTGGCGATCGCGCTCGCGGGCTCCCTCTGGGTCATGCATCATCTGAACACGAACATGATGCCGATGACCCCCGAAATGATGAAGAACATGCCGTAATGGCAGGAGCGGGCGGTGCTCAGCCGCCCGCCAGGTTTGTTTCTGGCATGGCCGACACCTTCCCAGACAGGACACAAAAACGGCACAGCGCCGCAGGCATCGCGATCTTCTGCGGCCTGCTGGTGACGCTGACCGGCGCGCTGATCGCGCTCGGAATCTGGCAGGTCGAGCGGCTGGCCTGGAAGCGGGATCTGATTGCGCGCGTCGATGCCCGCGTCCACGCAGAACCGGTTGGCGCCCCGGCGCAGGCCGAGTGGGGCAAGGTCAACCGCGCCAATGACGAATATCGGCGCGTGACGGTTAAAGGAATGCTCGACAATGACAGGGAGACACTGGTCTATGCGTCGACGACACTCGGCCCTGGCTACTGGGTCCTGACACCGCTCAGGCGGACCGACGACACCGTCGTCCTGGTCAACCGTGGCTTCGTCCCGACGGACCGACGCGATCCCTCGACACGCATCGATGGCCAGGTGTCGACGCCGGTTGTCGTCACCGGACTGCTCAGGATAGCAGAGCCGAAAGGCACGTGGCTGAGGTCCAACGATCCGGCGAACGACCGCTGGTATTCGCGCGACGTGGCCGCGATTGCTGATTGGCGCGGCGTCGATGGTGTTGCGCCCTATTTCATAGACGCGGACGCGACGCCCAATCCAGGCGGATTGCCTGTCGGCGGGCTGACACAGGTCGCCTTCCCGAACAATCACCTTGTCTATGCGATCACCTGGTTTGCCCTGGCCCTCATGTCTGCGGGACTGCTTGTCTTCGTGCTCAGAGGCGAGCGCAGGGCGCAAAAGGCCTGATCAGATTGCCCGGCTGCAGGGATAGACACGCTCGGCGACGTGTTCAGCGACCGCGTAGGCCTGGGTGACGATCTCCGGAACCAGATCGATGTCGGGCAGACTGCCGAGACCAAGGGGGCCGACGGCAAACAGATCCTCGACCACAGACCCGTCGTCGAGCCAGGGGCTCCCGCGCTGGTCGACGGCAAGACCGAGCGACAACTCGTCAGGCAGCGCCAATCCCTCGTTAAGCAGGCTTGCAATCAGGGGTGAAGCCAACTGCGGCCCCCGGCAGCGGCAATCGAGGATACGCTCGGCATGCACGGTCTCATCCATGCCTGAACCGGCGGGCCGGAAAAACACGCCCCCCAGGCCCCGGCGACCGACGGTGCCGCGACGCAGAACCGTGTTGCCACTGGCGAGTTCCCCCTGCAGGCGGGCGTGAATTGCCTCCGGCAGCCGGTTGCGATGGCTGTCATAGATCGCCCGCAAATGCCGGTTGAACTGCTGCTTCTCGCGGGCTGGCAGGGCGCGCCACAGCGAGCGGGCATGCTTGCGCAAGCCGTTCATGACCGATTGCCAGCTGCGGCCATCGGCCTCCGCCTCGCGGCAGGCCTTGCGGATGAAGCGCAGGATGTCGGCCAGATTCGACGGCATTGCGTCGGCCGGAAAAACCGGATCGGCGGAATTCGGTGTGTGGCTCTGCGGCAGGAATCCGTGCCGGGAGAGGATGGTCACCTGACCGTCATAGCCGGCATCGCGCAATTGCAGAAGCTGATCGACGACCCTGATGCCGCTTCCAAGCAGGACCGTGTGGGGACGCCCCACCAGGCGCCGGGCCCTCACCGGCGAAGGCTCTTCCTGGACATAATCGGCCTCCGGCAATCCGTAGCCGGTCGCGAGAATGACCACATCGAAGAGCGGATTGGAGGGGTTGGCGCTCTCGAGCAGATAGCGGGCGCCGTGCGTGCGCCTGATGGCCACGACCGGTTCCGGGCAGACCTGGACGGTGATATCCTTGCGGGCGGAGAGTGCTTCCGAAAAGCGCTGATAGACATAATCGCTGAAAATGGTCTTCGGCACGAAGATCTGGCGGAACCCCGGGATGGCCGCGGGTACCGCGGCACGGAATTCCGCGTTGCTACAGAGCCAGTCGTTGAAGTCATCCGCGTCGCCTGTCGAGACCGAGAGATCGCGAACGCGCGTATTGAGGATCGTCGAGGCACGCGACGAGGAGAGCGCCTGTCCGCCGCTCACGGAGGAGTTGGGGTCGAAGAGTTGCAGGTGAAAGGGCGTGCGCACCCTCTTCATCAGCGCGATCGCCGTCATCATTCCGGAAAAACCGCGCCCGACAACGGCGATGCGCGGGATGGCGGACGCTCGTGCTGCCGCCGATGATTTCGAGGAAAACAGGCCATGAACCGTCATCTCAACTCCCCTGCGATTTTGCGCATCGTGTCTCGATTGGTTGCAACGCGGACAATCCGCGCCGGTTTTGTTCCCGCGGTTCTAAGCCGCCCATAGTCTATCAAACTGGTCGTGTATGAGAGCTTCAAAAGAGCATTTTGGCAAGCCCTTTGTTCCCCCGCCTGCGCAATGGAAACGCCAAGTGACTGAGATGTCATGGCAATTTGTCGTTTACGGTTGCTCTGATCGGAGCCGTGCGAAGCCAGCCTGCTACTCACGATAAAATAACCAACTGGTGAATTCTTGACTTGAAGGGCCCAAAGGAATCGGCAAAAGTAAGGGTGCTAATCAATCCCTTCATGGATTCCGCTCGTTCGGACAGGCGTCCGACCACACCTCTGTATTGGAACATCACCGTGAGCAGCGATGCTTTAACACGCACGACGAAGCCATCCGCCTCGATGGCGAAGGCGACCGCGGCGGGCTGGGGCAAGGGCCTCTTCACGCTGGTCCGCATTACCGTCATGGCGTTTCGCCATCCCTGGCAATCTGGCCTTGCGATCAGTGCCACCCTTGTTGCCTCGACATTCCAGCTGATGATCCCGCGCCTGCTTGGCCAGGCGGTCGATCACACCCAGGTTGCAATGGCTGGCGGCCAGGCGGGACAGGTGGCACAGGATGCGCTTTTGACGACGGCGCTTCTGCTCCTGGGCGCCAGCGTCCTTCGCGGCCTCTTCACGATGGTCCAGAACTACTACAGCGAGAGTGTCGGCCATCATATGGGCTACGAGCTCAGGCTTGCCTGCTACGAGAAGATCCAGCGGCTTTCCTTCAGCTTCCATGACAGCGTCCACTCGGGCGACCTGATCACGGTCGGCCTGCTCGACCTTGAAGGCGTGCGCATGTATTTCTCGACCGCCCTGGTTCGCATGGTGCTTCTGACCATGCTGATCGGCATCGGCGCCTACATGCTTCTGACCACAGACCTCTTGCTCGGCCTGCTGGCGCTGAGCTTCGTGCCTTTTGTCGCCTGGCGCTCTTCGGTCACGCAGTTGCGGCTGCGCGCGACCTGGCTCGATCTGCAGGAGCGGCTTTCCGTCTTGACACGGATCATGGAGGAAAATCTCGGCGGTATCAGGGTGGTTCGGGCCTTCGCCGCCCAGGCGCACGAAATGATGAAGTTCGAGACGGCCTCGAAGAATGCCCTGGCGCTCGCCCACCAGCGTGTCGGCATCCGCGTCATCAACACCAGTGCGATGACCTTCTCCTTCTTTGCGGCGATGGGCCTCGTCCTGTGGATCGGTGGCGGCAAGGTCGTGTCGGGCGAGATCACCGTCGGTACACTTGCATCCTTCCTGACCTTCATGACGATCCTGCAGATGCCTGTCCGCCAGCTTGGCCTGATGGTGAACGCCTTTGCCCGCGCGTCGACCTGCGGGACTAGGCTCTTCAACCTGCTCGATCTCGAGGTTGCGGTGCGCGATGCGCCCGACGCGAAGGATCTGTTGATATCGGAGGGAACGCTTCGCTTCGAGAAGGTAAGCTTTGCCTACCCCAGCTCGCCGATGCACGGCGTCCTCACCAACGTCTCCTTCGAGGCAAGGCGCGGCGAAACCATCGGCATCGTTGGCCCGCCCGGCAGCGGCAAGTCGACGCTCGCCCATCTCATCCCGCGCTTTTACGACGTCACGGAAGGCAGGATCACAATCGACGGCCAGGACATCAGGAAGGCGACCCTGCAGTCGCTTCGCCGGTCGGTCGCCGTCGTGCAGCAGGATTCCTTCCTGTTCACTACCTCGATCGAAAACAACATCGCCTATGGCGATCCCTGGGCCAAGGAGAGCCGCATCGAGCGCGCCAGCGAAAGCGCCCAGCTCCACAACTACGTTCTCGGCCTACCGACGGGCTATACCACGGTCGTCGGCGAGCGCGGTGTTTCGCTCTCCGGCGGGCAGCGCCAGCGCCTGACGATCGCGCGGGCGCTGATGCTGAAGCCGGCCGTCATGGTCTTCGACGATTCGACCGCTGCGATCGATGCCGCGACCGAGCAGCGCATCCGCACGGCGATGCGCAAATACGCGGCAGATCGCGTCACCATCATCGTTGCCCACAGGCTGAGCTCGCTCATGCATGCCGACCAGATCCTGTTTGTCGAGAACGGAGAGATTGTCGAGCGTGGAACCCATCAGGCGCTGCTGGCTGCCGGCGGGCGCTACAAGGCGCTCTATGATCTGCAGGTGCGACCGGGCGACGACGCCCTCAGCGCCTAGGGAGGAATATGACATGGCCGAGGAACTGGAAACCGAGCGCTCCGACGTTCGCGAGGATGGACGCCGGCCGCCGCGTGCGGTTGTCGGCTCGCACCGCATCGAGGAGGAGATGTTCGGCAAGGCCTTCGACGGCAACATCATCAGGCGCATCTGGTTCTTCGTGCATCCCTACCGAAGACAGGTGTGGCTTTCGGTGGCGGCGGTGCTGACGTTTACGTCGATGCAGCTCCTGATTCCCCTGATCATCCGTTATGCGATCGACCACGGGATGCGGGCGGAGGGGGACCATTCGGCACTGAGATGGTCGATGATTGCCTTTCTCGCCGCGATCCTGGTCAACTACTGCGCCAGCTACGCCCAGGAAACGCTGGTCGGCAATGTCGCCGAGGAGGTCCTGTTCGACATCAGAAAGGCGATGTTCCAGCATCTTCAGCGGGTTTCGCTGTCCTTCATGGATAAGACCGAGGTCGGACGCCTGATGTCTCGCCTGCAGGGCGACGTCAATTCGATGCAGGAGTTTCTTGAAACGTCGGTCCTGTCGGTTGGCGATATCGTGCTGCTGTTCGGCATCGTCTTCGTCATGCTCTATCTCGACTTCAAGCTTGGCCTTCTCACCCTGTCCGTGCTGCCGATCCTGTTTGTGGTCCGCCTCTTCTGGTTGCCGCTGGCGCGCAAGTCCTTCATGGCGGCACACGAGACTAATTCGGTTGCCAACGGGGCGCTCGCCGAAGCGATCCACGGTGTTCGCGCCGTCCAGAGCATGGATCGCCAGGGCGTCAACTTCATGCTCTACGACGACAAGGCGAAGGCGAACCTGAAGACCCACCTGACGGCTGCCCGCTACGCGCAGGTCATGGTGCCGATTGTGGATACCCTGACCGGTGTCGCCATGGCGCTCGTCATCGTCGTCGGTGGTGCACGCGTTCTCAACCAGGCGCTCGACGTCGGTGTCCTTGTCGCCTTCCTGTTCTACATTCAGCGGTTCTTCGATCCGATCCGCTCTCTGACCCTGCAGTATTCGGTGATGCAGCGTGCCATGGCGTCGGGTCAGCGCCTGACCGAGGTTCTTGATGTTCCGGTCGACATCAGGGATGCGCCCAACGCGAAGGAACTTTCCGCCGACATGGATGGTTCGGTCGAGTTTCGCGATGTGGTCTTCGGCTACAATCCCGCACATCCTGTCCTGAAGCACGTCAGCTTCAAGGTGAACCCCGGCGAAACGGTTGCGCTTGTCGGACCAACGGGATCCGGCAAGTCGAGCTGCATGTCGCTGATCCACCGCTTCTATGATGTCCAGCAGGGCCAGGTGCTGGTCGGTGGACATGATGTGCGTGACCTGACGCAGGATTCGCTCGGCAACCAGATCGCCATGGTTCTGCAGGAGCCCTTCCTGTTTACCGGCACGGTGTTCGAAAACATCCGCTACCACAAGCCGGAGGCAACGTGCGAACAGGTGATCGAGGCCGCCAAGGCGGTGGGCGCGCATGATTTTGTCATGCGCCTGCCTGAGGGTTACGACAGCATGCTTGGCGAGCGCGGCGGCAATCTCTCGCTCGGCCAGCGCCAGCTCCTGAGCTTCGCCCGCGCCCTGGTTGCCGACGCTAAGATCCTGGTGCTCGACGAAGCCACGGCCAACATCGACAGCTATACCGAGATGCTGATCCAGAAGGCGCTGGTCAAGCTCCTCGAAAATCGCACGGGGCTTGTCATTGCCCACCGTCTTGCGACGATCCGCGAGGCGGATCGCATCATTGTCCTGCAGAACGGGGAACTGATCGAGAGCGGCAACCACCAGCAGCTCATGAAGAACCGCAAGCTCTATTCTAAGCTCTACAATCTGAATTACGCGTCGTTCGACGACATTCCCGACGCCCTGCTGGAAGAAAAGACGAGCGCATCAACCACGTAGGGGTTGTCACCTTTACCGCGGAAGACGCTTCGTTTGGGAAAGGAGGATCGCCGTGCAGTTCACACCTCACCCCGATCTGATCTCCAATTTGGCGCGAGGGCGGGCGGGGGTAGTCTCGCCCGTGCTGCATCGTCCGGGGAGGAGCAGACCCCGGTAGTCATGTCGTTCTTGTCACCGGAAGGGCTTTGATTGAACCGGCCCTGGCTGCCGCTTGTTCCAGGGCCTCGCGTGCACGACCTTGGAAACCGGAGGTCAGCTAGCAAACATCAGCCTTTGTCGTGATTTTGAATTTCGCTGCAGTCCATGTTCGAGTGTGATCGACATCACCGGCCATCAATTCGCATGTACAAAGACGGCCTCATGTCAGGCTTGCTCAGGCTGAAAACCTCGTAGACCGGTGAATCGTCCTCTGCTGCAAGCGAGCACTCTGCCGTGCCCGGAACGGCAAGTCCCGCAATCTGGGGCTTCTCTTTCAAGACCCTCTCGACAGCCTCCAATGGGACGTGGCCTTCGAAGAAGTAGTCGCCAACCACAGCTGTATGGCATCCATGCATATTCTCGGGGATGCCGAGCCTGGTTTTTATCACGATGAATTCCTCGGAATGGACGACGACATTGAAATCGGCATCCACCATTGCGGCGGCCCAGGCTCCGCAGTGGCCGCAACTCGGGTCCTTGTAGATGTCCATCCTGACTTCTGATGCATACGAAGGCTCTGCGAACGTGGTAACCACACCTGCGGCAGCCATGCACATGAACGCTCGACATTTCATGTCTGTTTCTCCTTGGCGGACGTCACGCTTCTCCAAAGAATTGCCAAGGCGACGTTCCATCGGGGCATATCGCCAGTCCCCAACCGCCAACTCAAGGCTCTTCGACCGGTGTCCGAGGAGGAATGAACGTTGTTTTACAACAGCTCTCTGCCTTCGAGGCGGGTATCCCGCGTCACCGTGGCCTGTTCATGGTGACCGCGCGACCGGCGATCCGTTCAGTTTTCTCAAGGTACTCGCTATCTTGCGTGCAGTTTCCTCGGTGATCGGATTGGCGGGGGCTGCCACGGGCTTCCCCAAGGAGGCCCTTGCCCTTTCACAATCGTCCGCATAGCGCTGAAGCATCGTCCGCAACTGCTCGACGCAGCTTTGCAGGCCGGGATGCGCTCAGTTGTCGGCGGGGATCGCCATCGTCGCACCAATCTCGAAAATGGATGTAGACACATCCATTCGAAAGTTCTGCTGATTGACCTGATATTCCCCTCATCGGGCCAGTCTTACCTTTGGCTCGAAGGCATAACCATAGCAAGATTTTCGAGTTACTCAATGTATACTTGAAGTAGATTATTTAAAACTATAAGTTAGACGGATTGAAAACGCTATATATTGAAGAATTCAGCATCCAAATCTCATTACGTACCAAGGTTTATTATAGAACGACGCAGGCACTTGGTGGCTTTCCGTGAATTCATTGCAGGCAGGAGCCTCAATATTCGCCTGCCTTCCGGGAACGCTATCGTCCGGATGGGCTCTGGTCCATGTCGGCCAGTTTTCCGAGCCGCCCTGTTCGCGGCGACAGGAGCGAACCCTGGCATCAGCGTGATGTCTGATCCCCAGCCGCCAGGCTTCCGTCCATCCTCGGGAGCGGATGTCTAAAATCTTAGGCCCTTCTCGGACTGATGCCATATGGCCAAAGTCCGGGCATGCGGTCGGGGTCGGGCCGCAGACAAATCCCCATCCCCGAGGATCGAGTCATCGACCGACCGGCCCGAAATCCACTCCCAGGCGGGAGACATTTTGTTCGAAGGTGCCGTCTTCAGGGCCTGTATCGAACAGGATCGTTCTCGTGTTGCTCCCCTGACGAACGGAAATGAGACATGCAAGGCCATGGGCCGCGCAGCATATGCATTTCCCGCCCATAACCCACGTTCCGCGGCGTCGGCGTTCCAGTGCGGCAAACTCGGTCTCGACAAATGACGGGACTGTGGAGAGGTTATCCGTCGCGTTATCGACAAGGATCAGAACCTCAACACTATCGACTGCTTCGAGGCCGCTCATAAGACCCTCCGATCCTGCAGACACTGCGAGGACAACCGCAACCAGTGAGGGCTATGCTACACCCCACCTCCGGGATTGTCGCTATTCTGCAATGTTGCAACTCGCCCAAAACCATGAACCGAGTCAATCAAGGGGCTCGACGGCCCGTTCGGGGACTTGGCTGCCCTCGCGGCCCGACAACCGACGCGAGGCATGGTTTACTATTTATACTGGGTTGATGGGAGCGAGCGATGCGCCCGAAACCGCCGCCAACCGCGACATCGCCAACGCCGCCGGCTGTATCCGCCTCTATCGTTGCCAACAGCTCATTGGTTCTTGCATCGATCCGTTGAATGCTACCGTCTCCTTGATTGACGACCAAAATGGCCCCCTCGCCTGTCCCCAGGAATCGGCACTCGTTTCGGGTTGACTGATCCTCGCGGCACTGCTCACTGTGGCATGGATCGGTGGGCTCTTTTTCAAAATAAGCCCCGGTCCGAGCGCGATCAGTGGCTTCACCGCAAAACTCTGTTGCGCAATTTCCATCTAGTCATTCCGTCTCGGAATACTATCGTTTCGCCGACGTTCAGGAAGGTGATTTCATGGTATCCGAGACTTATCCGCGCAATCTCGTCGGCTATGGACGCAATACGCCCGATCCGAAGTGGCCGGGCGATGCGCGTGTGGCAGTCCAGTTTGTCATCAACTACGAAGAGGGCGGCGAAAGCTGCATTCTCGATGGCGACCCGGCCTCTGAAAATTTGTTGTCGGAAATCGTCGGCGCCGCCGCTTGGCCGAGCCAGCGCAACTTGAACATGGAATCGATCTATGAGTATGGCTCGCGCGCCGGTTTTTGGCGGCTGTGGCGGACGTTCACGGAACTCAAGGTTCAGGCGACCGTCTATGGCGTAACACTTGCCATGGCCCGCAACCCGGAGGCGGTCGCGGCCATGAAGGAGGCTGGCTGGGAGATCGCCAGCCACGGGTACCGCTGGCTGGAATACAAGGATTTCCAGGAGGACGTCGAGCGCAAGCATATCCAGGAAGCCGTGCGCCTGCACACCGAGCTGACCGGCGAGCGGCCCTACGGCATGTATCAAGGCAAGCCCTCCGACAACACGCTGCGCCTCGTCATGGAGGAGGGTGGTTTCCTTTATTCCTCGGACTCTTATGCCGACGACCTGCCGTTCTGGGTGAAGGGTGTCGATGACAAGCCGTTCCTGATCATCCCCTATACGCTCGAGACCAATGACATGCGTTTCGCCACGCCCCAGGGCTTCAACTCTGGCGATCAGTTCTTCACCTACCTCAAGGATGCCTTCGATACGCTCTATGAAGAAGGCAAGGCCGGCAGCCCGAAGATGATGTCCGTCGGCCTGCATTGCCGCCTCGTTGGTCGTCCTGGCCGCGCTGCGGCGCTGAAGCGCTTCATGGAGTATGTGCTGAAGCACGATAAGGTGTGGATCCCCCGGCGTCTCGAGATCGCGCAACATTGGCATGCCCACCACAAGCCGGAGACGATCTGATGCTTTCGCGTGACGAGTTCGTATCGCGTTACGGCGGTGTTTTTGAACATTCGCCATTCATTGCCGAGCGTGCCTATGATGATGGCTTCGTCGGTGACGAATTGACGGTTGATCGTGTCCACACGGCGCTCGTTGCCGTCTTCCGGGCGGCCAGCCCAGAGGAGCGGCTGGGAGTGCTGCGTGCCCATCCCGATCTTGCAGGACGCCTCGCGATCGCAGGTGAATTGACCGAGGACAGCAAGAAGGAGCAGGCGGGCGCCGGGCTCGACCGACTTAATGCCCAGGAGCACGACCGTTTCACCGAGCTGAATACGGCGTATGTCGAGAAGTTCGGCTTTCCGTTCATCATTGCGGTGAAGGGTTTGAACAAGGACGATATTCTGGCGGCGTTCGAAAAGCGCATCGGCAATACGAGCGACGAGGAGTTTGAAACGGCCACCGCTCAAGTCGAGCGCATCGCGTTCCTGCGCCTGGAAACGATGCTTCCAGGGCGGTGAAACATCTGCAGCATGCACGCGCGCCCTGGACGACCCGACCTTGGCACGGAGGGAGATGCCTTCATGACAACCACTCTAACGACCGAGGATACTATCGGTTTCTGATGCACCGTCGATGACCACAGGCTTCAGGCCCTTCAGGCTTGCGACCGAGGCGGCATCCGGCAGTCGCCAGCATTGCGACTTCTTCAGGCCCCTCGCCGCGGCCTAGAAAAACAGGCTCATAACCAGATCCTGATCGAAATCGCCGAATCCCTTGCCAAACAGGTTCATTCCGCCAGGATTGTCGGCCTTGTCGTCGATGCCGATGCGGAAACGGATGGAGTGATGATCGGCGATGCCAAGCGAAGAGATCGTCTGCGTCGAGACCATGGCGCCGTCGATCCAGGTGCCGGTGTCGTCGATCGTCCAGGTCTTCAGCTTGCCGTATTGCGAGCCGCTGAGCTTCCACCAGGCTGGAGAATAGAGGCCGCGCCGGTCGCCATAATCGCCTGGAGACGTCCAGTGACCAGCCTTGATGCCGTTGATCCAGATCGAGATGTCGGAGGGCCAGTTGGCGTTGGTGGCCGGCGTCTCCGAGCTGAGTTCCGCGGAGAACTCGACCTTGCGGATTCTCCTGCCGGAGACCTTGGCATTGTTGGGAAACTTGTACTCCACATAGCCGCGGGTAAACCACAACAGGGCAGCCTGCATGCGCTGCGGATCGAGAAAGACCTCCTGCACGTCAAGCATGCCGATGACATTGTTGACAGAGCAGAGGCCGCAGGGCGCTCCCACCTCGAACTCGGTGAAGAGACCGATCGGCATGCTGACGGTCACGACATCTTCGGACGCCTTTGTGCCACCGCTGTCGAAGCGGATGAGGATCTCGTCATAGATGCTGGAACAGATCTTCTGGTTACCCTTCGTCGCCTTCATCGTGTGGGTCTGGATGAGACCGGCAAGTTCCAGCGCCTTGAGGTTGGTTGCTGCCGTCGATTGCGGCAGCCCCATGCGGCCGGCAATGTCATTCACGTTCAAGGGCCCCAACTGGCGGAGCAGATTGAGTATTTCTATGCGCGTCGCGGAACCGAGGGCCTGGACGACTTCGACGTCCTTGATGGGATCGACGGTGAGAAGTTTCGTCTCCATGCGCAGCTACTGGTTCTTTCTTGTTAGATCGTTGCTGATATCACGGCAGCCTGTCTGGTGTCGCGGCTTTTTCTGGACGTTTCCGCCGCTGCCCAGGCCCTGAAAGGCCGGCGGGCAACGAAGCCCGGGAACGGATGGCGAAGGTTTATCCTCGTCATCCCTTGATTCCGGAAGACAGCATCAGCGCCTGCGTCACCCGCTTCTGGAAGAGCAGATAGGCGACAGCAACCGGCATTGCGGCGAGGATTGCCACTGCCATGTCACGCGCATATTTGACGCCGAAAGCATCTCTCGTCTGGGTAATGCCGACGGTGATTGTCATCATCTCATCGGAGTTCGTGACCAGGAATGGCCAGAGAAACGCGTTCCAGGCCATGATGTAGGTGATGATCGCAAGCGCTGTGGTGATACCCCAGTTCAAGGGCAGATAGAGCTTGAAGAGGATCTGGAACTCACCACAACCATCAAGCTTGGCAGCCTCCCGCAACTCCTTCGGAACGGAATCAAAGAATTGTTTGTAGACGATGACGACGACCGGAACGATGAGCTGTGGCAGGATGATCCCGCCCCAGGTATTGATGAGGTTGAGCTTATGCATCAGTACGAACTGCGAGATAACGAGCGCCTGCGAAGGCACCATGAAGCTCGCGAGGATGATGCCGTAGAGCAGCTTTCGTCCGGGGAAGACGATCTGCGACAGCGCGTAGGCGCACATGACGCTGATCACGATCACCACGACGGTGACAGTGATCGAGGTGACGATGGAATTCAGGTACCAGGTCGAAAGCTTCGTTTCGAACAGCGCATAGTAGTAGGCCGAAAAATTGAAGACGTCGGGAATGAACGTCGTTTTCGACACGACCTCCTGTTCGGGTTTCATCGAGGTCACAATTGCCCAGTAGATGGGGAATGCCCACATGCAGGCGATGCAGAAGGTGAGGACGAGCAGCAGCAGGTTGCCGATGTTTTTGCCGGGCATTTTAGCGCTCCCTTACCCGCAACAGCTGATATTGTAGCACCGAGACGATGACGATGATCATGAAGAGCAGAACCGCAACGGCGGAGCCGACGCCGCCATGGTTCGTGCGAAACGCCTCGCGATAGACGAGTTGCAACAGGACGTAGGTCGAATTGAACGGGCCGCCTTCGGTGAGCAGGTAGACCTGATCGAAAATCTTCAGCTGAAGGATCAGTTGCAGCGTCAGGACGAGCGCGGTGACCGGCCAGATAAGAGGCCAGGTGATGCGCCGGAAACATTGCCAGCGCGTCGCGCCGTCGAGCATCGCAGCCTCATAGTAGTCATGGGGAATGTTCCGCAACCCGGCAATGAAGAGCAGCAGGTTGAAGCCGTTGGTCCACCAGACGGTCACCAGCGCCACCATGGGCATCGCCCAAAGCGGATCGCGAAACACGCTGATGCGTTTGCCGGTGACGAATTCGATGACGAACTGCGCAACGCCGAACTGCTGATCAAGCACCCATTTCCAGATCTGGGTCACGACCGAGACGGGCAGGATGTAAGGTATGAAAAACAGAACCAGGATCAGGCTCTGCAGCCAGCCCTTCAGCCGCACGACCATCAATGCCAGACCGAGGCCGATCAGCGTATTCGGAACCACAGTCAGCACGACGAAATAGCCGGTATTCCAGAACGACGTGAAGAAGAGCTTCTGATGGAAGAGCTTCACGTAGTTGTCGAAACCCACCCATTTGCCGTCGCCGATAAGAGGTGCGTCGGTGAAGCTCAAGGCAAACATCTTGAAGACGGGGTAGGCAAATACGACCATGTAGGCGATCAGGAACGGCGCGATCATGACGATGGCGGTCAGCGTCTTGCGCCGTTTTTCACTGGTAACCACGAACATCTCCCTCAGAGCGGTGCTGGCCGGAGGTTTCGCTCCGGCCAGGCTCGTCTTACATCTGGCTCTTCAGCTCGTCGCGCATCTGCTCGATCGCGTCTGCCGGGTCGAGCTGGCCGTTGAGCGCAGGAACCACGAAGTTCTGGGTTGCCTCGTAGATCGGGCCGGCGACCCCGGCGAGCTTGGAAACCGGATCAAACGTGGCCGTGTTTGCAAGCTTTGCATAGGTCGCATTCGGCTGCATTTCCTTGAATTCCTTGGTGTCGGTCACCGGCTTGTAGGCCGGGATATGACCGGCGGAAGCCCAGGAGATGCTGTGCTCGTTCATCCAGTTGATAATCTCGAGCACGATCTTCACCTTCTCCGGAGAGATCGGCTTGGAGTCACTGTTCGGGATCGCGAAAGAGTGCGAGTCCGCCCAGGTCGCCTGCGTGCCCATCAGGTTCGGGATTTCGATGGCACCCCACTCGAAGCCAAGATTGCCGTTCTTGGCAAGGTCAGTCATCGTCGGCACTTCCCAGACGCCGTTGATGTGCATCGCAGCTTTGCCCGAGGTGAACAGCGCGATCGACGCTTCATAGGAGATCAGCTTCGGCGCGTAACCGGTGGATACCCAGTTCGCCATGGTTTGCAGCGCTTTCACGCCTGCGTCGCCTGGCAGGATTTCATCGCCGTCGATGAACTTGGCGCCCTGTTGGGAGAGCAGCGTGTAAAAGACGCGCCACATGGAGCCGCCTTCATCCGTGTGCAAGGACAGCGGATACTCGACCTTGCCGGTTGCCTTAATCTTTTCCAGGGCCGCATTGAAATTCTCAAGGCCATCGAGGCCCTTCGGCAGGCCATCATCGCCGAGCAGGCCCGCTTCCTTCAGGATCGTCTTGTTGTAGTAGAGAACGATGGAATGAACGTCGAAGGGAATTCCGTAGACCTTGTTGTCGAATGTCGCCTGTTTCCAAGCAGCATCGACATAGTTTTCCTTCTTGATACCTGCACCAGCGAGCTCTTCTTCCGAGATCGGACGCAGGATGCCGGTCGGCACGGCCAGCGGGTAGCGCGACATGTGATAGGTCATGATGTCGGGCTGTTGGCCGACGGCGGCCGAAGTCTGGACCTTGGTGTAGAAGGGCACGCCCCATTCGAGCGTGGTCGCGTTGATCTTGATATCCGGATGGGTATCGTTGAACTCCTTGATGAGCGCCTTCATACGAACGCCGTCGCCGCCGCTCAGGAAGTCCCACCAGGTAATGTCGGTTTGCGCGAATGCGGCTGCTGAGGGCAGCAAGGCGATCGCCGCGGAAACGGCGAGTTTCAGTAGCTTCTTCATCGGTTCCTCCTCGATAAAAGTGTGGTTTACTCATCACCCCAAGGCATCGGGGTACCCCTCACCGCCGGCCTCCTCCAAGGTCGGCAATGTTCTTCTTCAGTCAGGTCCGACGTGTCCCGCCCGGCTGGGCTGCGGCCGTCAGCTGAGCCGTCCGCCCTCGGTGTCGAAGGCCAACATTTCGGGCACTCTCAGAGAGAGACTGATCTTCTCCTTCGGCTGTGGACGGCCATCACGACATTCGACGGTCATTTCCGTACCGTTTCCCGTCAGAACATGCAGATATCCGGTGCCGCCGAGTTCCTCGATGAATTCAGCGGTGACCGGCACTGTCACAGCGCCTTGTCTGGCGCCGAGTTCGATATGCTCTGGCCGCACGCCGACATAGACCTGTGTACCGACGGCGACCGCCGTGCGGGCCGGCAGATCGAAAGCCTGACCCGGTGCATCCTCGAGTGCGACCCGCAGGGCGTTGCCGTTTGCCGCGAGGGCCCTGCCCTTCAGGAAATTCATGCCGGGCGAGCCGATGAAGCCGGCGACGAACATGTTGGCCGGGTTCCGGTAAAGCTCCAGCGGCGCACCGATCTGCTGCACGAGGCCGGCTTTCAGCACGATGATCTTGTCGGCAAGTGTCATTGCCTCCACCTGATCGTGGGTGACATAGACCATCGTGGCGCCGATCTGCCGGTGCAGACGGGCGATCTCCATACGCATCCTGACGCGCAGCTCGGCATCGAGGTTGGATAGCGGTTCGTCGAACAGGAAGACGCGCGGTTCGCGTACGATTGCCCGACCAATCGCGACGCGCTGGCGCTGGCCGCCTGACAGCTGACTAGGCTTGTGGTTGAGATATTCGCCGAGCCGCAGGATTTCGGCAGCCGCCTTAACCTTGCGCTCGATCTCTGCCTTCGGGCGCCGACCGATCGTCAGGCTGAAGGCCATGTTTTCGTAAACGGAGAGGTGCGGATAGAGCGCGTAAGACTGAAAGACCATCGCCACTCCGCGCTTGGAGGCCTCTCGATGGGTCACGTCCTCGCCCTCGATGGCGATCTTGCCGCCGCTCGTCTCTTCCAGCCCGGCAATCATCCTGAGCAGGGTCGACTTGCCACAGCCCGAGGGACCGACGAAGACGGCGAATTCCCCCTGCTCTATCTCGATGTCGACGCCATGAATGACCTTAAGCGCGCCGAAAGATTTGCTGACATTCGTCAACCGGATACCAGACATTGATCCTCCCGATCCTCGTCATGATCGGGACGGCCTATCCGAGCCGCCCCGAACCGGCCCTTCTAGGCCGAGGCGACGGACAGCAGCACGAAGTGGTACGACTTCGGCGGCAGTGAGCCCGAGAGCGTGCCCGTATCGGTGACGGAAAGGCTTGAACCCGCCTTCGGCACGATGCGTGTCTGATCTTCAACCGAATTGCGCGCTTTCAGATCATCGCCAACCATCGTGCGATGCTGGAGGATCGTGGCACCCTTGAAGCCTTGCAGGTCGACACTGAGGTCCATGACTTCGTCGAGGCTGCGATTGATCGCAAAGAGCGCAATCGTCTTGCCGTCGTCCTGCAGGACGGCCGACAGGTCGAGATAGGGTACGTCCTGGGCCACGTCGCAGTCATAGGTCGGACCAGAAGCGGAAACCGTCAGCGCCGTGCCGCGCCCGTATTTCGATGCGTACTGCAGCGGATAGTAGATCGACTGCCGCCAAGCCGGGCCGCCAGCCTTGGTAAGGATCGGTGCGATCACGTTGACGAGCTGTGCCATGCAAGCGATCTTGACGCGATCGGAGCGACGGATGAAGACGTTGATCAAGGAAGCGACGAAGATTGCGTCTTCCAGATTGTAGAGCTCTTCGAGAAGCGGCGGAGCTTCCGGCCAATCCCAATTCTTGTAGCGCTGATCGTCTTCCTTACGGTCATGGTACCAGACATTCCACTCGTCGAAGCAGATCTTTACGTCACGCTTCGAGCGCTTCTTCGCCTTGATATAGTCGATGACGCCGCCGATGGTGACGATGTAGCGATCGAGATCGATCGCCTTGGCGTAGTAGTTCAGCGTATCATTTTCCTCATTGCCGAAATACTTGTGCAGCGAGATGTAGTCGACACTGTCATAGCTCGCATCGAGGACGGTTGCTTCCCATTCGGGATAGGTCTTCATCTTGTCGTTGGACGAGCCGCAGACCACTGTTTCGAGGGTCTTGTCAAAATATTTGAAAGCCTTGCTGACTTCGTTGGCAAGATGTCCGTATTCGGCCGCGGTCTTGTGGCCGACCTGCCAGGGGCCGTCGATCTCGTTGCCGAGGCACCAGATGCGCACATTGTGCGGGTCCTTGTAGCCGTGCTTGACGCGCAGGTCGCTCCAGTAGGTGCCGCTGGGATGGTTGCAATATTCGAGGAAGTTGCGGGCGTCGTTCAGGCCGCGGGAGCCGAGGTTCATCGCCAGCATCATTTCGGTATTTGCCAGCTTCGACCAGTCGGCAAACTCGTTGACGCCCATCTGGTTCGTCTCGCGGGTCCGCCAGGCAAGATCAAGACGCGTCGGGCGCTGGTCGCGCGGACCGATACCGTCTTCCCAGTGATAAGCCGAAACGAAATTGCCGCCGGGATAGCGTACGATCGGCATATCCAGATCGCGGACCATATCAAGAACGTCGGTACGGAAGCCATTCGAATCCGCTTTTTCGTGGCCCGGCTCGTAAATTCCGGTGTAAACGGCCCGTCCCATATGTTCGAGAAATGAACCGTAGACCCTCTTGTCTACGGTCGAGATCGTGAATTCCCTGTTCAGGGTTGCCTTTGCGCGCATCGGTGTTCCTCGTTTATTGAATTCGATTTTTTGGCACGCTAATCTGTATGATTTTTTATTTCAAGATATTTGTTTTATATCGAAATATCAGATTTAAATGGAGGTGTAAGCGCCTGGGGCGGCAAGGCAGCGGGACAATGCGCGCCTGATCCCGGTCGAAGGTTGCTGAATGGAAAGGGCTACGCCCAGACTGTCGGGAATGCCCGAGGTGGCTTCTATGTGGCCGGGCGCTGCTTGATGATGAGGACCGGGACCTCAGACAGGTTGACCGCCTTTGAGGCCTGGCTTCCGATAATCAATCTGTTGACGAAACCGCGGCTGTGCGAGCCCATGACGATAAGATCTGCGTCAATCGCCTACGCAGTCTCAAGAATGCCTTCATAGGCATTGATGTATTCCACAGTTTCGGTTCGTGCGCCGGTTCCGGCTATCGCTGCCGCCTTCCTCAGAACCGCCTCACACTGATCGACGTTGGCGCGGCGTAGGTGTCGGAAATCGCTCGTAATCACCGATTGAACGCGTGCAGCATCCTCGTTATACGTATGACAAAATGCAAAATATCGGAGATCATTTTGCTGCAGAAAGTTTTGGGCGAAACCGTCGCGGAGAGCAGCTATCGGCAGATCAAGGCCGATATCATCTTTGGGAGACTGTCACCTGGGCAAAAGCTGAAGCTCGAAAATCTGAAAGCAGCCTATGATACGAGCGTCAGCACGCTCCGGGAGATTCTGAACCGTCTGACATCGGAAGGGCTTGTCATCGCCGAGGGTCAGCGCGGATTCGAAGTCGCGCCTGTTTCGGAGGCAGATCTGCGGGAAATCGCTGCGCTGCGGCTGCTGCTGGAAGAACATGCGCTCGATCAATCCTTCGCACAGGGCGGTGTCGAATGGGAGGCCGCATTGATGGCGGCTCACTACAAGCTCGCCCGCATGGAAGGAGTGATGGCCTCCGGCGACACCAGCAAGACTGAAGACTGGAAGCGCTACGATTGGGAATTCCACCAGGCTTTGATCTCGGCCTGCGGATCGCGTCTCCTCATGGAAACGCATTCCGCCGTCTTCGACAAATACCTGCGCTATCAGATGGTGGCCTTGTCATACCGCGGAAACGTCGCAGAAGCTGAGCATCGGCAACTTCTGGAAGCGGCACTGGCCCGCGACAGCGCGACCGCGAAGAAAATCCTTGAGCGCCACATCCTCGGCGGGGTCGAGCACGCCCTTGCCCAGCAGCGACTATGACGCGTGACATCTAGGCATATCAGGAAACACCATGCTCAAGCCTGTAACCGAACCCTCTGAGACGGTCAGCGATGTCGTCCTGCGCCAGATCCGCGAGGACATCATTTCCGGCAGGCTCGTGCCGGGTGCAAAGATCAAGCTCGAACAGGCAAAGGAGCGCTATTCGATCAGCGTCTCTTCCTTGCGCGAAATCCTGAGCCGTCTAACGACCGAAAACCTGGTGCTTGCAGAAGGACAGCGCGGCTTTGAGGTCAGCCCCGCCTCCCGCAAGGAGCTGGAGGAACTTGCGGACCTTCGCATTGTCCTCGAGACGCATGCGATCGCTCTCTCCTTCGCTGCCGGAAACCTCGAATGGGAGGGAAGGATCGTTGCCGCGCACCATAAACTCGCGGCGGCCGAGAAGACGCTGCTCTGCGGGGATGTCTCACGCACGATCGATTGGGTTCGTTACGACTGGGAGTTCCATCAGGCGATTGTCTCGGCCTGCAATTCGACCACGCTGATGACTATTCTTTCTTCCGTCTTCGACCGTTTTCTGCGTTATCACATGCTGGCCCGCAGTTTTCGCGGGCAGCCGGTCGTCGATGATCACAAGCTTCTTTTCAAGCTCGCATTGAAGCGTGATGTCGAAGGCGCGCAAGCCGTGGTCCGGCAGCATATCCAGAGTGGTGTTGACCACGTGCTGAAAAGCGGTCGGCTTCCTTAGGCCGCCGCAAGGTCAGATCGCATCCCTCGGCACGCCCTCGGGCCGCATCTGCTTCTTCAAAGCAGCAATGCGGAAGATGGCGTTGGGCGCACCATAGCCGCGATAGCCGCGGCGTTCGACGATTTCGAAAAAGAAGCCTTCGCCGTAGGTCCCGCTGTAGAGCTGGAAATACTCGCCGTGCTCGTCGCGATCATAGAGAATGTTCTCCACTTTCAACCGCTCGCTGAGCTGTGGATCAAGGCCGAAGCGCGCCTCGACGTCATCATAGTAGTTTGGCGAGATGTGAAGCGCCTTGAAGCCTCTTTCGCGCAGCGATTTCGCTGTCGCGAAGATGTCGTCTGTCGAAAATGCCAGATGCTGGATGCCGGATCCGAATTTCTCTGCGATGAAGTGGCCGGCAAGCGTGCGACGATTTTCCGCGCCGTTCATGGTGATGCGGAGCGAGCCCGTGTCGTTCTCGACGACCTGACTGCGCACCACCCCGCCAGGGTCGATGATGTCGACCATCGGCGTCTTTTTTGTTTCGAAGATCGCAGTGTAGAACAACAGCCACGTCAGCATCTCGTCATAGGCCACGGTCTGCGCAATATGATCAACCCGCCGCAGACCCGCATCGCCGGCGTCCTTACCATCGACCGCTTCGAAGTCGATCCTGGAAAATTGCCCGAGCGGACTCTTGTCGTCGATCAGGTAGATCAACGCGCCGCCGACGCCGCGAATGGCTGGAATTTCGAGCTCGCCGTCGGCAACGGCCTGACGGAACGGTTCGGCATCAAGGGCAATCGCGCGCCGGTAGGCCGCGGCGGCATCATCGACGACGAGTGCCATCGCGTAGGCAAAGGTTCCGTGAACAGCGTAAGCAGCATTGGCAAAACCAACCGGCTCGACGTTGACCAGAATGCGGATGTCGCCCTGCTGATACAGACTGACCTTCTTGGAGCGGTGAACCGCCGCCTTGCGAAAGCCGAGTGCCCTGATCAGACCATCGAGCTCGACGGCCTCCTCCTCATCGGTGGCAAATTCGACGAAGCCGACGCCCTGTGCGGACGCTCTCGGGGGCATGTCGATGCCGATCCTGGCACTTGTGCTGCGGCTGACCTGGTCACCGAGATAGATCAGCGACCGGTGGCCGTCTGCGGCAATCTCGCGGGTGGAACCGCCGCGGAACTGGTCGTTGAAGATCTCAAGCGAGAAATAGCCATCGTAGCCTGTCGAGGCGACAGCCTCGGTAAACGCGGCGACTGGAAGATCACCCTCGCCCGGCATGTTGCGGAAGTGGCGGCTCCAGTAGAGGAGATCCATATCGATCAGCGGAGCATCGGCGAGCTGGACGATGAAGATCCTCTCCGGCGGAATGGAACGGATTGAATTGACATCGATTTTTCGTGACAGCGAGTGGAAGCTGTCGAGGATGAGCCCGACGTTCGGGTGGTTTGCCCGCCGCACGATCTCCCAGGCATCCCGGTGGTCGTTGATAAAGCGTCCCCAGGCGAGCGCCTCGTATCCGACCCTCAAGCCCCTTTTCGCAGCGCGCTCGCCGAGCTCATGAAAATCGGCGGCTGCGCGGTCGATGCCGCCAAGCGCCGCGGATGAAACGTTGGAGCACACAAGCACAAGGTCGGTTCCGAGCTCCTGCATGACATCGAATTTGCGCTCGGCCCGGTCGAAGGTACGGCCGCGCAGGGGTTCCGGCATGCCTTCGAAGTCACGGAACGGCTGGAAAAGCGTGACCTCCAGACCGAGATCCCTTGCCATCCTCCCGACTTCGGCGGGCCTGCCGTCGAAGGCCAGAAAGTCGTTCTCGAATATCTCCACACCGTCGAAACCTGCTTTCGCAATTGCTTCCAGCTTTTCCGGCAATTCGCCACTGATGCTCACCGTGGCAATCGAGGTCTTCATGATCAGAACCCTTTCGTACTCAGCTGACAGGATGCCCCCATCCTCCCAAATTGACCGCAAGGCATTATGCCGAATGTCGTGACGATTTCAATTCAATTGGCAAACAATGAATCATCATAGATTTTCAGAAAAATATGTTGATTTAGGACAAGCTGTCTGACAAGGATTAGGACATACGGTCAGGGAGAGTGACTGTCGCGGTCGCAAACGGCCGCCCAACGGAGGAGGAATCCATGCTGAAATCAATGCTAACGCGGCGAAACGCGATGCTTTGCGCTGCCGCTCTGATAGCCGCAGCCGGGCTGGCAAGGCCGGCCGCCGCCATTACCCCGGACGAAATCAAGGCCCGGGGAAAAATCATCGTCGGCATCCAGGGCGACAACCCGCCGTGGGGCTTCGTCACGAGCGGCGGCAAGCAGGATGGCCTCGACGCGGATATCGCAACTCTTTATGCCAAGGAGCTCGGCGTCGAGGTCGAGTTCGTGCCGCTGGAGGTCAATAACCGCATACCGGCGCTGACGACGGGTCGCGTCGACGTGCTGTTTGCAACCATGGCGATGCTGCCGGACCGCGCCAAGGCCGTTCAGTTCTCCAAGCCGTACGTCGCCAATGCGATCGTGCTGATTGCCCCGAAATCCATGCCGATCAAGACAAATGACGACATGGCGAACCTGACGATCGGCGTCGCGAAAGGTGCGGCACAGGATACCCAGGTGACCAAGAATGCGCCGCAAACGGCAACGATCCGCCGCTTCGATGGCGACGCTCCGAGCGTCCAGGCTCTTGTCTCCGGCCAGGTCCAGGCTCTCGGCGGCAACATCTTCTACATGGACCGCGTCGAGAAGGCCCGCCCAGGCGAATTCGAAAACAAGCTCGAATTCCAGAAGCTCTACAATGGTGCCTGCACGCGGCTGGGGGAAAAGGAAATCAACGCTTCGATCAACGCCTTCATCGACAAGATCAAGGCCAACGGCGAACTGAAGACCATCTACGACAAGTGGATGAAAGTTCCCGTACCGGAATTTCCGGAGAAGCTCGAGGGCATCCCCTTCGCCGCCAACTGACCGGCCGACCTGTTCCAGCGAATAGGAGCGACGGGCATCACGATGCCCGTCGACGTTGCCGCTATACCTGAGAAGCCGTGCGTTTCGAGGAGCGCGACCATGACCAAGACCATCTTTGTGCTCAACGGGCCGAACCTTAATCTCCTTGGCCAGCGCGAGCCGACCATTTACGGCACCACGACGCTCGCCGACATCAAGGAAAGATGCATTGTCCGGGCACGGGGCCTAGGCTTTATGGTCGAATTCCGGCAGACCAATTTCGAGGGGGAACTGGTCGAAAGCGTGCATCAGGCGCGGAACGAGGCGTGCGGCATCATCATCAATCCCGCTGCCTATACCTTCACATCGATCGCCCTGCTTGACGCGCTGAAGACCTTCGATGCGCCGAAGATCGAACTGCATATATCGAATGTGCATGCCCGCGAGAGCATCTACCACAATTCACTGATCTCGCGCGTCGCGACCGCAATCATGATTGGTTTCGGCGCCCGTGGTTACGAACTGGCGATCGAGGCGATGGCCGAAATGGCAGGGCGGAGCTGAGCGCGGCATGAACTACCAACTTGATTTCACGCCAGTCATCGATGGGCTTGCGAGCCTGCTACTTGGCTGTCTCGGCACCTTCCTGCTGGCGATCTGCGGCATGCTGCTTGCGATCATCATCGGCGTTGGCGGCGTAGCCCTGCGCGACTCGCCTCTGAAGCCCGTCCGCTGGGTGGTGATCGGTTTCGTCGAACTGATCCGCAATACGCCGTTCCTGGTGCAGATTTTCTTTCTCTATTTCGCCCTGCCGCTTGCCGGCATCCGGCTCGACCCGACGCCGACGGCGATCATCGCCCTCGGCATCAACGGGGGCGCTTATGCGATCGAAATCATCCGTGGCGGCGTCCAATCCATCCCCAAGGGCCAGATGGAAGCCGGGTTGGCGCTTGGCCTGCATAAGCTGCAGGTGTTTCGGCTGGTCATCCTGAAGCCTGCGTTGCGGGCGATCTACCCGTCGTTGACCAGCCAGTTTGTGCTGCTGACGCTGTCTACCAGCATTGCTTCGGCAATTTCTGCTTACGAGTTGACCTCGGTGTCCCAGCGCATCGAATCCGAAAGTTTCCGGAGCTTCGAAGTCTATTTCACCGTGACGATCTTCTACCTCGTCATTTCCTGGCTGATGATGCGTTTGTTCTCGCTCCTGTCGGCCCGCTACTTCAGCTATCCGGTCAAATAGGAGACGAACGATGGGCACGGACGAATTCGTCTTTCTCCTGATCGGCCTCAAGTGGACCGTTCTTCTGTCAGCAGTGGGCTTCGTGTGCGGCGGCATTGCAGGGCTTGGCGTAGCATTGGCGCGCACCTCGCAATGGCCGCTGTTGGAGCGCGTGACGGCGGGCTATATTGGCATTTTTCAGGGCACGCCGCTGCTCATGCAGCTCTTCGTCGTCTATTACGGGCTTGCCCTGATCGGCCTGAAGCTCGACGCCTGGCTCGCGGTCGCGATCGGTTTGACGCTGCATGCCAGCGCCTATCTTGGCGAGATCTGGCGTGGCTCGATCGATGCCGTGCCTCGCGGCCAGACGGAGGCGGCAAAAGCGCTCAGCCTCAAATACATCTCGCGCATGAAGGATGTGATCCTGCCGCAGGCAATCCGCATCTCCCTGCCCGCGACGGTTGGCTTCCTCGTGCAGTTGATCAAGGGAACGTCATTGGCTTCCATTGTCGGCTTCACCGAACTGACCCGGGCCGGCAACATCATCTCCAACCAGATCTTCCAGCCGCTGACGGTCTTTGGGATCGTTGGTGCGCTCTACTTCCTGATGTGCTGCCCGCTGACGATCCTCGGCGCACGGCTCGAACGCCGCTTCGCCGCCTCTGGTGCCCGCTGAACGCCGTTGATGAGAACGAGACCATGAGCAACATGTCGACATCTGCCGCCGAGACCATGATCACCATGACCCACGTGGAGAAATGGTATGGCGCGTTTCAAGCGCTGCACGACATCAACATGTCCGTGCAAAAAGGCGAGAAGATCGTTCTCTGCGGACCTTCCGGCAGCGGTAAGTCGACGCTCATCCGCTGCATCAATCACCTGGAGAGCTACGAGAAGGGCGAGATCCGCGTCGGCGGCATCCTGATGGGAAACCAGGCCAAGGCGATCGACGCCATCCGCCGTGAAGTCGGCATGGTTTTCCAGCAGTTCAATCTCTTTCCGCACCTGACGGTCCTCGAGAACTGCATGCTGGCGCCGATGCGGTCACTCGGGCTGCGAAAGCCGGAGGCCGAAGAGCGTGCCCGCGCACTTCTGAACAGGGTCAAGATTCTGGAACAGGCCAGCAAATACCCCATCCAGCTTTCCGGTGGCCAGCAGCAGCGCGTGGCCATCGCTCGAGCGCTATGCATGCGACCGAAGGTGATGCTCTTCGACGAGCCGACGTCGGCTCTCGATCCCGAGATGGTCAAGGAGGTCCTCGACACCATGATCAGCCTCGCCGACGAAGGCATGACGATGATCTGCGTGACGCACGAGATGGGCTTTGCCCGCCAAGTCGCCGACCGGGTGATCTTCATGGCGAGCGGCGCGATCGTTGAGGAAGCCCAACCCGCGGACTTCTTCACCAATCCGCGCCACGACCGCACGCGCAAGTTCCTCGGCGAAATCCTTCGAAACTGAATCTGGGGACGTTGAATGACTAGCCAAACTACCCCGTTGAAGATCGCGGTCATGGGCGCGGGCCTGATAGGCAAGCGCCATATCGAAAGGATATCGGCTGAGCCGCGGGCGATGCTTGGCGCGATCATTGATCCGTCCACCTCGGCAAGAGATTTCGCTTCTCGCAAGGGCGCTACCTGGTTTTCGACCCTCGCGGAAGCCAAAGCGAATGTGCCACTTGACGGCATCATCATTGCAACGCCCAACGAGCTCCATACAGAGAATGCGCTTGAAGCCATTCACGCGGGGCTGCCGACGCTCGTCGAAAAGCCGATCGCGCACGATGCCGCTGCGGCGGAGACCATCGCGGCAGCGGCCGAAGCTGCAGGTGTACCAATCCTGATCGGTCATCACCGTCGGCACAATCCGATGATCAAGGCGGTCAAACAGATCCTTGACAGCGGCCGGTTGGGGACGGTCCTGACGGCACACGGGAGCTTCTGGGTTGCCAAGCCGGACGACTATTTTGATGTAGATTGGCGGCGCGAGGCGGGCGGCGGTCCAATCCTCATCAACCTGGTCCACGATGTTGACCTCTTCCGTTACTTCTTTGGGGGGGTCGACAGCGTCCATGCGATGCAGTCGAATTCCACGAGACAACTGGCTGTCGAGGATACCGCTGTCATCCTGGTCCGGTTCGAGAGCGGTGTTCTTGCGACGTTTAATGCGTCCGATGCCATCGCCTCGCCATGGAGTTGGGAACTGACAGCCGGCGAAAACCCCGCCTATCCCCGGCAGGATCAGTCCTGCTACCAGATTGGTGGCACCACCGGGTCGCTTTCCATCCCCCAGCTCACGCTTTGGACGAGTGTCGGAGCGCCGAACTGGCTGGAACAGCTGGTCCAGGAGCACGTCGCATTTGATGCCGCCGATCCGCTCGCCGTCCAGCTCAACCATTTCTGCGATGTCATATCAGGCAAGCAAAGCCCGCTTGTCAGTGCGCGGGAGGGGCTTGCGACCCTTCGGGTAATTGAGGCTATCAAATCGTCTGCGCGTTCGGGTCAGACTGTCCTGCTCAACAACGCCGTGACCAAGGGGACGCTATCATGATCAGCGGCACCACACGGCTCATCGCACATCTCGGCTACCCGACGGAGTCCTTTAAGGCGCCGCTGATCTACAATCCCTACTTTGAAACCAGTGGGATCGATGCCATCGTTGTCCCAATGGGCTGCAAACCCGAGGACTACCCGTCCTTCCTCAAGGTCCTGTTCCGGCTCTCCAACATCCACGGGGCGCTCGTGACCATGCCGCACAAGGTCACGACGATGAGCCTCCTCGACACAATATCCACGAACGCCAAGGTAGCGGGCTCATGCAATGCGATCCGCCTCGGCTCTAGTGGCGAACTGATCGGCGACATGTTTGACGGCGACGGCTTTGTCCGGGGGCTGCTGCGCAAGGGGCGAAAAGTAGCAGGAACCGATGTGCTGATCGCCGGGGCTGGCGGCGTTGGTTCTGCGATCGCCGCTTCGCTGGCTGCGGCGGGTGTTCGACGCATCGCTCTTCATGACGGTAACATGATCGCTCTGAGCGGGCTGCATGAACGACTGAACACCTATTATCCGGACACCCAGGTCACGGCCGGCTCTGCGGACCCAAGCGGTTTTGACATCGTCGTCAACGCAACGCCGCTCGGCATGCGCCAGGATGATCCGCTGCCCGTCGACGTATCACGTCTCTCCCCTGACACCTTCGTCGGCGAAGTTGTCATGAAAACGGAGATCACCCCGTTTCTCGCCGCAGCTCGCGCCAGGGGATGCGCCTTTCAGGTCGGCACCGATATGCTCTTCGAACAGATCCCGGCGTATCTCGAATTCTTCGGCTTCCCGACAACGACAGCCGAGGAACTGCGAAAGATCGCAAGCCTCTGACGCGGCGCGCTCGCCAACCGCAGCTTCACCCTTTCTTGAGTGCTGAACAGGGCGCTTCGCTACGGTCCCGGCGCCTTTGGCCCCACAGGGGATCGCCCAGGCGGTCGATGCATTCGCGCGCCCCGGCCTTTCAATCCAGGCCGACCCGCTTTGCACCCTGCCGAAACAAGACCTGGTCGTCGCGAGGAAAATGGAAGGCCGACATGAAGTCACCAAGGCGGTAGGCCGGATATCGATCGTGAAGCATTGCCAGATACGCTTTTGCTTCAACCAGGCGTCCGGCAATGGAAAGGCAAAGCGTCGCGATCGCCAGAATATGGGCATGGGCGTTCGGACGGGCTGCGGCCTTGACACCCCAATCTGCGGCGTCCTCGATGTTGCCGAGACGCACGAGGGCCAGGGCTCGGCTCGCGAGCATTCCGAAAAGCAGCGGGTCGAAAGGACTGAGCGCGCGGGAGTGATCGGCTGCAACAACCGCTGCACGCGGATCACCGGACTGGGATTGAACGAAGGCGAGAGAGTAGTGGGCGATGGCGAAGCTTGGGCTCAGTTCGACTGCCTGTTGCAGCTCACCGACCGACTGATCGTGCAGCGCCCGTAACCACAGCGCTCGACCCATGGCAAGGTGGGCCGTCGGGTCCCGCTCGTCTGCCATCATGCTCTGGCTCGCCGCCCGATAGGCAAGCTCGGCCTCGGCGTCGCGATCTGCCCAATGCTGAAAGGCACTCTGGAAATGGGTAAAGGACAGCCCGGCATGGGCGCGGGCAAATGTCGGGTCCAGTCCTATTGCTCTTTCGAAAAAAAGCTGCGCTTGCTCGTTGTCGCTTTTGGTGAAGCGATACATGTGCCAGAGCCCCAGGTGGTGAGCCTCCCACGCATCAAGAGAGTTCGGCGCCTTCAGGAGGGCACGATTGCTCTCGATCGCCTCGACTTCGCGCTCGATCGAGACGACGATTCTGCTGCCGATTTCGTCAAGGAGGAGGAAGGTATCGGCAACCCGGCGCTCGAAGACATCAGTCCAGGCGATGCGAGACGACCTTGCTTCGGTCAACTCGACGCGAACGATGATACGGTCAGCGATGCGCTGGAACGATCCGTCGACGACATAGTCGACGCCCAGCAGCTGCGCCGTCTCGCCGACTGTGTGGTGGCGCTCCCTCAGTGCGAACATCGTGCCTTGGGCGATGACGTGAAAGGAGCGAAGCTTCGCAAGC
Organism: Rhizobium sp. BK181; assembly: GCF_014193305.1. Taxonomy (NCBI): domain Bacteria; kingdom Pseudomonadati; phylum Pseudomonadota; class Alphaproteobacteria; order Hyphomicrobiales; family Rhizobiaceae; genus Rhizobium; species Rhizobium sp. BK181. Next base: position 89,895 of record NZ_JACHZA010000014.1, read on the forward strand.
CGGGTGATGATGTCGTATGCCAAAGCATCGCAAGGACCGCCAGGGGCGGCCACGGCCGAGATCTCATTGAACGGCATGATCGCAATCGACGGCCGCCGCGGCTCTTTGGGCAAGGTTTCTGTGTCGCGGGGAGACGATGAGGGCACGGCATTAGCACTGGCCTGTCGCGGCCGGAAGCTGTCGTCGGTCTGTGTTCTCACCGTCAGCCAGGCGTCATGCAGGGGTCGCTCGTTGATACCTTCGGCACGAAAAAGTTTCGTGGTCGCGTCAAGATGCTCCTCGCCCTCTCGAAAACGGCCCGCCCTGGCGAGGGACATCAAGAGCAGTTCGTGCGGGCGAATATCGAAGGGCGAAAGCTGGATCCAGCGATCGAGGTAGGCCTGGGCCTCCTCCGACGGCAAACGCTGCACCATATGCTCAAGAAGGGCGGCATGAATGTCGCGCAGTCGACGGCGCTGCGACACCAGCCATGTTTCGAACGCCGGGCTCCGTTCGAGGCTCGACCCATCGTGAAAGTCGCCGGCAAACAGCGCCGCCAGGGATCGCAACTGGTCTTCAGAATGCGTCTTGAAGCCGTGCTGATAGGCCGTTTCCACCTCGATAGCATCGACAGAGCAGTCCGACAGGTCCAGGCCAACAGCGCCGCCGTCGGTGATAACGCGTTGTTCCCCGATGAGCGACCGGATCTTGCTCAGGCACCATCGCAACTCGCCACGCGGATCGTCAGGAATGTCCCACAGCAGATCGCAAAGCTGTGACCTGCCGCGGGGTCGGGGCGAGAGCGCAAGATAGGCAAGAAGCGATCGCACCTTGCGGGATCCGGGGAGTTTCAGGTCGACGCCGTCGCGCCGGATTGCCATCGGCCCAAGCAGTCGGATCTCAAGCGAGCGCCCGTGCTGTTTGGCCTCTCCGCCACCCGATTCCACGCTCGTTCCCACGCCAGCTGCCACGCCGACCCCCACTATCCCTGTCTAAACCAGAGACTGCGGCACGACACGTGCCCAACCACGGTTGCTATAGACGCACCATGAGGCCGACCAATCTGACCGAAGGAGAAAACAATGTCCACATCTGCGGCCGTCGCGCGTGATACTCAGCCAGCCGTTGATTTCGGCGCGCTCAAAGCCCGGCAGCAAAGCGCCTGGTCTTCGGGCGACTACGCAATCGTTGGGACAACCTTGCAAATCGTCGGCGAAAGCCTCTGTGAAGCGCTCGATCTGCGCGCGGGTGCAACGGTGCTCGATGTTGCGGCCGGAAACGGCAACGGCGCGCTTGCCGCCGCCCGACGCTGGTGCGAGGTCACCGCGACCGATTACGTTCCAGCTCTGCTCGAACGCGGCCAGGAGCGCGCCAAGGCCGACCGGCTGCCGATCGCCTTCCAGGTGGCGGATGCGGAACATCTGCCGTTTGCCGACCAGTCTTTCGACAACGTGCTTTCGATTTTCGGCGTGATGTTCACGCCCGACCAGGAGCGCGCCGCGTCCGAGCTTCTTCGGGTCTGCAAGCGCGGTGGTTCGGTCGGTCTTGCGAACTGGACCCCTGACGGTTTCATCGGGCAGATGTTCAAGACGATCGGTAAGCATGTGCCGCCTCCGGCAGGTTCCCGCTCACCGGCGCTTTGGGGTTCACGGGCGCGGCTTGAGGAACTGTTCCCGGGTGCGGTCGCGTCTATCGCGGCGACGCCGCGGCAGTTCGTGTTCCGCTACAAGTCACCGGACCACTGGCTTGAGGTCTTCCGGACCTATTATGGTCCCGTGCTGAAAACATTCGCCGCCCTTGATTCGGTTGCGCGGGATATGCTGACCAACGACCTGCTGGCGCTCATGGAGCGGTTCAATCGCGCCGATGACGGCACCGTGGTCGTGCCAAGCGATTATCTGGAGGTCATCGTCACGAGGCTCTGAACACAGGCTTCCGACACCGGCCGAGCATGGGCTTCTAGCCCCGATGTTCGGCCGTCAGGTCGAGCGGATGTTCTTGAGCCAGGCGCTGCCGCCCGCTTGGAATTGGAACAATGCTCCGATCTTGGAAGCGGATGCCCGATAAAGGCTTGCCCCTGATTGGAGGAGACTTATACGCGAGAAAATCGCGCCAGGGGGTAACATGACACCGTCTGAATTTAGAGCGGCCGTGGAGGTCGCAAGACTGTCGGCAAGCGACATTCACGAACTGCTCGGGGTCGACGAACAAACCCGCCGGCGGTTGGCCGCCGGCGAGCAACCCGTGCCACGTTGCGTCGCCTTGTGCCTGTGGCTGATGGCAGCCTATGGCGTTTCGATCCTCGAGGCGCGCGTTCTTGCGGACGATCCGAGTGTCGCGACGCCGGCTTAGTCGAATCATCCCACCGCTCATGACGATCGCAGCACCCCGTCCGAGGTCGACGCACGAGGCCACCGGACGGGGCAGCGCTGCGACATGTCCCCTTTTTCCCAGACACCTATCAATGAGCCCGCGACAGATCCGCCCATCATTGCTCATGAGCGGTCTATTCCCATTGCAACCTGCGGCCGGCCTTCGATGTCACGAAGTTGTCGCTTGTATCGTCTCGGTTGACGTGAGACGTCGTAGACACACTTTCTCCGGCAAGGCCGACGTCAAAACCGATGGCGTCGTACGGATGATTTCAGCCGCTCAGGCAAAACGTTCCATTTGAAGAAGAGGAGATCTCCATGGACTATCGCAGGCTTGGCAACAGCGGTGCGGTCGTGACCGCCTATTGCCTCGGCACCATGACGTTCGGTGCGGAGGCGGACGAAGCGGCATCGCACAGGCTGCTCGACGATTACTTCGCCTGGGGCGGTAACTTCGTCGACACGGCCGACGTCTACAGCGCCGGCGCGTCGGAGGAAATCATCGGCCGCTGGCTGAAGCAGCGACCGACGGAAGCCAGGCAGGCTGTCATCGCTACAAAGGGTCGGTTTCCGATGGGACCGGGCCCGAATGACATCGGGCTGTCTCGCCGCCACCTCAACCAGGCTCTCGATGCCTCGCTCGCGCGCCTTGGCCTTGAGCATATCGACCTCTACCAGATGCATGCATGGGATGGGCTGACGCCGATCGAGGAGACATTGCGCTTCCTCGACGATGCCGTTTCAGCAGGCAAGATCGGCTATTACGGATTTTCCAATTATGTCGGCTGGCAGATCGCCAAGGCGGCGGAGATTGCCAAGGCGCGCAGCTACAGCCTGCCGGTGACGCTGCAACCCCAGTACAATCTGCTGGTGCGCGACATCGAGCTCGAGATCGTCGCGGCCTGCCAGGACGCAGGCATGGGCCTGTTGCCCTGGTCACCGCTTGGGGGCGGCTGGCTGACGGGCAAGTATCGCCGCGACGTGACGCCGACCGGCGCCACCCGCCTTGGCGAAAACCCCGCAAGGGGGATGGAATCCTACACGAAGCGGAATGCGCAGGAGCGGACCTGGGCCATCATCGATACCGTAGCTGACATTGCAAAGACCCGTGGCGTCAGCATGGCGCAGGTCGCATTGTCCTGGACGGCTGCGCGACCCGCGGTGACCTCGGTCATTCTGGGAGCGCGAACAAACGAACAGCTCGCGGACAACCTTGCCGCGGCAAAGCTCGTCCTGTCGGAGGGCGAGATGGCAAGGCTGAACGAAATCAGCCAGCCTCTGGTCGCCGACTACCCGTACGGAGCCGGCGGCACGAACCAACGGCATCGCAAGATCGAAGGCGGCCGCTAGGATTGATGAGCGGCCGGATCATCGTCCGGCCGCTTGACAAATCAGAGGCGTGCCCCGCTCGTCTCGTCGAAGAGATGCAGGTTCGCGGGATCGACGGTCGCGCCGATCGCCTCTCCCGCCCGGGCGGTGCCACGTCCCGTCTCCACGATCGTCAGTTCAGGGGTCGTCGATGCCGTGATAAAGGTGGAAGAACCTGTCGACTCGACCACCGCCACCGGGACGTCAAAGGTCCCCTGCCCTGGGGCGGTCACGCCGATATGCTCAGGGCGGATGCCGGCCGTGACCTTGCGCCCAGGCTGCACCTGGTGATCGATCGCGATCCGGTGCTTGACGTTGCCGAGATCGATCGTCAGGCTGTTGCCATCGTCGCTGGCCACGGCCGGAATGAAGTTCATGGCGGGCGATCCGATGAAGCCTGCGACGAACTTGTTGGCGGGCTTGTCGTAGAGATCGAGTGGCTTGCCCTGCTGCTCGATCACGCCTTCGCGCATCACGACGACGTGGTCGGCCATGGTCATGGCTTCGATCTGGTCATGGGTCACGTAGACGGAGGTCGCGTGCAGCCGGTCATGCAGCGCGCGGATTTCCTTGCGCATGTGGACGCGAAGGGCGGCATCGAGGTTTGACAGCGGCTCGTCGAACAGGAAGGCCTTCGGGTGGCGGATGATCGCGCGGCTCATCGCGACACGCTGGCGCTGGCCGCCTGACAATTCGCGCGGATAGCGCTTCAGGAGATGCGACAGGCCGGTGGTCGCAGCAACCTCGGCTGCCGCCTTCCTGGCTTCAGCCTTCGCGACGCCGCGGATGCGCAGGCTGTAGGTGAGGTTCTCTTCCACGGTCATGTGCGGGTAGAGCGCGTAGGACTGGAACACCATGGCGACGTCACGCTTGCGTGGCGGCACGTTGTTCATGCGTTCGCCGGCGATTTTGAGCTCGCCTTCCGAGATGCTTTCCAGTCCTGCGAGAGACCGCAGAAGTGTTGACTTTCCACAGCCCGACGGACCGACAAGCGCGACGAAGGTGCCCTTGGCAATCGACAGGTTGATGTTCTTCAGGGCATGGAATGCGCCATAATGCTTGTTGACGCCGCTGAGCTCGATCTGATTGGTCATTTGAGGGCTCCAGAGGTTAGGCCGGATACGATGCGGCGCTGCAAGAGGACGAAAATGGCGAGGATCGGTGTCACATACATCGTGGCGTAGGCCATGATGTTGTTCCACTCGTTGGTGTTCGGTCCCATGAAGGAGTTGAGGCCAACGCTTGCCGGCTGAAGCTCGGCTGCCTGGATCATCGACTTCGAATAGACGAACTCGCCGAAGGCCTGCATGAAGATCAGGATGGCGCTGACCAGGATGCCATTGCGGGCGAGCGGCAGCACGATGCTGAAGAAAGCGCCGATGCGGCTGTTTCCATCGACTAGGGCGGCCTCCTCGAGCTCCATCGGCACGGCCATGAACGTGGCCCTGACCAGGACGACGAAGAAGGGCATGCTCTTTGCGGCAATCGCGATGATAACGGCAAGGCGTGGATAATCCAGCATGCCGAGCTGCGAGAAGCCGACGAAGATCGGCGTTACCATCAGCGACGCGGGCAGAACCTGCAGCATCAGGATCAGGAAGAGCCCGATGTCGACCCAGACATTGCGGTAGCGTGCCAGCACGTAGGCGCAGCCGACGCCGAGCACGGTGATCAGCGTGACAGCGCCGACGGCGATGACCAGCGAGTTCCAGAGGTAGCGGCCCATGCCGCGGCTTTCCCAGACATAGCCGAAGGTGCCCCATTGCGGATCGCCTGGCCAGAAGCTCGGCGGCGTGGCGAACATCTCGGACCCGCCCTTGAGTGCGGTGATGTACATCCAGTAGAGCGGGAACAGATAGATCGCGGCCATGACGATGGCGATCACGAGCATCAGGCGGTTGCGTGTCGTCTCGCTCATCCGCGCACCTCATGACGTGTCGAGCGGACGTAGACGACCGAAGCGAACATGACGAAGACAATCATGATGACGGAAATGGTCGCACCCTTGGCGAAATCATACTGGCGGAAGGACAAATCCCAGGCCCAGTACTGCGTGACGTTGGAGGAGTTGTTCGGGCCACCCGAGGTAATCGCGGCAAAGAGGTCGAACTGCTGCAATGTGAAGATCAGGCCAAGCGCGATGATGGCGCCGATCGTCGAGCGCATCATCGGCAGCGTGATCGTCCAGAAGCGCTGCCAGGCATTGGCGCCATCGAGCTCGGCTGCCTCGTAGAGATCGCCGGGAATACCCGAAAGGCCGACCGACAGCAGGATCATGTTGAAGGCAGTTCCGAGCCAGACATTGGCGATGATGACGGCATAGAGCGAGAAGTGCGGATCGGAGCGCCAGAAGATGTTGCTGCCGATGATGCCGCTCTCCTTCAGGATGAAGTTGAGGACACCGAAGTCGCCCGAGAGGATCCAGTTCCAGATCGCGCCGACAACGAGGCCAGGCATGACCCAGGAGACAAGAAACAGGCCTCTGAGCCAGGAGGCGCCGGGGAACCTGACCCAGAAGAACAGGGCAAGGCCAAAGCCGATGAGGAACTGCCCGGCGATCGAGCCGACCACGAATATCACCGTGTTGCCGAGGATCGGCCAGGTTTCCGGCTGGGCAAAGAGGTCCGTGTAGTTCTTGAAGCCGACGAATGGGCGCGAGAAGGTTCCGAGGCTGAACATGTCGACCTCCTGGAAGCTCATCACCACGTTGTAGATGAGTGGCAGTCCCGCCATCAGGAACAGGAACGCCAGCGGAAAGGCGACGAGCATGATGTCGAAGCCACGGCCGTCCCTGACGCTTGAAAGAATCCGTTTCATCGATCCTCCAATACTCCGAACGGGGCTGCCTTGCGCTTTCGCTTTAAGACAGCCCCTGCCGGGAGGAAATGGTGGGATGGCCCGAAGGCCATCCGGTTGTCCGGAAAGGGTTAGCCGAGCACAGCCTTGATCTTGTCGGCGGCCTGGTCGAGTGCGTCCTTCGGCGACATCTGACCGGTCAGGGCAGCCTGGATGGCGTCCTGAATTGCCTTGGAGATCTTCGGCCATTGCGGGTGCGGACCGCGCGGCTTGGCGTATTTCAGCTGTTCGATGAAGACCTTCAGCGCGTGATCCTTGAGCTTTTCGCCGGTCTCGGGGATGGTGATGTCGGAACGGGCCGGGAGCTGGCCGTAGTTCTTGAACATCTTGTCATCCTGGGAGGCGAAGAACTCGAGTGCCTTGAAGGCCTCGGCTGGATGCTTCGTGCTGGCAAAGATTGCCCAGTTGAAGTCGCCCATCGCCGAGGAGCGCTCCGCGCCCTCCTTCGGAACCGGAAGCAGGGCAACGCCCCAGTCGAACTTTGCTTCCTTCGTCATGCGATCAAGCTCCCAGGGGCCGGAGATCGCCATGGCGGCATTTCCCGAATTGAAGGTGCCGGTCGAGTCCCACTGGCCGCGCGTCAACGTGTCAGGAGAGGCGAGCTTCTCGTCCATGATCGTTTTCCAGGTCTCCAGCGCCTTGACCGCGCCCTCGGCATTGATGTTCTCGTAGCTGCCGCCGCCCATCTGCGCCCAGGGAAGGAACTGGAAGGTGCCCTCCTCGTTCGCCTTGGCGGAGAAGGCGAGACCATAGACGTTCTTGGCGGGATCGGTGAGCTTGCGCGCATCCTCGACAAGCTCGTCCCAGGTCTGCGGCGGCTTGTTCGGGTCGAGGCCCTTCGCCTTGAACATGTCCTTGTTGTAATAGAGCGCGATCGTGTTCGTTGCCTTCGGAACGCCAAAATACTTGCCGTCCCATTCGACGGACTTCAGCGGACCCGGAAAATAATTGTCCGGCTTGATGACCGAGGACGACTTCACCATGTCGGTGATGTCGAGGAAGGCGCCACGCGAGGCAAACATCGCATGTTCCGGATTGTCGACGGCAATGATGTCGGGAGCCTGGCCGGTGGCATAGGCGCGCATCGCTTCGGTGACGACGTCATCGAACTGGATGAGGCGATACTCGATCTTGATGCCGTTGTTCTGGGCGTTGAATTCCTTGACGAGATTGGGAGCCGGCTGGATGTCCTTGTCCAGCGACCACAGCGTCAGCGTGACGTCTTCGGCCTTCGCGGAGAGGCCGAAGAGAGAGACGCCTGCCAGCGCCAAGGCGCCAATCATTGCAAACTTGTGGATACCCATAGTTCTCCTCCTTTGTGGTTATCCCTTGAGAAGCCGGCGAATCCTCCTCGCCGGCCACGACTTGATCAAACCGGATCGACGACGAAAGCGCCGCCCCGGGCATGCTTGAGGTGGTTGAGCGCGTGAACCTGGCCGGTCATTTCGAGTTGATCGCGATAGACCGGGTCATGCCAGCCTTCGATATCGATCGAACCGGACCAGCCTGCAAGGCGCAGTTCGGAAATGATGTCCGTCCAGTTGCTGTCGCCAAAGCCCGGCGTGCGCATGAAGACGAACTTCTCCTTGCCGAAGATGCCATGCTCCTTGATGACGTCCCAGCGGATCGTCGCATCCTTGCCATGCACGTGGAAGATCTTCTTGGCCCATTTGCGGATCTGCGGCAGCGGCTCGATCAGGTAGACCATCTGGTGGCAGGGTTCCCATTCGATGCCGATATGGTCGTCCGGGGTTTCGTTGAAGATCAGTTCCCAGGCGTCGGGATTGTGCGCGATGTTCCAGTCGCCGGTCGCCCAGTTGCCGTCCATGGCGCAGTTTTCGAAGGCGATCTTGATGCCCTTGTCGGCGGCCCGCTTGGCAAGATCGCTCCAGATTTCCTTGTAGCGCGGCAGGCTGTCGGTCAGCGGCTTGTTGCGGACACGGCCGGTAAAGCCGGCAACGCAGGTCGCCCCGAAATGGTGGGCATTGTCGATGCAGTCTTTCCATCCCTGCAGCGTCTCGAGATCGATCTCGGTGGTTTCAAGCGGATTGCCGAACATGCCGAGCGTCGAGATGGTGATGTCGCGGTCGCCGATGGCGTCGACGCAGCGCTTTCCGAGCTCGGCAAGGTCCTGCCGGTTCGTCGTCTGCCAGAAGAAGGGCTCGAAGCTTTCGAAGCCCAAATTGGCGATCTGGCCGATGCGCTTGTCGGCGCCGCCGTTGGAGGCGCTGACCATGGTGCCGATACGAATGGACTTGGCGGGGTTGCTCACAATATCTTTCCTTATGCTGAAATTTCGATGCGCTTGCCGGTTCTGGCGCTCTCGATTGCGGCAAAGACCATGGCCAGGCTCCTGATGTTGTCGGAGCTCGCGGTTTCCGGCCGCTTGCCCGATCTGATCGCCTCGACGAAGTCGCAGATGACGCTGGCATGACCGTGCGTCTCTTCCTCGTGCTCGGGGTCGGGAACGTTTACGGGCGCAGACCCGTGTAGCAGGCCGGGCTCCGTGCCGGCGACGGTGGCGCGGAACTTATCGGCGCCATCCCAGGTGAGCATGCCGCGCGAGCCAACGAGGCGCCATTCGCTTTCCCAGCTCGTGCGCTCGCCTTCGGCGCACCAAGAGCCGCGATAGGTAAAGATGACATCATCGGAAAATTCGAAGGTCGCATTGGCGCTTGCACCATGCCTGTACCATGACCCCTTCGGATTCTTCTCGACGCAATAGACAGCGAGCGGCTTCTTGTCGGCGACAAAGCGGGCCGCGTCGAAGGTATGGATCGCCATGTCGAGCAGAAGGACGTTGTCCATCTCCTCGCGGAACCCCCCGAAATGCGGGCCGAGAAAGAAGTCGCAATGAATGGCGGTCAGGTCGCCGATCGCTCCGCTCTTGACGAAGCGGTGCATGCGGCGCACGCCCGATATGAAGCGGCGGTTCTGGATGATGGCGTGGATCCTGCCGGTTTCGGCGGCAAGATCGATCAGTGCCGCCCCTTCTGCAAGCGAGGTCGCCATGGGCTTCTCGCTTAGCACGTGGCATCCGGCCTTCAGCGCGGTCGAGACAACGGTGAAGCGAGCCGCAGGCACGACGACATCGAACACGATGTCTGCGCTCGACTGTGCAATGACTTCGGACAAGTCCGTGCCGATGACGGCGCCCTCAAGACCGAATTCGGATGCCAGCGCTTCGGCTGCTGCCGGGTTGACGTCGACGAGGCCGCTGACCTCGATGGCGGCCGCCAGCGTCGGCGTTTCCTTGATGGCGCGCAGCCAGCCTTTGGACATGGCTCCGCACCCGCATAGAACGGCTTTCAAAATCACGATTTCCTCCGATGGGTGGTTTCCGGCTTTCCTCCCGAAACGCATCCCGTAAACGTTTACGATACTAAGCGGAAACGTTTCCTGGTGTCAATACCGGGTCATGCCCTCGCAAATGCGGCCGAAAACGTGTGGAATGGCGGGGCTTTAGGCAGTCTGCGCCGCAGGCAGCAGGAAAAAAGTTCGGCCTGATGACGAGCCTTTCTGCCTCGCGTCATCCGACGAATCCGTCGCCAGCGAAGCGTCCCCGCACGCGGCGCGACTTAAGCCTTCAGCGAAAAAGCATCGCTCTCGCCTGGCGCGAGCTCGAGCGGCCAGATCGTGTTGCGGGCACCCTTCGGATAATGTTCGGCATAGGCAGGCATGGTGGCAAGCAGGGTTTCGGCGAGTTCGACGCCGAGGTCACGCAGCGACATGCGAAAGCAGGTGAGCGACGGCTGCAGGAATTTTCCGCGCGGTTCCTCGCGAAAGCCGATCACGGCAAGATCGCGTCCGGGTACGATGCCTGCCTCGTTGAGGCGGCGATAGAGACCGATCGCCATGAGCTCATAGATCAGGATGATGGCGGTCGGCTTGCTGTCGAGCCGCAGAATTTCGTGGCCCGCCTGATAGCCCCCCTGCTCGCTCGATTTGACCCGGATGACCAGCGAGGGATCAAAGGCAATGCCGTGTCGTTCAAGCGACTTGCGATAGGCATCGACAAAAATATAACCGAGATTGATGTCGTTCGACGGCGCGGCTATGGCGATGCGGCGATGACCCTTGGACACCAGCCGGTCGACGGCGCAGGCAGCAACGCCTTCAAAATCGAGGTCGATCCATGTGTGGTTGCCGCCGGACGCGCTGCGTCCGAGCGCCACGAAGGGGATCTTCGTCTTGATCAGGAGATCGATGCGTTTGTCGACGCGCTGGGTGGCGGAGATGATCATCGCATCGACGATCCGCCGCGCAACCATCCGTTTCAGATATTCGTGCGGGTCCTCGTCATTCGGGCAGGGCAGCATCAGCAGGTCGAGCTTGTGGCGGGAGAGCACGCTTTGCAGCCCGCCGGTAACGCCGAGGAAGAAGTTGTCGCTGTTTTCGACCGTCTCCTTGCTGGATTCGATCATCAGGCCAATGACATTGGTCGTCCCCTGGCGAAGGCTTCTGCCGGACTGGTTGGCGACATAGCCGATTTCCTCGGCGGCCGCCAGCACGCGCTTGCGCGTCTCCTCGTTGACGTCAGGCCGACCATTCAGCGCACGCGAAACTGTTCCGATCGAAATATCGAGATGCTTAGCGAGCTGGCGAATTCCCTTCATCTGCGGCAATCTCTCTCCCCGATCAACCCGTTCCTATCTGCCACACTAAAACGTTTCCGAAAAGCCGGCATCGACGAATGCATGGTCCGCCGTTCAGCTTGCGACGAGGCTTGATGTGGCGAGCGCGGCGATGGCAACGCCGGCACCGGCTGCCGCTCCGATCGATTTTGCCATCGCATCGCCAAATCGCGCATGGCGCGACGGCGACAACAGCTGCAGCAGTTCCGAAAGGGCGGAACCGACCACGCAGGCAAGGACCACGCATGCCGTGGAGCGTGGATAGCCGAGCACGAAGAAAAATGCCATGGAGGCAAAGGCAAGCGCCCTGTCGAGGTTGACGCGGGTGATCGTCCGCGGCCGCATCCTGATCGGGGAGACCGTCACGAACAGGATGAAGGCAAACAGCGCCCAGGCGATCACCCGGGCGTAAAATGTCAGGTCGGATCCGCCGCCAAGTTCACTCAACGCGCTTTTCGTCCTTTGCCATCAGGTTCCTGGGGTCCACAGCAACGCCGATCCGGCGGTCCGGGGAAGAGCTCATCAGAGATCAGCCGACCAGGGCGTCGTCGAACACCTCGGCGTCCTTGAAGGCGGCCGCGGCCGCATCCTTGCCCGACAGGAGTGGCGCCGTATCGATCGGCCAGCGGATGGCGAGCGAGGGGTCGTTCCAGACAATGGCCCGCTCGCTTTCCGGCGCGTAGAAATCCGTGGTCTTGTAGAGGAATTGGGCCGTCTCGGAGAGAACCAGAAAGCCATGGGCAAAGCCGGTCGGGATAAAGACCTGGCGCTTGTTCCCGGCAGAGAGAATTTCCCCTACCCACCTGCCGAAGGTTGGCGAGGTCCTGCGCAGGTCGACGGCGACATCGAACACCTCGCCTTCGACGACCCGCACCAGCTTTCCCTGCGGCTGCCTGACCTGGTAGTGCAGTCCCCTGAGGACGCCCTTTGCGGATTTCGAATGATTGTCCTGCACGAAGCTGACATCGGAGCCCACAAGCGCATTGAATTTCGCCTGGTTGAAGCTCTCGAAGAAGAAGCCGCGGTCGTCACCGAAGACCGTCGGTTCGATCAGCAGCACCTCGGGGATTGCAAGTCGGGTCGCCTTCATCGCGTCGCAGCCTCCGAAACGAGCCTGAGGAGATATTTCCCGTATCCGCTCTTTGCGAGAGGTGCCGCCAGGTGCTCGAGCGCTGCGACATCGATCCAGCCGTTTCGAAAGGCGATCTCCTCCGGACAGGACACCTTCAGGCCCTGCCGATGCTCGAGCGTGGAAATGAACTGGCTGGCGTCAAGCAGCGAGTCGTGTGTGCCGGTGTCGAGCCATGCATAGCCGCGGCCCATGATCTCGACGGTCAGACTGCCGTCCTCGAGATAGCGGAGATTGAGGTCGGTGATCTCGAGTTCGCCGCGCGGCGAAGGCTTGAGGGCCTTGGCGAACTCGACCGCCCGGGCGTCATAGAAATAAAGGCCGGTGACGGCATAGTTCGATTTCGGCTGCGCCGGCTTTTCCTCGATCGAGAGCGCCCTGTTCGTGCCGTCGAAATCGACGACGCCATAGCGTTCCGGATCGAGAACATGGTAGGCGAAGACGGTCGATCCGGTTTCGCGCGACATGCCGCTTTGCAGCAAAAGGGGCAGGTCGTGCCCGTAAAAGATGTTGTCACCAAGCACCAGTGCCGACGGTGAGCCGGCGAGGAATTCCTCCCCGATGATGAAGGCCTGGGCAAGACCGTCAGGGGACGGCTGGACGGCATAGGAGAAGTTCACACCCCATTGGCTGCCACTTCCGAGCAGCTGCTCGAAGCGGGGAATGTCCTGAGGCGTCGAGATCACCAGGATATCGCGAATGCCGGCGAGCATCAGCGTGCTCAGCGGGTAGTAGATCATCGGTTTGTCGAACACCGGCAGCAGCTGCTTGCTGATGGCGAGCGTCGCCGGATGAAGTCTCGTGCCGGAGCCGCCGGCGAGGATGATGCCCTTTCGGTTCACGACTGAAGCTCCCGTCTTCTCAGTTGATGAAGCATCCTGTCCACGTGGATCGTCCAGTCCGGAAGCTCCAGTCCCAGGCAGTTGGCCAGGCCATCGCTGTCGAGCTCTGAATTGGATGGTCGGGCTGCCGGCAGCGGATAGTCCGCGGTTGAAATAGGCTCGATGTCGGCTGCCCCCGCCTGCAGGTCAAAACCCAGCTCACTGGCGCGCCCGACGACGTAGCGGGCAAGCTCGTGCCAGCTCGTCCTGCCGCGCGCCGTCAGGTGGTAAACGCCACCTGGAAGCTCGCGGCGGCGATGGGCGGCAAGCGCGAGCGCCGTGACGTCGGCGATCAGTTCCGCCGAGGTCGGGGCGCCGAATTGATCCGCCACCACCCGCAGGCTTTTCCGTTCTCTGGCGAGGCGAAGGATGGTCTTTATGAAATTGGCGCCGTGTGCGGAAAAGACCCAGCTCGTCCTGAGCACGATCGCATCGCATCCGCTGGACAGGATCGCTTCCTCGCCCGCAAGCTTCGATCGGCCATAGGCATTCAACGGATTTGTCACATCGCCTTCACGGTAGGCCGATGGCTTGCTGCCATCGAAGACGTAGTCCGTGGAGTAGTGGACAAGCGTTGCCTTGCGTTCGAGAGCGATCTCCGCAAGGACCGCGACAGCCTCGGCATTGACACGAAAGGCCCTCTCGGATTCGGCCTCCGCCAGGTCGACCTTCGTCCACGCCGCCGCATTGACGATGATATCGGGTGCGTGCGCGCTGACCGTTTCGGCGAGCCGGTCTGTTGCTTCGATGTCGAGCCCGTCACGACCAAGCGCGGTCACCGCGCCGAACGGCAGCAATGTGCGCTGGAGTTCCTGGCCGACCTGGCCGTTCTTTCCGAGGAGAAGGATGTTCATGCGTACTGCTTGGCGATCCAGTTTCGATAGCTTCCCGAGGTGACGCCCGTCACCCACTCGGCATTGTCGAGATACCAGCGCACCGTCTTCCTGATGCCGCTCTCCAGCGTCTCCACGGGGCGCCAGCCGAGATCCGTTTCCATCCTGCCGGCATTGATGGCGTAGCGCCTGTCATGGCCGGGACGATCGGTGACAAAGGTGATCTGGGTGTTGTACGAGGTTCCGTCGGCCTTTGGCGCCATTTCGTCGAGGACTTCGCAAAGGAGGTTGACGAGGTCGAGATTGGTGCGCTCGTTCCAGCCGCCGATATTGTAGGTCTCTCCGGGACGGCCCGCTTCGAGGACACGGCGCACGGCGCTGCAGTGATCGTTCACATAGAGCCAGTCGCGGATCTGCTGGCCATCGCCGTAGAGCGGCAACGGGCGGCCCTGCAAGGCATTGTGAATGACAAGCGGGATGAGCTTCTCTGGGAAATGATAGGGACCGTAGTTGTTGGAGCAGTTCGTCGTCAGAACCGGCAAGCCGTAGGTATGGTGGTAGGCGCGCACCAGATGGTCGCCTGCCGCCTTGCTGGCAGAGTACGGGCTGTTCGGCTGGTACTGCGTCTGTTCGTCGAATGCCGGATCATCCGGGCCGAGCGTGCCGAATACTTCATCGGTCGATATCTGCAGGAAGCGGAAGCCCTGGCGATCGGGCAGCTTTGCAAAGTAGGCGCGGGCCGCTTCGAGCAGCCGGAATGTCCCGACGATGTTCGTCTGGACGAAATCTTCCGGACCATGGATGGATCGGTCGACATGGCTCTCGGCCGCGAAGTTGATGATGGCGCGTGGCTTGTGGCGCTCGAGAAGGCTCGCAACCAGTGCCGTATCCGCGATGCTGCCATGCACGAAAATGTGCCTTTCGTCATCGGCGAGCGCGTCGAGGTTGCGGATATTGCCAGCGTAGGTGAGCGCATCGAGATTGACGACAGGCTCTTTGCTGTTTGCCAACCAGTCCAGAATGAAGTTCGAGCCGATAAAACCGGCTCCGCCAGTCACCAATATCATTGTCGAGACACCCCTGTTGCAACGCAACACTAAACAGCGATTGCCCTCTAGTAAACATTGCTCCGATCTAACATCGTGCGCATGGTCAGCAATACTATTTTCACATCAAGCCAGAATGACCAGTTGTTGATATACCAGAGATCGTGTTGAACCCGGTCGGCCATCCTGTCCAATGTCGGCGTTTCGCCGCGGCATCCGCTGATCTGGGCCCAGCCGGTAAGGCCAGGCTTGACGTTCCGCCGCGTTGCATATTGGGCAATCAGCGTGCCGTAGAGATCGTCATGTGCCATTGCATGCGGGCGCGGTCCGACGACGGACATGTCGCCACGAAGGACGTTCCAGAATTGCGGCAGTTCATCGAGGCTCGTCGACCGTATGAAGCCGCCCACCCGGGTGACCCGGGGATCGTTGCGCGTCGCCTGGCGGACGTTGCCACCATCTTCCAAGACCGTCATGCTGCGGAACTTGAGGATGCGGAAAGCGCGGCCGTTGTAGCCCTTGCGTGACTGGGCAAAGAAAATCGGGCCCGGGCTGTCCAGCTTGACCGCGATTGCGACCATCAGGCAGATCGGAAACATCACGAAGAGCGCGGCGATCGAAAACAGGATGTCGAAGGCGCGTTTCAGGGCGCGCTGGTAAAAATCGAGTGGCGGCCGATGAATCTGGAAGGCGCGCCGCTCGCCGACCGTCTGCGCGAAGCCCTCGACAACCTCGCCAACCACGCCACCGAACATGACGCTGACCGGCACGCAGAACTGGCGAAGGTCGGAAAGGCACTTTTCCAGGGCACGAAGATTGCCATAGTCGCTCCAGGCGACCAGGACCTCATCGACGTCGTCGATGCCGTGTTCCTGGTAGACTTCCCCCATCCATCCAAGCGAAAGGTCATTCTCGGCAATCTTCATGATGTGATTGACGGAAAGCCCGCTCTGGGTTGCCCTCTGGATGACCGGTTCGACCTGCATCGAGCCTGGGCAGATCAGAAGTACCGTGCGGGAGGGAAACTGCGCACGAGAAAAGGCATCGCCGACCTGGCGCCAGCACAATCGCAGTGCCACGAGACCGGCGACAGAAAGACCAGCCGTCGTGATCAGGGAGCCCCTGGACATGGTCGTCCCGACCTTCAGGAACAGCGCAACGGCGATGAACAAGAGGATCGCTGCCGGCAGGAGGGTCAGGATCATCAGCAGCTGACGGCGGAACGACAGGATTTCGCGGGGACGATAGCCATGGACGCCAAACATCGCCAGAACGAAAACCGTCGCGACGAAAAGCCCAACCCCGACATAGAGCGACATATCCGCAGCGGTGCCCGTGCCGATCTGCTGATAAAGCAGATGGCCGGCAGCACTTGCCCCGATCAGGGCGACAAAGTCGCACGAAGCGGCGATGCAGGAAATCGCAATGGCGTTGAAACCGAGCCATTTCCGGTCGCTTCTGACGGAATGATTCGGGCTCCAGTTGTATTCGACCGGAATAGTCATAGTGCACGTCCTCAACCCTGCCGTATAGTTAGCATGGGATTAACGCGCGCAACAATTCACCCCCGATACGCCTTATTGGGTAAATCTAAAATCTATTGAAATAGCGGGGCTAATTACAGCAATAATACTTGAGATATTATAAATGCAATGACGCAACCAAGCGTATTTACTTGATCGCGTTGCTTTGGACTCTGTATGCATTTCGGCATCATCTCAGCCGACGTGCCAGCCTTTACAGAGCGGGATTGGCTCGGCGCACAAAAGCTGCGCCCGGTCCTGATCCCCGGCCACACTTGAAGAACTGCCCTTCGTGGGGTGACGTGAATGTCGGCTCCTGGTGCCTGAAAGGTCCAGTCGTCCTGGCTGTTCTCCACGGTATCAACCTCCAGGTGTTGAACGTCCCGGGAACGGCCTTGTTGCCGGGCCCCAGGACTGTGCAGAGGCCGCAGCACGGTCTCAGTTCAACTGGACCGTCAGCTTGTCGATCGTTCCGGTAAAGGCGAACGGCACCTGGTAGTCCTTGTCGTCGACACCTGTGCGAGTATCAACACCGACATCGAAGGTCTCGTCCCATGGCATAAGAGCTGGGACAGTGTGCGGAATTTTCTGGTTGGCGACTTCCTTGCCATCCACTTTGAGGATGCCCGTACCGCCGCTGCCCATATTGTGGCTGTCCGATGTGAAATCGAACTCGATGGTATGCTTACTGGGTGGCAGCGTGTCGGGGCCTTCCCGATCGAGCGCCGGAGTCGGGACAACACCGCCGAACGTACCGGCGACCCCGTAACCGACATCGTCGGTCATGATCAAAAGGATATTGGGGGCGCCCTTGGGAGGGACGACCTGCGGCGGCCAATAGGGTTTTGAGTCCTTGGCGCTCAGCCCGATTTCACCACCAAACGGCGTCGGCGGATTGGGAAGGTATCGCCCGTCAAGGGTCGTCGTCGCGTCCGGTGCACCCGGTGTCCCTGTGATTTCCTGGGCGCTTGCGGCCCAGGCTGAACATGTCAAGGCCGCTGCAGCGACCTGCGTCAAGAAAGCCAATTTCATTCGCATGGTACCCTCCTTGTCACTACCATCAGATTGAAACGGTCACATCAGCATTGAGGGAAACGCGAGTCGAACGAGGGCATCAGACGCATGGGTTGGAGCTGAAGCCCAACCAACTCCACAAACGGATTGGAAACAACGATATGTACCGGAGAGATATCCTCTACACCGGTATCACTCTGCCCTCTCCGTTCACATTAGCACACGCTTGGCTGCGCGGCCAATGAAGTACAGGACGGAAGCCTTGAATGTAACGCCGGCGCAGGCGCGCCCGGGCGCGCAGCAAGCGGACATTCGAACGGGCCCGTTGTCGCAGCCTACCGCCCGTTTTTTTGGCGAAGTTGGGTGTCGGCTTCCTGGAAGAGAAGAGGCAATCGAAGCATGAGCAATACCCCCAAATAAACGGAGGGCGTATCGCTGAACATGTGGGAACGATACCACATTTACGTTCGTGGCTGGACCTGGTCCGGTTGGTCGAGGGCAGCCCTGCCCCCATCGTATTGTGTTTATCTCGGAACGTCGAGCTTGTTGATTGCAAAGGTATAGTTGCTCCCGGTGCCGCCGCGGGTCACGACGAGCTTCCGCGTCTTGGTAATGATCCGGGCAAAGTTCCCGTCTGTCGTGATCGAGCGAGCCGTCGAGATCGTGGCGTAATTGTCGCCGGGGAACCGTTCAGGGCAGGCCTTGCCCCCTATGGCATAGATACGGGCGCCACCGCTTTCGTATCGCTGCTGGATCGGTCGGCCGCTCGGGTCGGCAAGGACCTTGCAGCCTGGCGCGTTCGGCACCGGAACGATCCGGTACCAGGGGCTGTCGGCAAGGACAACCGGTGCGGACAGTGACAGGACGGCGGAGGCGACAAGGACGAGTTTCAACATGGTTCTTCTCCTTCGATGTCGATCTCGAAACGCGATATCGCGTCTGAAATCGACGGGCGTCACGTTTCACGAGGCAAGGGGTGATGGAAGTCTGTCTCCTATCCATGATTTGACAAAGTCTTGCGTTAATTCCACATGGTTGGCCGTTGGCTGAATGTCGAAACATCTGCCATTGGAAAGCCTGCTTGCACTGCCCGCCTCAATCCGTCGATGAAACGCGAGAGACATGCAATGGCCCCTGCATTCCCGTCCCGTCATTACGCCGTCCTTGTGACGGTGATCTGTGCATGCACGGCCTTCGCCAGCCCCGGGCTTTCGGCGACGATTGACGTTACGCCATCCGGAGGCAGGACGATCCAGTCCGCGCTTGAAAGAGCTGCGCCAGGCGACGTGATCCGGTTGAAGCCGGGGATCTACTACCAGGACTTCAAGACGGTCCGCGACGGCAGGCCCGGCAAGCCGATCATCATCACCGGTCCGCGCTCTGCGGTCGTCAAGGGCGGCGGTGCAGCAAGGGTGATCGAGATCAATCATGATTATCTCGAATTGCGGGGCTTCACGGTCGATGGAAAATTCGGCGCCCGCCACGACAAGGGCAGTTACAGGGACAAGCTGATCTATGCGGTCGGCAAAAGGCCCGGGGATGGCGTGACGGGTCTTCGCATCGTGAACATGTCGGTCAGGAATGCCGGTGGCGAATGCATCAGGCTGCGCTACCAGACGCGTCAAAACGAGATTGCCTATTCCACGATCGGCAATTGCGGCCTTTATGATTTCGCCTTCAGGGGCGGCGGCAAGAACGGTGAAGGAATCTATATCGGCACCGCGCCCGAGCAGCGCGGCGCCCATGGAGCACCCGACCGCGCCGTCGATGCTTCCGACGGCAACCACGTGCATCACAATGTCATCGATACGAACGGCAATGAATGCGTAGACATCAAGGAGGGATCGAGCCGCAACATCGTCGAGCACAACCAGTGCAGTGGCCAGAGGGACAAGAATTCCGCCGGTTTTGATTCTCGCGGGAACAACAACGTATTCCGCTACAACACCGTCAGCGACGTGAGGGGGGCGGGTGTGCGCCTCGGCGGCGACAGCGACACGGATGGCATCAACAATGACGTCTACGGCAACACCTTCCGGAAAGTGGGTGTCGGCGTCGTCAAGGCGCAGCGTGGCCCGCAGGGCAAAGTCTGCGGCAACACGTTTGATGGCGACGCCAGGAAGACAAAGGCGGGAAAGACAAAGCTGGAGCCGCTGCGCGACTGCTGATCCTTTATGAGGCAGGCATCCTGCTGCGGAGCTCAATTCGACGACAGCTTCTGGAGCGCGGCCCGTGCCAGTGGATATCCACCTGTCGCGGACTTCTCCAGCCATTGCCGGCCCTTTTCGTCATTCTGTCTATCGCTCGTCGACTGCAGCAGCATCATGCCAAGTAGATACTGGGCCTCGGGATCATTCTGCCTGGCAGCACGCTCGCGGTAGCTTTCGGCCTTTTCGAGCGAGGCATCGACCCCGGTTCCGTAGTAGTAGGCATTGCCAAGTGCCTTCGAGGCCTGTGCGTAACCACTGTCTGCCGCCAGGGTCAGACTTGCGATGATCTTGTCTTTCTTGTCCTTGTCGAGATCCGAGCGGGCGAGCGCCTTGGACAGGTAGTCGACGGCCTCGGGATCGCCGCCCTGGGCCAATGTCTGGAACATCGAGACGGCTTCGGCAACCGCCCCAGGTGTTCCCCTCTTCCAAAGTACTTCTGCCATGATCTTCAGCGCATTTGGATCAGCCTTTGGCCCGGCTGCCCGGATCGCCGCCATTGCCTTGTCCTGCGCTTCCGCAGCGTAGTCGAGATTGAGAAGCTGCTTTGCCGGCCGGCCGGCATCGGCGGGATTGAGTGCCATCGATTGCAGAAGGAGGTCGGAGCTTGCCGCCATGTCCTCCTCGCTGTTGCTCAGCACGACCCGCTTCGCCATTTCGGTGTAGAGCTTTGCCCGGCGCGCCGGTTCGAGGCGGGCGGCCCACTTCTTGGCCTCGACAATATTCTTCGGCGTACCGCGTCCTTCGACAAGAGCAAGGGACAATGCCTCGATACCCTTTGCATTTCCCACGACCGCCGCCCAGCGATACCATTTATAGGCGACCGCGTCATTCCGGGGGATGTCCTGGCCTTCGAAGTGGATCAACCCATAGGCCGCCACACAGCTCTTGCATCCGCGCATCGCTTCGGTTGCAAGCGAGCGAAGGACAGCCGGCGTCCTCTCCCCGAAGCTATAGTCGTTCATCAGTACGCCCTTGGCGAGAAGCCTGGTGGCGTCCCGCGACGTCGGCTGGGCGAGCAGAAGCGCGAAGCCGTAATCGGGATCACGCACCATCCTGTCCTTGGTGGTCAGAGCTGCCGTTGCAATCAGCAGCCGTTTCGGCAGGGGAAGCCTCGCTGCTGCGGCGGCGTCAGGCCATCCCTTTGCGATCCGCATCGCCTCGAAGTTTGCGTAGGTCTCGACTACGGGCTTCGGCGTCGGCTTCACAACCTTGGCCGACGCCGGCATGGCGACAACTGTTGCCATCAGAGCGGTCAGTATTATGCAAAGGGTGCTCTTCATGACGCCTGCTCCTGCCTTCATCTCTTCATCTTGCCTGGTCGGTCGACCGGCCAAGCCAGCGCTGCGCTTCTTCTGCATCGGGCTTCGTGCCGAACCCGATCTGCAACGCGATCGCGTACTTCTCGAATGCCCCGCGGTATCCGGCGTGCGCCGCTTTGGCGAGCCATTCGGTACTCATGCTGTCGGAATGTTCGAACCCGTGCGTGCCGGCGGCATAAAAATCGGAGACGTTGAGCATGGCCGGCCCGCTTCCGAGCGAGGCAGCCTTCAGGGTCCAGGTCTTTGCCGCCGGCGCAAAGGCCGGGCTTCCTTCGGCGAGCCTCAGATAAAGCCTGGACAAAAGACTGGCGACCTGGGCGGAATTCTCGGCCGCGAGATCACATAGCAGGATATCGATCTTTGCGTCGCCGCTTGTCGGATCATTGAGCGAGCTTTGCTCGGACAGAATCTCCTTGACCAGGCTTTCCAGGGCGCCCTCGTCACCGAGCCGAGCGCTTCTCAGGAGCCAGATGTAGCTGTTCTTTTCGTCGAGCGGCAGCCCATCGCCGGCTCCGTACATCCGGCCGATCTCGCGCATGGCCTCGCGCTTTCCGCCTTCCGCGGCGGTCTTCATCAGCTCGATCGCTCTTGGCTTGTCGGCCGGGCGCTCATTGAGAAGGAACCTTGCGACCTGATACTGCGTGGTCGGGTCCCGCATCGGCGCTGCCATGACCCTGTCGAACAGATCGAAATAATTCTGCCTGAACTGCGGCACGGACCGCATCGCCAGGGCAGCCTGCACCTGTTCCTTCTCCGAGCAGAGTGGCCGGTCGAGCACAGACTTCAGAATGGCGGCCTTCCGGTCGTCGCGGCCCTCGACGTCGGCCTGCACGAGGGTGGCGCGCAGATCGCCTGTGGCGCTCGCCCGGCCGAGCCATTGCTGCCATTCCATGCCACCACCATCCGCGGCTGCGACCCTCATGTCCACCAGCCGCAGCATGGCCGGAACGCTTCCCTTGGCGGCTGCCGCCGCAAACAGCGATGTAGCTTTCCGGGGATCGGGCTCGAGTGTCGGATCGGGATCGGCATAAAGCCTCGCCAGTTCGAAGAGCAGGTCCGGGTTGCCTGTCGCGGCCGCTGTCTCGAGGATTGCGCGTGCCTTGACGGCATCGCGTTTTTCGGGAGCATCGGGCGACAGAAGCGAGCGTGCCTCGGTCACCGCTGCAACGCCGGGGTCGGATGTCACGGCGCGCTTGTGCCAGGCTTCGGCTGCCTCGCCGTCCTTTTGCGTGCCGCGCCCGTCGCGATAGGACAGGCTGATGCGCATCATGGCTTCGACGTCGCCCTGTTCGGCCGCCTGCTTGAGAAAGTCGAGCGATGCGGCGCTTCCGGCATCTGTCCGTTTGGCTGCCGCTTCATCCGCCAATGCAAGGAGGCTTGCCACATTGCCGGCGGCGGCGGCCTTTTCGAGCCAGGCATGGGCGATCTCAGGGTTCTTCTCGACGCCGGCGCCACAGGAATAAAGCGACGAAAGTTCGCTCATCGCGACCCCAAGGCCCCGGTCCGCAGCCGTCTTGAGATAGGCGAGCGGATCCTCGTCGAGTTTGATCGATGGCTTGTCTCCGGACGAAAGCCTGTAGAGCTCGAAGGCCGAAAGGGACGATCCACGATCGACAGCCTTCATGAACACTTTCCTGGCACGCTCGAAGTCGGCGGCACTGGCAGAGCCTCCGGCATAGAGCGTGCCGAGCCGTTCCAGCGTCTTCAGATTGGCATCCGGCAGTGCCGCTGCCTTCTCGAGATTCTGCTGCTCCAGCCCGGTATCGACGCCGGCCCCGTAGCCGCCGCGATAGTAGGCGGCCTTCATTTCATAGGCGCGCGGGTTGTTCCGCTCTGCCTCCGCGGCAAGCAGGTTGAATGCCTCGGTCCGGCCGCTGCCGTCAGGCGAGGTCGAAAGCAGAAGGTCGGCAAGGGCAAGCCGGCTTGCGGAATGGCCAAGCGCCGACGCCTGTCTCAGCAAGTCGGTCCCCTGTTGCCTGCTCGCGTCATCGGTCTCCTGCAGATAGCGCCGCGCAAGTGTCGACATGGCCCTGACGTCGCCGAGTTTCACCGCGGCCTGCAGCCATTGTGCGGATCCCGCCCGGTCATCGAGCCCGAGATCGGCATCGGTCATGATGTCGGCGAATGCAGTCAGGACGCTACAATCGCCCGTTCCCAGCCTTTCCGACAGCTTTGCCACGGCGCGATTAAGATAGACACGGCTTTCATCCGGATTGCTCGACAATTGGGGATTGCGGAAATAGAGACGGGCAAGCTCGAGGTCGGCGGCCGGATCGCCGGCATTTGCTGCCGCTGTCAGGTAGCTCAGCGCCTTGGCGGCGTCGGCCGGGATGACGGACCCTTCGCGATAGAGCCTGCCAAGGAAAGTTCCCGCCTCGATCGTGCCGCGCCTGATTGCCTCAGTCTCGACCTTGACGATCTCATCGCCGTGAAGAGAAGCATCATCCTTGTCTGCAAGGATACGGCCATAAAGGTGCAGTGCCCGTCCTGATCCCGCAAAGGGAACCTCTATGAGGTAGCGGGCAATACGTTCGGCGGTGGCCGGGCTTCTTGTGAAGCGGCTATAGGGATTGAAGAGCGTCTGGGCATCTCTCAGCATGTCGTCCGGTGACATCGTGCCGGCGCTTTTGCCGTTCCAGCTGCTCCAGTTTCGCGGTGCAGGCGCGGCGGGCGGCGTGACGCAGATATGCGAGTAGTCGAAATCGGGGCTCAACGGGATCAACGTGCCCGGGGCGGCGATCGCCCCGGTCGAAAGGATCGGCGCGTATAGGGCAAGCATGGCAGTCACGGCCAGTCCGAAAAATGGCCGGCCGTTTCGAGCCTCTACCGCATTCAATCTGCTGTTTCCGTTCGCCATGCCAACATCACCTTACTGCTTCCGGTCGTCGTCGTTCTTGCTTCGGGTGGCCTTTCCTCTCCGGTGCAGGCGCTGGCGCGCTTGCGAGAGGATTTCGTCTCTCACCAGAACGACCCAGTCATTGGATGGGCCGTGATCGCGATCGCCACGTGCCGGAACAATCAGCGCGGTGCACGCCAGCACCCGCCAACTGCTCTCGGGGGTTCCTTGCAGGTTCACGCCGCTGAGCGGCGGACGCGGCAGACGCTTGCGAAACGTGACGCTGCGTTGGCGCTCACTCTTCCACACCATTGTCTTCCACCCCTTTGTCTTCTGCCCCTTGCGAGGATGCGGCCGTGCCGTCTCCCGCCTGCATCGTCCTGAGCTTCTTGGCGGCCTGGACATGCTTCAGCGCCCGGGCGCTCTCCAACCATTTGATGGCCTCGGCCCTGCTTGCGTCCGTATTGTCGGCTTCGAGTTGCAGGGCGAGATGAAACATTGCCGTGGTGCTTCCCGCATTGGCGGCACGAAGCTCCCATTCCCGTGCCTTTTCAAGGTTCCTGTCGACACCGATGCCGTATTGATAGACCTCGGCCAGACGGTACATGGCGTCGGAGGCATCCCATCCGGTGCTCGCAGACGCCCGTTCCAGCCAGAGAATGCCAGCCTCGGGATCGCGTTGGGTGCCGAAGCCGGACAGAAGCGCGATGCCGGCCCCGATCATCGCGGAGACGTGACCTTCCTTTGCGCCGCGCATGTTCATCCGGAATGCTTGCGATGCATCGACACCGGGTCCGACGGCTGAACCATAGGTTTCGGCAAGGTCGTGCCAGGCAAATGCATAGCCATGGTCGGCCGCCGAGCGCAGCAGCTGAAGGCCCTTGTCTTCCTTCTTTTCGACACCGCTGCCCCACATGTAGGCGAGGCCAAGTTCGCGTGTCGCCATCGGATTGCCAGCATCGGAGGCCGTCTTCAGGTTGGTCGCCGCGACCGCGAGATCGCGCTTGACACCGCGGCCCTCGCGATAGGCTCGCGCCAGGCGCATGTTAGCGGACGGATCTGTCGGATGGATCACCAGCGCGGCACGGTAGTAGCCGACGGCCCGCGGCTCGTCGCCCTCGACAAACTGGCCATCCATGTAGAGATCGCCGAGTTTCGTAAGGGCATCGATCTCACCCTTCTGCGATGCCTGTTCGAGCAGCTCCAGGCCGGCCGGAACATCCTTCGCGTCCCCTTTCCCCTCGATGTAGACATTGGCGAGGGCAACGGCGGCACCTGGAATATTCGCGCCGGCAAGTTCACGCAGCATGAAGGCAGCCTGACCGTTCAGCCTGACGTCGGAAGGCAGCAGCATGGCGCTTGCCAGACGTACTTTCTCGCGTGGGATATCGCTGACGGTCTTCAGTGCAAGACGCAGCCATTGGATGCCGACATCAGGATTCTGGGCCCGCTCCGAAAGGTACTGGTAAAGTTCGACGGCAGCCGGGCTGTTCTTCTTCCGGGCGGCCGTGGTCAATCGGCTGATCGCTTCGTCGAGCTTGCCGTTGGCCTTGAGGAATCTTGCCATTTCCACTGGCGCTTCGCGGTTTCCCGCTGCAATCGCACTGGAGAAGGCTTCATGCGCGTCCTTGAACGCGCTGTCTCCGCCACGCGAGAGGTAGAGGTTGGCAAGGTTTACCAGTGCGTCGGTGGCACCAAGCGCGATTGCCTTCCTGTAGAGGGTCACAGCCTTGTCGAAGTCCTGGCGGACGAGCTTGCCATCGGCGTAAGCCTGGGCCTCCTTGAGCATGGCGCTTTCGCTGCCGGCCCTCGATGCGCGCTCGATGAAGGGAAAGGCCTTCCTCTGCGTATCGTTGTCGGGGGAGGAAAGGTAGACGTCGGCAACGCGATTGAGGACCTCGACCGATTCTGCATGTGCAAGAGCCTTGAGATAGTGATCGATGGCTTTCGTCTCGTCGACGGCGCCAAGGACGCCTTTCGCATACATGTCGCCAAGCAGCATTTCCCCGGTAACGCTGCCTTTTGAGGAAAGCTCAGACAGCTTGGCGGCGGCAAGCGCCACATTTTCATGGCTGCGCAGTGACGGGACATCGATGACGATATGGGCGAACCGTGTCAGCGCCGCGCCCGATCCGTTTTCGACGCCAAGCCTGAAAATGTTTGCCGCGCGGGTCTGGTCGATGACGACGCCGGCGCCGTCCCGGAAGCTCTCGCCGATCCGGACCAGGTCCTCGGGAGCCACCCGGCCGGACATCGTCGCCTCGTAAAGGGCGTCCGACGACGTCCTGCGCTGCTCGGCCGTCTCCTGCAATGCCTGCGAATAGTAGAGGACCGCCGTGGCGTCCTTGGCGTCGATCAGCTTTCCGATCCAGGTGTCATAGACTGCAGGTGGCACGGAAAGCTTGCCGGCATCGGCAAAATCGCGGACCAGCTCCTGTGCAGCCTCGATCGACCCGTCGCGCGCGGCCGCCTCGTACTGCTTGACCGCGGCGGCGGGATCAAACAGCGGGGAGTCCGGATTTGCGAGCAGCCGGGCGACCCACAGTGTGGCCGTCGCCTGTCCGAGTTCCGCCGACTTGCGGTACCAGGAGAGTGCCTTTTCCTGATCCTCCGGTTTGGCCGATAGCCTGCGATAGTAGCCGCCAAGATCGAATGCGGCGTTGGCGTCGCCGCGCGCGGCTCGCTGGCCAAGGAGGTTGATGCCGAATTGCGTCATGGCGGCCGCCTGTTCAGGGGTCGAGCCGGGAAGCCTGGCAAGCTCGAATGCTGCCGCCGCGTCGCCAAGGCGAAGGGCAAGATTGAGGTCATCACGCGCCTGCGCGATCCGGTCTGGACGCGATGCCAGCCTCTGCCCGCGAAGAAATGCGGCTTCGGCGTTGCCTGCCTTGATGACATCCTCAAGCAGGGACAGCGCGCGGTCGACATCGACCGGTCCCCCCTCCCCGCTCAGCATCATCTTGGCGAGAAAGAGCTTTGCTTCGCCCTGTCTTGGACCCGGAATCGTCACGGCAGCTTCAAACGCCTGGCGTGCCTTTGGAAAATCCGGAACCCGCAGCGGATTGTCGACCGAGACCGCATCCCCACCTTGCAATTGTCTGGCGAGCTTGACCAGACCGTCGCCGTCGTGGCGCTGGATCAGGAGATCGACCTGCTGTGCCGGTTCTACCACCAGTTCTGACGCCGCTTCGTCGGCTGCCAGGACAGGCGTCGACAGGGCGAGGCACATGGCGGCGACAAGAACAGAGCGGCGGCGGTTCCGGCAACGGGTCATCCTTGCCTCCAGAAGCAGGTGGCGTTGCCACCGGCGAACTCATCGATGAGAGGACGTTCGTTCGCACCTTCCCGCTCGAGGAGGGCCCCTGCCCGCCTGCCCGGGAAGTTCTCCGGCTCGCGCACTGCGATGGCTTCGAGGAAGGCGAGATAGTGCCGTCCGTTGCCGCGGTTTTCCAGGAAGCCGAAATCGGGCTTCATGAAATCCTCCTCCGGACCTGGAATATAGTTCTCCGCCGCGTAGGCGTTGACCAGGATCGGGTTGGTCATGCCGTTCATCCAGTAGGACAGCACCGTCCACATCGATTTTTTGGCACCGTCTGACGTGGCCGTGGCGTCGAACAGATCGTCGCCTGCGCCCCTGGCGATTTCAGCCATGACGGTCATGCTCGTCAGCGACTGGCGCATGTACCAGAGGGAGCGCGCACCGCGGCGGGTTTCGAGAGGCAGGCTGCCGTCGGCGCGCGCATCGTCAAGGATGACGCGGAAGCGGTCGATACCCTTCTGATAGAGCGCCCGGTCGCCGGTCAGGCTGCCCCAGGCCATCAGCACGCTGTCGGCGAGATACCGGTGATTGTTGTAGTCGACACTTCCCTCGAACATCTGGTCGGTGCGCCGAACCAGCGGATCGATCCAGGCAGTGAGCTTCTGCTTGTCTTCATCGCTGAGCCCGTCGCGAATGATCGAAAAGGCAACAACGGTCGGCAGCATCAGCCGCTTCAGGGCGTAATAGGCGTCGTGGATTTTCTCGGTCTTAGAAAATGCGCCGGCGTCCGCCCATTTCAGCAGGAACAGCTTCAGCATGTCCTCCGCACGCTTGTCGCCTGCGAGTGCGCGGCCAGACAGCACCATGACAGCAAAGGCATACTGGTTGCCGGACCCGTCGGTTCCGTAGCCCTCGGTGGTCGTCAGGCCCTTGACGATCTCGATGTCCATCCATTTTGGATCAACATCGACCGACAGGCATGCCTTGCGTGCGTCGGACGATGATTTCTGCGCGAGGAATGCCCTGCGGGCTGCGACGTCGAAGAGGCCCTGATAGGAGGCGCTGTCGGTTGTCTCTGGAGCCGCCGCCAGCGTCTCAAGGGGCGATATTGCCACACTTGATAGGAGGGCCAGGAAGGCAAGCCCGTGGCGCGCGGCCAGGAACATGGGAGCCGCTTTTTTCACGTGCTGTCTCCTTTTGCGTGGAAGCCATCGAACTGGACCGAGCCATGCGTATCCGTGCAGTTGCCTTCTGCCTTGCTGTCGAAGAAGAGGGCATCGTTTTCCCCGACCAGTCCGGCCTTGCGGAACGCACATTCATAGTTGGCCGGGCGCAGCGGCCGGCATGTTGAGGCGATTGCGACAGGTTCATGCCCGTTGAAGCGCAGGACATGTCCCTCGAAGGGACGCGCGTCGCCGTCGAGCAGGCGTCCTTCCTGGCTCTGGAATTCGTTTTGCGCCAGCGTCACGCCGGAAGCACCGTCCGCCTTGATCCCCTTGCCGTTGGCGGAAATCAGGTTGCCCGTCGCCGTGAAGGTTGTCAGTGGCACATAGGGATCCATGACAAGATCGCGCCTGTGCTCGTCTTCCGCGGAAGACAGGTCGCTGATGTAACCGCTGATCGCCTCGAGCTTGTTGCGAACGATCGTATTGTCCCTGACGGCGACATCCCAGCTGTTGCGAAGCCTGATCCCGGACCGGCCGTTGTCGATGAAGGCATTGGCGACCGCAAGATTGCAACTGCTTTCGAAGAAGGTCAGTCCGTCCTGGTCGTTTTCGAAGGAGAAGTTGCCATAGAGAAGGTTGTCGACGCTGTCGCGGTCCAGCATGAGGCCGGAGCCCTTGTTGTGGAAGACGACATTGCCGACCTTCCAGCTGGCGTCGACGCCGCGCGAGATGATGATCCCATGCTTCACCATGGTATCGTGGGCGGTGTTGAGCGCGATCAGCAGCCGCTGCGAGCGGTCGTGCGGATCGACCGCGTACAGAACATTGTTTGCGTACTCGTTGCCAACAAGCGAGATGTCATCGGCTTCATAGGAGTAGAAGCCATATTCGAAATTGTGGAAGTAGTTCTCGACGACAATGCCGGTCGGGTTTTTCAAGGCATCGCGGGCCTTGGCGATGGCCTTCGGACCGGCCGAAAAAGTCAGCCCGAATGACTTCGAGGCTGCATAGCCCAGCGAATCCATGACCGATCCGCCAATATACATTTCTGAATTGCTCCAGCCGACAATGAACGGGCGGAAGGATCCGCGCGTGGCCTTGCTGGAGCTCCTCGGCTCGTTCAGCGTCTCGTCCCACGATGTCACCGTCGTGTCCTGGATGTAGAGTTTGCCGGCAATCGCCATGAAGGCACCGCCAGTTGCCGACAGGCGATAGACGGAGGCCTCCTGGCCGGACAGGATCAGGCTTGCTTCCTCGCCGACGAGCAAGGGAGCGCGAAGGGTCACGACATCACCGTCCCGTTCGATGAGCGGCGTGTCGCCGACGCTGCCGAGCTGCATCGCCAGACTGCCAAGCGTATAGATGCCGCTCTGGACAACAATGATCCGCGGGTAAAGCAGGCCCTGCGCCCGTGCCGCATGGGAGAGGCCGGTCGATCCGCCGGCGAGATCTTCCATGAACTTGCTCTCATAGGGACTGAGGTTTCCAAGCGTTATCGAGACACGCCCCGCGACAGGCAGCGGAATCATCGCGCGCGTGGTCGCTGCGGTCTTGCTGATATCTGGATAGCCCTGGGCAAGCGGCGGCGTCGACATCGACGTCGTATGGATCGACATCCTGCCGTCGCTGAAGATCGACTTGGACACGCCTGCGGTGGATTGGTCCTTGTCCTGCGCCCCGCTCACTGGCATCACGTAGTCCGCAGGCTCGCCCCTGCCCATCCCGAAACCGAGGCGGTCGAGATGGGAGAGTTGCACTTCAGCGATGGCCCGAAACGTCTTCACGCGCAACATCGGATCGCGAATGTCACGGGTGGAAAGGACAGCTGTCTTGACATAGGCCGGATCGCTCGCGGCTGCGACAAGCACCTCGGCCCTGATGGCCTCCTCGCCCGCCGAGAGCTGGCTGTCGAGATAGGCAAACGCACTCTTGGCATCGCCGGACAGGGCGGCGCGGCTTGCGATGCGTCCGGCTGCCTTGGCCTTCAGCTTCTCGTCTGAAATCTTTCCGACGAGCGATTTGGCAAGGTCGATCTGATTGGACTTTGACAGGTAGTCGATGATGTCCAAATAGAGGTCGTCACGCTGTTGCGCCTTGCCTATGCCGCCGGTGAAGCTGATGGCCTGACCGACGACATCGCGGGCGCGGTCAGCCCCGCTCTTTCCGGACATTTCCTTGGCGAGGCGCAGCAGGGCTTCAACGCGATACTCCGGCTCCTTGATCGACGTTGCAAGGCCGAGCGCATCGTCGATCCTGCCGCTGCGGGCAAAGACCCGGACGATTTCCGACTGCACGCGACCCTTGTCCTCATCGTTTGCGATCTCGTTTGCAATGCTCGCTGCCGCATTGAGATCGCCTGCCCTTGCCTTCGCACGACCAATGCCTGAAAGGGCCTGTTCGCGGTCCTTCTGTTCGGCAATTTTCGGCAGAAGCGCTTCAGCCTTGGTGAGGTCGTCGCTGTCTGCGAATGCCTTTGCAAGATTGCCAAGCGCACTTGACGCTCCCGCCATGTCCGTCAGCTGGCCTGCAAAGGCGCTGGCATCGTCAAAGCGCTTCAGATCGGTAGCACCGCTGATCGCCGCAATAAGGGCTGCTTCCTTCGCCTCGCCGCTCAACGCCTTGGCGATGGTCGTGCCTCGCTGATATTGTTCGAGGGCCATCTTGGTCAGGCCGCGATCGTCAAGTTCGGTCGCCAGGATGAAGTCGATCTCCGCAAGTCCCGGACCGGTCTCCATCGCTTCGGTCATTGCGGTCGCGTCGATCAGGCGATTGGCATCGACACGGTTCTTCACGATGCGGACGATCAGGTCTTCCTGGTCGCTCCTGTCGGCCAGGCTCGTGGACAGCACCGGAAACAGGTTTACGGCATTTGCCTTGAGCGCGGCATCGAGCACCTCATTCATCGCTTGCGCGCGATGTTTCGACGATTCCGGATCGACCGCGAGGGCGAGAAGCAGGGCCTGCTCGATCCGGCCGGCGGAGAGTTCGGTTTCGATTGCGGCGGAGAGATCGTCGAACTTGGCGTCCCTGACATCCGTCTTGCCGACTTTCCGATCGCCGAGGATACGAAGGGCAACGTCGTAGCGCGCAAACCCTCGCATCCGTGTCGGCCACATGCTGCTGACGGCCCTGTTGATGATCTTCGAGGTCAGCATCGGTTCGACATATGCGCCAACCTGGGCGATATCGTTCAGCGCTGCGTTCTTTTCCTGGGCCGAGGTCAATTTGGCGGTCTCGCCGATGGCCCGATCGAGAAGGGCAAGAGCCGCATCATGATCGCTGGCGATCTGGCGGGCATAATAGGCGAGAGCGGAGACCTTCAGCGCCGGCGCCGAGAGTTCTTCAATCAGCTCGTCGATCTTCACCCGCGTGGCGATGCGCTCGTCGGGATCGACGCCCTTGTCCGTCAGGCTGGACAAGATCGCGCTCAGCGATCCGGACGTCACGACATCGGGCGTGATGCCATCCGTCTTCAATCCGTCTATGCCCGTTCGCGCTGCCTCGTCACCGCTCTCTGCCGCCTGTTTCAATGCGGTCAGCCCGTCGCGGGCGCGGTCATAGGCCTTGACGCGATCGGCTGGCGCCTTGGCCTTGTCGACGTCAAGGATGGACTGGTGGATCCTGTCGATGATCTCGTCGGCGCTATCAGCGGCCCGCGCGCATGCCGGGGCCAGGCCGATGGCGAGGACGACGACAGCCAGAACCGGGGCCGTCAATTCTGCGAGGGATCGCTTTGTGCAGGTCATACGCATGGACTCCGTCCGTTTCCTCGTCATTGCAGACTGTCGAACTCGCTTGACGTGCTGTTGCACGCGGGGCGCGTCTCACCCTTTCGGCTGTGCAGGTGGCGTGCTCCCGGTGTCGATTGCCCCGACCGCCTCGCTTACGGCTTCGGTGAGCGGAAGCCCCGTCCAAGGCAGTTGCACGAAGCGGACGGTCACGGGCGTTCCGACGAAGGACGACAGGTCGGCATCGCCGACGTCGATGTTGATCGGGATCCGGTCGCCGGATTCAAGGTCGGTGGTTGTCAGCTTCGGCAGGTCCCGGATCGATGCGTTCGGGATCCGCGGTCCATGCGGAAGATCGACGAGCACCCGCGCGCCCCTGAAGAGGCGCTGCGCCTCGGTGTAGTCGACCATCGCCACGACATGCGGCTTGGCATTGGCCATACGCAGGGAAAGAAGCCGCTGACCGGCCCTCACCTGGCTGTCCAGTTCCACCTGAACGTCCTGGACAATGCAGTCACAGCGGGCGAGCACGCTGATGCTCTTGTTGTTGGCCGTCGGCAATATCGTCGCTACCGGATCGCCCGCCTTGACCGCCCCTTCAGTCACGACGTTGGTGAGGACCCCGTCGGACGGCGCAATCACGGGCGCTGAATCGATCGTCACGAGCGACTCGTCAGCGCGGAAGGTCCAGAGTTTCTGATAGAGCGCGCCCCACAGGAACAGGACGACCGCCAGGCAGAGAGTTCCGAGCAACCCAATGCGAAGCGACCGCTTGGCGAGCGCCGCATAGCGATGGCGTCCCGAGGGTTCCAGAGGTTCGGCTTCCTTCTTGCGGGTGTGGTGCTCGATCGACCGGCTCGTTAGATCGAGAAGGTCGTTGAGGGTGACAACCTCACCGGTCAGATGCGCATCCCTGACATAACGGAGGAAGCGGAGTTGTTCTTCGGTCAGGGACATGTACTGGAATCCGGTACGTCCCTTGACCGGATCGTTGTAGCGAACCTGCGCGGTCACTCTCAGGGTGAAGACAAAGCCGTCGAAGGGGAATTCCAGGTCGACGGGAAACGTCCCGAACTCCTGTAATCGGGTCTTGCCGGTCGCGACGCCGATACCGCCGACCGACCAGTCGAGGCACTCATAGCGATAGCCCTCGATGATGCATTTCAAGGGAAGCTTAAAACGTGGATGCTGGCGCTGTACATCGGCTTCGAATTTGACGACGTTCATATCCGCTTCCTCAATCTATCGGGTCCAGTCCGTAGGCCATTGCAAGTATGGATGCGTCCGGGACAGCCAATTGCCCCAGCACGAGAGCGACGAGTGTGATGAAAACCATGACCGCGGTGACCTGCACGAAAGCGGAGGACGCTTCGCGAAGCCGCCCGGCGAAACGGGTACGACCATCTGCAAGCGTTGTCTTCTGGCGGGTCCAGCGCTGCTTGTTGAGATGGAAGAAGATGTAGGTCTTGATGATCGATCCGTAGATCTGGTTGAAGTAGATGAAAAACGGATAGAGGGCAGACACCCGCGGTCTGGAATTGAACAGCATCAGCGTCAATACGTAGCGGGTAACCAGAACCCAGAGAACGTAGATCAGGAACGCGAATGGCGTTTCGAACAGCCCGACCAGACACACCATTGCCAGTCCGGCAAGGGAGGTCCACATCGACACGCGCTGATCGAAGATTGTCCACCAGGTGAAGTAGCCGACCTTGCGCGGTCCGAGCCTCAGTGCCCGCGAATTGGTGCGCAGCATGTTGCCGAACCAGCGCACCATCAACTGCGTCGCCGCCGGGAAAAACCGTTTCGACGGAGGTTCCTCAACGGTTGCGACGACGACATCGGGAACGTAGAGCATCTGGTAGCCGTTGCGCAGAAGCCAGAACCAGCTCGACTTGTCGTCACCAGTCAGGAATTTCAGGCGGCCGAAGCGCCAGTGATCGACGTAATCAGACTCGACCTGTCTTACGAAGTCGGGATTGCAGACGATCGATGCCCGGAACATCGACATGCGCCCCGTCAGGGTGAGCACCTTGCGGGACAGCCCGTTCGACGACATGAGAATGTGCCGCTGGGCAAAACGCAGGCTGTACCAGATATGGAACTTCGCCTTGCCGTGCACCCGGGAAACCTCGTCGGTCGTCAGCGCCCCGACCCGGCTGCTGGCACGGAAAAAGCCGAGGCATCTGCCGATGAGATCGGGTGGTACGATCGAATCTCCGTCGATGACGGCGACGACGTCGTCCTCTCCTGGGTCCTGCCGGGAGATTGCCCGGAAGGCATAGGCGAGCGCGTCGCGTTTTCCACTGCCGGCAATGCGGGTGATGATCAGCGACACCTTCGTGTCACTGCCACAGATCAGCCGATGAACCAGCTTGATCAGCCGCTGGTCGCCGAGCTCGACAATGGATGCCACGACTGTTGTTTCGCAGGGCGCGCGTTTTGCCGCCTCGAATGCGGCGCGATAGACGGCGGCCGTCGTATCGCTGTCGATGCGGTAGCTGGTCACGAGCAGAAAGGCACGCTGTTTGCTCGCGCTGCCATCACTGGCGCGCATGCAGTCATCGGCGACCTTGCGCATTTTTGGAAAGACAAGAAAGCGATAGATGTTGGACCGCACGAAATGTGTCAGTCCCCAGCCATAGCGCCAGATCGCAAGTAGGCCGAGGCCGAACAGCGCTCCCGAGTGGGCGCTTGCAAGACTGTCGATCGGGGTGATGCAGGCGATGCCGACGACAAGGACGATATAGGCCAGATGCGCCTCTAATGTCTCGCTCCAGGCAACAAAGCGCGCGGCGGCACTACCCTCGCGGCCGAACGTCGACACAGCAGGCAGACGGTCCACTGGTGTCGCAACAGGTCTTGCGTGATCGGCGTACGGTATCCCCGCCATGGTTCCTGCCTTGTTGATCATGAACAAAGAGCTGACAGAAATCGGGAAGCCCCCGGGCTTTCCCTCCACCCGCACCGGATGGATGCGCCGGCCACCTGCCGCGGCCGGCGCAGAACAATCACCAGCACAAACCGTGGTAGGTGACGTTCCCGTTCTGCGGCCGTTCGATGCGGGCGAGATCGATCACCGTAACCGGCATGCCGGCGGCTTCGAGTGCATCCTTCAGGCCGGGATACTTGTTGCCGACGACGATGACCTCGGAGGACGCAATGACCTCGTCCATGCTGTCGCGCAAATGGACGGCGATATGCCTGAGGTAGTTGCGGCCCTGGCTGGCATCCCTGGCAACGTGTGGATCGTAGATCGTCACCTCCTTGCCCTTGCCAAGGAAACCCTCGACCAGTTCGAGGAGCGGGCTTTCCCTGAGATCATCGGTGTCTGCCTTGAAGGTCACGCCGATGAAGCCGATTTTTTCGTGCGGTGCCGCATCGACGAGCGAACGCGCGTGATCGATCTGGACGGTGTTGGCAAGCCTGGCCGCATCCAGAAGCGGTGTCGGAACGTTCATCGACCGGCCGAGTGCCGTCAATGCCCTGAGATCCTTGGGAAGGCAGGAGCCGCCAAAGGCAAAACCGGGCTTCATGTAGGCCCGGGAAATATTCAGGCGGGTGTCCGAGCAGAGCACGTCCATCACCACATGGCTGTCGATATCCTTGGCCTTGCAGATGTTGCCGATCTCGTTGGAGAAGCTGATTTTCACGGCATGCCAGCAGTTGTTGGCGTATTTGACGATTTCGGCGCTTCGCATCGGGATGACGTGCGGTGTCACGTCGATGCCGCTGACAAGGTCCCTGAGGGCGTCGATCGAACGGGTATCGTCCCCATACTGTCCAAACACGATCGCGCCTGGTTTGTAGTAGTCAGCAATCGCCGTGCTTTCACGAAGAAACTCCGGATAGTAGGCAATGCCGAAATCACGTCCAGCAACCTTGCCGGAAGCGGTCTCCAGTGTCGGGATGACGATCTCTTCCATCGTACCGGGCAGGATGGTCGACCGCATGACGACGATGTGGAACTCGTTCTTGTGCCGAAGTGCCTTGCCGATATCCTCGCAAACCTGCCGCACATGGCTGGTATCGAGCGTTCCATCGGGAAGACTTGGCGTACCGACACAGCAGAACGAGATATCCGTGTCGTTGATGGCATCGGCTGCCGATTGCGTGGCATTTAGCAGTGCGCCGTCATGGGCGTTGTGAAGCAACTCGTCCAGACCCGGCTCCACGATCGGAGCCTGACCGTCGGCGAGATGGTCGACCTTGAAGGGATCGGGATCGACTGCGACGACGGGGAAACCGTCATTGCAGAGACATGCGGAAGATACGCAACCAACATAGCCGGCACCGAAGACGCTGACCCGATGGGTGCGCGTCTCCGTGCCCGGATAGTAGGCGTCGAGAAGAGCAACTTTTTGCGTGGAGGCATGGTGAATGGAATGAAGATCAAGTTCCATGGGCGACCTCTGTCTGCGCGTAGTTAAACCTTCCGAGGAATGACTTCTACGGAATGAATTCTTGCAGTTTAAGGAAACCCCACCCGGACGTATTATTGATCGTCCTTGGTATCGCGGTCATTACATGCTAGGCGCAAATAACTCCGCATGCAACAGTAAAAACATATTTGCGATAATATAATTTTTCGATGCCAAATCCTATATTGAATTAAATCAGGAAAATCAGGCAATTAAGTCCCTGTGATCGAATTTGTTCAGTCGAAACAAAAAGTATATCATGCAAGCATTGGGGCAGGATTTGGCTCGGTGGAATGTATATTGAGGGAAGATGCGTAAATATTGCGGAAGCATGTTTTATACTTTCGATGCCAAGTAGCGATCCGGCCGTTTTTCTCGCTGTCCGGAAAACTGGATCTTCGAGGCCCGGAGCGCGCAAGAGACCGGTCAAGGCCACCCGAGAGGCCGCCGGAAGACCTATCCCTTGACGGCGCCGGCGGTCATCGAGCCGGAAATCTGCCTGTACATGAGAAGTCCAAGCACGGCCGGCGGCAATGCGCCAAGTATCATCACGGCCGAAGCCGTTCCCCACTGGACACCGCCGCCACTGGCTGCAAAGAAAAACGAAGCGCCGACCGTCATCGGAACGGCTCGACTGGTTGTCAACATAAGGCCGAACAGGAACTCGTTCCAGGCGGTGATGAAGCCGAAGATGAATGTGGTCACGAGTGCCGGCCGCACGACCGGCCGAATGATCAGGAGCATGATCTCAAGGGAGCTCGCACCATCAACCTTCGCAGCCTCGTCGAGCTCCAGCGGGACGTCGGAAATCGCGTTGACCATGATGACGAGTGCGAGCGGCGTATTGACGATCGTCAGGATGAGCCCGAGCCCGAGCTGCGTGTCGAGAACCCCCAGCCATTGATACATCATGTAGAGCGGGATGGCGAAGATGATCAGCGGCACGGCCCGCAGGTTGATGATGACAGGCAGGAGTGTTCGTTTGCCTGCCTCGCTTCGGGCAATGGCGTAGGCAGCCGGAAACGCCAGCACGATGGCAAGGCCCGTGCCGATCAGGGATGCGATCGTGCTGTTGAAAAGATAGGAGTAGATGTTGAAGCGATCCGTGTTTGTCAGGACGCGAAGGTAGTTCTCGAGCGTCGGTTGGCTGACGAGCAGGCCGGCATTCATCGACAGTTCCCGCGTGCTCTTCAGCGAGGTGACGAGCGTGACGATCACCGGGAAGTTCATGGCAAAGGCGGCGACAGCAAAAACGATCCAGCGAGCAGCATTGAGCATCGCCTAAGTCCTCCTGCGGGCGGCAAGCCAGTTCAGGCCGTAGAGCACGGCCAGTGATGCGATGAACAGCACGACCGACGCCGCGACGGCCTTTCCGATTGCCCCCTGCTTGAAAAATGCCTGGTAGATGTAGATCGAGAGCGATGTCGTCGATCCGCCGGCGCCGCTTCCGGTCAGGGCATAGACGTTGTCGAAGACGCGAAAGCCATCGATGAACCGGATGAAGAAGGCGATGACGAGGGTCGGCGCCATCAGCGGAAGCTCGATCCACCAGAGGATCTTGTACCAGGGTGCTCCGTCGAGTGCGGCGGCCTCCCGGACATCAAGCGGGATCGCCACGTAGGCCATGTAGAAGAGCAGGAAGGCGAAGGGCGTCCATTGCAGCGTCTCGACGACGACAAGGGTACGGAAGGCGTTGGTCACATCGAGGAATGCGGGGCTGTCCCCGAACCACAGGAACAGATAATAGGGCACCGGTCCGGCAAACTCGTGCAGGACGAGACGGTACATCAGGCCCACCATCGCCGGTGCAACCATCAACGGCAGCATCAATGGTGCCATCAGGAAGGACCGCCTGGCCAGAAGCGGCGCAAGGAAGATCGCGAGGAACAGCCCGATCAGGCATTCCATCAGTGCGGTCAAGCTGCCGAACCGCATGGAAAAGGATACGGCCTGCCAGAACTCTCCGTCGGCCAGCACCGAGGTGTAATTGCCAAGACCAGTGAGGCTTGGACTGCGCAGGTTTTCGAAACTGACCGTCGAGACCGAATAGATCAGGTTGACGAGAGAGGGAAAGCCGAGAAACAGAAGCAGGAACGCCACAAGCGGCGTCAGGTAGGCCCTGCCTTCGGCATGTTTTACGGTAGCCATCATGATCCGCCGGGAATGCCGGCGACAGCCAAAGGGCTGACGCCGGCTTTGTCCTATTTCTTCAGGAGATCCTGCATGCCGGTCTGCACATGGGCAAGCGCGTCGTCGAGCCCCTGCTGGCCGGACCAGTATCCGGTGAATTCCTTCGCCTGCAGCTCGTAGACCGAAAGCGCGTTGGCGGAGGTTGCGCCATTCATGACGTAGCCGTACTTGCTGGCAAATTCGCCAAGCTTGACGAGATCGGGACGTTCCTTGGCGACCTTGGCGACGACATCTGGCGACAGTGCCGGGGAACCGCCGCTCTTGGCATAAAGCAGGGCCGCATCTTCACTCGCCAGCCACTTCAGGAACTTGACCGCGCCTTCCTTGTTCTTGGCATTCTTGTTGAGGCCAAGGCCAAGGCCGTGAATGTGGTCGGCGCGTCCGTCTGGACCGGCGGGGGGAGCAACGATGCCAGTCACCTCGGCGACAGCCGGAGTTTTTTCGGCATTGGTCAGGTCTGCCGCTGCGGCGTTCCACTGCAGTGCTGTCGCGGCCTGGCCCGAGCCGAAGGCGGCGTTGGTTTCGGCGTATTCGTAGCTCAGCGAGTCCTTTGGCGAGGCGCCGGCGTCATAGAGCTTCTTGTAGAGCTCGAGACCCGTCCTGTAGGCATTGGAGTCGACGGTGATCTTGCCGTCCTTGTCCATCCATTCACCGCCGTAGGATCGCGGCAGCGACTGGAAGACCATCATGTTGAAGAGAAGGTTCTTCATCTGCAGGACGGTGCCGTAACGCACGGGGCTTGCCGAATTTGCCTGCTTGCTGAAGTAGAGGGACGTTGCCGCCCAGTCGTCCCAGGTCCAGCTGTCGGGATCCTTCGGCTGGAGCTCCTTTCCAAGGAATTTCTTGGCGATCTCGCCGTAGGTCTTCCTTGCCGCATCGTCCTTCAGCAGCGCATCCACCAGGTCCTTGCGGTAGTACATGAAATGCAGGGAAAGGTCGGTTGGGACACCATATTGCTTGCCGTTGAACTGCATCGTCTTGAGGACGGATTCGCCAAAGACCTTCGCGGCATCCGGACCAAGGTCGATGGGATCCATGTAGGATGCGTAACGACCGATCGAATAGGTGGCGACAAGATTGACGTCGAACGCATTGGAGCCGGCGGCCATGTCGGCCTGCAGCTTGTCGAAGAAGCCGTCGCGGTTGAAGAACAGCAGCTCGACCTTGTCGGCATCGCTGATACCGGCCTGGCCATTATAGGCTTCGACCGTGGCGCGCAGCGCCGTTTCCTCCGAGCCGCCCGGCCAGCCAAGCACCGTGACGGTGGCATTTGCGATGCCAGGCAGGGCGACGCCCGAAAGAAGCGTTGCCGCAAGTGCAAGTGACGTGTTTTTGTATGTCATCATCGTTCCCTTTCTTGTTTGGTTTTACGTCGTTATTTCCCCGCTGCAGCCGGGCCTCCTCCAGCAAGATCCGCAGCGCCGATGATACCGGCATGCCGGCCGAGCCTTGCCGCCATGAGACGTGGTGCAAGCCTCGGCGACAATCCCTTGAAATGGCTTTCCATGAGGTCGAGATAGCCCTGAGCGAGGCCGATGCCGCCGCCGATGACGATCCGGTCGGGATCGAGCATCAGCTGGATGTCCCGGCAGAGCGTTGCTGCGCGAAAGGCAGAGCCGGAGACGATGTCTGCCGCCCAGCTTTCGCCGTTTCTGGCGCGCTCGAAGACTTCGACGGCATCGACCGGGTGGCCGTTCTGCGAGGCTTCGCTGGCAATCCACCGGCCCGATGTCTGGTCCTCGAACGGTGACTGTCCCTCGGAAGGTGAGCGGATCAGCCCGAAATGTCCGGCAAGACCGAGAAGCGGCCTGCCGTCGATGACGACCCCGCCGCCAATGCCGGTCGAGATCGTGAGAAAGACGAGGCGCCGGGCGCCCGCTCCTGCCCCGAACCGGTACTCGCCCCAGGCCGCAGCCTGCGCATCGTTGACGGCAGTAGCCGGCTTGCCGAACATCCGCGTGACACGGTCGATGAGAGGGTAGCGGTCAGGGATTTGAAGCGTTGCCGGATTGAGGGCCGACCAGGATCCATCCTCGATCACGCCGGTGACGGCGATACCGATCCTGGCATAGCGGTCCGCCCAGCCGGCGGTCGATTGAAACACAGTCGAGAGCCAGGCATCAGGTCCGGCGCCGCGTTCGGTCGCAACCACGACCTCCTCGACAACCCTGTCGCCGCTGACAAGCGCTGCCATTGTCTTGGTGCCGCCGATGTCGATCGAAAGGACAGTGCCGTCTCCCGTTGAAGACGGTGCCCGATAGGCTTCGCCGATCGCTTGGCTGAACCAGCCTGTCACGTGCTCGGTGCGGGTAATCGCGGAGCCGACGACCACGGCAAATGCCCCGGCCCTTGCCGCTGATACCGCCTGCTCGGGAAAGCGGATACGTCCCTCGGCAATGACGAAAGGTGTGAGCCGACGCATGGCTGATATCAGCTCGATGTCAGGGTCGACGGGTTCCGGGCCGCCAACATAGCCGGAGAGCGTGGTGCCGACAAAATCGACGCCGGCAGCAAGGGCGCGCCCTGCATCCTCAAGCGAAGAGCAGTCCGCCATTGTCAGCTTGCCCTTGGCCTTTATCGCGCGCACCAGCGCTTCCACGGATGCCGGGCGGACGCGATCAGTGGCATCGAATGCGACGATATCGGCGCCGGCATCGGCGAGCGCTTCCGCATCGGACAGGAACGGAGTGATGCGCACCGGACTGTCTCTAAGATCGCGTTTGACGATCCCGACGATCGGGGCGGTGACGGCGGCCCGCACGGCTTTGACATAGGCAACCGATTCGATCCGCAGTGCGCTCGCCCCGGCACTCAGAGCCGCTCTTGCGAAGCCCGTGACGAACGCGGCCTCGTCCATCGGTCCATCCGGAACCGGCTGGCAGGATACGATGAGGCTATTCCTGATGTCTTCCCGTTGCACCCGCGACACTCCATTTCGGCATCACGATAGATGGAAAATACCAGAATACAACCAGTTTATAACTGGTCTTATCGCTGCAGTTCGAACACGAAGTCGTAGACCTCGCCCTTGTAGCGGGTCTCACAATATTCGACGATCTGTTCGTCGGGCAGGAAGCAGCGTCTTTCGGTCACCAGCAATGGCGCGCCGGCCTCGCAATGGAGATGCGCGGCATCCTCGCTGGAGGCGGCTCTCGATCGCATCCGCTGGATCGCCCGCTGTGGCATGAAACCGCGCGCGGCAAGCGCCTCGTAGAGCGAGTCGCGAACGAGATCCGGTGAAGGAATAAAGCGCGTCGGCACCGTTGAACTCTCGACCGCAATCGGCTGCCCGTCTGCCGTGCGGACGCGTTTCATACGGACGACCATGGCGCTGGCGGAAAGACCAAGGGCCATCATTTCGGCTGGTGATGGTCGGCTTATCTGTTTGGAAAGCCAGACGCATCCAGGTTCCATCCCGCGCGCGCGAATGTCCTCAGAAAAGCTTGTCAGCGTCGCAAGCGACTTTTCGACACGCGATCCGACCTCCGTCCTGAAGCCATGGCGCCGGTTGAGGAGCCCTTCCTCCTCGAGCAACGCCAGCGCCTTTCGAACCGTTACGCGTGACAGCGACAGGTTCTCTGCCAGAACCCGTTCCCCCGGCAGCATGCCGCCGGGCTTCACCGCGTTGGAGCGAATGGCAGTCTCGATCGCCGACTTGAGCCGTTTGTAGAGGGGCACGTCGGGCGCGCTCTGGCCGAGCTCCCTGCCAACACGTTCGATCAAGCTGATTTCGGACATGGCGCTCCTTTCGACGGATCGATCCCGACGATCCTGAAAATCGGTATCTGGAGCTATACTGGTATTATCGTCTTCGCGCAATTGCCGATGACAGGCCCCGGTTCCGCGGACCGCGGCATCAGAATTACTCCAGTGGCAGCAGGACGATGACGAGCGTGCCATTGCTGCGGCGGATCGTACGGAGTTTGCCGCCGAAGGCACGGATGCGACGCTTCTGCATCAGCTTGCCCAGGCGAATGCGCTGCGGGGCTATGGCCTGCGCCTTCGGTGGACTGCCGATATCGGCGATGGCAATGACAATGCGATTGCGCCGCATGCCATAGCGCAGCTGCTGGACGTTTCCTGGCGCGTGCCGGTGTGCATTCATCAGCGCTTCCTGGATGAAGCGATAGACGCAGATGTTCAGATGTCCCCGGCTCGGATCGACATCGAGCTTACCCTTTAGAGCGACACGATTGCCGGTCAGGTCCGTGTGACGGCGAACGGCAAGCAGAATGGTTTCGTTGAGCGAAAGGTTGTCGAGCTCAGGCAGGACGAGGCCGGAGGATATGTTTCTGATGTCTTCCAGCACGGCCGAGACGAAGTGCTGCAGCTTGCCCATGCTTTCGGCAGAAACCACCACGCCGTCGCTCTCTGCGGGGGATGGCCTCATGTCGCTCAATCTGAGCTTGATGAGGGTCAGTACCTGTATTGGGCCGTCGTGAAGGTCTGCACCGATCTGGTCGAGGATCTTCTCGTTGAGCTTGCCGGCCTCCCGTCTTGCGCGTTCGGCCTCGAGCCGCAGACGCCGGTTCTGGTTCGACAGCTCCAGCGCGTGCCTGAGGCTTGCGCGCAGCGCCGTGTGCTGGTCGTCGATCGTGCGGCTGCCGCTGCGGACGATCATGTAGAGAAGAGCGAGCATGGGAACGGAAACGAGGAGCACGATCATCAGCGTCGAGCGCCATGCGCCGGCAATTTCTGCAAGCAGATAGTTGGGTCGTTCGTAGAATTCGCCGACGAGGATCGTCTTGCCGGACGCGTCCTGCACCAATGGTGCATAGACCTCGATGTATTCGGACTTTCGCTCGTCTCCGGAGTAGTGGTGTTTTGCGATCATGGTGCGCGATACGACGACTTCGCCCTTCGTCGCACGCCTCAGCTCGTCAAAGACCTCTTCCCTGTCGAACTTCTGCCCCGCCGTCGAATAGAATAGGCTGCCATCGGTGTTCCAGATCTTGATCTCACGCACATGCTGGCCAAGCGGGCTGTCGCCGAGAAGCTGATCGAGTTTGGCCTTGACCTCGGGTGACAGGCTCTTGGAGCGGATATCCTGTTCAGAAATAAGCGGCTCGACGAAAGTCTGGAGGTAGGCCGCTCCGACGCTGCCCGCCCCCTGCATGATCGCCCTCTCGATGCTTTTCGTCGTCCAGAGTCCAAGCAGGAACATCAGGGCAAGGACGATCAGCGACGCGATGAGAATGAATTTCACCTCGAGGCGCGCCTTGCGCACCCGGTCCTTCATCCATCGCCATGTGACGGCCAGGCGCTCGGGCCATACCCGTTTTGTCATTTCGCTCTGCGCAAACGCCATGCTCCCCCCGAAACTCGACGCCGATGATTATATTCATGTTTGCGAATATTTTTCCTGCTGGCAACACACTTTCGATCATTCCAGCTGACGATCAAACAAAAGCGCCCCGACTGTCCTCGCGAACGGGCGATGACTGTCCCATGGGACAGCTTCTGCTGGCCCTGAGTATATCGTGATGGTGCGACCTTCGTTGCTTTCACTGTAATACTATAGTCTGGATTTTTGCTCGACCTTGTTCTCTGACGGCATAGTCAACCAAAATATATAACTAGAAAATCAGACAATAACACAAATTCTGGCCGGCTATACACGCTTGTCTGCCGGGTGGGAATTTTGCGCTCTAAGGGGAGAGGGAAATGACCGCATTTACACTGAATCTGCAGGACATGATCTTCATTCTGCGTCAGATCAAGATTGCCGAAG
Organism: Rhizobium sp. BK181; assembly: GCF_014193305.1. Classification (NCBI taxonomy): domain Bacteria; kingdom Pseudomonadati; phylum Pseudomonadota; class Alphaproteobacteria; order Hyphomicrobiales; family Rhizobiaceae; genus Rhizobium; species Rhizobium sp. BK181. The sequence goes on from NZ_JACHZA010000014.1 coordinate 134,387, forward strand.
CACATGCTGCCGGAACGGCTCTGACCGAAATCTATGTCGATGCCGAGGGCAATGTCGTTCCCGCGGGGACACCGGGCGCCTTGCTTGCGATTCCAGATCCTCATGTTCCGGCTGGTCTTCGGACGGTCGACGGGACCTACAACAACGTTGTGCCTGGCCGGGAGACCTGGGGTGCGGCCGACCAGTCGATGCCGAGGCTGCTGGACGGCAGCTTCGTCAACGACGCCGATGGCGACACAATGCCATTTGGTCCTCCGGGATCGCCGGCTGTCACCAACAACGACTATGGCGTTGTCGGTTCGCCGAGCCTGCCTTCGGTCAACGGCGGACATACAGGCAACGTCGCTGACGCCGATCCTCGCATTATTTCCAATCTCGTCGTTGACATGAGCATCAACAATCCGGCGGCGATTTTTGCGGCGCTGACATATGCAGGCTCAGAGGATCCGCAAGCGGATCTCGAGCGGTTGCTTGCCGCACGGGTCACGCAGGCAGAGGCAGATGCCGCGCTTGCGACGGCGCAGACGGCAGTTGCGACTGCGGAGGCGGCGGTCAATGCTGCGGTCGCAGCTTATGTGCCGGGGGATCCGCTATTGCTGGACGCGATCCAGACTGCGGCTGAAGCGCTCACGGTGGCCGAAGAAACACACGCTCATGCGACAGCTGTTGCTGCCAATCCCAGCGCGGCTTTCGTTGCGTTCGCCGAAGAACTCGGCCTGACGGTCAATGATCAAGGTACCCTCGTTATCCCCAACATTGCCCCGGATGAAGGCCTGTCTGCTCCCTTCAATGCCTGGATGACGTTCTTCGGGCAGTTCTTCGACCACGGCCTCGATCTCATCTCGAAAGGCAACAACGGCACCGTCTTCATTCCGCTGCAACCCGACGATCCGCTCTACGTGCCGGGAGGCAGTACAAATTTCATGGTCCTGACGCGCGCAGCACCCACGCCGGACGGGTCGCAGACCAATACGACGACATCCTTTGTCGACCAGAACCAGACCTATACGTCACACGCCTCCCACCAGGTCTTCCTGCGTGAATATGTCATGAGGCCCAACGACGAGCTGGTCGATGTGCCGGTGGCCACCGGAAAGCTGCTGGACGGTGCGGCAAACGGACTTCCGACCTGGAAGGACATCAAGGATCAGGCGCGTGAGCTGCTCGGAATCGAGCTGAGCGATCGTGACGTCATCAACCTTCCGCTGCTACGCACCGACGCCTACGGCGAGTTCATTCGCGGCGACAACGGCTTGCCCCTGATCATAACCGGCATCGGGGCCGACAATATTCCGAATACCGAAGACGACAGCGTTGTTGAGGGCAATCTCGCCACGCCTGTGAACACGTTCAGTGTCGGTGCCCTTCGCACCGGCCATGCCTTCCTTGATGACATCGCCCACCAGGCCAACCCGTTCGACAGCCAGACCGGCCAGTTCAAGGCTGCGGATGCTGATGACGGTATCGGCACGCCACCGCCGGTCCTTGACGGCTTCGATGCGGTCGTCCTTACGGATGGTACGCCTGGCGTCAATGTCGATGCCGCGCTCGGCAACTGGACCGAAACACCTCCTCCCGGCTGGGACATCACAGGAGGCTTCGGTGGCGTCTATGACCCGACGGCCACTGTTATCGCCGAAACCGGACACGGGGGCGGCAATGTCGTGTTCCTCGATTCCGCAGCTGTCCTGACGCATGACACGGGTGTCCTTTTGCAGGGCGGTCGGACCTATTCACTGACGCTCAATGTCGGCGACCGGACCGACCAGACATTCGGTGGAGGCACGGTTCAGCTCGTTGCCGCAGGTGGCGCGATCCTGTCGAGCCTTGTGCTGCCGATCCCTGGAGAGGGCGGCTGGCTGCCGGTAACCCTGAGTTCAGGTGTTGTTCCGGCCGGTGCTGCCGGCCAGGAGCTTCGAATTGTCGTGACCCATGGTGGTGGGACGGGCCAGCAGATCCTCATCGACGACGTCAGGCTTACCTCGAACATCGCGCAATACGACGACGAGCTCCTTGATCGTCATTTCATTACGGGCGATGGCCGCGGCAACGAGAACATCGGTCTGACCGCTGTCCACCATATCTTCCACTCGGAACACAATCGCCAGATCGACTCGCAGAAGCTGACCATTCTGAACAGTGGCGACCTTGACTTCATCAACGAATGGCTGGTTGGCGAGGGCATCACCGGTCTGCCAGCCGGCTTTGCCTCCATGACGGCACTGCAGCAACTCGCCGTTGCCGATACGCTCGATTGGGACGGTGAACGCCTGTTCCAGGGTGCGCGGTTTGCAACGGAGATGCAATATCAGCATCTGGTCTTCGAGGAGTTTGCCCGCAAGATTCAGCCGGCGATCGACCCATTTGTCTTCAACAACATTACCGACATCAATCCGTCGATCTTCTCGGAGTTCGCCAACACCGTCTACCGCTTCGGTCATTCGATGCTGACGGAGAACATGCCGCGCGTCTTCATCGACGCGAATGGTGCTGTGACAAGCACCGACAACATGGGGCTGATCACGGCCTTCCTCAATCCGGTCGCCTTCGACAATGATGGCACGGTGACAGCGGATCAGGCCGCCGGCGCCATCGTTCGCGGCATGACCATCGAGCGCGGCAACGAGATCGACGAATTCATTACCGGCGCGCTTCGAAACAGCTTGCTCGGCCTGCCGCTCGACCTCGCATCCATCAACATCGCGAGAGGTCGGGATACCGGTATTCCGACACTGAACGACGCGCGCACACAGCTCTATGCGGCAACCGGCTCGAGCTTCCTGACGCCCTATGACAGCTGGACCGATTTCGCGGCCAATCTGAAGAATCCGATCTCTGTCGTGAACTTCATCGCCGCCTACGGCACCCACTCTTCGATCACCGGGCAAACGACCGTGGCAGGCAAGCGGGATGCAGCCTGGGCCCTGGTGTTCGGTGACGACAGCCTGACGGGCGCAGCTGCTGACGCGTTCAACGCGGACAGGTTGGCCTTCCTGAACAGCACCGGCACATGGACTGCGGCCAACAGCGGCCTCAATGCGATCGACCTCTGGATTGGCGGCCTTGCAGAAAAGAAGATGCCTTTTGGCGGCTTCCTCGGCTCGACGTTCAATGCGATCTTCGAAGCCCAACTTGAGAACCTGCAGGATGGCGATCGCCTTTACTATCTGACCCGCACACAGGGGCAGAACTTCCTGAACATGCTGGAACAGAACTCGTTCGCCAAGATGATCATGGCGAACACCGATATCGCACAGCCCGGCCCGGACGGTATCCGGGGCACCGCAGACGACATCGTCAACCGCCACATGGGCGTGGATTCGTTCGGCAACTATGACTTCGTCCTCGAAGTCAACGCTGCCAACCAGGCCGACTACAACGGTACTGCGGCAGGCGTTGATCCGCTGGGAACCGACGCAGCGCTTGAAGCCATGGGCCTCGGCAAGGTTGCGCGTGACGACCCCGGTACACCGGGTGTGGACGTGAACTATCTACGCTTTACCGGCGGTGAGCACATCGTTGCCGGCGGCACGAGTGGCAACGATACGATCATCACGGATTTCGGCGATGACGGAATCTGGGGCGATGCCGGCGATGACCGGATCGAATCGGGTGCCGGCGTCGATCTCGTCAACGGCGGCGCGGGCGACGACATTCTCACCGACAGTGGGGATAGCGGCGACTTCATCAAGGGTGACGAGGGCAACGACGTTATCGCCAACTCAAACGGTCTCGACATTCTGATGGGTGGGATCGGCAAGGACGCGATCTTTGTCGGTGTCGATGACACGGAGGTCTTCGGCGGCGAAGGCGATGACTTTATCGTCGGCGGCGAAGGTGTCGATCTGCTGATGGGTAATGAAGGGGATGACTGGATCGAAGGCGGTGGCGGTTTCGACACCACGGCGGGTGACAATTCGGAGCTGTTCTTCAACAGTGTCATCAAGGGCCATGACGTGATGTTCGCCGGCAACGAAGAGAACGACTTCGACGGCGAGTCCGGTGACGACATCATGGTGCAGGGCGAAAGCGTCATGCGCAATGAAGGCATGTTCGGTTTCGACTGGGCAATCTTCAAGGGCGTCGCACGCGATGCGCACGCCGACATGAACATTCCGATCTTCACCACCGAACAGGAAGACATTCTTCGCAACCGGTTCGACAAGGTTGAGGCTCTCTCAGGATGGGATCACAACGACACGCTCATTGGTGATGAGCGCACCTTTGGCGAAATTGCGCCCGGAGACACGGTCGCAACGACGGAGAATATCTTCTTCAATGACGGTCTCGATGCCGAAGGGCTTGCCCGCATCGCCGGGCTCAATCAGATCGTCGATCTCGATGCCTCGGGTTTTTACCAGAGCGGCAACGTCCTGCTTGGTGGCGGCGGCCACGACCTGCTGCAAGGCAATGGCGGCGACGACATCATCGACGGCGACCGGTGGCTCAACGTCCGGATCCGGATAACATCCGGCTCGGAAAATTCAGCTGCCAATCAGATCGCAACAGTCGACAGCATGCGGCACGTGTTCACCGCAGCCGAAGCCCCCGCGCCGTCCTGGATCGGAAGATCGCTTTTCGAGCTTCTGGTCGACCGCACTGTCCGACCGGATCAGATGCACATCGTGCGTGAAGTCCTCACAGCCGACGGTGACGGTGACATCGACACGGCGGTCTTCCGCGGCAGTCGCAGTGAATACGAGATCGAAGGCATTGATTTCGACGATGACGGCGACGAACAGACGATCGTTAGGCACCTGGTCAATACGGCAGTCGGCGGCGTTGCGGTCAACGATGGCGTCGACAAGGTCAGCAACATCGAGCGCCTGCAATTCGCCGATCAGACGGTGGAGCTCGTCGAGGTCGATGACGCAGCACCGGTCGGCAATCCGGTGGTAGAAGGCTTCGCGCAGATCGGTCAGCTGCTCAAGGTGCAGATGGCCTCCGACGGCTCGCTCGCGGGCGTAACGGATGCGGACAATCCGAATGGCGGAAAGATCTTCCCGCCGCTGATCATCGAATGGCAGATCGAAACGGATCCCGGCGTCTTCGTCGATACCGGCTTCCGTGGTCCGTCGTTTACGCCGGCAACGGACGGCGAATTCGAAGTCGGCGCAGATGTCCGCGTTCGCGCCATCGTCCGCTATACCGACGCCAACGGCATTCCCTATGCTGTCGCTTCGCTGCCGACAGATCCGCTCGTTCCCGCAACGAACCTCGTTGCAACGGAAGGTGACGACGTCCTTGTCGGAACGCCCGGTGATGACACCATCGATGGCCTTGGTGGTAATGACATCATCTTCGGACTTGCCGGCGATGACGACCTGACAGGCGGAACCGGCGACGACGAAATCTTCGGCGGGCTTGGTGACGATACGCTCGCAGGCGGTGACGGCAACGACATTCTCGATGGCGGCGACGGCGACGATACCGCTGTCTTCGCCGGCAACCTGGCCGACTTCGTCTTCGAGATCAATGCCGAAGGCCAGCTGGAGGTGGTTGGCACGAATGAGGAAGATGCCGTCATAAGCATCGAGAACTTTCAGTTCAACGATGGGACGGTGACGCTCGCCGAAGTGCAGGCGGGCTTGCCGGATGTCATCCCGACAGACGGCCCCGACACCATCACCGGGACCGAAGGCGCCGACGCCATCGATGCGCTTGGCGGCAATGACACGATCAACGCGCTTGGTGGCGACGATGACCTCGTCGGCGGTCTCGGAAATGATGTGATCAATGCCGGCGCCGGCGACGACACGATTGCCTGGGAGGTCGGCGATGGACGCGATATCATCGACGGCGGAGTCGGCACGGATCGTTTGCGCATACGCGGTGACAACAATGACGAGACGTTCTTCGTCGAGGATGTCGCCGACTATCTGGCAAGGACCGGTCTTCTGGCAGACCCCCTCCGGGCGACGACCGAAATCGTCGTCTCCCGCAGCGTCGGTGCAGGGGCGTCGATCGTGGTGGCCGAGCTCGCCGGAATGGACGAGATCGATATCAATGGCGGCGGCGGCAACGACACCTTTGTCGTTTCGGGCGATTTCGCGGGCACGGATCTCGATCCGAGCACGATCACCATCGACGGCACCAGCGGCGATGACACCGTCGACATCACCGGCCTCGACTCACAGCACCGCATCGTCTTCCGCTCGAACGGCGGCGACGACACGATCGTCGGCACGCTGCGCCCACAGGATGTCGTCGAACTGGCGCCGGGATCCGTGATCTCGGGCTATACGCTCAGCGACAATATCAACGGGACACGGACGCTCTCGAACGGCATGCATTCGATTACCTTTACGGGTGTCGTTCCGCCGCAGTTCGTCCCTCAAGACGACGACCCGACTTCGGGACCGTTTGCCTATACCGCAGCCGACCTCGCCGGCCTCAAGAACCTCGTGAACGGTCTTGCTGCCTTCGAGGATGACGACGACACGGAAGGCTTCGGCGGCGTGCGCAGCCTGTCCGGCCACGGCAACAACGAGCAGCATTCTGACTGGGGCGCCGCCGACGAGCCGTTCATCCGGATCACCAATGCGCACTATGGCGAATACGACGCTGCATCGGGCAACAACCAGATCAACCCGATTTTCGAAGGGCTCGATCCACGCAACATCAGCAACGTGCTCGGCGCCCAGGAAGCCAACCTCGCGAAGAACGCGTCCAACGCCAACATTTTCTTCATGGCGTTCGGTCAGTACTTCGACCATGGGCTCGACTTCCTGCCGAAGGGTGGCAACGGAACGATCCAGATCGGTGCACCCGGCAGCGGTGCACCCGGTTCGGGCAATCCCGCGGATCTGACGCGCGGTACCGTCCACGACATCGACGAGAATGGCGTGTCGCAGCATCTCAACAAGACTTCGCCCTTCGTCGACCAGAATCAGTCATACGGTTCGCATGAACTGGTCGGTCAGTTCCTCCGCGAAAGCGATGGAAACCAGGGCTTCGGTTCGCACCTGCTTCAGGGTGCGGTGGATCCGTCCAATACGGAGTTCCGGTTATTGCCGACGCTGCGTGAACTGATCACGCATCACTGGCAGGCCAACACGATCTTCCGTGATGCCGAGTTGCCAGGCGGACAGATCAGCTTCCGTGATTACTACGCCGGTCTGGTCGATGCGACCGGTCATATCAATGAGACGATGCTGCCTCAGATGACCTCCAACTTCATGGGCAGTGGCCATGCGCTGCTTCTCGACGCCAACCCGTTCATCAGCGCGCTCGATCACTATGTCGTCGGCGATGGACGCGGCAACGAGAACTTTGCGCTGACCTCGATCCACACGATCTGGGCACGCAATCACAACTACCACGTGGAACTTCTGGAGCAGTCCGGCTTCCAGGGAACGGCCGAGGAGCTGTTCCAGGCCGCCAAGATGGTGAATGAAGCGGAATACCAGCGCGTTGTGTTCACCGAGTTCGCCGACATGTTGATTGGCGGCATCAGGGGCGATGGCGATCATGGCTTCGAGGAATACAACCCCAATGCAACGGCCGCGATCTCCCATGAGTTTGCCGCAGCGGTCTATCGCGTCGGCCATTCCTTGATCGGCCAGACGATGACCGTGATCGGTCCGGATGGCGAGCCGAGGCAGGTGGCGCTCTACGACGCCTTCCTCAATCCAAGCAACGATCCCGGCGTCTTCAAGGGCCCGTTGCCTCCCGGCTATGTGCCGCAACCGGGATATGAGCAGCTCGGGGTCAATTCGATCCTTGGCGGTATCGTCACCCAGAGTGCGGAGGAAGTGGACTTCAACATCGTCGATGCGGTGAGAAACGATCTCGTGCGCATCAACGCCGACCTGTTCTCCTTCAACGTCGCCCGCGCCTGGGATGTCGGGCTCGGTACGCTGAACCAGGTGCGCATGGATCTGGCCGCATCGACCGATCCCTATGTCAGGGAGGCTCTCGGCTATGCCGGCAACCTCTCGGCCTACACCTCCTGGGAGGACTTCCAGGCTCGCAACGGCCTTTCGGATACAGTGATCAACCAGTTCCGCCAGGCCTATCCGGACCTCGTGCTGCAGGCGGGGGACATCGCGACCTTCCAGGCGATCAACCCTGACATTCAGGTTGCGATCCAGGCCAATGGTACAGGTATCGTCAAGGGCATCGACCGTGTCGACCTCTGGGTCGGCGGCCTTGCCGAGAAGCACATCAATGGCGGCATGGTGGGTCAGACCTTCTGGGTCGTGCTGCAGGAGCAGTTCGACCGCCTGCAGGAGGCCGACCGTTTCTACTACCTCAACCGCTTCGACAACTTTGACTTCTACGAGGACTTCATCGACGGCCAGGAGTTCGCCGACATCGTGGCGCGCAACACCGGCCTGACAGGCCTCTCCGAAAGCATCTTCGAAACCGAGCCTCTTGACTATGACGATGACGATCAGGGCGGCGACGACGATGATGATGATGATGACAACAGCGGCCCTGGAGGTGGCGACGACGACGATGACGATGATTCGTCATCAGGCGGCGATGATGATGATGACGACGACGATGACTCTTCGTCGGGTGGTGACGACGACGATGATGATGATGATGATGATGATACGTCTTCTGGAGGTGATGACGACGATGATGACTCCACGTCTGGCGGAGACGATGACGACGACGGCAGCACGCCGCTTCCGGTTGCAGCGCGGACGTTGATCGGGACTGTTGCTGGGGATGTTCTGATTGGCGCGGCGGGGGCCGATACGATCCTTGCCGGTGGTGGTGGGGATATCGTTGCCGGCGATGCGGGCAATGACATCCTGCGCGGCGAGGACGGCGACGACGTGGTGACGGCCGGCGACGGCAACGACAGTGTCACCGGTGGAGCCGGCGACGACGAGCTGCATGGCGGGGCCGGCGACGACATGCTGTTCGGCAATGCCGGTAAGGACATGATCCATGGGGAAGCGGGCAACGACTTCATCGAGGGCGGGGCCGGCGAGGATCAGGTCTGGGCTGGTGACGGCGACGACACGGTGATCGCCTCTGCCGGTGACGGCGACGACCAGTACTGGGGCGGCTACGGCAACGACACGCTGGACTATGCGGTGGCGACGGCGAACCTGACGGTCGACCTCGGCAACGGCTTCATGCAGCGCGGCCAGGTGTCGGGCGGCACGACCGGGACGGATGTGGTCTACGGCTTCGAGAACGTCATCACCGGTTCCGGCCACGACACGATCACGGCCACGGCTGCGGTCAACGTCATGGACGG
>NZ_JACHZA010000015.1:0-135053 GCF_014193305.1 Rhizobium sp. BK181
GGCATCGGCGCCGTCATCAACACCGCCAAGGTGGAGATCGGCGCAACCGCCATCGTCTTCGGGCTTGGCGGCATCGGCCTCAACGTCATCCAGGGTCTGAGGCTCGCCGGCGCCGACATGATCATCGGCGTTGATCTCAACAACGACAAGAAGGCCTGGGGCGAGCGCTTCGGCATGACGCATTTCGTCAACCCGAAGGAAGTCGGCGACGACATCGTCCCCTACCTCGTCAACATGACGAAGCGTGGCGCCGACCAGATCGGTGGCGCCGACTACACCTTCGACTGCACCGGCAACACCAAGGTGATGCGCCAGGCGCTGGAAGCCTCGCATCGCGGCTGGGGCAAGTCGGTGGTCATTGGCGTTGCCGGCGCCGGCCAGGAGATCTCCACCCGGCCGTTCCAGCTGGTCACCGGTCGCTCCTGGATGGGCACCGCCTTCGGCGGCGCCCGCGGCCGCACCGACGTCCCGAAGATCGTCGACTGGTACATGCAGGGCAAGATCGAGATCGATCCGATGATCACCCACACCATGCCGCTGGAAGACATCAACAAGGGCTTCGAACTGATGCATTCCGGCGAAAGCATCAGAAGCGTGGTACTGTATTGAGGCGAGGACGAGGGAATGCGGCGTTGTTTTGAAATGGCCTGCGGCTTTTTCGCAAATTGACCCTGATTTGGGAGCTGTGGGCAGCCAAGGAGGAGGAGCTGAACATGCCAAGTCAAGTATCAATACACCCCGTCCTCGACGGCGGCGTGACGAAGGGCCAGGCGAATTTCAGTGGCGGCACGCTGGTCTGCGCCTGCACCGACCGCCCCGTGAAAGTCGCGATCAAGGGCAACGTCGCCCACAATCACGCCTGCGGCTGCACGAAATGCTGGAAGCCAAAGGGAGCCGTTTTTTCGGTCGTCGCCGTCACCCCGCATGAAAACGTCAGCGTGCTGGAAAATGGTGACAAGCTGCAGGTCGTCGATCCGGACGCGCTGATCCTGCGCCATGCCTGCAAGGCATGCGGGGTGCACATGTATGGGCCGGTGGAGAGGGATCATGCGTTCAAGGGGCTCGATTTCATTCATCCGGAACGCTTTCAGGAAGGCGGCTGGGCGGAGCCGACATTCGCCGCCTTCGTCTCGTCGATCATCGAATCGGGCACACCGCCTTCGGCAATGGCGGGTGTCCGTGGCCGCCTGAACGAACTCGGCCTCACGCCCTACGATTGCCTGAACCCGACCCTGATGGATGTCATCGCAACCTGGGTGGCGAAAAAGGCAGGCACGCTCAGGGAAGCCTGACGTCTTGAACGAATGGCAGTCGTTGGCCTAAGAGACCTGAACGAACCGTCGCTACGCGCCCGTCGGGGCCGCGTAGCGTTTCCGTCAAAGCAGATTGAAATTCATGATCTATGTCGATGCAGACGCCTGCCCGGTGAAGCCGGAAATTCTGAAGGTAGCCGAACGCCACGCCATCGAAGTGACCTTCGTGGCCAATTCCGGTCTGCGCCCTTCCCGCGACCCGATGATCCACAATGTTATTGTCTCGGCCTCGTTCGACGCGGCCGACAACTGGATTGCCGAGCATGCTGGCGCAGGCGACGTGGTTATCACTGCCGATGTCCCGCTCGCGGTCCGCTGCGTGGCGACTGGCGCCCTTGTCACCGGTCCGACTGGTCGCGTCTTCGACGATACGAATATCGGCATGGCCAGCGCCATGCGCGATCTCGGTGCTCACTTGAGGGAGACCGGCGAAAGCAAGGGCTACAACGCCGCCTTTGGCCCCAAGGATCGCTCCCGCTTCCTCGAAACTTTCGATCGCCTGTGCCGCCGAGCCAAGGCGCTTACCCCAAGAACGGACGACAAAGAATGAACATCATTTCCCAGACGACCGCCTTCGGCGGCATGCAGGGTGTTTTCACGCACGAGTCCGAGGCCTGCAAGTGCGAGATGACCTTTGCAGTTTTCGTTCCGCCGAAGGCAATCAAGGAGCCCTGCCCGGTCCTCTGGTATCTCTCGGGCCTGACCTGCACGCATGCAAACGTCATGGAAAAGGGCGAGTATCGGCGGATGGCCGCAGAGCTCGGCCTGATCATCGTCTGCCCGGACACAAGCCCGCGCGGCAATGATGTTCCCGACGAACTTACCAACTGGCAGATGGGCAAAGGCGCCGGTTTCTACCTCGATGCCACCGAGAAGCCGTGGTCGGAAAACTATCAGATGTATAGCTACATCACCGAAGAGCTTCCGGCCTATGTCAGCCAGCACTTCCGGATGGACATGAGCCGCCAAGGCATCTTCGGCCATTCGATGGGCGGCCATGGGGCTATGACGATCGCACTCAGGAACCCCGAGCGCTTCAAGAGTTGCTCGGCGTTCGCGCCGATTGTGGAGCCGTCGACTGCGGACTGGTCGGCTCCGGCGTTCGAAAAGTACCTGGGCGCCGACCGTGCAGCCTGGCGCAAGTATGATGCCTGCGCTTTGGTAAGCGACGGAGCACGTTTTCCCGAGTTTTTGATTGACCAAGGCAAAGCGGATAGCTTCCTCGAAAATGGGCTGCGTCCCTGGCTGTTTGAAGACGTTGTAAAGGAAACCGACATCAAGCTTACCCTGCGCCTGCATGAGCGCTACGACCATTCCTACTACTTCATTTCGACCTTCATGGACGATCATCTGAAGTGGCATGCTGAGCGACTTGCCTGAGGCAAGCAAGAAACGGGTGGTATGGCCAAGGCATGGATTCCTACGTGAGTTGAACCGCTTCCGTCACGGAACGGATTCCATCTGGATCCCGACTGTGTAGGGCGCGGGCTCTGTTCTCAACAAGGAAGATATGATGGCTTGGCTTCTGCTTTTTCTCGCCGGACTATTCGAGTGCGGCTGGGCGATCGGTCTGAAATATACCGATGGATTCACCCGTTTTGTGCCGACAACGCTGACGGCCATTTGCATGGTGGCAAGTGTCGTGCTTCTCGGTCTCGCGGTGAAGACGCTGCCAATCGGAACGGCTTATGCTGTTTGGACGGGCATCGGCAGCGTCGGCACTGTGTTGCTCGGAGTGTGGCTGCTGGGCGATCCCGCTACTGCACCGCGGTTACTGTGTATCGTGCTGATTGTCGCCGGGATCGGCGGCTTGAAGTTGACGGCATGACCGGGACTGTGCCGGTTGCCCGGCCACAGTCCTCAAAAATCACGCCGCGGCCTTGCGCTGGTCGACCGACAAAGCGCCGGGGCCGGCGAAGACAATGAACAGGAAGATGAAGCAAAACAGGATTGCTGCTTCCCCGCCATTCAGTGCCGGCCAGAATGCCTTTGAGCCGTGTGCCATGAAATAAGCAACGGCCATCTGGCCCGACAGGATGAAGGCGACTGGTCGCGTGAACAGGCCAATCAGCACAAGCAGCCCACCGACCACTTCAAGCAGCGCAGCAGCCAAGAGCAAGGGCGGCAATGGTCCTTCCATCTGCGCGGCCGGGAACGCGAAAAGCTTCATCGTTCCGTGTTCGATAAACAGCAGCGCTGCAATGATGCGCAGGGCGGCAAGCGCGTAGGGCTGATATGCGCTCAGTCGTTCCATGTAGACTCTCCTTTTGAGTAAAGACAGCGGAGCGTTAGCTGCTTCACCAATAGGAAAGAAGACACGGATCGCTGACGGGCGATCACTTCCTGTTGATTTTCCTTAGCTTTCCCCACTTTAGTCTCCTCAAAGCGGAATATTGTCGTGCTTCTTCCAGGGATTGCTCAGATCTTTGTTGCGGAGCATCTTGAGACCCCGCGCCAGCCGCCTGCGGGTTGAATGCGGCATGATCACCTCATCGACATAGCCGCGCTCGGCGGCAACGAACGGCGATAGGAACCGGTCTTCGTACATCTTGGTATGCGCTGCGATCTTTTCGGGATCTGCAATGTCCTTGCGGAAAATGATCTCGACGGCGCCCTTCGCTCCCATGACGGCGATCTGAGCTGTCGGCCAGGCATAATTCAAGTCGCCCCTCAGATGCTTCGACGCCATGACGTCGTAGGCACCGCCGAACGCCTTGCGTGTGATCACCGTCAGTTTCGGCACCGTCGCCTCCGCATACGCGAACAATAGCTTGGCGCCGTGCTTGATGAGGCCGCCATATTCCTGTGCCGTTCCCGGCAGAAAGCCCGGCACGTCGACGAAGGTTACAACAGGTATGTTGAAGCAATCGCAGAAGCGGACGAACCGAGCCGCCTTTCGTGAGGCATCGCTGTCGAGCACGCCGGCAAGCACCATCGGCTGGTTTGCGACGAAGCCGACCGTCGATCCCTCAATGCGGCCGAAGCCGCAGACGATATTCTTGGCGAAGCTCGACTGGATCTCGAAGAAATCGCCCTCGTCCACCGTCTTCAGGATCAGCTCCTTGATGTCGTAGGGCTTGTTCGCATTCGCTGGCACCAGAGTGTCCAGGGATGCATCGACATCGGTCACCGATTGGTAACATTCGATTTCCGGCACCAGCGACGTGTTCGACTGCGGGAGAAGATCAATCAGCCGACGAACCTGGAGCAATGCCTCGACATCATTGTCGTAGGCGCCATCGGCAATCGAAGATTTGGTCGTATGCACGGAGGCGCCACCAAGTTCCTCCGCGGTAACAGTCTCGTTGGTCACCGTCTTCACCACGTCCGGACCGGTCACGAACATGTAGGACGTGTCGCGGACCATGAAGATGAAGTCGGTCATCGCAGGCGAATAGACATCGCCGCCGGCGCACGGTCCCATGATGACGGAAATCTGAGGAATGACACCGGATGCGAGCACATTGCGCTGGAATACCTCGGCATAGCCGCCCAATGCGGCCACCCCCTCCTGGATGCGGGCACCACCGGCATCGTAGATGCCAATGATCGGCGCTCTGTTCTTGAGCGCCATGTCCTGCACCTTCATGATCTTCTCGGCGTGAGCTTCGGAGAGCGAGCCCCCGAATACCGTGAAATCCTTGGCGAAAACGAAGACCGTCCGCCCGTTGACCGTTCCCCAGCCCGTGACCACGCCGTCGCCTGCAATGCGCGACTTCTCCATTCCGAAGTCGCTCGATCGATGCTCGACGAACATGTCGAACTCCTCAAAGGAGTCCTCATCGAGGAACAGATCAATCCGCTCCCGCGCCGTCAGCTTGCCGCGCTGGTGCTGGGCATCGATACGCGCCTTGCCTCCGCCAAGCCGTGCGATGCCGCGGCGACGTTCGAGCTCTTCAAGAATTTCCTTCATGGATACTCCTCGCCGCGGATCGCGCGGCTGGTTCAGGCGCGTCCAGCGCGCAGCGAGAAAGCGGAACGAATGCGAGCGGCAATATCCTCGGCGAGGATCTCGTCGGCTGCTGCGGGGTTGCCGGAAAAGCTTGTCACCTCGAACGCGCTGACGGCAATGACCGATCCGTCGTCAACGGACGCGGCATCGATGCTGACCTTGGCGACATTTCGGCTCTTGTCGAAGCCTTGACCTTTTTCGACCGAGAGAATCCGGATGGTCAACACAACACGCGGATAGACCTCGGTCCGCACCGTGGCATTGATCGCGGCATTCACCCGATCGCCTACACCGGCAAGGATTGTCGGCGATATCTTCTGCGGGCTGACGACAACCGCGCTGCGGACGTCATAAATGGGCGCAGGTTGCTCTTTTGCAAAAATCGAGCACGAGGCCAGGGCGATACAGATAAGCGCAACCCGAAAAAAGCACGACCTGAGCCAGTTCATTCAAAAAATCCGCATCCGCCCCCGATAGACTCGCAGATTTTCGCGATAACCCGGCGCAACGCAACATGTTTCAGCCTTTCAGGGCTAAAAAAACGTCCGTCGCAGCCTTGAAGTCTTCGAAGCGCTTCTCGCGCCGTTCTTCGGCCTCTTCGTCGCTTCCCCAATGCTCGATCGTCCAGTCTTCGTCGAGATGCGCGAGCGACCAGACCTTCTTTGCCGACAGAATGCCTTCCGCAAAGGCAAGCGCCAGCAGCGCGGAACCGGTCAACGTCGTAACGGTATGCAAGGCTGCCAGTGCGGTCGGGCCGTCGTGCCGCCTCAATGCCGATGAAAATGCGGAAATCGCGTCACCTGGTTGATCGTGATGCATGACGCCTTCGATCAGGATGAAGCGCGCACCGAGTGCGTTTGCGGCCCAATCAAGCACCGGATCCCAAAGCTCTTTCTGACGCTCGACGAGCGCTTCCGGCCCGTCCGCGCGATAGCAAAGAAGGTCACTCGAGGAGAAACGCAGGATATCTTCGAAGACGGCCTGGGTGTCGGTCGCAACCCCGTCGATAGCCGTGTTGACGAGCCGTGTCACAGGCATGGTCGACGGGTCGATGAGCTCGGTCTGTGCTTCCCACTCGCGCACGACGAGTTCTGCGAGCGGCTTCGTGGCCACAACCAGCAGTTTTCGGGCCGGTGTTCGGATTGCCTTGCCGTCCAACTCGATCGAAAAGCCTTCATCGAGTTCCCCGATCGTGACGGCCTTGTAGAAGCGCTTCGGCAATGGCTTCTTCATCTGGATCTGGGCGCGACGGATCGGGTCGGGATGGCTCAATCCTTCCGCTATGTCGTTTAACAGATCACGCATGCTTCACCTCGGAAAAGTGCTTCAAAATATCGCTCGGCTGCCGAACAATGCTGTCCGCGCCGGCAGCCACCAGATCGTCCACGCTCGCATAGCCCCAACTCACGCCGACGGCCTTGGCGCCGGCGGCCTTCGCCATCTGCATGTCGTAGACGGCATCGCCGATGACGATGGCATCGGCGGGATTCATGCCGGTCTCGCTGCAGCACTCTACTACCATAGCTGGATGTGGCTTCGATGGGCAGTCGTCTGCGGTGCGCGACACGATAAAATGTGGTGCAAAACCGTGCGTTTCGAGAATATGGACAAGACCGCGACGCGATTTTCCGGTTACCGCGCCGATCAGGATGTCATCATTCTGTGCCAACCCATCGATTAGCGGCTTGATACCGTTGAAGAGCGGCACATCCATTCCGGGTTCGTCGCGAACGCCAGCATAGATTGCCTTGTAGTGCGCCGTCATCGCGATCGCTTCATCATCAACGTGGAGCTTTCCCTGCATCCGCGCGATGGCGATATCCAAGGTCAGTCCGATGATCGACTTCGTCAACGAAACATCGGGCCTGTCGTAGCCGAAGTGCACGAATGTCCGTGCCATCACCTCATGGATCAGCGCTGCGCTGTCGACCAGCGTGCCGTCACAATCGAAGAGTGCAAGCCTCATTCGTCGTCTTCCCTCTCCTGGGATGCGAGATCGAGGCCAAGCAGGTTCCACGTCTGCACCATATGAGGTGGCAAGGGCGCGCTTATGCGAAGTCTTCCACCATTGGGGTGAGGAATGTCGATCTTGCGGGCATGCAGGTGCAACCGCTTTTGGATGCCGCCCGGGAAATCCCAGTTAGGATCCTCGATGAAATATTTGGGGTCGCCAATGATCGGGTGGCCGATGTGCAGTGCATGGACACGCAGTTGGTGCGTCCGTCCGGTGTAGGGTTCCATCTCAAGCCACGCGAGGTTCTGCGCAGCGGTTTCCAGGACGCGATAGTACGATACCGCGTGATCGGCGCCCTCTTCGCCATGTTTGGCGACACGCATCCGGTCGCCGTCGGCGGTCGCCTCCTTGACCAGCCAGGTCGATATCTTGTCCTCGTGCTTGCGCGGAACGCCTCTCACCAGCGACCAATAGGTCTTCTTGGTATCGCGCTCGCGAAACGCTGCCGTCAGCTTTTGTGCAGCGCCTCGGGTACGGGCAATGACGAGGACGCCCGAAGTGTCGCGGTCAAGGCGATGCACGAGCCGCGGCTTCTCGCCTTTCGGATTGGTCCATGCTTCGAGCATCTTGTCGACATTCCGCGTCACACCGGACCCGCCCTGCACGGCAAGACCGGCTGGCTTGTTCAAGACGATCACCTTGTCGTCTTCATGAAGGACCATGCGCTGCAGAAGCTCGTAGTCACCCCCGTGTTTCAGATCGTGGGCAGCGATCGGCGTGTTTTTCGACTTGGCATCGACATCGAGCGGGGGCACGCGTACCACCTGCCCTGGCTGCACCCGGGCATCCGTTTTCACGCGCCCGCCGTCGACACGTACCTGCCCGGAACGCATGAGTTTCTGAAGCGGGCCAAAACCGAGACCGGGGTAGTGAATCTTGAACCAGCGATCCAGCCGCATGCCGGCCTCATCGGGTTCCACCGTTATATGTTCAATCCCAGCCATTCGTGCTCTTTCGGAAAATGTCGCTCGCGCCAAACGCGGCCTTTCCGGGTGCCTTTAGAGCATTTTTCGGTAAAACGGAAACCGTAATCTCACAAGATTGCGCGCATGAGCGCCAGACCGGCGATGACCGCTGCCATCGACAGACCGACACTGGCAACGATATAAACGGCGCCGGAGACCGCCGCACCACGTTCGAACAGCGAGATCGCATCCAGCGAGAATGCCGAGAAGGTCGTGAAGCCGCCAAGAAAGCCCGTGATCAGCAGCAAGCGCAATTCCGGCGATGCATCGAAGCGACGAACAATCATTTCCGCGAATACGCCAATAACGAAGCAGCCGACGACGTTGACGGTCAGTGTTCCCCAAGGAAAGGCCGGCCCGGCGAGCCTGAGAGCCCACTGGCCGATATAGTATCGAAGGAGGGAACCGATTGCGCCGCCGCCGGCGACAAGGAGGGCCTGAACCATGAATCGTCTCTTTGTTATCGCGCCGGGACATTCCAACCATCTCCGGTGAAGATCAAGATGCATAAAATGCCAGCGATTAATTTAGCCAGTTAAGAACAGCGGACACCCTATGCTCACACGATGACAGTCTTGGTCGGTACCATATCCGCGAACACCGCTGCCGCAGCGTTTGAAACGCTGCGGATTCCTCAGCGCGTCTCCGCAAGCACGGCTGCCAAAGAAGCGCGCCGCGCCGCCGACCGTCAAACCAGGGCCGCCAGCGGCCAAGACGTCGAAGAGGCGGCCAATATCATCCAGTCGACGGAGGTCGCGCTGGACCTGATGACGATGGGCCAACGGCAGCCACAGGCAGGTTTGCAACAGGCCCTGGATCTTTACAGCGACAACTGAGTTTCGCCCGCCGCCTCTCCGACGTAGCCCTCGCACGCAAAAGCCACGCGACAAAAATTTGCTCGGCGGCGACATTCCCCCTTGCCAAGTACAGTCCTGGCCAGATAATTGCCTCGACCTTGTTGGGAGAAGCCGGTCATCTGCGACCGGTGCCGAAGGAGCAACCGCCCCGGAAACTCTCAGGCCAAAGGACCAGCAAGGGGCAGACGGAACTCTGGAGAGAAGCGTTCTCGAAACGCTCGCCGAAGGGATAACAATCTCAGGCAAAGGGACAGAGGGGGCTCGAAATGCAAGGCGCAACTGCGTCTTAAGATTTGAGCCCGCGCATGGAATTCCAGGCGCAAACCCCGGAGGCGTCGTTGGACGATACTGCTACCCTCAAGAAAACTCCGCTTCACGCGCTGCATCTGTCGCTTGGCGCGCGCATGGTACCGTTCGCCGGTTACGACATGCCGGTCCAATATCCGGCCGGCGTGATGAAAGAGCACATCCAGACGCGCACGTCTGCGGGTGTGTTCGACGTGTCCCACATGGGCCAGGTCGTCATTAAGGCAAAGTCCGGAAAATATGAGGACGCAGCGCTTGCGCTGGAAAGCCTCGTTCCGGTGGACATACTCGGTCTTGCGGAACGCCGTCAGCGCTACGGTTTCTTTACCGACGAGAACGGTGCCATCCTCGATGATCTGATGATCACCCATCTCGACGATCACCTCTTCGTCGTCGTCAACGCCGCGTGCAAGGATGCCGACCTTGCGCACCTCCAGAAGCATCTTGGTGACACCTGCGATATCACCCTTCTCGATCGCGCGTTGATCGCCCTGCAGGGGCCGCGTGCCGTCGAAGTGCTTGCTGAGCTCTGGGCCGACGTTGCCGCAATGAAGTTCATGGACGTGCGCCATTGCCGGTTGCACGACGTTTCCTGTCTTGTCTCGCGCTCCGGCTACAGCGGCGAGGACGGATTCGAAATCTCGATCCCGGCCGAAAAGGCCGAAGATGTCGCCAGGCGGTTGCTTGAGCATCCGGATGTCGAAGCGATTGGCCTCGGCGCCCGCGACAGCCTTCGTCTCGAAGCTGGCCTCTGCCTCTACGGCAACGATATCGACAATACCACAACGCCTGTGGAAGCAGCTCTCGAATGGGGCATGCAAAAGGCTCGCAAGACCGGCGGTGCACGTGCCGGCGGCTTCCCCGGAGCAGACCGCATCCTGGCTGAGCTGGAAACGGGTGCGGCCCGCCGCCGCGTCGGCCTGAAGCCCGAGGGCAAGGCCCCGGTTCGTGGCCACGCCAAGCTCTTTGCCGATTCTGAGGGCAAGACTGAGATCGGGGAAGTGACCTCGGGTGGCTTCGGCCCTTCTGTCGACGGTCCTGTCGCGATGGGTTACGTCCCGGTCGCTCAGGCAGCCGTTGGAACGCAAGTCTATGCCGAAGTGCGCGGCAAGTACCTGCCCGTCACTGTTAGCGCCCTTCCCTTTATTACACCGACCTACAAACGCTAAACCATTTTCCGGAGAGAACAATCATGCTGAAGTTTACCGAAGAACACGAGTGGCTGAAGATCGAAGGCGGCGTCGCGACGGTTGGGATTACAACCTACGCAGTCGAGCAACTCGGCGACCTCGTTTTCGTGGAATTGCCGGAAGTCGGCGCCACCTTCTCCAAGAACGACAATGCGGCCACCGTCGAGTCCGTAAAGGCTGCTTCTGACGTCTATTGTCCGCTTGACGGCGAAATCACCGAAGTGAACCCCGCCATCGTGGCCGATCCGTCGCTGGTCAATTCCGATCCTCAAGGGTCTGGCTGGTTCTTCAAGCTGAAGCTTGCCAATGCAGCCGATGCCGATGGCCTGCTCGATGAAGCGGCCTACAAGGAGCTCACCGCGTAATGACGACGCCGACCGAATTCCAGTTTACCGACTACCAGCCTTACGACTTCGCCAATCGTCGTCACATAGGCCCCTCGCCGGCCGAAATGACCGACATGCTGAAGGTCATCGGCTACAACAGCCTCGACGGGCTGATCGACGCGACCGTGCCGCCCTCCATCCGCCAGAAAGCGCCACTCGTCTGGGGCGCGCCGATGACGGAGCGCGAGGCGCTCGACAAGCTGCGCGAAACCGCCAACAAGAACAAGGTCCTGACCTCGCTGATCGGCCAGGGCTACTACGGTACGATTACGCCGCCGGTTATCCAGCGCACGATCCTGGAAAACCCGGCCTGGTACACTGCCTACACGCCCTACCAGCCCGAAATCAGCCAAGGTCGCCTCGAGGCACTCCTGAACTACCAGACGATGATCTGCGACCTGACTGGTCTTGACGTCGCCAACGCCTCGCTGCTCGACGAAGCGACTGCCGCTGCCGAAGGCATGGCCATGGCCGAGCGCGTTTCCAAGTCGAAGGCCAAAGCCTTCTTCGTCGATGCTGACTGCCATCCGCAGACGATCGAGCTGATCAAGACCCGCGCGGCACCGCTCGGCTGGAGCGTCATCGTCGGCAACCCTTTCACCGATCTGGACCCGGTCGACGTCTTCGGCGCCATCTTCCAATATCCCGGCACGCACGGCCACGTGCATGATTTTACCGGCCTGATTTCGCGTTTGCACCAGACCGGCGCCATCGCCATCGTCGCGGCAGACATTCTGGCGCTGACGCTTCTGAAGTCGCCCGGCGAAATGGGCGCTGACATTGCCATCGGCAATTCGCAGCGCTTCGGCGTTCCCGTCGGCTATGGTGGTCCGCATGCTGCGTACATGTCGGTCAAGGACTCGCACAAGCGCGCCATGCCCGGCCGCCTTGTCGGCGTCTCCGTCGATGCTCGAGGCAACCGCGCCTACCGCCTGTCGCTGCAGACTCGCGAACAGCACATCCGCCGCGAAAAGGCGACGTCGAACATCTGCACTGCTCAGGTGCTGCTTGCCGTCATGGCCTCGATGTATGCCGTCTTCCACGGCCCCAAAGGCATCAAGGCGATCGCCCAGCAGATCCATCAGAAGGCCGTGCTGATGGCCAAGGGCCTGGAGAAGCTCGGCTACACCATCGAGCCTGAGACCTTCTTCGACACCATCACCGTCGATGTCGGCCACATGCAGGGCGTCATCCTGCGCGCAGCCGTCGCCGAAGGCGTCAACCTGCGCAAGGTCGGCGCCACCAAGATTGGCATGAGCCTTGACGAGCGGACGCGTCCTGCAACGCTGGAAGCCGTCTGGCGCGCCTTCGGCGGCAACTTTGCCGTTGCCGATTTCGAACCGAGCTATCGCCTGCCGAAGGGCCTTGCTCGCACCAGCGAGTACCTGACGCATCCTATCTTCCACATGAACCGCGCCGAAAGCGAGATGACGCGTTACATCCGTCGCCTCTCGGACCGCGATCTGGCGCTCGACCGCTCGATGATCCCGCTCGGCTCCTGCACGATGAAACTAAATGCGACAGCCGAAATGCTGCCGATCACCTGGCCGGAGTTTTCGGATATCCATCCCTTCGTGCCGGCTGATCAGGCGCTCGGCTATCGCGAGATGATCGACGATCTCACCGAAAAGCTCTGCGCCGTCACTGGCTACGACGCCTTCTCCATGCAGCCGAACTCCGGTGCACAGGGCGAATATGCCGGCCTGCTGACGATCCGCAACTACCACATCGCCAATGGCAACGGTCACCGCGACGTCTGCCTGATCCCGACTTCGGCGCACGGCACCAACCCCGCCTCGGCGCAGATGGTCGGCATGAAGGTCGTGGTCGTCAAGGTTCGCGACAACGGCGATATCGACATGGATGATTTTCGCGCCAAGGCGGAGCAGTATTCGGAGAACCTCTCCTGCTGCATGATCACCTACCCCTCGACACACGGCGTCTTCGAAGAAACCGTCAAGGAAATCTGCGACCTCGTGCACAAGCATGGCGGCCAGGTCTATCTCGACGGTGCCAACATGAACGCCATGGTCGGCCTGTCCCGCCCAGGTGACATCGGCTCCGACGTGTCCCACCTCAACCTGCACAAGACGTTCTGCATCCCGCATGGCGGCGGTGGTCCGGGCATGGGTCCGATCGGCGTCAAGGCGCATCTGGCACCCTATCTTCCGGGCCATCCGGAGAGCGACGGACGCCCCGGTGCTGTCTCGGCGGCGGCCTTCGGTTCGGCTTCGATCCTGCCGATCTCCTGGAGCTACTGCCTGATGATGGGCGGCGAAGGGCTGACGCAGGCGACCAAGGTGGCGATCCTCAACGCCAACTACATCGCCGCCCGACTGAAGGGCGCCTACGGCGTGCTCTACAAGTCAGAGGCCGGTCGCGTGGCGCATGAGTGCATCATCGACACCCGCCCGCTGGTCGATAGCGCCGGCGTCACTGTCGACGATGTCGCCAAGCGCCTGATCGACTGCGGCTTCCACGCGCCGACCATGAGCTGGCCGGTTGCCGGCACGCTGATGATCGAGCCGACGGAATCGGAAACCAAGGCCGAGCTCGACCGGTTCTGCGAAGCCATGCTGGCAATTCGCCAGGAAGCCCGCGACATAGAGGAAGGCCGTTCCGACAAGCAGAACAACCCGCTGAAGAACGCCCCGCACACGGTCGAAGATCTGGTCGGCGAGTGGGACCGTCCCTACAGCAGAGAACAGGCCTGCTTCCCGCCCGGCGCCTTCCGCGTCGACAAATACTGGTCTCCGGTCAACCGTGTCGACAACGTCTTCGGCGACCGCAACCTGATCTGCACCTGCCCGCCACTCGAAAGCTACGCTGAAGCTGCGGAATAATATGCAAACGGCCCTTCCTTCCATAGGGAGGGCCTTTCCACAAACGCGACAAGATAAAGGTCCGAGCGGAATGCCAAAAGACGACGCCGATTCCGTGACGCAGGCGCCCTGGCCGAAGCCGGTGCTGCTCGCGCTCGAAGAGCCCGGCAACTATGTGACGATCGCGACAACGCAGGCAGCCTCCTGGGCCATGATCGAGGATTGGCCGACAGAAGACGGCACGGCACTCGACAAGGCGCTGCTTGTCTGCGCCGACGTCATCAAGGGCAAGCGCACCAACGACGACGCCCGCGAAGCGTTCATAGCCGCCGCTGTCGAGGCCGGTATCGACATCAAGAGCTGACCGCCAGCCCGTGCTTTCGTTGTGTCAGCGTCCAGAGCGAGCAACGGGCATCTTTGCTATGCCCTATGTTGCCCCGCGGCATCCAGGATCAAGCTGGCAATGGCGTCCGGGTGCGAAATCAGTGACAGATGGCTCGATTTCAGTTCGATGGTCTTGGCGCCCATACGCTTGGCCATGAAACGCTCAAGGTCGGGGTTGATCGTTCGGTCTTTGGTGGAAACGGCATACCAACTGGGCTTCGAACGCCATGCCGCCTGTGTCGTCTTACCCGTGAGGAGCGCCTTGTGGAATGGCTCCTGCACCGCATAGAGCACCTTAGCCTTCGCCTCGGGGAGATCTCCGGCAAAATCACGTAGGAACGCCGCTTCGGTTAGTCGTCCCTCGTCGCCATCGAAGACGATTCCTGCCGACGCCGGCGGTGTCGGAAATGTCTTGGCAAGGGCCGTATAGTCTTCGCCGGCCTCAGGCGCACGCGCAGCGACATAAACGAGCGCCGATACGCTCGGATGCACCCCCGTCTCGGTAACCAACATGCCGGAGAACGAATGACCGACCAGTACCGTTGGACCATCCTGCCGGTCGAGCACGCGCTGCACCGCGGCTGCGGCTTCGGGGAGCGTCGTTAGCGGGTTCTGCACGGCTGTCGCATTGAGCCCTGCAGCTTGCAGTCGAGCAATGACATCGGTCCAGCAGGAACCGTCGGCGAACAGTCCGTGTGCCAATACGACGTTTCGGGCCCTCGTCGGGGAGGCAGGCGCTGCCATGCTGCGCGGAGATATGAGGGAAGCTGCAGCGCCTGCCACGAGTGCTGCTGAGAATGTTCGTCTGTTCATCATCATCATGATCGATGTCCCTAAACGTTGAACTGTCTGCAGAATGGGCGCGCAGCTGTGGCTGCGCACACAACCATGTGGGCCTGAAAAACTCGTTCGAAGTGGCTTTTCTTGTCGCTGTTACACCGGCGCCGTTGGCGCTGGGTAACTCCCTTGGAACGACCTTTGCGAAGAGCTCTCAAGCGCTCTCGCACTGCACTCGTTCGCCAATGAAGTTATTCAGGAAGCGGCAACCGGTCAATCTATCCTGCGCTAGACATAGGTATAGGTCGCGACACCAACCTGCGCGACGACTCAGGATCCACTGCAATGACGCTCTAAAGAAGCGAATAGACCGCCGAGGCGAGTGCAAGAAGTCCGAAGAGGATCAAAAGATGGCTCGTTCCTCGCGCGACCTTCGTCGTGAAGTCCTTGGGCAGTTTTCCCCTTGCAAGGTTCACTGCCCCGCTTAGAGAAAGCCACCAGCCAAGCGATCCGCAGAATACGCCAGCGACGATGGCTGCCGAGCTGAAGCGGCGGGTCTCCTCCGTCAGCCCAAAGCCGGCAAAGAGAGCGCCAAAGGAGAGAATGGTCGCCGGATTGGAAATCGTCAGCAGGAAGGTCGCTAGCGTTGTGCCAAGCAGCCCACCCGCCCTGACATCTGCAGCGCGAACTGGATCGTGGGTCAATCCGCGATAGCCGAGCGCCAGCAACAGTAGTCCTCCGCCGAATGCCAATGGCAGGGTAGCGGCCGACATCAACTCCTCAAAAACGGCAATGCCGGTTACCGCCAAAAGAGCATAACTCGCGTCGCCCACCGCCGTCCCGAACCCGCAAGAAAAGCCAGCCAGAAAGCCGCGCTCGAGTGTGCGGTTAATGCATAGCATCCCGATCGGCCCAAGTGGCGCGGTGATAATGACACCCAGCAAAGCGCCTTTCAGGAACAGTAGTAGCATTTCTTCCGCCGATTCCCTTTCGTGGCGCCTTTCACGAGCTCTCGATACCGGGCCTTAAACGGCAGCCCCAGGGAGGTAAAACGAAAAAAGCTGCCGAGACGGCAGCCTTGTCGATAATTCGATCGATTGTGACAATCAGTGTGCCGGCACGACAGCGTTGCCCTGGGCAGCAAGTGCTGCGAGGTCCGCGGGCTTTAACTCGACGGATTCGCCACAGCCACAAGCCGATGTCTGGTTGGGGTTGGTAAAAATGAAGCCCGAGCGCAACGTCGTGCTTTCGAAGCCCATTTCTGTGCCGAGGAGGTAGAGCACGGCCGATGGTTCGACCCAGACCTTGGCGCCATCGCGCTCGATCAGGTCATCCTTCGCGTTCGGCTCAGTCACGAGGTCGATGGTATATTCCATCCCTGCGCAACCACCCTTCTTGATTCCGACGCGGACGCCCTTGGCTTCCGGTCCGGAGTTTTCGACGATCGCCTTCACGCGGTTCGCGGCAGCGTCCGTCATGCTCATTATTGCAAAGCCCATTGGCCTCTTCTCCTTCCGCGCTCGGATTAAAGGTCCGGCGTTTCGTGATTCTAATGTAGTGCCAGCAGCTTAACCGATCAATACCAGCCGACAGCGACCTGCGCCTCTTCCGACATGCGGTCCGGCGTCCACGGCGGATCGAAGGTCATCTCGACCTCGACGCCCGACACGCCCTCGACCGCCCCAACGGCGTTCTCGACCCAGCCGGGCATCTCGCCGGCGACGGGGCAGCCAGGCGCCGTCAGCGTCATCATGATCTTCACCATGCGGTCGTCTTCGATGTCGATCTTGTAGATCAACCCAAGCTCGAAGATGTCGGCCGGAATTTCAGGGTCGTAGACCGTCTTGAGTGCTGAAATCACGTCGTCGCTAAGCCGCGCTAGTTCATCGGCCGGAATGCTGGAATGCACGATGCCTTCGCGCACGTCGATCTTCTGTTGGCTTTCGTCCAGGCTCATATGGACACTCCTTAGGCAAAGAACTTGCGCGCATAATCAAGCGCATCGGCCAAGGCATCGACCTCGGCCCGTGTATTATACATCCCAAAGGACGCGCGGCATGTGGAGGTGACGCCGAAGCGTTTCAAGAGCGGCATGGCGCAATGTGTGCCTGCGCGAACCGCAACGCCCTGTCGGTCGATCACCATCGACACGTCGTGCGCATGCAGACCGGCCAGCTCGAAGGAGAAGATGCCACCCTTGCCCGGCGCGGTACCGAACACCCGCAATGAATTGACCGCCTGCAGTCGCTCTGCTGCGTAGGCGGCGAGATCAGCTTCATGGCGTGCAATCGCCTCGCGGCCGACTTTTTCCATGTAATCAAGCGCGTAGCCGAGCCCTATCGCCTGCACGATTGGCGGCGTTCCGGCTTCGAAGCGATGCGGCGGATCGTTGTAGGTCACGGCATCCTCCGTCACCTCGAAGATCATCTCGCCGCCACCCTGGAAGGGCCGCATCTCGCGTAGCCGATCCTTCTTGCCGTAGAGCACGCCGATGCCCGACGGCCCATAGAGCTTGTGGCCGGTCATGACGTACCAGTCGCAATCGATGTCCTGCACGTCGACGGGCATATGGACGGCGCCCTGCGATCCATCGACCAGCACCGGAATACCGCGCTCATGTGCGATCCGGCAGATTTCCTTGACCGGAACGACCGTGCCGAGCGCGTTCGACATATGCGTGATGGCGACTAGCTTCGTCCGCTCCGTCAGGCTCTTCTCGAAATCCTCGATATGGAAAGCGCCCTCGTCGTCAACAGGTACCCAGACCAGCTTGGCGCCCTGCCGCTCGCGGATGAAATGCCACGGCACGATGTTGGAGTGATGCTCCATGATCGAGATGACGATCTCGTCCCCTTCGCCGATCTTGGGCATGCCCCAGCCATAGGCGACGGTGTTGATCGCCTCCGTCGAAGACTTCGTGAAGATGATGTCGTTGACATCGGGCGCATTGAGGAAGCGCCGGACCTTCTCGCGAGCACCCTCGTAAGCGTCCGTCGCCGCATTCGAGAGAAAATGCAGGCCGCGATGAACGTTCGCATACTCGTTCGAATAAGCGTTCGAGATTGCATCGATGACGACCTGCGGTTTCTGTGCGGAGGCGCCGTTGTCGAGATAGACCAGCGGCTTGCCATAGACCTCCTTCGCAAGGATCGGAAAATCCTTGCGAATGGCTTCGACGTCGTATGCTGTGGCCGGAACTATCTTGTCCATGACGCTATCCGATCAGGCGTGCTTTTCGAGCCAGGCCGAGATGACGCCTTCCAGCGACTCGACCAGGGCTTCGTCTTCCAGTTCCTCGACGATCTCGGCAACGAAGGCGTTGACGAGCATGGCGCGCGCCTTGTTCTCCGGAATACCGCGAGCCATCAGGTAGTAGAGATGGTTGTGATCGATGTCGGCAACGGTCGCGCCGTGACCGCACTGAACGTCGTCAGCAAAGATCTCGAGTTCCGGCTTCACCGAGAATTCGGCGTCGTCGGACATCAGCAGCGTGTTGCATGCCATCTTCGCGTCAGTCTTCTGCGCATCAGGCGCAACCCGGATCATACCCTGGAATACGCCCTTGGCGCGGTCGAAGACCACGTTGCGGATCACTTCGGTGGAACCCGTATGCGGAACGTTGTGGCCGAGAACCATGGTCACGTCGGTATGGGTTTCGGCGCCCAGCAGGTTGATGCCGCGCAGCGTCAGATCGGCACCCTCGCCCGTCACCTTGATGTGCAGTTCCTGACGAACCAGCTTGCCACCGGCGTTGATGATGAAGAGCTTCAGCTTGGCATCGGCACCGAGGTCGACACGGATCTGGCCAAGATGTGTATCCTCGGCACCCTGCTGCTGGACGATGATCCAGGTAAGCTCGGTGCCCTCTCCGACCGTGATATCACTGACATGCGACACGAATGCCGCATCCGACGTCACTGCAAGGTGACGCTCGATAACGGTCGCCTTGATGTTGGCACCGAAGCTGACCGGCAGGCGCGTATGCGCCTGACCACCAGCGTGAACGAACTGGATCTCCAGCGGTTCTTCGAGCAAAGTCTCGGCGGGAACGTCGAGGACATAGCCATCACGCACGAAGCTGCCGTTGATGCGACCGATCGCGTCGTCGCTGCCGAGCGCCCCAAGGCTGGTGGCAGCCGTGCCGTTTGAAAGCTGGGCCGCGTAGCCAGAAATTTCCAACCCGTCTACCGAACGCTTGAGGTCGGGAACGCCCTGAATGACCGAGAGAACCGAGGACTCTTCGACCAGCGGGTCGCGGGCTTCCGAACCGGCGTCGCCTGCCTGGTCCGGAATGGTCCGAAGCAGGGTCTTGAGGTCGGTATAGTGCCAGGCCTCGACGCGACGCGTCGGTAGGCCGGCCTTCTTCAGGTCGTCAAGCAGGCGGTCGCGGATGGCGATAACCGAACCGTCGCCCGGCAGTTCGCCGATCTGATCATTGAAAGCCTCGATGAGCGCCGCTTCCGCGGCGGTCTGGCGGCTCGTCGTCTGCATGTTCATGAGACTCGTCCTTTCCGCCGCAATCAGGCTGCCGCACCGATGATGTCGGCGTAGCCATTGGCTTCCAGATCATGCGCCAGCGTCTTGTCGCCCGACTTGATCACCTGGCCCTTGTAGAGAACGTGAACCGTATCCGGAACGATATAGTCGAGCAGGCGCTGGTAGTGCGTGATGACGATGACGGCGCGATCAGGCGAACGCAGCGCGTTGACGCCATCGGCGACGATCTTCAGCGCGTCGATGTCGAGACCGGAGTCGGTTTCGTCGAGGACGCAAAGCTGCGGCTGCAGCAATGCCATCTGCAGGATTTCGGCGCGCTTCTTCTCACCGCCGGAGAAGCCGACGTTCAGCGGGCGCTTCAGCATTTCGGTGTTGATCTGCAGCTTGGCGGCGGCGTCCTTGACCAGACGCATAAAGTCAGGTGTCTTTAGCTCTTCTTCGCCGCGCGCCTTGCGCTGCTCGTTCATCGCAACCTTGAGGAACTGCATGGTGGCAACGCCCGGAATTTCGACTGGGTACTGGAAGGCCAGGAAGATGCCCTTGGCAGCGCGCTCAGCAGCGTCGAGTTCCAGGATGCTCTCGCCGTTGTAGAGGATGTCGCCTTCGGTCACTTCGTAGTCTTCACGGCCCGACAGGATGTAGGAGAGCGTCGACTTGCCGGAGCCGTTCGGGCCCATGATGGCGGCAACTTCGCCGGCCTTCACGGTGAGGTTCAGGCCGCGGATGATCTCTGTGCCGTCTTCGGCGATGCGGGCGTGCAGGTTCTTAATCTCAAGCATGGTCTTGTCCCATAAAAAGCAATCGGAGAAAGGCGCGATCCACGCGCCCTCGCGCATTCATTGTCGTGTTGCGTCAGCCGACGCTGCCTTCGAGCGAGATGCTGATGAGCTTCTGCGCCTCGACGGCAAATTCCATCGGCAGTTCCTGCAGGACTTCCTTGACGAAGCCGTTGACGATCAGGGCGATCGCCGCTTCGGTCGGGATGCCGCGCTGCAGGCAATAGAACAGCTGGTCCTCGGAAATTTTCGAGGTCGTGGCTTCGTGCTCGAACTGCGCCGTCGAATTCTTCGCCTCGATGTAAGGCACCGTGTGTGCGCCGCACTTGTCGCCGATCAGCAGCGAGTCGCACTGCGTGAAGTTACGCGCGTTCGACGCCTTGCGGTGGGCCGAGACCTGGCCGCGATAGGTGTTCTGCGATACGCCGGCAGCAATGCCCTTGGAGACGATGCGGCTCGATGTGTTCTTGCCGAGATGGATCATCTTGGTGCCCGAGTCGATCTGCTGGTGACCGTTCGATACGGCGATCGAGTAGAACTCGCCTCTGGAGTCGTCGCCGCGCAGGATGCAGGACGGATACTTCCAGGTGATCGCCGAACCGGTTTCCACCTGCGTCCACGAAATCTTCGACCGGTCGCCACGGCAATCGCCGCGCTTGGTGACGAAGTTGTAGATACCGCCCTTGCCCTGCGCATCACCCGGATACCAGTTCTGGACCGTCGAATACTTGATCTCGGCATCATCGAGAGCCACGAGCTCGACGACCGCAGCATGCAGCTGGTTTTCGTCGCGCTGCGGGGCGGTGCAGCCTTCGAGGTAGGAGACGTAGGCGCCCTCTTCCGCGATGATCAGCGTCCGCTCGAACTGGCCGGTGTTCTTCTCGTTGATGCGGAAGTAGGTGGACAGCTCCATCGGGCAGCGAACGCCCTTCGGAACGAACACGAACGAACCATCGGTGAAGACAGCCGAGTTCAGCGTCGCATAATAGTTGTCGGAGGTCGGAACGACGGAGCCGAGGTACTTCTGCACCAGTTCCGGATGCTCGCGGATCGCTTCCGAGATCGACATGAAGATCACGCCGGCCTTATTCAGCTCTTCCTTGAACGTCGTGACGACCGAAACGGAGTCAAACACGGCATCGACTGCAATCTTCGGCCTTTCGACGCCGGCCAGGATTTCCTGCTCCTTGAGCGGAATACCGAGCTTCTCATAGACCTTGAGGATTTCAGGGTCGACTTCGTCGAGCGACTTCGGGCCAGGCGTGCTTTTCGGCGCGGCGTAGTAGTAGATGTCGTTGAAATCGATTTTCGGATAATCGACGCGCGCCCAGGTGGGCTCTTCCAGCGTCAGCCAGCGCTTGTAGGCTTCCAGACGCCATTCGAGCATCCATTCCGGTTCCTGCTTCTTGGCGGAGATGAAACGGATGATATCTTCGGACAGGCCCTTGGGTGCCTTGTCCATTTCGATGATGGTCTCGAAACCGTATTTATACTGATCGACGTCAATCTCGCGGACGCGATCAACCGTTTCCTGGACGGCGGGCATGTCATTCTCCAATCTCGCCGGAGAAAAGGTCCGGCAGCTTGTCGTTCGGGCAGTATAGGTTTGCCCCGTATGTAGGTGGCCAAAAGGGACTTTTCAGCCCGAATGGCAAGCGGAAAATTGCCTTTCCGCAAATTTATGAAGCGGTCACGCCGCCTCTCCGGCCGGCTTGCGCCGAGCGGCTATTTTCGCAAAGACGGAAATCGCTCGGTCGACCTCCTCTTCGGTCGTGGCAAAGCCCAACGAAATCCGCAGAGCACCGAGCTTGGGATCACGCCCCATGGCGACCAGAACATGACTCTCGCCCACCTTGCCGGACGAGCAGGCAGAGCCGGCGGAAAGCGCAACGCCTTCGAGATCGAAGGCGATCTGGCCCGTTTCAGCCTTCAGCCCCGGAAGGGTGAAGAAAGTCGTGTTGGAAACGCGTGCTCCCTCGGCGCCGTAGACGACAACATCGGGTGCAGCCCCACGCATACCGCTTTCCAGCCGGTCACGCAGCGCCGAAATTGCCGCGTTGCGGGCCTCGAATTCCGCGACAGCGGCTTCCGCGGCAGCGCCAAAGCCGACCACCGCCAATGAATTTTCCGTCCCCGAGCGGTGACCCTTCTCCTGGCCACCGCCGTGGATCAACGGCAGTGGCATCAACACTTCCCCGCGTGTAACGAGCGCGCCGGCGCCCTTGGGGCCGCCAATCTTGTGCGACGATACGATCAGGAAATCGGCGCCAAGCTCGTTGATATCGAGCTTCAGTCGGCCCGCGGCCTGTACAGCATCGACAACAAGCAGCCCGCCCTGCGCCTGCACGATCTTTGCAATATCGGAAATCGGCTGAACGATGCCGGTCTCGTTGTTGACAAGCATGACCGCGACCATCGGCAACCCTGCCGACTTGTCGTGAGCAGCAAGCAGAGCGCCAAGAGCGTCAAGATCGACGACACCGGCCTCTGTCACCGGAATTTCCGTCGTCTGCTCCTTCGAAAACCGACCACCCTCGCGCACGGCCGGATGCTCGACCGCCGAATAATAGAGCCGACCGATGGCTATTGGCGTCCGCCCCATCTTGAAATCAGGCGTCAGCACCATGTTGGCTGCTTCGGTAGCGCCACTGGTAAAGATCACATGCGCGGCATCGGCACCCGTAAGGACAGCGACCTGCCGCCGCGCGTGTTCGATCGCAGCTCGGACGCTGCGGCCTTCGCCATGCACCGAGTTCGGATTGCCGAACAGATCCAGCGCGCGCAGAACCGCGTCGCGCGCATGTGGATGCAGCGGCGAAGTCGCGTTCCAGTCGAGATAAAGGCGTGGCGGCGCCATGATCTTTGTCCTGCGCTTTAAGCTTGCACGACGCCTCGGCTCATTTTCCTTGAAATTTCGGCCGGGCTTGCCTTATGACACATCCCACAATGCGTGGATCGCCATGCAAGTTTCGAATTGTTCTAAACTGCGTTTTAGAAAAGCTGACAACGTTCGTCAAGTCTGCGCAGCGTGAACGCGAAGAAATAAACGCCGGAGTACCGATGCCCGAAGTCATTTTCAACGGCCCCGCAGGCCGCCTTGAAGGCCGCTACCAGCCCTCCAAGGAAAAGAGCGCGCCGATTGCCCTCATCCTGCACCCGCACCCTCAGTTCGGCGGCACGATGAACAACCAGATCGTCTACCAGCTCTTCTACATGTTCCAGAAGCGCGGTTTCACGACGCTGCGCTTCAACTTCCGGGGAATCGGTCGCAGCCAGGGCGAATTCGACCACGGCGCCGGCGAGCTTTCCGATGCGGCCTCGGCCCTCGACTGGGTGCAGAGCTTGCATCCCGATTCGAAGACATGCTGGGTTGCCGGCTATTCCTTCGGCTCCTGGATCGGCATGCAGCTCCTGATGCGTCGTCCTGAGATCGAAGGCTTCATGTCGATTGCGCCGCAGCCGAATACCTACGACTTCTCGTTCCTCGCACCCTGCCCGTCGTCCGGCCTGATCATCAACGGCGAAGCCGACAAGGTCGCGCCCGAAAAGGATGTGAACGGCCTCGTCGAGAAGCTGAAGACGCAGAAGGGTATCCTGATCACGCACCGCACGGTGCCGGGCGCCAACCACTTCTTCAACGGCCAGGTCGAGACGCTGATGGGCGAATGCGAGGATTACCTCGATCGCCGCCTGAATGGCGAACTGGTGCCTGAGCCGGCCGCCAAGCGCATCCGCTAGGCCGATCGCATCCCGGCGGTCATTTCGAACGTCGGACAGGACAATCCGTCAATGATCATAGGCATGCGGCTTCGCATGCCTATTTTCGTCAGGACATGCTGGGACGCGGCATTGTCAGGATGGGTGAATGCGATGAACTGTTGCGCAAAGTTCCGCCGGAAAAACCAGTCCATCAGGCCGCTGGCAATCTCCGTCGCATAGCCTTTGCCCCACTCCTGCTGCCTCAGCGAGTACCCGAGTTCGAAATCCTGCCTGTCGCCGCCGAACAGCGAAAAGCCCGCGCGACCGATGAAGCGGCCATCCTCACGACTCATAACCTTGTATTTCGTCGTTCCGTCCCGCGCCTGCTCGCCGAACCAGCTGCGCAGTCGCTCGTCGGCCTTCTCTCGCGACCATGGGGCTGCGCCGGAAAGATATCGCGTGGTCTCGATCGTCGAGTGAAGCTCCTGAATGAGACCGGCATCGTCGGGTTCCCACATGACGGCGACAAGCCGGGGCGTCTCCAGAATGACCTGCCTCACGGCTTCACCACCACACCGCCGCTGACAGGCGTACGAACTCCCGTCGTTCCCGGAAACGTCAAAGGCAGTCCGTCCAGCGACCGAACAGCGAGATAAGCCCAGGCTTCCGCCTCCATGGAATCACCGTTGAACCCCGCTTCTTCCGCTGCAATCACCTCGGCGCCCCGTCTTTGCGCCAGGTCCTTCAGATCCTGCATCAGCACGCGATTGAGGCGCCCACCTCCGCAGATGATATACAGCGTCGGCATCACTGGCAGGTGACCCGCGGACTTGATGATCGACGCGGCGGCGACATGCGCAAGGGTGCGCGCACCATCCGCAAGTTCTGCGTCCGAGCCTGAAGGTGGCGGAAAGTCGTTGCGGTCAAGCGAGCGCCGCTTCTCCGCCGTAAAGAACGGGCTGCTCAAATAGCGATCCGCAAGATCGTCGATCACCCGTCCCTCCGAGGCAATCATGCCGCCTTGATCGAACGGCACCCCCGCATGGGTCTCGACCCACTGGTCGATCAACGTATTGCCCGGCCCGCTATCATATCCGACGATGATGCCATCAGCACCGACATAGGTCAGGTTGGAAATCCCGCCGATGTTGACGAAGCAGACCGGCAAGGCCGCATGAGCGACGTTAGCAGCAAGCGCCGCGTGGTAAACCGGAACCAGGGGTGCGCCCTGACCGCCGTGGACCATGTCATTGGCGCGGAGGTCATAGGCGACAGGTATCCCC
This sequence comes from Rhizobium sp. BK181, assembly GCF_014193305.1. NCBI lineage: Bacteria > Pseudomonadati > Pseudomonadota > Alphaproteobacteria > Hyphomicrobiales > Rhizobiaceae > Rhizobium > Rhizobium sp. BK181. The sequence continues at coordinate 25,222 of NZ_JACHZA010000015.1, forward strand.
GTCTCGCGGGCGAGCAGCGCCCCGTCACCGATCTGGACCGTCAGCGCCTCGTCCGGCCGATGCAGCACCGTCTGCCCATGAAAGCCGATGACGTCGATCGCGGATGCAGCCAGCGCGTTCGCGGCCAGAAATTCCCTAACGGCAATTGCATTACGTAACGTCAGTTCTCGCTCGATTGATGCCAGTTCGCCCGGCCGATGCTCACGCCGCGTGATAATTTTCGCCTGCTCCAGCGCAAGCTTCAGCCGGTCGCGAAAGGCAGGCTCATACGGGACACCAAGGGAGGGCCCGCGTTCGACGACGGCACGGCCGTCGGTGCGCAGCAGCGCCACATCGATACCATCCATCGACGTTCCGCTCATCAAACCGATCGCGGTTCTGATCTTCTCCATGGAGCCTCGCTGGAAGATTCCTGCCAAATGGTGACTGTTCGGCAAAACAGTGCTAAACGCGCCGCGTCACTTCAACAATAGCCAATCCGAAAATCCGCACCCGAGAGCAAAAGGTCATGTCCGAGTTCAAATCCGATTTCCTCCGCACGCTGAAAGAGCGCGGCTTCATTCATCAGATTTCCGATGAATCCGGCCTCGACGAACTCTTCGCCAAGGAAACGGTAACAGCCTATATCGGCTTTGACCCCACCGCTCCCAGCCTGCATGCCGGCTCGCTGATCCAGATCATGATGCTGCACTGGATGCAGGCGACCGGCCATCGCGCCATTTCGCTGATGGGCGGCGGCACCGGCATGGTTGGCGATCCCTCGTTCAAGGAGGAAGCGCGGCAGCTGATGACCGTCGATACCATCGAGAGCAACATCGCGTCGATCAAGCGCGTCTTCTCGAATTACCTGACCTACGGCGAAGGGGCGAAGGACGCGTTGATGATCAACAATGCCGAATGGCTGAGATCTCTGAACTACCTTGAATTCCTGCGCGATGTCGGCCGGCACTTCTCGGTCAACCGCATGCTGGCTTTCGACAGCGTCAAGACGCGCCTCGATCGCGAACAGTCGCTGTCGTTCCTCGAATTCAACTACATGATCCTTCAGGCCTACGACTTCGTCGAATTGGCGAAGCGTTACGACTGCCGTCTGCAGATGGGTGGTTCGGACCAGTGGGGCAACATCGTCAATGGCATCGATCTCGGTCACCGCATGGGGACTCCGCAGCTCTACGCCCTCACCTCGCCGCTGCTGACGACCGCGTCAGGTGCGAAGATGGGCAAGTCTGCCACCGGCGCTGTCTGGCTGAACGCAGACATGCTGTCGGCCTATGACTTCTGGCAGTACTGGCGCAATACAGAGGATGCCGACGTTTCGCGCTTCCTAAAGCTCTATACAACCCTGCCGATGGACGAAATCGCACGACTTTCGGCGCTCGCCGGCTCCGAGATCAACGAGGTCAAGAAGATCCTCGCCACGGAAGTCACCGCAATCCTGCACGGCCGTGCAGCCGCTGAACAAGCTGCCGAAACCGCCCGCAAGACGTTCGAGGAAGGCGGCCTTGCAGAAAACCTTCCGTCGGTCGACGTGCCGGCTGCCGAACTCGACGGCGGCATCGGCCTTCTGTCGCTGATCGTCCGCGCCGGCCTTGCTGCTTCGAACGGTGAGGCGCGCCGCCATGTTCAGGGCGGTGCCGTACGTATCAACGATCAGGCCGTCAGTGATGAGCGCAAGGTGATCGGCAGTGGCGAAGTTACCGCCGATGGCGTCATCAAGCTTTCGCTTGGCAAGAAGAAGCACATTCTGATCCGCCGCGCCGCATAGCACGGACGACATCGGAAACCGAAAGCCGGCCTCGAGCCGGCTTTTTTGTGCCTATTGGAATTCAAAGATGTTGCGGAAGACGCCAGGCGCAATGATCGACAGCGGATTGATGATGAGAGCCGGAGATTCCAGTTTGCCCGTCAGCTTGAAGGTAATGCCGATCAGGCCGCGATCGGTACCATTGCCGAGGATGAATCCGATTAACGGCAACTCGGCGAACAGGCGATTGAGCCCGTACGCAGGCATGAAAGTGCCGGTCATGTCCATATTGCCGCGCTGGTCGCGTACCGTGCCTTGGAATACAGCGCCGACCTGATCTCCACGCACAACACCGTTCTCAATGCCGATCACGCCGTTCTGCGAAACAATTCTGGCAAAACCGCGCTGGAACCGCTGTGCGGAGGTATCGATGTTCCGCTTGACCGCCGAATTCAGGCTTCGTTGCTCCTGACCGACGGGCGTCGACACAATTGAATGCAGACGCTGCTCATTGACCAGGGAGAAGCGCCTGATGTCGATCGAGCCATCCCAGCGATCTCCAACGCCAAGGCGGATCTGCATGTTGAGCAAGCCACCCATCATGTGCTGATAGAGGTCGGCGAAGCGCGAAACCGAGCCGGCATCCCCGCTGGTGACGTTGATAACGCCATTGCCCTTCGTCTGGGCTACGAACGCCTCGCCGCTGTCGGTGACGCCGGTGAAGTTCAACGATTGCAGCCGACCATCGGCGGAAACGTACAGCATGTCGGCATTCCGCATCTTCTCGTCATTGAAGCCGATGATGCGGCCGAGCTTGGCACGGACGGATACGCTGCCGCTGCGATCGGAGTCACCGCCCCCGCCGCCGGCGGACTTTACCCGGGCGATGATCGGGCGCGCATCGGCGCTGTCGCCGGATACGGAGACATCAAGCCCTCCCTTGTTCCTCTTCACCGACACCGCAAAATCATCGAGCGACGACAGTTTGACGCTGTCGAAATCCGCTTTCATGAGGTTGCCCTTGCCGATGACAAGGGAGCCGTTGGCCCCGAATCCATCCCCCTTGAGGACGAAGTTTTTCAACTCAGTATTGTCGGCGGGGCCAGATGCCTCGAATGTCGCCGTCGCGCCGATTCCGCCTCCTTTCGACCAGCCGATCCATGGAAGAGACAGCCGTGCCCTTCCAAGGTCGACCGACACCGCCTGCCGTTCCTGATCGATACGATTGAGCTCGACATCGATGCTGCCATCGATGATGTCGTTGAGGCCGGGTAGCACTTTTTCACGCTGGTCGTTGTTGAGCGTGGCTGTGATGGTTTGTTGCGGTTGGACGTCCGACGATTTGTCGGTCGGCTCAACGAGTTTGATGCCAGCGGGAATCCCGTCAATCAGCCCTTTGCCGTCAACGCTTACCTGTTTCGGGTCGGCGTTCAGAACCCCGTCGAGACCGGTGATCTTGCGGCCAGAAATTGGCTTGGCAATATCGAGATCCTGCAGCTGCAGCACAGCCTTCCACTCGGCCGGCGGAGGATTCTGCGAAGAGAGCAGCCCGATGCGTGCCTGCACCATTGCCGACACCTTGCCTTTGAGGTCCTCAGGCACGAAGCCAGCGCGTTGGAGTACCTGGATCGGCTTGTAGGTCAGCAGTTCGCCGACGGCGTCCGCCGCGCCGGAAACGGGAAGATTGATCTCGGCCATGAGGGGCTTGTCATAGGTCGACGGCATGACAAACGTACCCTCGCCGACGTTGACAGATCGTCCCGAAGGGAAGAATGCAGTCCCGCCCTTGATGGAGATTGTTGCGCGCGGACCGCTGAGATCAAAGTGAGCACTCGTATCGCGTATCGGCGGGATATCACCGGCGACGTTCATCCGCGTATCGGCGATATCGAACGCAATGCGGATCTGGTCCTTATTGAGTTTCAGCCCCTTGCCGACCGCCTCATCAAGACGTCCGAACGGAATGAAGACAGAGATTGATGCGTCGGTAACTGTGCCCCCGAAGAGGTTGCGAAGGACCCATTCGCGACCCTTCGACGCCATCCAGAACGGCCATAGCTGTTTGACCGCCGTGGTCTGCAGCTGCTGTGACTGACCAGCAAAACTGATCTCCGGTGACACATCTGCGAGACGGACATGGAGCGAGCCAAAGAGACCGCCGGCCGGGCTTGAAACCCGCATGTTTGGAAATTGGAGCTCACGGCTGGCAACGAGGTAGCGACCCGTCGCCTGGATGTCGAAGGCGAGAGGTTGCTCGCCGGACCCTGACGGCGCCGCAGTGCCGCCGCTGACAAGCAGATCAATCCCGAAGCCCTTTCCTGCCGACGCATCGACTTTATCCAGATCGATAAGGGCGCCGCTGAGCGGCACGGATGTGGCGCCGAACTGAACGCGCGACTTTGCAATCTCGAGCGTCTGCTTGGAGAAATCATAGGCGAGATTGATACGACCGCCGTTCAGTTCTTGCTGGTCGCCGTCCATGTAGAACTGTCCCGGCTTCAGTTCGATTGCGGCAGCGAGCGCCGGCGGCTCTCGATCGCCGGCGCGAACGGCAGAGATCGTCAGATCACTGGCGGCATCGATGCCTTGTCGAATCTGACCCTGAACGTTCCGCTTCAGCGTGAACGGCCCCAGATCGACGCCCGCGACCTGGCCGGTCAGTTTCGAGGTGCGTCCATCAGTCCTTTCGGTGACGATGCTAAGCGTTGCTGGTTTGCCGTTGATCGCCACCTCGCCATCAAGCGCCAGTGCCCCCTGACGTGTTCGTGAGAAAGCCACGTTGTTGACCACGATCGAAAGCGGACCGTTTGCAGTATCGGCAAGCTTGATGTCGATACCCGAGAGCTTTACCGACCGTGTTCCGCCCCGCTCGACAAAACCGTCGACCATATCGAGCTGAGCGAACGCGGCTTCCATCGCAGCGGGTATCTGGTCGACGCGAACATCGTCGAGCTTGAGCGGCTTTCCGGATGGCAGCAGCGCTGTATCGAGCGCTATATCCTGCGCCTCGATCTGCGCAATCGCGATGCGGCCACGGAAGAGTTGCAGCGGGTCAAGCGCGATGCGCATCGCATGCGTTGTCGATAGGTGCTGTCCGCTCTTCTCGTCGATCATGCTAACGTCGCGCGCCTCGAGCGCAAGCCGCAGGTTTGATGTAAAGCGAATGACGGTCGAACCGACCTCCGCTCGATAGCGGGGTCCGATGGCGGAGTTCAATGCAACCTGCGCCTGCCGCGAAAGCAGTGCGTCGAACATGCCGCTTTCCACCGCGAAGGCGATCGCTGCGAGCACGAAAAGGATAACGGCAACGCAACCACCAGTGACGCCCGCGGTTCGGCGCATGCGCGAACGCGACGGCGGGCAGCTGACAATGATGGGATCCTCGGCCTGCGCGGAGGGAAGCTCATGCAGTGCGACGATATCTTTCTTGCGGAATCTAATTTTTTCGCCGCGGATCGCCGACATGCGCCTCGCCTAACTCCTTATTTTGTGGTCTGGACCAGACTGGCTGGACGATTGTTCGTCCAATATATATCTGGCAAATCACCTGTTATCCACAAACTCGGCAAAAGAAAGGTTTCTCCATGGCGGATATAAGCATCGGCACCGCAGCGCCGGACTTTGATCTTCCGCGAGACGGCGGAGGTCGTGTTTCGCTCGGTGAATTCCGTGGTAAGCCGCTGGTGCTTTTCTTTTATCCCAAGGACGACACGACGGGATGTACGGCGGAATCGCTCGCTTTCACGGCACTGGCCGACGACTTTGAAAAAGCCGGCGCCGCCGTCATCGGCATGTCTCCCGATTCGGTCAAATGTCATGATCGCTTCATCAAGAAGCACAATCTTGCGGTTGTCTTGGCGTCCGACGAAGAGAAGACGACGCTTCAGGCCTATGGCGTGTGGAAGCAGAAGACCATGTATGGCCGCAATTTCATGGGTGTAGAACGCACCACGTTTCTCGTTCGCGACGACGGGACGATCGGCACGATCTGGCAGAAGGTGAAGGTGACCGGTCACGCTGAAATCGTGCTTGCAGCAGTGCAAAACCTGTCACGATGACGCATCGCTCCATCACATCCTTGCGCGGCGGAGCGATTGACGCCATCCGAGCGACCGATCTCGACGAGAAGACTGCCCTGGCCCAAGAGACTGCCACGCGATGGTTTGGCCGGACCTTGTCGCTGCGTTCGCCGCTCGACGCGTCGCTGCCCGATAGGCCAGGCCGTCCCGATAAGCCGGAGTTAATACCGCCGACCCAGGTCGAAAGGCGCTCCCTGCACACAGTGAAGGGACGCATTGCGCTGCTCCATGCAATCGCCCATATCGAGCTTAACGCGGTTGACCTCGCACTTGATATCGCGGCGCGATTCGCGACCGAACCGGTGCCGAACTCATTCTTCGACGGCTGGATGCAGGTTGCCTTTGAGGAAGCGAAGCATTTCCGCATGGTACGCGCCCGGCTGAAGGACCTCGGCGCGGATTATGGCGATCTGCCCGCCCACGATGGCCTGTGGCAGGCGGCGCATTCGACGAGGAATGACCTGACGGCGCGGCTTGCCGTTGTTCCGCTGATCCTGGAGGCCCGCGGCCTGGACGTGACGCCTTCGTTGCAGGCCAAGATGCGCGAGACTGGGGACATGGAGAGTGCGGCCGTGCTCGATGTCATCTACAATGACGAGAAGGGTCATGTTGCCATTGGCGCCAAATGGTTCCGCTTCCTGTGCGCGCGCGAGAGGCGGGATCCGGCTCGCACGTTCCACGAATTGGTGCGCGCGAATTTTCGTGGTCCGTTGAAGCCGCCCTTCAACGACATTGCGCGGGCCGAGGCGGGCCTGACGCCGTCCTTCTACCGCTCGCTGACATCGACTAGCAACGCCTGATCTGCAGCGACAGCAATGCTGACCTAAGTAAATATTAACCATAGTCATGCGTAATTAAGGCAATTGAGGCATTGGCCGTCAATTGGGAGATTCTCCGTGACGCATGCACAGCAGAGCCGCGTATTCGGCCAAAGGAAACAAGAGCATATCCTGATCCTGGCGAGCGGCGATCGGGTCCGCCACCTGACGGTCAGGCCGTGGATGGCAGCGCTCGCCTTCTGTTTTGTCGGCGTCTTCTCGATCGGCTATCTGCTGGCCACCTCCTACCTCGTCCTGCGTGACGACCTGATCGGCGCGACGATGGCCAGGCAGGCGCGTATGCAACATGATTACGAAGACCGGATCGCCGCTCTGCGTGCTCAAGTGGATCGTGTCACGTCGCGTCAATTGCTTGATCAGCAAGTTGTCGAAGACAAGGTAGACAAGCTGATGGAGCAGCAACTGGCCCTGACGTCACGCCACGGCAAGTTGGGCTCCCTCTTGGATCGCGCCGAAAATTCCGGGCTGGGCGGCAAAGAGACGACACCGTTGCAGTCGTACGCTCCCGAGGTGAAGAACAAGCGTGCGTCGCTTTCGGGTGCCGTTCAGGCGATCGAAAACGAACTTGCTGGCGCTGACGAACCGGCCGACGTGACGACCGACAATGCCTCGCCCACAGATGTCCCGGCGCACGAGACTGTCGGCGATCGCGCCGATCGCGTTTTCTCCAAAGTGACGCTGTCGCTGAAGGACATTGAACAAAAGCAGCGCAATCGCATCGCCCAACTGACGAGCGATGCCGGCGGTACAGCCGATGCCATATCCAAGGTCTTGACGCGCTTCCGCATTTCGGTGCCGGCAGAACGCGCCAAGCAAGACGACAGCGCCGTCGGCGGCCCCTATGTTGAACCCGAAAGCGCCGATGATTTCGACAGTTCGCTTACGCAGCTCGATGATGCCCTCACCCGCCTGGAGACGGTACGAAGCACCGCCGAATCGCTGCCGTTCCAGAACCCTGCCGTTGGCAAGGAGATTACGAGTTCGTTCGGCAACAGGCGTGATCCGTTCCTTGGGCGCCTGGCGCTGCACTCGGGCATCGACTTCCGCTTTACGCCCGGCGAGAAAGTGCGCCCGACAGCGCCCGGCAAGGTGATCGCGGCTGGTTGGACGGGTGGCTATGGCAACATGGTCGAAGTGGATCATGGCAATGGCATTTCCACTCGCTACGGCCATATGTCTGAAATTCTCGCGAAAATTGGCGACAGGGTTGACCGCGACGACGTGATCGGCCTGGCCGGCAGCACCGGCAGGTCCACTGGCACGCATTTGCACTACGAAGTCCGCCAGAATGGTCGTGCCATCGACCCCATTTACTTCATGAATGCCGGCTTGAAGCTTGCCAGTTACATGAAGTAACTACGCGCGCTAACCACGTCTTTACCTCTGCACTGGTTGCAAGGCCTGTATTCCTTGACTTAAGGACAGTTTCGGCTTATGTCGCGCTGCATTGCGGCATGCAATCACGCCGACTCAATCAGAGTGCGGCCGAACCGGAACGGAAACAGTTTTCCCTTTGACGACATTTGCTGATCTTGGCTTGAGCCAAAAAGTGCTTTCCGCTGTGACCGACGCGGGCTACACGACGCCAACCCCCATCCAGGCTGGCGCGATCCCGTTTGCGCTCGAACGTCGCGATATTTGCGGAATTGCGCAGACCGGAACCGGGAAGACCGCGTCGTTCGTTCTGCCGATGCTGTCGCTGCTGGAAAAGGGCCGTGCCCGTGCACGTATGCCGCGTACGCTCATTTTGGAGCCGACCCGCGAGCTAGCTGCGCAGGTTGCCGAAAACTTCGAAAAGTATGGCAAGAATCATCGTCTGAACGTCGCCCTCTTGATCGGCGGTGTCTCCTTCGAAGATCAGGACCGCAAGCTTGAGCGCGGTGCCGACGTTCTAATCTGCACCCCCGGCCGCCTGCTCGACCACTTTGAGCGTGGCAAGCTCTTGATGAGCGGCGTTGAAATTCTCGTTATCGACGAAGCTGACCGCATGCTCGACATGGGCTTCATCCCCGATATCGAGCGCATTGCCAAACTCATTCCGTTTACCCGCCAGACGCTGTTTTTCTCGGCCACCATGCCGCCTGAAATCCAGAAGCTCGCCGATCGCTTCCTGCAAAATCCGGAGCGCATCGAGGTCGCCAAGCCGGCGTCGACGGCGAAGACCGTGACGCAGCGCTTCGTCGCCTCGCATGGCAAGGACTACGAAAAGCGTGCTGTCCTTCGCGATCTCGTCAAGGCACAGAGCGATCTCAAGAACGCAATCATCTTCTGCAACCGCAAGAAGGATGTTTCCGAGCTCTTCCGTTCGCTGGACCGCCACGGCTTTTCCGCCGGCGCCCTACACGGCGACATGGACCAGCGCTCGCGCATGGCCATGCTGCAGAACTTCAAGGATGGCAACCTCCAGCTTCTCGTGGCTTCCGATGTCGCCGCCCGCGGTCTCGACATTCCTGACGTCAGCCACGTTTTCAACTTCGATGTTCCGATCCATTCCGAGGATTATGTGCATCGCATCGGCCGCACTGGCCGCGCAGGCCGTTCCGGCGCTGCATTCACCATCGTCACCCGCCATGACCAGAAACATGCCGACTCGATCGAAAAACTTATCGGCGAGAAGGTCGAGTGGTTGAACGGTGACCTCACCGCCTTGCCCCCTCCCGAGCCGAGCCGTGACGATGATCGTTCGCGCCGCAAGGGCCGGGACAAGGACCGCGGTCGCGGCAAGGGCCGTGGAGGTCATAAATCTGATATCGCCGTCGCGGATAATGACGTCGAGACGATGGAAACAGCAGCACCAGCAAAGGTCGAAAGCGTGAAGCAAGAGCGCAAAGCAGAACAAAACAAGCCGCACCACAACACGCGCGCTGCTCGTCCTTATCCGGCAAACGACGACAATCGCGACCGCCGCCGCTACCGTGACCACGATGACGGCCCGACACCTGTCGGCTTCGGCGATGAGATTCCCGCCTTCATGTTGATCACGGCAAACGCCAAGATCTGACGAGCCCATGGGTACGCCGGGCATCGATTTTCCGGGCGTCGGCGTTGGCTTGGTGATCTTGCGGGATCGCAAGATCCTGCTTTACAAGCGTATTCGGGCCCCTGAGGCCGGCCACTGGAGTATCGTGGGCGGCAAGGTGGACCATATGGAACCGGCCGAGCAAGCGGCGCGCCGGGAAGCGGAAGAAGAAACCGGACTTTCGATCGGCCGTATCAATCTCCTCGGCCCTGCCGAAGTTATCAGCACGACAGACGAGCAGCATTGGGTTTCTCTGCTCTACATCGCGTCCGAATTTGACGGCGAACCGCAACTTACTGAGCCGGAAAAGCTCTCGGACTTCGGGTGGTTCGGTCGTTCCGACCTCCCGCAGCCGCTTTCCGCATTTGCGACCGCTGCCATCGAGCGGCTGAACGCGGGCGAATTTCTCTAAGACTTATTCCGCACGGAGCGCCGCTTCATAGGCAAGCCGCACCCATCGCGCCATGAGATCAGGGTCATCATAGGCATCGTCCGGGATCGACCAATATGGCATTTTCACAGGGCTTCCCTTCTTCCCTTCATAGGCCCATTGCGTGGCTCCCGCTGCCGCGAACTCGGAAGCACTCCGCTCGTCGGCCTTGAGCAGCATTTCTCCGCGCACCTCGACCGCAACGATCCGGCCCATATGATAGATGCCCTTGCCACCGAACATCCGCTTGATGGTAACGGGGCCAAGCCCTTGAAACATCTCTTCGATCGCCGCCGAATCCATTCCTTAACCCTTCAAAATTCCGCCGGCGGAGATCACGGCCTCTGGCGTATCCACGTCCAGATGCGCCGCGTCCCCTATGTCGACGTCGACCACAGGCACTCCCGAGGTTTCGATGATGTGCCGGGCCCCAACGTCACCTTCCAGCCTCAGGACGGCATCGAACAGCGATTTGGGCAGAACCACCGGATTGCCGCGCTTGCCGCCTGACACCGCCCGGATAATCGATTGGCCGCTCGATTGCCGGAATGCTCCGATTAGCGCATCGAGATCACCAGTGGAAACACCCGGCATATCAGCGAGCATGACTAAGATACCATCCGCGCTCCGCGCTTGTTCAACGGAAAATCCGGTCGCGAGCGACGAGGCCATACCGGAGGCGTAGTCCGGATTGTGAACAGTCGTGATGTTCAATCCGGATACAGCCGCCTCCAGAGCGTCCTTCCGGTGGCCGGTCACTACGACGACAGACGATGCCTGACTGCCGATCGCCGTCATGACGGATCTCCGAATCAGCGGCACCCCATCAAACTCAGCGAGCAACTTGTGCGGCCCGCCCTCGCCCATCCGGCTGGCCTTGCCAGCAGCGAGAACGACGATCACGACCTCGCCGGCCGGGGCCGTTTGCGCTTCCGCTTCACGCAGGCGTGGCCGTGCTTGGATTTCCATCAGGAGACCTCCTACGCCCATGCCGCTGATATCGAGCGCACTCGGCTTTTCACCCGCGAGGATCCGATCGAGCACCCAGTCAAAGCCATTCTCTTTGGGGCTGCGTGCGCAACCTGGCGCGCCGATCACCGGCACATCGCCTATACGTCCGAGCACGAGCAAGTTGCCTGGATCGACAGGCATGCCAACCTGCACCACCTCACCTCCCGCCCGTCGAATCGCTTCGGGAATCACGTCTTCATCATCAATGACCGCAGACGCACCGAAAAGAATGATTAGTTTCGCCGCGGCGTCGGGCAAGCGTGATGCTGTCCGAAGTGCCTCGGCGACCGGCTCCACATCGTGCGCAATCCGTGCCTCTCTGACAAGCTGACTTCCGGATGCGGTAAGCCGGCGAGAAAGCACGCGCGCAGTCTTGTCCATCACCGTGGGCTTGAGCGAAGGCAGTACCGTTGCGATCAATGACACCGATCGGCTGGCAAAGGGCTTGACCTCGAAAGCGGATGTGGCCCGCAGCACTTCGCAGGCCATGCCAAGCTTAGCGCCCGAAACAGCGAGCGGAATGATCTTGAACGTTGCGACCATGTCCCCGTTGCGGACGGGTACGTGGTCGTTCAGGCAGGCAAGCGTGATGGCGGGATCGATCCTGTTCAGCCGATCAACGGTGCTTCGGTTCGCGACGAACAGGCCGTCCACGGTCGAGTACACATTCACGCGCCCGGTGGACGCTTCCGAGAAGCGCAGGTGATCAGGAGCGACGGCTCCCGCAAGTCGCCCTGCCGCCTCATCCTCACCGATGTCGCCGGGCTCGATGCGTGCCGCGATCACATGCTCGATACCCTCGCCGATCAGCCGCTCAATGTCGGCAGATTCGATCTTGTGCCCCTTGGGCAGGTTGCCGCCTGCAAGCTTCACCGCATGGGCGAGAATCACGCCTTCGGCAACGTCGATGGAAAACGATCCGAATTTCATTTGTTATCACCGGTAGGTGATATTTCGCGGGTCCGCAGCGTATGGACGATCTCGGCGAGAATGGCGACCGCAATTTCCGCCGGGCTCGCTGCACCGATATTGAGCCCAATGGGTCCGCTGATCCTGGCAAGTGCAGCCTCGTCCACGCCCTCGGCACGCAGTCTTCCCAGGCGAGCCGCGTGCGTCTTGCGACTGCCGAGCGCACCGACGTAGAAACAGCCAATTCGCAACGCCTCGGTGATCGGAAAATCATCGATCTTCGGGTCATGCGTGACGGCAACAAGCGCCGTATAGGCATCCAGCGGACGCACCTTGAGCGCGTCCACCGGCCAATCAGCGGTCAAATCGATGCCGAGGAACCGTTCGGGCGTGGCGAAAGCCGTTCGTGGATCGATAATCCGGACATCGAAGCCGGCGAGAGACGCCATCTGTGACAGAATCTGGCTGATGTGTACCGCGCCGATAACGACGATATGCGCCGGCGGCAGATGCACGTTTAGAAAATAGCGGCGGCCATTGGCCTCGATCGACGTCGACCTTCCCGAACGAAAAGCAGCCTGGATGGCCAGACCAAAGGAAGGGGAGACGGAATCCCCCTCGAGGACGACGCTATCGTCGCCGGTCTCGAGGTCGGTGAGCAGGATGGCGGCGCGGCGCGCCCGGCGCGCATCGTTGAGCTGTCCAAGATTTGTGGCATCCATCAATCGAGCCTTTCGACGTAGACGCGGATCCGACCACCACAGGAAAGGCCGACGCGCCACGCGGTCTCGTCAGCGACGCCGAACTCGAGCATCTTCGCCTTGCCCTCGGCAATCACGTCCAGGGCCTCGGCGATCACGGCGCCTTCGACGCAGCCGCCCGACACCGACCCTTCGAAATTGCCGTCCCCGTCGATCACCAAATGGCTGCCGGCCGGCCGCGGGGCCGATCCCCAGGTCTCGATCACCGTCGCTACCGCGACGTCTCGCCCCGCCTTCCTCCAGGCTTCCGCCATCATCAACGGATCAAGGTCAAATGATGTCCCCGTCATGCAATGCCTTTCAATGTTCCGAGGTACCGGCGCGGATCGTACGTTGTCGACCTGGTTGCACCGAGTGCTGCTGCGAGATCGTTCAATGATGATAGATTGTGGACCGGTCGGAATTCGTCAACATGCGGCAGCATTGCGCGCACGCCGCGCGCCCTTGGCTCGAAGCCGTCGAAACGCAACAGAGGATTGAGCCAGATCAATCGCCGGCAGGAACGGTGCAGGCGATCCATCTCAGCCGTGAGCAAATCGGTTCCTTCGCGTTCCAGGCCGTCCGTGATCAAAAGAACGACAGCGCCCTGCCCGAGCACGCGCCGAGCCCACAGCCGATTGAATTCCTGCAGCGTTTCGCCGATCCGCGTTCCTCCGGACCAATCCTTGACGGCGGCGGCGCATTCGTCCATCGCCTCGTCAGGATCCTTGTGTCGCATCTGGCGGGTGACGTTCGTGAGCCGCGTGCCGAATAGAAAGGTATGAACCCGCCTGCGCTTCTCCGTCAGCACGTGCAGAAAATGCAAAAAAATGCGGGTGTACTGGCTCATGGAGCCGGAAATATCGGCGAGAACCACCAACGGTGGCTGCACCTCCCGAATCTCTCGATAGCGCGGCAAAATCAGCCCTGCTCCGCTGCGCAGGGCAGCCCGCATCGTCCCGCGGGGATCGACGCGCGAATGAACATGCGACGGTCGGAAGCGCCTGGTCCGTACCGTGTCCAGGGGTAACTGCAGTTTCCCGAGCGCCTTCTTGGCAGCGGCAATCTCCATCGCGGACATCTGGGCAAAGTCCATACGTCGGAAGACCTCGTTGCCCGACATGGTGAAGCGCGCATCGATCTCGATGTCAGGTTCATCGCGTGGCGGCTTCTCATTCTCTCGTTCGCCAAGGAGCGCGTCCGCAGCTCGGCTCGCGCCGGGTTTTGCCTTCTCCCGGTCACGGGTGTCCGGTGCACGGGGCGACATCATCGCGATCATCTTTGCGACGAGGTCGCGCGAGTGCCAGAAGAGGCGGAACGCCTCGTCGAATACCGGCATGTCTTCATGGCGCTTGACGAAAATGGCAGAAAGTGCGGCGTGAAATTCCTCCCGCGATCCCACGCCGATCACCTCAACAGCCTCGATCGCATCGACGATCGCGGCCGGTCCGATCTTCAGGCCGGCCTTGCGGAGCGCTCTAGCAAAGAAAACGATGTTGTCGGCGAATCGACCGCCTACCGGAGGAGGCGGAGCGACGATCTCATCCTGCCCGCTTCTCGGATCCATTTGTTACCCAGCCGCCTGCAGTTCGCTTTTGATGTCTTCGAGCACCCGCGCACCGTCGCTGCCTTGGATTCGAGCGATATCATCCTGATACTTCAATAGCGTCCCGATGGTGTCGGAGATCGTTTCCGGATCGAGCGCCAGGCGATCGAGTTCGGTTAGCGCTGTCGCCCAATCGATCGTCTCGGCAACCCCGGGATTCTTGAAGAGATCCAGCGTCCGAAGCCGCTGCACATAGGCGACGATCTGGGCGGACAGGGCGGCATTGCAGCCCGGCACCTTCCGGCGAATGATCTCGAGTTCCTGCGGGGCATCGGGATAATCAACCCAATGATACAGGCAGCGCCTCTTCAGGGCGTCGTGGACCTCGCGCGTCCGGTTCGTGGTGATGATGACAATCGGCGGTTCGGCCGCCCGGATGGTGCCAAGCTCAGGGATCGTAACCTGAAAGTCGGAAAGAACCTCTAGCAGAAAGGCCTCGAAGGCCTCATCGGTCCGGTCGAGTTCATCGATGAGGAAAACCGGTGCCCGACCATTCGCGCTGGATAGAGCCTGCAGCACGGGCCGGCGGATCAGGTAACGCTCGGAAAAGATATCCGATTCGATCCTGTTTCTGTCGGTAAGCCCGGACGCTTCAGCGAGACGGATTTCCAGCATCTGCGCCGGATAGTTCCACTCATAGACGGCTGAGGCGATATCCAGCCCCTCGTAGCACTGCAGGCGGATCAGCGGTCGTCCCAAGGCCTTCGACAGGACCTTGGCGATCTCCGTCTTTCCAACGCCCGCCTCGCCCTCCAGGAACAGGGGGCGCTTCATTTTCAGGGCCAGGAAAAGGACCGTACCGAGGGCCCGCCCCGCCAGATAATTCTGATTGCCCAGCATCGCGATCGTTTCGTCGATCGACGACGGCAGCGGCGGATGAGCTTGATCCGACATGTTTCCTCCCATTTCGGGAAGTTATAGCGTGGCCTAAAAATACCGGTTTTTGTTGCCCCAGAACGGGTCAAATCGGGTTGTTTTGGTTTTCCCATGCCATTGACGTCCCTCATAAATCGTTCAATTTCGGGTCAGACCGGTGAAACTTCCCGACAGACCGAGAAAATGCGTTTTGTTACCCCGTTGTTACCCCAGAATAGCCGCGTAAGGCACCTGAAAAACACCCGTTATTTCACCGGCCACTTAGGGCTCATAACTTCCCGGAAGATGGAGCTTAGGCATACTAAAGAGAACTGCAATTCACCTCACCGACCGTTTTCTGGAGACTGCCAAAAAGACGGCAGATCGACAAGAGATTGCCGACGGCAGCGATTTTTTTGGCAGTTAATTTAAACCTGCGCAACTGCACAGGATGCGGACCTGCTTCGATGGGCAGGCATGGGAGCGGTGCTAGGATAACTCTTTTAGGGTGATAAATCGGTCACTTGGCTTTTTGTTACCCCGTTTTTACCCGGAGACAGCTAAGTCGCGGAAAACATAGAGGTTTACTGTCATAGCGTGTGATAGTCGCGGTTCATATAGACAAGCGCGGGCTTCGCCTCGTTGTAGCGGACGGCTACGACCTCACCGAAAATGATGTGGTGCGTCGACATTTCCTTGATCTCGCTTACACGGCAATCGAAGGAGGCAAGCGCATCGCGAAGAACGGGCGCCCCGGTCACCAGTTTGTCGAAGGCGCCCGTCTGGAACCGTTGGTCGTTTGTCAGTTGGGCGCGGCCGGAAAAGGCATCGGCAAGCGCCTGATGGTGCGCCGCCAGCGTATTCAACGCAAAGATGCCGCTCCGGAAGAAAATGTCATTCTTCGGATTGCTGTTGTTCAAGCATACCAGAACGGTCGCAGGGTCATCCGATACGGAGCAAGCGGCGGTGATCGTCACGCCGCGGCGCTCCTCGCCGATTGCCGTCGTCACGAGTTGCACATGGCCCCCAAAGCGGCTCATCGCATCCCGGTAAAGGCGCGGATCGATCGGTTGTTTGTTCAACAAATGCATTCTCCATCCGGCATTGCCGGGTTGTCGTTTCCTTTAATATGAAGGCGATCTCTTACGTTTTCTACAAAAGCCGGGCGAAAAGCTTCCTCATTGTGCGTTTTTCTTTGACGATCGATGCCGGACGGATAAAAGAGCAGACAAACGACAGGAACCGGCATCTTTAATGAATACTTTGCGTGGCCTAGCACTTCTGCTGATGCTGCTCCTTGCGGCCGGAGAATGCCATGCTGCCGGCCTAATCGTTGGTATCGTAGCGCCGCAGAATGGCAATCTCGCGCCAATTGGTGCTCAGATCATCGCCGGTGCGAGTGCCAAGGTCCAGCAGGACGGCGACACGATCGTCACGATCGATGAGACGTGCGCGGAAAACAGCGGTGCAGCGATCGCCGATGCCCTGATCAATGCCAAGGTTCAGGTTGCCGTGGGCTTTCTCTGCAGCGAGACTCTTGAAGGCGCGCTGCCGAAGCTGAAGGACGCAAATATCCCGGCGATCACCGTCTCTGTGCGTTCGCGCATCCTTATGGAAGATGCGCTGAAGAACGGCTGGCCACTCTACCGGCTTGCGCCTGCCGATGGAGCCGAGGCAGAAAAGATCATCGACGTAATCCTGCGCGAGTGGGCCGCCGCGCCGATCGCGCTGATCGAGGATGGAACTATCCATGGTCGCGAACTGACGGAAGCGATCCGCAATGCGCTCGAGGAAAAGGGCCTCAAGCCGGTCTTTACCGACACATATCGGCCCGGCCAGGAGCAACAGGTCGCGCTCGTGCGACGGCTTCGGAAGGCCGGGGCGACGAAGGTCTTCGTCGGCGGAGACCGCAGCGACGTTGCGGTTATCGCACGGGATGCTGCGGCCGAGAAAATCCATCTCGATATACTCGGTGGGGACGCCATGCGCGCTGCCGACCAACCGCTCGCGCTGGCGGATGGTGTTCTCGCCGTCGCCCTGCCCGACTACGCGGCGCGCCCGGAGGCAAAAGCTGTGGTCGACGCATTCCGAGCACGCAGTGTCGAGCCTGAAGGCTATGTGCTGCCTGCCTATGCGGCCGTGGAAATCGCGACGAAGGCAGCCAGCGATGCTGGTGCGGATGACAGGCCGATCGCCCAGCACATCGGCGGGACAGCCTTCGAAACGGTCATCGGAAAAGTTGCTTTCAATGCCGGCCACGAACTGGCCGACAACCCATACCGCCTGCTGCAGTGGCAGGCCGGTTCGTTCGTCCCGGCAAATACACCGATCGAGTAGCGTCGTGCGCTTCGGCATGAGTTTTAGGGAGAGATTACAATGACCACGCCCATTCGGATCGCGCCATCGGTCCTTGCTGCCGACTTCGCCAAGCTCGGCCAGGAAGTACGCGATGTAACCGCGGCCGGAGCCGACTGGATCCACCTCGACGTTATGGACGGTCACTTCGTCCCGAACATCTCTTTCGGCCCCGACGTGATCAAGTCGTTGCGCTCCTACACGGATGCCGTATTCGATTGCCATTTGATGATCGCGCCGGTCGATCCGTATCTCGAGGCATTCGCAAAGGCTGGCTGCGACCGCATCACCGTCCACGCCGAGGCCGGTCCACATCTCCACCGCTCGCTTCAGACTATCCGAGGGCTCGGCAAGAAAGTCGGCGTGACGATTAATCCAGCGACGCCACTTTCTGCGATCGAGAACGTACTCGATGACGTTGACCTGATCCTCATCATGTCCGTCAACCCCGGTTTCGGTGGGCAGAAATTCATTCCAGCCATGGCGGACAAGATCGCCGCCGCGCGGTCACTGATCGGGGATAGGCCGATCGATCTTGAGGTGGATGGTGGCGTGACGGTAGAAACCGCGCCGATCATCGGCAAGGCCGGCGGCAACGTTCTCGTGGCAGGGTCGGCGATTTTCAAGGGCGGCTCGGTGGAGTCCTACAAGGCAGCGATCAGTGCGCTGCGGGCTGCCGCGGAAGGCAAATCGAAGTCGTGACGAAAGCAGGCCGTCTTTGATCTCCGAGCGCCTGAAGGCGGCTCGCCCATCTTTCCCCGAGCTCTTTGTCGGCGCTCCCCTCTGGGGCACGCAGATGCTGATATCAGCAATGGCCGCCCTCTATCTCAGGAACGGGATGGAGACGGCACATGTCCGCGACCTCGCAATACTCTACTTTGCGGGCGGTTTGCTGGCATGGCCATTCGTGTTGCCTCTGGCGCGCTTCTTTGCCCATCGACGCCTCGTAGAAACACGCTTTGCCGCATTCGTCGTGGCGCTTGCCGCCGGCACGATCCTGATGACGGCCTTCCTATTTGCCATGGACTACCGCGTCTTCTACTCCGCCTGGCATGCGCCATTCGGATCGCTGACCTGGGTGTTTCAATTCGCCTTTACCGGCGCGAGCGCCGTCTATCAGTTCGCGGTGCTGGGGTTGCGGCTATTTCTTCCGCTCGGCCTTGTCTGCCTTTTCGGCACCAGCTTTGCGCTTGCAAAACGGATGCGTTGAGATTGCCGCCTGTCTTTGCTACAGGGGCGCCAGCATTCCCTTTATGAACGAAAGCAGGAAGCCATGATCCCGCGCTACTCCCGACCTGAGATGGTCGCCATCTGGTCGCCTGAGACCAAATTCCGCATCTGGTTCGAGATCGAGGCTCACGCCTGCGATGCGCTCGCCGAACTGGGCGTCATCCCGAAATCCGCCGCCAAGACGATATGGGAACGCGGTGGTGCCGCCACGTTCGATGTTGCGCGCATCGATGAAATCGAAGCCGTCACCAAGCACGACGTCATCGCCTTCCTGACGCACCTTTCTGAAATCGTCGGCCCTGATGCCCGCTTCGTCCATCAGGGTATGACCTCTTCGGATGTTCTCGACACCACGCTGAATATCCAGCTCGTGCGCGCGGCTGACATCCTGCTCGCCGACATGGACCGGGTGCTTGCGGCATTGAAGGCACGTGCGTTCGAACACAAGGACACCATCCGCATCGGGCGCAGCCACGGCATTCATGCCGAGCCAACGACCATGGGGCTGACCCTGGCGCGCTTCTACGCCGAGATGAGCCGCAACCGCACGCGTCTCGTGGCCGCGCGTGCCGAGATCGCCACCGGCGCGGTTTCTGGCGCCGTCGGCACCTTCGCCAATATCGACCCGCGGGTCGAGGAACACGTTTGCGCCAAGCTCGGCCTGATTCCAGAACCCGTTTCGACACAGGTCATTCCGCGCGATCGGCACGCGATGTTTTTCGCCACGCTCGGCGTGATCGCGTCCTCCATAGAAAACGTCGCGATCGAGATCCGTCACATGCAGCGCACGGAAGTTCTGGAGGCTGAGGAATACTTCTCGCCTGGCCAGAAGGGCTCTTCCGCCATGCCGCACAAGCGTAATCCGGTATTGACGGAAAACCTCACAGGTCTGGCGCGGCTGGTCCGGATGTCAGTTGTTCCGGCCATGGAGAACGTTGCCCTCTGGCACGAGCGCGATATCAGCCATTCCAGCGTCGAGCGCGCCATTGGACCCGACACGACGATCACGCTTGACTTCGCCCTGAACCGGCTGGCGGGTGTCATCGAGAAGCTCGTCGTCTATCCTGACAACATGATGAAGAATCTCGACAAGTTCCGCGGCCTCGTGCATTCGCAGCGCGTGCTTCTAGCGCTGACGCAGGCGGGCGTGTCGCGTGAAGATGCCTACCGGCTCGTCCAGCGCAACGCGATGAAAGTCTGGGAACAGGGCAAGGACTTCCTCGAGGAACTGTTGGCCGACGCCGAAGTCCGGGCTGCGTTGTCCGAGGAAGAAATCCGAGAAAAGTTCGACCTCGGCTACCACACAAAACATGTGGATACGATCTTCCGGCGCGTCTTCGGCGCCGCCTGAGTTGGATCAATGAGACGGCGCCTTCGCAGGCGCCGTTTTTCGTTTCGCTCTTGTAGGCTTTGTCGATGCGCTGTCGTCGCTCGCCTCGTCAGCGTCAGTCTCGGTATTCGACGATCTTGCTGACCGTTCGTTGCGAACGCCTTTCGCCGCCTTGGCGACGAGGCGATCGAGATGTTGCAGGTCCTCTTCGTCAAGATGCTCGATGCCGATGAAGCGGTTTTCCGCGTGACTGGTGAGAATGATTTCGTCGAGTTTGGCCTGTACAGCCCGAGCGTCCCGTGTCTGGGCATTCTGCAGTACAAAGACCATCAGGAACGTGATGATGGTCGTGCCGGTATTGATGACAAGCTGCCAAGTCTCGGAGAACCCGAAAACTGGGCCGGTCCCTGCCCAGGCTGCGACCAGCACGACGGCAAGCACGAACGTTGCCGGCCGGCCGGCCCATTCAGACGTCTTGCCGGCAAAACGGGTAAAGAGATGCTGTGGTGTAGCCATATCTAACCTCCCTCGGTATCCGCCTCAGCGAAACTCCAAGGGAGGCGTCGCAGTTCCCCGTCTTGCCGCTGTCAGACGACCGGCGGCGCGACGAGCTTCCGGTAGAGGTGCCAGCTCGCGTGGCCGAGCACCGGCATCACGAGCGCCAGCCCAACGAACAACGGGATCGTACCGACGATGAGGGACACGGCGATGATCAGACCCCAGCACAAGACAGGGATCGGATTGGCGACAGTTGCCCTAACGGAAGTTTCCATTGCGCAGACGAGCCCGACGTCTCGATCCAGCAACAAGGGGAAGGTCACGACGGTCGTGGCGAGAACGACGATGGCAAAGCCGAGACCGAGAACATGTCCCCACATGATTAGCTGCAATCCCTCAGGGGTGCCGAAGATCTCCGAGAAGAACAACGAGACCGAGCGAGGGAAGACGTCGCCGAAGACGTTGGCATAAAGTGTCTGCGCGGCGACCAGCCAGACAATGAAGAAGCCGAACAGCAGCAATCCGCCGGCAATGATCGATGGGAACGCCGGCGATCTCGTTACTTCGATCGCATGCGTCCAGGAGGTGTCCATACCGGCTTCACGCCTGCGGCTGATCTCATAGAGGCCAATCGCGGCAATCGGACCGATCAGCGCGAAGCCTGAGATAAGCGGAAAAATCATCGGCAGGAGGTTGGCACTCGATGTTGCGAGCGCAAGAAAAATCCCGGCGATAGGATACATCAGGCATAGAAAGACATAGTGGGATGGTTTTTCTCGAAAATCATCGAGCCCGCGCCGTAGCGCATCGAAGACATCTGCAACGCTGATCTTGTTGACGACCGGGCGTGTGTAGACATCGCTCGCACCCGACATAACATGGAATGCCGTCATGGCTTTCTCCTCCTCAGCCAAGATGGCCGGCAGCGAAAGGATCGGCGACGACGCCGATACGAGACGCAACCGGCACTGCCGAAAAACATAACAAATTTCGGCGGCCTTGTCCCACCCTCCCTTGACATCGCAGCCAAGCTTTCTCAAATCCGGCGATCATGAAAGCTTCAGACGCCGAAATTCTCATCATCCCCGGTTACACGAACTCCGGTCCCGACCACTGGCAAAGCCGCTGGGAGGCCAAGCTCAGTACGGCTCGTCGCGTCGAACAGGCGGAATGGTCGAAGCCGGTCCGCGACGATTGGGTTCGCCGCATCGCCGAAGAAGTCAATGCCGCGACGCAGCCGGTGGTTCTCGTAGCGCATTCGCTCGGCATCCCGTCGGCTATCCATGCCATTCCGCATTTTCGCAACAAGGTTGCCGGGGCATTTTTCGTCGCACCGCCCGACGTCGCGAATCCGGCCATACGGCCAAAGCATCTGATGACGTTCGGCCCGTACCCGCGCGATCCCCTTCCGTTTCCCACTCTTACGATCGCCAGTCGCAACGATCCCTTCGGCAGTTACGAGCATGCTGATGATATCGCTGCAAGCTGGGGATCACTCCTCATCGACGCCGGGGAAGCCGGCCACATCAACAGCGAGTCCGGTCACGGTCCTTGGCCGGAAGGCACCATGGTGTTTGCGCAGTTTCTCAGCCGCTTGAAGCCATAGCCTAGCCGCCCTGCCGGGGTAGCATCAATGAGATCGGCAGCGGCGCGAGGACACGCGTCGCGGAAACAAGCACCATGGCGGCTGATTGTCGGCTAATCGCCCTCGCCGCGAATGAAGAGAACGCCCGCCAGGCCCACGAGAACGATGCATTGCAGTATGAACATCGGCCATTCTGGAGACATGTCACTTCCTCCCCCCGATCCGGGCGATATAGGGTGCCGCCGGGCAAGTGTAGGCAGACTTTGGAAAAATTAGCCGCGTCCCAGGAGCCGCGCGATGAAGGCGCAACTAAGCCTTTGTTTTCACATTATTATTATTTTGGCGACATTAAGGGCTGTTTAATTCAATAAATGCAAAATATATACACGCTAAAAGAGCGAGTATGCAGTTTGAAGCAAGCAACTCCCGATAAACGGGCCAAATCTAAAACCAAGGTCAAAGCTGCAGCGTTTGACGGCAGCATGGCGCCGCAGAATGGTGCTGAACTCTCGGAGCGCGAGAGCCGCTGGAACTACGCTCTTGTGGGATCGGGCCTCGGCGTCTGGGATCACAATCTTCGTCTTGGCAAGCGCTATTATTCCGACACGTGGAAAGTCATGCGCGGCATGGCGCCCGATGAGGAAGCCGACGGCGACTATGATGCGTGGATCGAGCTCATCCACCCGGACGATCGGGAATTCGTCGTAAAGGCTATCGATCGTCAGAATGCCGGCGACCCGGATTATCAGATTTTCGAATATCGCGAGAGGCATAGAGACGGCCATTGGATCTGGATTGAGTGCCGTGGCGCCTGTGTTGAATGGGACGAAAACGGTGCCCCTGCCCGGCTCGTCGGCACCGATACGGACATCACCGAGCGCAAGGAGGCGGAAGAGCGGCTCGCGCACGTGTCGCGGCGCCTCGATCTCGCCCTCGATATCTCCAACATCGGCGTCTTCGAGGCGGACATCGAAAACGGCACAGTCGATTGGGACGACCGCCTTCTGGCGATCTACGGCATTGCAGACACGTCACCGGCGAACACCGGCAACGCTTGGGAGGCTTCGCTGCATCCCGACGACCGGGAGCGCGTGCTGGCAACGATCAATGACAGCGTCGCGAACAACACGGATTTCGAGCACGAGTTCCGCATCATCAGGCAGGACGGTATCGAGCGCGTCATTCGCGCAAAGGCTGCTTTCTTTCTTGACAGCGACGGACGTCGCAAGCTGATCGGTGCGAATTGGGATGTCACTGCCGAAGTGCGGCTTAATAACGAGTTGCAGCGCGCCAAGGATCTCGCGGAAGCCCGCAACAAGGAACTCGAAAGCGCCAAGGAGAACATCGAGCATCTGGCTCTGCATGACTATCTCACCGAGCTACCCAATCGCCGATATCTGGACCGGATGCTGGACGAACGTTCGACCGAATGTCGCCGCACGGGGCTGACGCTCGCAATCCTCCACATCGATCTCGATCGCTTCAAGCAGATCAACGATACGCTTGGCCACCGCGCCGGCGATGCGATGTTGAAGCATGCCGCGCAGGTATTGAAGAGAAATGTCCGTTCCACCGATTTCGTCGCTCGTATTGGCGGCGACGAATTCGTCGTCCTCTGCACGCTGGACGTCACCCCAAAGAAAATCTCCAATCTCGCTGAGCGCATCATTCGCGAACTCTGCAAGCCTATACGTTACGAGGGTCACGATTGCCGTTTCGGCGCAAGCGTCGGCATTGCGACGGATAGCGGCCCGGCACTCGACGCCAAGCAGCTTCTGCTGAATGCGGATATTGCCCTCTACCGCGCCAAGAGCGGCGGCCGCAACCGGCACGAATTCTTCTCGACCGATGAGCGGCGACGCATCATCGCCAGCAAGCGCTTGGCGGATGAAATCCTGTTGGGCCTGGAACGCGGCGAGTTTGTTCCGTTTTACCAGTTGCAGTTCCATGCCCGAACGCTCGAAGTTGCTGGCGTCGAGACCCTGGCGCGCTGGCAGCATCGGGAACACGGTTTGCTGGCACCCGATCGCTTCCTCGCGATCGCCGAGGATCTGGATGTTGTCTCGACGATCGACGGCCTTATCCTCGAGCAGGCGCTGGCTGATCGCAAGCGATGGGCGGATGAGGGCCTCCGCATCCCCAAGATCGCAGTCAACGTCTCGTCACGTCGCCTCGCAGATCCGAACCTCGCGAAGAAGCTTCGTGGCCTGAAGATCGAACCTCGGACGATTTCATTTGAACTGCTGGAATCGATCTCGCTGGACGACTGCGACGATGCTGTGATCGCCAACCTCCGGCACCTGCGCCGGCTCGGCATCGATATCGAGATCGATGACTTCGGCACGGGCCACGCGTCGATCGTCAGCCTTTTGAAGCTGAGCCCCAAGACCTTGAAGATCGACCGCGAACTGATCCGCATGCTGCCGCATTCGGCAGAGCAGCGAAAACTGGTCCGTTCGATCATCGATATCGGCCGCTCGCTGAATATTCTGGTCACCGCCGAGGGCGTCGAGACGATGGATCACGTCCGCATTCTCTACGACCTCGGCTGCGATATGCTTCAGGGGTATGCGCTGGCCCGTCCGATGCCCGCGATGCAGATAGCGCCTTTCGTACGAGCCGCGTCCTGGCGGGGCGTGGAAGGCCCTGCCAGGGGCCTCCAGCAGGATCTGCGCAAGTCGGTCAACGGCTCCGGCCAAAGATAAAGGTCTGCATGACTGCCTCGATGGGGGCGGCTCACATTCCGTTGATCGCAAAAAACCTGTAAACTCCTTCGCAGAAAGTCTTCGATTCTCTTAGCGGCACTCCGGCAATCCGGATTCCGGGGAAGGAGTGACAGGCGGATTGTGAAACCCTCGCTTTTCCTTTAAGGGGACGCCACGAGATCGATCCACTCGCGCTATCCCAAGAGCGCCAACGATAGAGAACAATTGCAATGAACCGTCGCCGCCGTATTTACGAGGGCAAGGCAAAGATTCTGTATGAGGGCCCGGAGCCGGGCACGCTGATCCAGTTCTTCAAAGACGATGCCACCGCCTTCAACAAGAAAAAGCACGAAGTCATCGATGGCAAGGGCGTCCTGAACAACCGCATTTCGGAATACATCTTCAGCCATCTGAACAAGATCGGGATTCCGACGCACTTTATTCGCCGTCTCAACATGCGCGAGCAGTTGATCCGCGAAGTGGAAATGATCCCGCTTGAGATCGTCGTCCGCAACGTTGCCGCGGGCTCGCTGTCGAAGCGCCTCGGCATCGAAGAAGGCGTAGTGCTGCCGCGCTCGATCATCGAGTTTTACTACAAGTCCGACGCGCTCGACGATCCAATGGTCTCCGAAGAGCACATTACGGCATTTGGCTGGGCCAACCCCGCCGAGCTCGATGACATTATGGCGCTCGCCATCCGCGTCAACGACTTCATGACCGGTCTCTTTCTCGGCGTCGGCATCCAGCTTGTCGATTTCAAGATCGAATGCGGCCGCCTGTATGAAGGCGACATGATGCGCATTATCCTGGCCGACGAGATCTCGCCGGATTCCTGCCGTCTTTGGGATATCGATACCCGCGAAAAGATGGACAAGGACCGCTTCCGCCGCGACATGGGTGGACTTCTCGAAGCCTATTCGGAAGTTGCGCGCCGCCTCGGCATCATCAACGAGAACGAACCTGTGCGCGGCACCGGTCCAGTGCTCGTGAAGTAAGACTTTCAGGCTAAGCAAAGACAGGGACGATAAAGTGATCAAGGCTCGTGTAACCGTCACGCTGAAGAACGGCGTTCTCGATCCGCAGGGCAAGGCAATCGAGGGCGCCCTTGGCGCACTCGGCTTCGATGGTGTGGGCCATGTTCGTCAGGGCAAGGTTTTTGACGTCGAACTCGAAGGCGCTGACAAGGCGAAAGCGGAGAGTGACCTCAAGGCAATGTGTGAAAAACTCCTCGCAAATACGGTGATCGAGAACTATAATATTTCCGTCGACTAACCTAGTCGTGGAGCGCACTCGATGGCTGAATTGACGCAAGAGCTCGTGCTTGAGTTGTTGACGAAAATGCACGAGCACATCGATACGCTGGATGCATCACTCGACGAAATCCGGAGCGAAATGCACTGCATGCGCGACACGATGACCTCGATGCAGCAGGAAATACATAGTATTTACGGCGTCCTCGGCCGGCATGAAGGCCGGCTGGA
Source organism: Rhizobium sp. BK181 (assembly GCF_014193305.1). Taxonomy (NCBI): domain Bacteria; kingdom Pseudomonadati; phylum Pseudomonadota; class Alphaproteobacteria; order Hyphomicrobiales; family Rhizobiaceae; genus Rhizobium; species Rhizobium sp. BK181. Next base: position 51,638 of record NZ_JACHZA010000015.1, read on the forward strand.
GCGAATTGAAAAGCGTCTCGTCCTTCGAGAACTTGCAGAAGCACAAACAAGGTTTTAGTCGCACTCATGAAATCAGCCGTCGTTCAACTTCCGGGTCTCAATCGCGATCGCGACATGATCGCTGCACTGACGAAAATCTCTGGTCACGCGCCGGCGACCATCTGGCAAACGGAGACGGACATTCCAGACGTCGACCTGATCGTCATCCCTGGCGGCTTTTCCTATGGCGACTACCTCCGTTGCGGTGCCATCGCGGCGCGCATGCCGGTCATGCAGGCAATCATCGAAAAGGCAAACAAGGGTGTCAAGGTTCTCGGCGTCTGCAACGGCTTCCAGATCCTTCTCGAGGCCGGTCTGCTTCCCGGCGCGCTGATGCGTAATGCCTCCCTCAAGTTCGTCTGCCGTGAGATCAAGCTCGAAGTTGTCAACGCAGACACCGATTTCACCCGCGCCTATTCCAAGGGCCAGATCATTCGTAGCCCAGTCGCCCATCATGACGGCAACTACTTCGCCGATGCCGAGACCCTGGCGAGGATCGAAGGCAGCGGCCAGGTCGTTTTCCGCTATGCGGAAGGCACCAATCCGAACGGCTCCATCAACGATATTGCCGCTGTCATGAACGACAAAGGCAACATCCTCGGCATGATGCCGCACCCGGAAAACCTCATCGAAGCAGCACATGGCGGTTCCGACGGCCGTGGCCTGTTCGCTTCTGCTCTCGAGGTAATCGCTGCTTAACCTTCGGCACGTAAGAGGCCATTCATCCGGTCCATTGGAGCAAGTTGATGCGCCCTCGCCTTACGACGACACGTGTTTTCGCGATTGCCGCAACCGCGGCGCTGGTTGCGTCCTGCCAATCGAATACGCCGGCGAAGGGTCCTGACCGCAGCGCGCTGTCTACCATGGAGCGCGTTGCTCTTGGGGCGAACTCCTGCTGGTTCAAATCCGGCGATGCGGCCTTCGCCGCATACAGGCTGGCGCCGGAATTGAATTCCTTTTCCGGCCGCCCTCGCATTCTTGTCGTGCACAAGGGAAGCCCCGAGAGCCGCCCGTTGCTCGTCGTTCAAGCGGAAGGTAATCCCTCAAAGCTCGACGCCTTTGGTCCGATGATGCAAAGCGCCACCGGACCGCGCATTGTCAACGATGTCACCCGCTGGGCCTCGGGCAACAAGGCCTGCGGCTGATCAGTCCCAAAAGAACGACTTGCCGGCTTCCTTACGCGCGTCCGCACGCGTGACGCCAATATCTAACAGCGCGTCATCCGTCAGATCGAGCAGAGCCCTACGGCTCTGCCGTTTCTCATGTCGATATAAGAGCCATCGCCATGCGGATTGAAGCACTGCCCGGCCGAAGGGCAACTCTCGCGAAACACGGTATTGAATCGATTGCACCCCGGAAGGTAGAGATGCAATCCGGGTGTCGCTTTCTGGAACGACAGACATATCATTCTCCAAATGAATTGTATCTGTCGTGGAGATAATGTTGACGCATGGAGGGTGACAATATAGATAATTGTCATGATGACAAATTGGCTCCCAGATGTTTCGCGCGGCTCAGGCCCGGTTTACCTCCGGATCGCGGACAGCATTGAATCAGCCATAGCCAGTGGCACCTTGGCTGCTGGCAGCAAATTGCCGCCGCAACGGAACCTCGCCTATGATATCGGCGTAACAATTGGGACAATCGGCCGAGCCTATGCGCTCGTGCACGAGCGCGGCCTCGTCGCCGGAGAAGTCGGCCGCGGGACTTACGTGCTCGATCGCGCCGAGACAGCACCCGGGAATCAACCGGACCCGCTGACGGTTGCGCTCGGCGGAACACGCCCGATCGATGCGCCCGCCGGTAAGATACGGTTCGACACCACGGCCGCGCCGGATCTTGGCCAGGGCAAGATTATCGGCAGTGTTCTTGCCGCGATCGGCGAGGAGCAGCTCTCCGAGATTTCGTCCTATTCGCGTGTGTTTCCCAAGAACTGGTACGCGGCCGGCCGGCGTTGGCTCGCCAGAAACGATTGGATGCCGGAAACGGAAAACATCGTCCCTACCCTTGGAGCCCACGCGGCTGCTGTCGCCGTCATCTCAGCCGTGTCGTCGCCCGGTGACAAGATCGTCTTCGAAGAGTTGAGCTATACGCAGGTGAGCCGCAGCGCACGTATTCTCGGCCGCCGTACGATCACCGTCGAGTCCGACGAAAATGGCGTGATTCCTGATGACTTCGAGCGCCTGTGCCTTCAGCAGCACCCAAAGCTCGCATTCCTCATGCCGACCGCGCACAATCCCACCCTCGCGACGATGCCGCACGAGCGCCGGGCACGCGTCGCCGAGATAGCGCGCCGCCACGGTGTCTGGCTAATCGAAGACGATCTCTACGGTGGTATGACCGGCGACGAAAACCCCTTGCTTGCGTCGCTCGCACCCGATCGCACGTTCCTGATCAGTGGCCTTTCGAAATCGGTGGCTGCCGGCGTGCGGGGCGGCTGGGTCGCCTGCCCGCCGCATTTTGCTCAGCGGATCAAGGTGACACACAAGATGATCACCGGCGGACTGCCATTCATTCTGGCCGAGGCTTGCGCGCGTCTCGTCGAGAGCGGTCAGGCACACGAAATCCGTAAGGCCAGCACGGTGGAACTCGCCATCCGTGAGCGTCTCGCACGGGAGCAGTTGCAAGGATACGACTTCGTATCACATCCGCATGTCCCCTTCCTGTGGCTGAAGCTGCCGGATCCCTGGCTGTCGGGAACGTTCAAGAACGCTGCTTACGGAGAGGGCGTGCTGATTGACGACGAGGACGAATTCAAGGCTGCGCGAGCTGAGAAAGTCTATCATCGCGTTCGAGTAGGCTTCTCCTCGCCCCGAGACCGCGACGATTTGGTTGCGGGCCTCACGACATTGCGACGCCTGCTAGAAAGCGGCGGCGCGGGTTATGACGGTGAGATCTGAGTCTGCGCTAGATTAGCCGCACATCCGAAGTAAAAGGCCCAAGCCCCTTTCATACTCGCTTTATCAAGCCCCGATCGATGCTACGAATTCAGACAGACCCTGACGCGAGTCGGATGAGGGAATCTGAATGGCAATCGAATTTCCAACGGCATGACGCGCGCCGGTATTCAGGTCGGCTACAAGTTCTAAGCTACCATGATAGTTACCATTCGGTGCCCCCTGTCTGTTAACAGCGGGCATTTTCCTGTCGCGCGTTCCATCCAGTTAGGCTAAAGACACCGCAATCGCGCAACGGCAGGGACTTCCGAGAGCTCATGACCATTTCCAATACCCGCCCGATCACCTCCGAACTGATTGCCGCCCATGGCCTGAAGCCAGACGAGTATCAGCGGATATTGGACCTGATCGGCCGCGAACCGACCTTCACGGAGCTCGGCATCTTTTCGGCGATGTGGAACGAGCACTGCTCTTATAAATCCTCCAAGAAGTGGTTGCGCACCCTGCCGACCAAAGGCCCGCGCGTCATCCAGGGGCCCGGCGAGAATGCCGGTGTGGTCGATATCGATGATGGCGACTGCGTTGTCTTCAAGATGGAGAGCCACAACCACCCCTCCTACATTGAGCCGTATCAGGGCGCGGCAACCGGCGTCGGCGGCATTCTGCGCGACGTCTTCACCATGGGTGCACGCCCGATCGCTGCAATGAATGCGCTGCGCTTCGGCGAGCCGGACCATCCGAAGACTCGTCACCTCGTCTCCGGTGTCGTCTCGGGTGTCGGCGGTTATGGTAATTCCTTCGGTGTGCCCACGGTCGGCGGCGAAGTCGAATTCGACGCCCGCTACAACGGCAACATCCTGGTCAACGCCTTCGCGGCTGGCCTCGCAAAGTCGAACGCGATCTTCCTGTCGGAAGCCAAGGGCGTCGGCCTGCCGGTCGTCTATCTCGGCGCAAAGACGGGCCGCGATGGCGTCGGCGGGGCGACAATGGCTTCGGCCGAATTCGACGAGTCGATCGAGGAAAAGCGCCCGACCGTCCAGGTCGGTGACCCCTTTACCGAAAAGTGCCTGCTCGAAGCCTGCCTCGAACTGATGCAGACTGGCGCCGTTATTGCCATCCAGGACATGGGTGCTGCGGGCCTCACCTGCTCGGCCGTCGAAATGGGCGCCAAGGGCGATCTGGGTATTCTCCTTGATCTCGATACCGTGCCGGTGCGTGAAGAGCAGATGACGGCCTATGAAATGATGCTATCGGAAAGCCAGGAGCGCATGCTCATGGTTCTGGAACCGGAAAAGGAAGCCGTCGCGAAGGCGATCTTCGTCAAGTGGGGCCTCGATTTCGCGATCGTCGGCAAGACGACCGACGACCTTCGTTTCCGCGTGGTTCATCAGGGCGAGGAAGTTGCAAACCTGCCGATCAAGGATCTCGGCGACCAGGCGCCTGAGTATGATCGTCCGTGGCGCGAGTCGGATAAGCGCGCGCCCCTCCCCGCAAATCTCGTGGCCGAACCGGCAGACTACGGTCAGGCGCTGTTGCAGCTTGTCGGTTCTCCGAATCAATCAAGCCGCCGCTGGGTCTACGAACAGTACGACACCCTGATCCAGGGCAATTCGCTCCAACTTCCGGGTGGCGATGCCGGCGTCGTTCGCGTCGAGAACCATCCGACCAAAGCCCTCGCGTTCTCCTCTGACGTCACACCGCGCTATGTCGAGGCCGATCCTTTTGAAGGCGGCAAACAGGCAGTCGCAGAGTGCTGGCGCAATATCACCGCCACAGGGGCAGAGCCGTTGGCGGCCACCGACAACCTGAACTTCGGCAATCCTGAAAAGCCGGAAATCATGGGCCAGTTCGTCCTGGCAGTAAAAGGCATCGGCGAAGCCTGCCGCGTCCTCGATTTCCCGATCGTGTCGGGTAACGTCTCGCTCTATAACGAAACCAATGGCGTTGCGATCTTGCCGACCCCGACGATCGCCGGCGTCGGTCTTCTGCCTGACTGGAAGAAGATGGCGCGTATCGGCAGCGCCTCCAATGGCGACAAGGTCATCATGATCGGAACGGACGGCAGCCATCTCGGCTCGTCGGCCTATCTGCGGGATATCGTTGGCACCATTGAAGGCCCGGCCCCTGAAGTCGATCTCTTTGCGGAGCGCCGCAATGGCGACTTCGTACGCTCGGTCATCCGTAATGGCCAGGCAACCGCCTGCCACGACATCTCTTCCGGCGGCCTCGTCCTTGCTCTCGCCGAAATGGCGATGGCGTCAGGCAAGGGCCTCAAGATTAGCCTCAATGAATGCAGGGGTGCACCACACGCGTTGCTGTTCGGCGAGGATCAGGCCCGCTATGTCCTGACCGTCCCGGCGGACGTTGCGAGCTTCGTCTGCGCAAATTCCGAAGGTGCGGGTGTCCCGTTCCGCCGCCTCGGCACGGTTGAAGGCGACAAGCTCGTGGTCGACGATCTGCTGTCGCTGCCGATTCAGCAATTGCGCGACGCCCATGAATCATGGTTCCCTGATTACATGGAAGGCCATGGCACACTCGCTGCCACGGAATAATGCGCAAGGAGTAACGATCATGCCTATGAAACCCGGTGATATCGAAGACATGATCAAAGCCGGCATCCCCGGCGCCAGGGTGACCATCCGAGATCTCGCTGGTGACGGCGACCATTATGCTGCCGAGGTCGTCGCCGAAGCATTTCGCGGCAAGAGCCGCGTGCAGCAGCACCAGATGGTCTACGAGGCTCTTAAGGGTAACATGGGCGGCATATTGCACGCCCTGGCCCTGCAGACATCGGCGCCTGATTGATATCGAACGAAAAATGCCCGGTTAGAAGCCGGGCATTTTGCTGTAGCCGGCCTTGGCAAGCACGAGTGCCGAGCGTGGGCCGGCCGTCAGCAGCGTGAAATCAAACGGCGCCCGCAGATCCGACCCCAGGACATACTGTCGGTGCACGCGCAGAAAGTCCTTCTTGATCTTGCGGTAATGTTCGACCGTCAGCATTTGCTTGACGCGGATGAACACCATCTTGGCAGGGCGTAGATCGCGATGTCCGCAAACGGCCACGACCGGCACCTTGTAGAAGTGAATTGCATCCGTCAGGCACTGGACGTCGAGCCAGCAGACGTTTTCGCATCGCGCGATCAGGCCCACGCGTGAGCGCAGCAATTTCGCCGGACGCAACAGCGCACATTGCAGAAGCGCCGACCCGAGCGTTGCGAACACCACTCTCTTATCGCTGAAGACATCTGGTTGTTCCTCGAGAAGGCGCCCGATCACATGCGCGGCAACGCTCGAACCCATGCTGTGAGACGAGATCACGTATTCATCCGCCGATTCCGACAAAGCGGCACGCGCTGCCACAGCACAGCGATCGAGCCATTCATTGAATTCCGAATGGCTCATGCGAGCGAGCGCTACCGCCATGCGCCAGTCCGCGAAGAGATGCAATGTGTAGAAGCGCTCGGCAAAGGGCAGGAACGCGAAGACGAAGAAGCACGACGCCAACCCCACGCTCCAGAAGAGATGAGGGGCCGGCAATTCCATTCCAACCGGGATGACGGCGATCGTTGCGCTGAGCGAGAATCCGAGGATCATCATCAGAAACGGGAAGATGAAGAACAGTCCAAATCGCCATGCATACTTGAAATAGCCGGCCATCCCGCCGTAACCGATGACCTGCAGAGCGGCCCAAAAGCCCGCGAGAATTTGCCACGCCCGGCTGCCGGCTCCAAGCCGCTCCACCAGAGCATTGTGATCAAAGACATGAATATGGCTGTTGGTTTCCCAACCATCCGCAATCGACGTCACCTTGAAACTTGTCGAATCCGACATGCATTTGGGCTCGCCGATGGTAACTCCACAGTCCCAAACCGCGGCACTTTGCTTTGCCGATCGTTCGTAGCGTGCTCTGTGAGCACGCCCGTCAAGTGGCTCGAACCCCGGAAAATGGAGAACCACCCTCTTCGAAATCAATGTCATTATTTTCTTTCGTTGCCGCGCACGCGGCCGATAAATTGCTGCGACGCATTCCGCGACAATTGTGGCGAAATCCGGGTAAGTTACCCCGAGACCGATTGCGCCGAATGCCTTCTCGCGCCGGTTCAGCAACTGGCGTAACGCAAGCGCAACAATCCGCCTCCCGCAAACCGATAGGGTGCTCTTTTTTTGCCGGCGCCTGCTGGAATTCCGGCGATCACATGCTATCTAAGCTTAACGATTGAAACGGCGGGCCTTTAACTCGCCTGTGGAAAGGATTAGGTCCCTATGAGCGGTATCAACGAATTCATCGACAACGAGATCAAGAGCAACGACGTCGTCCTCTTCATGAAGGGCACGCCGCAGTTTCCGCAGTGTGGTTTCTCCGGCCAGGTCGTGCAGATTCTCGATTACATCGGCGTCGATTACAAGGGCATCAACGTGCTCGCTGACTCCGAAATCCGCCAGGGCATCAAGGATTATTCCAACTGGCCGACGATCCCACAGCTTTACGTAAAGGGCGAGTTCGTCGGCGGCTGCGACATCGTCCGGGAAATGTTCCAGGCCGGTGAGTTGCAGCAGCACCTGCAGGAACACGGCGTCACCGTTCGCGGCGCCGCCTGACCTGCCCGGTCACCGGACGCTTCGCCCGGTTTCCAAATCTGTATTTTGAGTCCGAGGCGCTGTGCTGAACAGCGCCTTGGCCTGTTTTTGGGAATTTCATTGTGACAGATTCATCACAAGCCGTGCACGCGGGCCGATTGCCCATGGGCAAAGGGGAGTTCATTGCGCTCGCAGCCTTCCTTATGGCGATCAATTCGCTCGCGATCGACATCATGCTTCCGGCGCTGCAGCAGATCGGTGCAAGCCTCGGCGTTGAGAGTGAAAATCACCGTCAGTTTGTCGTTTCTGCGTATCTCCTCGGCTTCGGTTCGGCGCAACTGTTCTACGGGCCCCTCTCCGACCGCTTTGGCCGCCGCCTGCCGCTTTTGATCGGTCTTGCGATTTATATCTGTTCCGCCCTTGGGATCGCACTGGTGCCGACTTTCACCGGCCTCCTCGTGCTTCGCTTCATCCAGGGTATTGGTTCCGCAGCTACACGCGTCATCACCATCTCCATCGTGCGAGACGTCTACGGCGGTCGCCAGATGGCAGAGGTCATGTCGCTGATCATGATGGTCTTCATGATCGTCCCCGTCATCGCGCCGGGGAGCGGTCAGATCATCATGTTTTTCGGCAGTTGGCACCTGATCTTCGTGTTTATCGCGGTGATGGCGGCGTTGATTTCGGGTTGGGCCTACATGCGCCTTCCCGAGACATTGCATCCTTCGAACGTGCGGCCGTTCACGGCGCGCTCCGTCATCGGCGGCTTCAAGCTTGTTCTCACGAACCGCATCGCGCTCTGCTACACGATCGCTACCACCTTCATCTTCGGATCGCTGTTCGGGTTCATCAATTCCGCCCAGCAGATCTACGTGGGGATCTATGATCTCGGCGCCTACTTTCCGCTCGCTTTCGCCGGTGTCGCCGTCTTCATGTCGCTGTCGTCGTTCCTCAACTCGCGGCTCGTCGGCAAGTTCGGGATGCGGCGCCTGTCGCATGGTGCACTGACCGGCTTCATCGCCGTCAACACCATTTGGCTCGCAGCGCTCCTCCTCGGGCCGCACCCGATGCCATTCTTCCTCTTTATCAGTTTCTTCGGCCTGGCGATGTTCCAGTTCGGCTGGATCGGCTCGAACTTCAATTCGCTTGCCATGGAACCGCTTGGTCATGTTGCGGGAACGGCCTCGTCCGTGCTGGGCTTCATGAGCACCGTCGGCGGCGCTCTGATCGGCGCCGGCATCGGACAGGCTTTCAACGGCACCGCACTGCCGATGGTCGCAGGCTATTTCACCGTCTCGATCATCGGTCTGATCTTCGTTTTGATCGCAGAAAAAGGGCGCCTCTTTCAACCGCATAATCCCGCGGTCTGAATGGGTCGCCCGTCCCGTATTTCAGGATTTCCATTATGACGCCACCACATAAACCTCATGTTGAGAATCAAGGCTCCCGCCGAATAGGCATGGGCTTCGTCGAATTTGTCATCACCATCGCCATCATGACCGCCAGTGTCGCGATGGCGATCGACAGCATGTTGCCGGCCCTGCCCGCAATCGGCCATTCGCTCGGCGTCGCCAACGCCAACGATGCGCAGCTGGTCATCGGCGTCTTCTTCCTGGGCTTCGGCGTCTCGCAGATCATTTTCGGCAGCCTGTCTGACACCTTCGGACGCCGAAACATCCTGCTTGGCGGCCTCGCCGTTTATGTGCTCGCCATGTTCGCTGCTGCCGCCACCGGCAGCTTCGAAATGCTGCTGATCATGCGCTTCGTCCAGGGCCTCGGCGGCGCAGCTGTCCGCATCACCACCATGGCGATCGTTCGCGACTGCTTCGGCGGCCGCGAGATGGCGCGGGTCATGTCCTACGTGATGATCGTCTTCATGATCGTTCCGATCGTGGCGCCCTCCGTCGGTCAGCTGATCATCACCTATGCCAACTGGCACTGGATCTTCATCCTGCTTGGTCTCGTTGGTGGGATCCTGTTTGTCTGGGCATCACTGCGCTTGAAGGAATCGCTTCCGAAGGAAGAGCGCATTCCGCTATCGGTCGGCTCCGTTCTCGATGGCTTCAAGACCGTTCTGACGAATAAGATCACGTGCGGCTACATGATCGGCCTGACGATGTTCACGGCTGTCATCAGCGCCTACGTCATTTCGGTCCAGCAGGTTTTCGGTGAAGTCTACGGCCTTGGCGATTGGCTGCCGATTGCCTTTGCGGCAACGGCTGGCGGCATCGCGGTCGCAAACTTCGCCAACGGCTTCTTCGTGCGTAAGTTCGGCATGCGGCGTATCTCGCATGTCGCCATGATCGTCTTCACCATTGTTTCGGCAATCGGCTACGTCAAAGCGCTGGGCGGACGGCCCGATTTCGCCTTCGCCTATGCGCTGTTTACGATCCTGCTGATGATGTTCGCAGTCATCGCGACCAACTTCACAGCGATCAGCCTGGAGCCGATGGGTAACCTCGCGGGCACAGCAACCGCCATCACCGGCTTCGTGTCGACGACGTTCGGCGCGATCCTCGGCGGCACGGTTGGCCAGCTCTTCAACGGCACTGTCCAGCCGCTCTTCGGTGGCTTTGCCGTGTTCGGTGCGATCAGTATCGCGGCGACGCTCTGGGCGGAAGGCGGCAAGCTCTTCACGCATCCGGGCGACAGCCCGCAACTCGATGCGGGCGGCGGTCATTTCTAACGCGTAGAGCGTTCCTTATCGCCCGCGACACGTCGTTGCGGGCGCAATTCTTTCAGGAGTTAGCGCCACACAAGAGCAACCGACAGAGCCAGCGCAAACGCCATGGCGATATTGAAGAACCTCGCCGCGCGTGAGGTCCGCAGAACCTGGGCCACGAGAGCACCCAGGACGAGCCAAAGGAACCCAGCCGGAAACGCGGCTGCTGCAAACAGCACACCCATCCACATAGCGCCGCTAGTCTGAGCCTGCTGCGAGGATACAAGGAAGGTGCTACCTGCGCTCAGCGCGACCAGCCAGCCTTTCGGGTTCAGCCATTGGAATAGAAAAGCCTGCCGAAATCCGACCGCCCGCCTCTGTCCATTCGCTTCGACCGTACCGGCATTGGCGATCTTCCAAGCCAGCCACAGCAGAAACAGAGATCCCGCCATCTTCAACGCTATTACGATGGCCGGTGCGGCGGCGACAATTTCTCCGACGCCAAAAGCACTTAGAACGATCATCACGCCCATGCCCAGCGATGCGCCGAGCGGACAGCCGATGCCTCTCAAGGTGCCGACAGCGGCACCGGTGGACAGGATCATGGTGTTGCTGGGTCCCGGCGTAACGGCCGCGATAAACGCAAACAGCAAGAAAGCCAGCGCCTGCGCGATATCCATCATTCCCTCCTCGTCATTGCAAAAGCGAGAGGATATCTACGATAGGCGTGCCTATCCGTATTGTACGTCTGTGCGCACGGCGTTCTGTTGGGAGCGCGAATATCGCACCCACGAAGCGCAAGTTAGTGGTGGCAGTCCGCGTGAGGCGGCCGCCTCGACATCAGATGGTGAAGACTTCACGCCGCAGATTGTCCCAGCTGTCCTGGTCAGGCGCAATCAGCAAGCCGCCGCTGGTGTGATGCGGGAGGTAGGGCGAACCGTCGAAACGGGCCGCATGGGCGCCGGCCTCGATGCTGATAAGTGTGCCCGCAAGATGATCCCAGGGCATCAGCTTGTTATACATCAGGTAGTGCACGTGCCCGCCAGCAAAGGCGCGGTATTCGTGAGCGGCACAGCGATAGTTGGCAAGAAATCGAACCTTGGCCAAATTCGCAAGGATTTCACTGCGCTTCGGCTTCGGCAGAAAGCCGGTAGATGCCATGCCGACCATGTCCTCCAGCGCGACAGGCGCCGCAACGGAGAGCCGTTCTGCCTCCCCGTCAGGACGTCGAAGCCATGCGCCGCCGCCTGTCTCCGCAATCACCCAATCGTCACCCATCGGGTCGTAGATGATGCCAGCAACGGTTTCACCCTTGAACACCACGGAGGCCATGACACCGAAAGCCGGAATCCCGGACGCGAAATTGAACGTACCATCCACCGGATCAACGACGATGGCAAAGTCCGCTCCCTCGAGCCTCCCAAGCAGGTCAGGATCCGCAGCGACCGACTCTTCCCCGATGAACACCGCATCTGGCCAAAGCGCGCCGGCTTCCGCTTTGATCATCCGCTCCGCGTGCAGGTCGGCTTCCGTCACCAGGTCCGTCGCCTCGCTCTTGGCCCGGACGTCATCGCCCCCAAGTCGACGGAACCGGGGCAATATCTCTGCCTTCGCCGCCCGCCTCAGGAGATCGGCAAGCGTCGTTACATCTATCGTGGAACTCATGGACTTTCCTTCTTTTGGCGTGAGGGCCGACTATTCGCTTTTCGGCGCGGTCTCTCCAGCCATCAGACCGGCGAAATCGAAAAGCTTTGGATCAAGCAGATGCGATGGGTTCACATGCGAAAGTGCCCTCAGCATCGTGTCCTTGCGGCCGGGCATGCGCCGCTCGATATCGGCGAGCATGTCCTTCATCGCATTGCGCTGCAGCCCGTCCTGGGAGCCGCAGAGATCGCAGGGAATGATCGGAAACTGCATCGCAGCCGCAAACTTCGCCATGTCGTCTTCCGCGCAATAGGCGAGCGGGCGCAGTACCATCAGGTTGCCCTCGTCATTGAGCAGCTTCGCCGGCATCGAGGCGAGCCGCCCGCCGTGGAAGAAGTTCATGAAGAAGGTTTCGAGAATGTCCTCGCGGTGGTGACCAAGCACCAATGCGTCGCACCCCTCCTCCCTGGCAATTCGGTAAAGATTGCCGCGGCGCAGGCGCGAACAGAGCGAGCAATAGGTCGCCCCCTCCGGAACCTTCTCCTTCACGATCGAATAGGTATCTCGATATTCGATGCGATGCTTGACCCCTACCTTGGTAAGATACTCAGGCAAGATATGCTTGGGGAAGTTCGGCTGGCCCTGGTCGAGATTGCAGGCGATCAGTTCCACCGGCAGAAGACCGCGCCACTGCAGGTCGAGGAGAAGGGCGAGCAACCCGTAGGAATCCTTGCCGCCGGAGACACCGATCAGCCAACGCTTCTGCCCCTTCAGCATGGCAAAATCGTCGAATGCCTGCCTGACGTTTCGCAGCAGCCGCTTGCGCAGCTTATTGAACGATACCGAGTTCGGAGCTTCGGCAAAGAGCGCGTGCGCGATCGCGCCGTCCGCGTTCGGCGTTTCAAGCTCATCGGCAATGTTGGCTGCGATGTTCATTCTCTCTTCCAATCAGTCACTGCCTCCGCCTTAGCAGAAAGCGCCAAGACAACCCAGCATCAATCCCCGAAAACCGACCAGCCCGTGCGTGCGGCCAGCATCTCGAGCGCGACGGCACCGAGCTGCGAGTTGCCGACCTTGTTCAGGCCCGGTGACCACGCAGCGATGGACGCGATGCCGGGGGCCACAGCAAAGATACCGCCGCCGACGCCGCTCTTTCCGGGAAGGCCGACGTGGTAGGCGAAGTCGCCGGAACCATCGTAGTGGCCGCATGTCAGCATCAGCGCATTGATGCGCCGGGCCCGCTTCGGCGATACAACCGAATGGCCGGTCATCGGGTTGCTGCCACGTGCGGCAAGGAAGAGCCCTGCCTTCGCCAGTTGCTCGCAAGTCATCGATAGAGCGCACTGGTGGAAATAGACGCCAAGCACGTAATCGACGGGATGATCGAGGTTGCGATAGGAACGCATGAAATTGGCGAGCGCCGCATTGCGGTAGCCCGTCTGCGTCTCTGACTTTGCAACGCGATCATCGATGCTGATCGACTCATCATCCGCCAGATAGCGGACGAACCGCAGCAACTCGCCGATCGCCTCGCGCGGCGCATGGCCGGCCATGACGACATCTGTCACCGCAATTGCACCGGCGTTGATGAAGGGATTGCGCGGAATGCCCTGCTCGTGCTCGAGCTGGACGATCGAATTGAACGCCGAGCCCGAAGGCTCACGGCCGACGCGCTTCCACAAGCCCTCGCCGACCTTGCCGAGCGCAAGCGTCAGCATGAAAACCTTTGAAATGCTCTGGATGGAGAACGGCACGTCTGCATTGCCGACGTTATAGACCTTGCCGTCCACGGTCATCACGCTCAAGCCGAACTGGTTCGGGTCCACCTTGGCAAGCTCTGGAATATAGTCCGCAACTTTGCCTTCGCCGATACGGGGCGCCAGTTCCTTATGGATGCTGTCGAGAACTGCCTGCAAGTCCGTCATCGTATCTCCCCAGATAACAAAAAAGCCGCCCCAAGAGGCGGCTTTTCCGTAAGCGAAAACGCCTCGCGATTAACGCGAATAGAATTCGACCACCAGATGCGGCTCCATGACGACCGGATAAGGTACGTCGCCGAGCGCCGGAACACGAGCAAAGGTCGCAACCATCTTGTTATGGTCGACTTCGATGTAGTCCGGAACATCGCGTTCAGCCAGGGAAATCGATTCCAGAACGGAAACGAGCTGCTTCGACTTCTGACGAACTTCGATGACATCGCCAGCCTTGCAACGGTAGGAACCGATGTTGACGCGGACGCCGTTCACAGTCACGTGGCCGTGGTTCACGAACTGGCGGGCAGCGAAAACGGTCGGAACGAACTTGGCGCGATAGACGATCGCGTCCAGCCGGCACTCCAGAAGACCGATCAGGTTTTCAGAGGTATCGCCCTTGCGGCGGGAGGCTTCAGCGAAGATTGCACGGAACTGCTTCTCGCGCAGGTCACCGTAGTAACCCTTGAGCTTCTGCTTGGCGCGCAGCTGCACACCGAAGTCCGAAAGCTTGCCCTTGCGGCGCTGACCATGCTGGCCCGGGCCGTATTCGCGGCGGTTCACCGGGGACTTCGGACGGCCCCAGATGTTTTCGCCCATACGGCGGTCAATCTTGTACTTGGACGATTCGCGCTTGCTCATCGTATTTCCTTTCAGAGTGTTACGGCGGTTTGTTGCCAAACCGCTCGAAGGAAACACGCCCTCCTTTGATCTTCTTTCGAGGATCCGACAGGATCATCCCATTACGCGAACAGGACAAATCCACGGGACATGTCAAATGAAACACCGGACATCTCTGCCCGGTGCTGCGCGGTCTTTAGGGCGAAGTCGCTGGAATGTCAATCACAATTCCACGCCCTCGCCCCTCAATAACCCCGATGTGCCAGGCTTGGGAGCTTACTTGGCGCTCGCCGTTTCGGTCTTCAGGCCGAGTGCGTCGCTGATCGTATAGAACAGATCCGTCTGGTCCGTCAGGCCGGTGACATTGGCGGCACGCGGTCCAAAGGCAGCGATACGCAGCTGCGAGCCGGTGTGACCCTGATCGTCAGCGTCGTCGGAGTTGCCGTAGCTCACGGCCATGACAGCGCCGTCCTTCGTCATCAGCGCTTCCGTCAGGCCCGGAGCCTTCGTATCGGCATCGACGATCTGGCTGGCGTGCGCATGGTCGGCGGTGACGATAACGAGCGTGTCGCCGGCTTCCTGAGCGAACTTCAGCGCTTCCTGAACGGCTTCGTCGAGATCGACGGTTTCGCCGATCTGTCCGCACGGATTGGCGGCATGATCCTGCTTGTCGATCGAGGCGCCTTCGACCTGCAGGAAGAAGCCCTTCTCATTTGTCCGAAGCAACTCGATCGCCTTCGACGTCATCTGTGCCAACGTCGGGGTCGCCGCCGTGCGCTTCTCGTTCGGCTTGCAGACGACAGGCTCCTTCTCGACATTGCCGTAGTGGCTGGCCTTCGGACCTTCCCAGCGAACAGGCATGTTGCCCTCGGCAAACAGACCGAGCACTGGCGCGCTGTCATTCGCCTGCTTGACCGCCTGAAGCTCGTCGAGATTCGAGACGATCTTGTAACCACGCTCCTCGGCCTGCTGACGCAACGTCTTGTCCTTCCATTCGCCGGCCTTTGCGGTGTCGGCGAAGCTCTTGGCGCCACCGCCGAGCGTCACGTCGGCTCGGGCATTCAGCAGCTGCTCGCTGATCGAACCCTTGCCACCGTTTTCAAGCGCGTTCGTGGGGCACTTCTCGGTCGTGGATGCAGGGCTGTAGCACTTGCGCTGCGTCACATGCGCGATCTGGACCGCGGGTGTGGCGTCCTGCAGTTCGGCGGTCGAGACGTTCCCGGTGCCGATGCCGGCAGCCTTTGCCTTCTCGAGCAGGGTTTCGTGCGCCTTCTCGTGAATGTCGACGCCGATTGCGCCGTTATAGGACTTAACACCGGTCGCCCAGGCGGTGCCCGAGGCAGCGGAGTCGGTGACGTAGGTCGGCTTGCCCGTCTTCTTGTCGAGCGAATAATGCGTGTACTGGCCGGTGACCGGCAGCGCGTCAATGCCCTTGAAATACTGGCCGGCGCCAACAGCATAGTTGCGTGCGATGGTGATTTCGGAATCGCCCATGCCGTCACCGATCAGCAGGATGACGTTCTTCGGGCGTGTGTCGCTGAGCGCCGCGCGATAGGCTTCGGTAATATCGCCGGAAAGGCGGCGTGCACCACCAGGAGCACTCAGATCGGCGCTTGCCGCGCGCTGCAGAAGCTTGTTCGCTGCGTCGTCGGCATAGCCTGGCTGGATGGCGACGGTTGCAAGCAGGCCGCCGACGACAAGGCGCAGCAGCTGGTGACGAACGTTGTTTCTCATGATCGAGATCTCCTTTTGATAATCCGCATCGACCACATGGGTCGCGCGCCTTATCCACCACCCGGATGAAGCTCTTGTGACAAAAGCAACTTCCTCGTGTGACATTAGAGATTGACTATAGACCGAGTTGGCTGTTCCCGCTCGGTCCAGTCTTCATTCCGCTGCGGAGCGCATTTCATCCGCATCGGGCGCGTTGGCATCGCCGGGAGCCGTCTGGCAATTCATATCGGGGAACGCGACGATACGTTTGCCGGCGAAATCCGTGTGGACCACGACCGTCCCCTGCTCCTCGAAATAGCCGAGCAGGCGTCGCGCCCGCCGGGCCGAATGAGTGCCATAAGCGCGGGCAATCCGCGCATCGGATGGGCACGGCTCGCCGCAGACGGCCGCCTTTGCCAGCATCAGGAAAACACCCTGCAGATCGTCGGTGACACCCGAAGAGAGCGACAATGCCGTTGCCCAGGCCTCGGTCTCTGCCGTGGCGGCATCCACACCGGACCGCGAAATCGCCACGCGGCGCCGAAACTCCGGCAGGGACATCGGAGGGCCCGGAACCCGGCGCATGCGTAGGCGCACAAGGAAGTCCTGATAAAGCACGGAATCCGTTCGGAATCCCGAGCTTGGATCGTCGAGTATCTCGTGCAGCACCGCCGTCAGCCTTTCCTCGCGCTCCTCGGCGGACAATTCGGGCTGAGAGGAACGCGCCTCCGAGACGGGCGCCGAGGCAGCAGGCGCGGACCGCGACAGTTCGGCAAGGATGTCGGTGGTCGGTCGTGGCGCCGGCGGAGCACGGCGCACGATCGGCCTCTGGAACTCCTCTGGATCCGGCGTGAAGATCAGGTCCTCGACGTCCTGCGGGGCATCCGGCAGCGGCATGAGCTTCGGACTCGAGGAACGCGCAGAGGTCTCGACATTGCCGATCTGGATTGGCAGCGGGCGACGTGACAGAGCTGGCCCGAGCGCAACGAAATTGCCCCGCTTCAGATCGCGGAACATTTCCGCCTGCCGCCGATCCATCCCGAGCAGATCGGCCGCACGCGCCATGTCGATGTCAAGGAAGGTGCGGCCCATCAGGAAGTTCGAGGCTTCGGCGGCCACGTTCTTGGCAAGCTTTGCCAAGCGCTGCGTCGCGATCACCCCTGCAAGACCGCGCTTACGACCGCGACACATCAGGTTCGTCATGGCGCCGAGCGACATCTTCCGCGCGTCGTCGGAAACTTCGCCAGCGACCGACGGCGCGAACATCTGCGCTTCATCGACGACCACGAGAACCGGATACCAGAACTCGCGATCGGCATCGAACATGCCATTGAGGAAGGCCGCAGCCGCGCGCATCTGCTGTTCGATCTCAAGCCCTTCGAGCGTGAGCACACAGGAAACGCGGTGCTGCCGAATGCGGTTGGCAATGCCGGCAAGCTCCGCTTCGGTACGCTCACCATCGACGACGACATGACCGAACTTGTCCGACAAGGTGACGAAGTCACCCTCGGGATCGATGATGACCTGCTGCACCCACTGCGCGGACTGCTCCAGCAGACGACGGAGCAGATGCGACTTGCCGGAGCCGGAATTGCCCTGCACCAGAAGACGGGTAGCCAAAAGCTCCTCGATATCGAGCGTGGCCGGATTGCCTCCCGACGCCGATCCCATATCGATACCAACCTGCAATGTCACATTCCTCTTTCAATCAAACACGGCGTCGTAGCAGATCAGACCGTGTCTTTGGCAACACGGCAACACAAACCCACAGGAGAAAACGTCAGAACCTGGGCTTCAGCATCCGTGTGAAAACCAAGCTGATCAGCAGCGGAACCAGCAAAATGGCAAGCCCGACGCGCAACCCCAAGACCTCGGCGATGAAGCCGATCAACGGAGGTCCGATCAGGAAACCTGTGAGAGCCATGAAGGACAGGATCGCGACGTTGGCTGCCGCCGGTCGGTCCTTGAGGCTCGCCGCGGCAGTGACAGCCAGGGGGAAACCGACCGACACGCCGATCCCGACCAAAGCAAACCCCGCCAGAGTCACCAGGCTATGCCAAGCAAAGACGACAATCAGCATTCCTGTAAGAGCCGCCACCCCACAACCACGGGCCAGCGCGATTGCCCCGAAACGCTGCTTCAGGTGGTCGCCGCTGAAGCGTCCGGTCGCCACCATCATCGCGAAAATCGTGTATCCGATACCCGTCATCATGCCGTCTGTCTGGAAAACGTCCTTGAGATAGACGGCGGACCAGTCGGCAATCGCGCCCTCGGTCATGGTGATCCCGAAGACGAAGGCGCAGATGCCGAGAAGCGCGCTGCTCGGCAGCTTGAACGGCATGTGCGGCGGAACCGAGCCCGCCTCGCGATCGGGCGGCAGACGAAGGCTCGCGACGATGGCAAACGGCAGAACGACGAAGGCGGCTGCCATGATCGCCCATTCGGCAGGGGCAGCAATCGCGACCATTCCCGAACCAAGCAGGCTGCCCGCCATGATACCAAGGCTCCAGAAGCCATGGCAGCGGTTCATGATGATGGAGCCAGTATCCTTTTCGGCGCGGTCCGCTTCGACATTAAGCCCCAGCTCCAACGTCGACATTGCAACGCCAAGCAACGCCAACGCGATGAACAGCTCGATCGACGTTCGAGAGAAAGCGGGAAGGCAGACGATCACCGAGAAGACGACAAACCCGGCTAGAACGGTGGTCTTACCCCCTATCCGCGCCACCACTCGCCCGGCAAAGGGCAGCGTCACGAGAATCCCGACCGGCATGCCGAGCAGCGCCAACGCAAGATCGGCTGGACCAAGCTCCAGCCGGGCCTGAATTTCGGGGATGCGCGGCAGCCAACTGCCGAATGCTATCGGCTGCAGGAAAAAGATAGCCATTACAAGCTTTTGAAAGGACATGCGGAGCTCGGCGGGATCGATGCGAATCACAACCCCAGTTTGCGCAGTCGCATGGCCTTGCGATAGCCCCTATTGCATCAAGATCGATCCCGCGTCGCGCGACAGCGCCGTACGTCAAGCCTTCAGCCCAAATCCCTGCATCAGCCGCCGCGTTGCAAAATCAGGATTGCCTGAGGTGAAGACCGCAAAGTCGAAGTTATCGGGATGCACGGCATCGGCGACATGCGGAACGAGGCTTCGGGCACGTCTGGCAATTGCCTCCGCCGGATCGAGCCAATCGACGGGCCAGGGTGCGAGCCGACGGAACACGTTGGCCATGAAGGGATAATGCGTGCAGGCGAGAACCACGATATCGGTCTTCGAACCGTCCTTCTCCACGAAGCACTGGTCTATCTCGGAAAGCACAGCCTCGTCAGACACAGCATCGCCGCGGATATACGCCTCTGCCATCCGCGCCAGGTTTTCGGACCCGACCAGGCGCACGTGGCACTGTTGCGCGAAGGATTGGATCAGGTCGCGCGTATAGGCGCGCTTGACGGTCCCCGGTGTCGCCAGCACAGAGACCAGCCCTGAGCGCGTCCGCTCGGCGGCCGGTTTGATCGCCGGCACAGTGCCGACAAAGGTCATCCGGGGAAACGCCGCACGCAAGTCCGCCCCGACAAGCGTGAAGGCAGTGTTGCAGGCGATGATGCAGACCTCGGGATCGTAGTCGACAAGCAGCTTGGCGAAAAGGCCGATGACCCGTTCCTTGAGCGCCTGTTCTTCCCAGCCCCCATAGGGAAAGCCGGCATCGTCAGCAATATAGACAAACCCGCGCTCCGGCATCAGCACGCGCGCCTCGCGGAGCACAGTCAGCCCCCCGATACCGGAATCGAAGACCAGAACCGGTTTCAGCTCATTCCGCGCTGCTGTCATCTTTCGATTGTTCCTTGGCGTCTACGGGCGGCCGGCTACCGCGCGGATATTTCCGCGAGAAGCGGTCGAGGGAGGAAATCACGCCGCGCAGTACACTGATTTCCTGTTCCGTGAACGCGCGGCGGGAAAGGACTGCGCGCAGGTTGTCCACCATTTTCGGCTTTTTCGCGGGCGGATGGAAATAATTGCGTGCGTCCAGCGCTTCTTCCAACTGATCGTAGAGACCGAAAAGTTGCTCTTTCGTGGATTGCGTCTGCGACATCGCCTGGAAGGGAACGGCCGCGACATCCTCCATGCCTGACTTCATCCACTCGTACGACATCAAGAGCACCGCTTGGGCGATGTTGAGTGAGGCAAAGGCGGGATTGACAGGGAAGGTCACAATCTCGTCGGCGAGCGCTACCTCTTCGTTGTTGAGTCCCCAGCGTTCGCGGCCGAAGAGGATACCGGTGCCCTCACCTGCGCGGAACTTCGCTCGCAGCGTTTCTGCCGCCGCCACAGGCGAGCGTACGGGCTTGAAGCCATCCCGCTGCCGCGCCGTCGTCGCATAGACAAAATTCAGGTCGGCAACCGCCTGTTCCAGCGTCTCGTAAACCTTCGTGCCCTCGATCACATGATCTGCCTTCGAAGCGGCAGCCTGTGCCTTCTCGTTCGGCCAACCGTCGCGCGGATTGACGAGCCTCAGTTCCGCCAGGCCGAAGTTCGCCATGGCGCGCGCGACCATGCCGATGTTCTCACCCATCTGGGGTTCGACGAGGATGATAACCGGACCTTCGCTGAGAAGTTGCCGCTCGCTGTTCGTGCCTGCCATAACGCTGGATCCTTTTGCTAAGCGCGGGAATAGCCAAGCCGGACCGAAACGGCAAGGGTCAAGCACCAGCGTAGAGTCTCTCCAAGGTAGAACCGATCATCTCCAACCCAAGGCGAGAGCCGGGACGCGAGAGCGGCAAATGCCGTCCGGGCGTGCCGCCGGTCTTTCTATCGACGAAGAAGCACTCCGACTGACGCTTTGCCAGAAGCGTTACGCGCTGAAGCTCTGCGTCAATCAACTTCGGGCTCTCCACATCGCTGGCGGCTGCTTCCTGGTCTCTGGCCATAACCCGTGCCCAATAGGTCGCGGCGAGAAAGATTGCCAGCGTTTGCCGAATATGTCCCGGCTTGGTGACAATCGACCAGGAGGTACCGAGAGGACGTGCCGCGGTGGCCAGATCCCGATATGCGGCGTCGAGCTTCTGAGAAAAGGCGATCAACGAGTCCGTCGCGTTCTTCGCACCAGCGGCAGAAAGAAGTTCTTCCAAAGCCGAGAACCACTTGCCAACTGCCATGTCCAACGCTCCCCGCGTCCGCGACGGAAGGACGACAAACGCAACGAACGTGCCGGCCGCTGCGCCCAGCATGGTTTCCTCGATGCGCAACAACAGAAGATCGACTGTCAGCGATCCCATCATTCCATAGACGAGGCAGAGTGCGATCGACACGAAGAAGGTCATCGTCGCGTAGGATGTCTGCAAGAAGTAGAAGGCGAGGAAAATGGTGATCGTCGTGACGGCAAGCGCAGCCACCATATGCGCCGTGAGAACGGTCGCCAAAACCAGCCCCATGGCGATCCCGAGAAGCGTCCCAAGTGAACGCTGCAGCGCCTTCATAGCGGTATCACCACGGGAATTGGTATTCGTGAACACCAGGAACGAGGCAAGCACCGCCCAGAACCAACGCTCTCGCGAAATCATAAGTCCGAATGTCATCGCGATCGCCGATGCCAGCGTTATCTGCAGCGCGGAGCGGATCAGCGGATTGTTGAGCGAAAAGTCGATCTTCGCAGGAGCGGCAACTTCATCTGTCACGGCAGCGACCTCGGCAAATCCTGTCGCATAGCCCCTTTCGATCGTCTCTGCGAGCAGCGCTCTTGCCTCTCCCAAGCGGATCAAAGCCTGGCTTGTTTCTGCCTCTAATTCGTCCAGTGTTTCCAGCATTTCCGGCGGCGGAGAGCCGTTTATGATCGCGTGAACGAGAGGAAATGGCGGCAGGCTTTGCGAACTGAGCACAATGGCGCTCTCGGCGGCAAGATGGGCGTCGAACAGGCGGATCGCCAACACCGCCGCCGGCTCAGTGCCCTCGAAGACGCCCGCCGGCGGTCGTGGTATGAAACCCTCGGCCATCAACACGACTTCCTTCAGCCGCTCCTCCAGCTGCCTCAATTCCTGTGCATCCTTGTCCGCCATTCGCCCCACGGACGCGAGGGCAGCAATCTTGAACAAAATCTGGTTGATCCGGCCGCGCACGCTTTCCAGCGAGCGCAAGAGATCCCGACGCCAATCGTCGGGAAGCACCAGAGAACGTACGGCATGCCCGATCAAAGCCGGAGCGACCGGCCCGATCGCAATCAGCGGAAGGTCTGCGATGTGCGGGCGGAAGTAGGCTCCGAGAAAATAGGAGGTGAAGGCAAACATGCCGATCGCATGCCCACGCGGCCCGAACACACGTCCGGCCGAGGCAAGAAAGATGATGAGCAGGAACGCTGCATCCGACACATAGCGGTTTGTTTCAAGGACCGCGGCGAGGCCGACGACACAGACGCTTGCCACGCAGCCCAATAAACGCGTGACGAGCTGGGAGGCACCGCCTTTGTCCTTTACCGCAACCCCGCCTTCGATCGAGAGGACAATGCCGAGACCGTAGGCCGCCGCCGGGAGCGGAACCAGCAGATGGTGGATTGCCAATAGCGCTCCAAACGAGAGAACCATCGCTAGCGTTACCCGCGACGCGATGCGCAGACGCGACAGCGCCGGGTCGTGCGCGAGCAACCAGTCACGGAAGTCAAAACCGGAAAGCACGCATCCCCGCCCCTTGTTCGTGACGTCGAGCAGTCATTGATCGAGGGAAGCCTCGTATTCCTTCGCGGGACGGCCCCGCCATCCCTCGCACAACCGCCATTCGGCAGGTGGAAACTAGCGCATTCGTCAGCCCGGGAAAGTGCTGTTCGGAGCCATCCAAGCCATCATTGTCCCTTGGCGATCTGCACCATGGTGTTTTTGAGCGAGTTCGGTGGTTGGCCCGGATCGCCTTCGGTGACGACGTCGTCGATGACCGGCTTGCCGGCCTCCTCGAGCATCTCAAAGCGGACGGTCGTGATCGCCTGCTTGTCCGATCCGTCGTCCATGCAGGTCGCCTTCTTGAAGGTGACGACAACTTCCGTTGCACTGTCGGCGGAGGGCTTTGGCGTGTAGGTCAGATCCTCAAGCGGACATGCATCCTCGCCATTGACGATCACATCGTAGTCGAACGGCGAGACACCGTCCTCGTCGGCAGCCGGGTTCTGAATGGCCGCCTGGTATTTCGTCACGAAGTCTTTGCTGTAGAGCCGCGAAAGCCTGCTTGGATCGAAGATGTCGATCCAGTCGCTGTCTGCGCCAGACCAGTTCTTGATGGTCGCGTCCATGATCTCTTTCACAGGCGCCGTAACGTCGGCGGCGAACATCGGCGAGGCTGAACCGAGCAGGACCGCTAAGGCAAGGGAAGTCTTCTTCATGACGAGCATCCGGGCAATGGTTTTGCGCCGGAGACTAGCCATTTTCCTCCGCTTGGCAATGGCCGCAAAAACACCGTCCCCTTCTGCTTCCGGCTTTGCACTCCCGGCCCACAATGCTATAGCGCTCGGGATTTCATATCACCCACCCGGGACGCCCGTCCCTCCAAGCTTAAACGAGGCAGATACATGAAGAAGATCAAGGTCGCCAATCCCGTCGCCGATCTCGACGGCGATGAAATGACTCGCATCATTTGGCAGCTCATCAAGGATAAGCTGATCCATCCGTATCTCGACCTCGAAATCGACTATTTCGACCTTTCCGTCGAAAACCGCGACGCCACCAATGACCAGGTGACGATCGACGCCGCCAACGCCATCAAGAAGCATGGCGTCGGCATCAAGTGCGCGACGATCACGCCTGATGAAGATCGCGTCAAGGAATTCAACCTCAAGCAGATGTGGAAGAGCCCGAACGGCACGATCCGCAACATCCTCGGTGGCGTTATCTTCCGCGAGCCGATCATCTGCCAGAACGTTCCGCGCCTCGTTCCGGGCTGGACCAAGCCGATCGTTGTCGGCCGTCACGCGTTCGGCGACCAGTACCGCGCCACCGACTTCAAATTCCCGGGCAAGGGCAAGCTGACGATCAAGTTCGTCGGTGAAGACGGTCAGGTCATCGAAAAGGAAGTCTTCGACGCCCCCGGCGCCGGCGTTGCCATGGCCATGTACAACCTCGACGAGTCGATCCGCGAATTCGCCCGCGCCTCGATGATGTACGGCCTGATGCGCAAGTGGCCGGTCTACCTGTCGACCAAGAACACCATTCTCAAGGCCTATGACGGCCGCTTCAAGGACATCTTCGAAGAAGTCTACCAGACCGAATTCAAGGCGAAGTTCGACGAAATCGGCATCACCTACGAGCACCGCCTGATCGACGACATGGTTGCTTCCGCTCTGAAGTGGTCTGGTGGCTACGTCTGGGCCTGCAAGAACTACGACGGCGACGTCCAGTCCGACACGGTTGCCCAGGGCTTCGGCTCGCTCGGCCTGATGACCTCGGTTCTGCTGACGCCGGATGGCAAGACCGTCGAAGCTGAAGCTGCGCACGGCACGGTGACGCGTCACTACCGCCAGCATCAGAAGGGCCAGGAAACCTCGACGAACTCGATCGCCTCGATCTTCGCCTGGACCCGCGGCCTCGCGCATCGCGCCAAGCTGGACGACAACGCCGAACTCGCAAAGTTCGCGGCAACGCTCGAAAAGGTCTGCGTCGACACCGTTGAAGCCGGCTTCATGACCAAGGACCTGGCGCTGCTCATCGGTCCCGATCAGCCTTGGCTCTCGACCACCGCCTTCCTCGACAAGATCGACGAGAACCTGCAGAAGGCGATGGCATAAGCCAGACGCAAATATCAGAATGGACGGCGGGGATTTCCCCGCCGTTTTCGTTTCAGGACAACATAACAAGGGAACAACTGGAATGACCGCGACTATCAGACCACTTCAGCCTTCCGAGCGCGCGGCATGGGAACCGCTGTGGCTTGCCTACCAGCGCTTCTACGAAGTCGTCATTCCCGACGAGACGACCGACCTGACATGGAGCCGGTTCCACGACCCTGCCGAGGACATGCATGCGCTCGGCGCATTCGATCCCGAGGGAAAACTTGTCGGCATCGTCCATGCCATCTTCCATCGCTCGACCTGGTTGCCGAAATGGACGTGCTATCTTCAGGACCTCTACGTGGAAGGCGATCAGCGCGGCCTCGGCACCGGTGCTGCCTTGATCGATGCGGTCGCCGACCTTGCGCGGGAAAATGGCGCCGGGCGGCTCTACTGGATGACGCATGAAACCAACGCGACCGCGCGAAAGCTTTACGACCGCATCGCCGCGCGCTCCGGCTTCATCCAGTATCGCAAGGCTCTCTGATCAAACCGGAAGACTTTGCTTCAACCAGCACTGTCCTATTTCCCGGCAGTGGATAGCTGCGTCGAGGGGGACCGACGAAAACCGAACAGGAGGAGGAATTGAATGGCTGAGGAACTGATACTCTACACGAACCCCATGTCACGCGGCCGCATCGCCCGCTGGATGCTGGAGGAGACCGGCGCTCCCTATGAAACCAAGATCATCGGTTTCGACGGCGGAATGAAGTCGCCGGAATATCTCGCCGTCAACCCGATGGGAAAAGTGCCCGCGATCCGCCACGGCAAGACCGTTGTCACCGAATGCGCCGCGATCTGCGCCTATCTCGCCGACACCTTCCCGGAAGCGGGGCTTGCCCCGAAACCGGATGAGCGCGGCAACTACTATCGCTGGATGTTCTTTGCAGCCGGGCCGCTCGAAGCCGCAGCGACCAACAAGGCGCTGGGCTTCGATACGCCCGCCGACAAGAGCCGCATGGCTGGTTACGGCAGCTTCTCGGATGTCATGAACACGTTGGAGAAGGCCGTCGGTGCCTCGACCTACATAGCAGGCAATCGCTTCACTGCGGCCGACGTCTATGTCGGCTCGCATATCGGCTGGGGCATGAGCTTCGGCACGATCGAGAAGCGCCAGGCTTTCGTCGATTACTTCGGCCGCCTGATGGAACGTCCCGGCTACAAGCGGGCGTCAGAAATAGACGACGCTTCCATGAAGGCAGCCGAATAAGCTAGCAAAGCGGCATGTAGATGTCGGTCAGAAGTTCGGTCGGCGGTACATCGCGAGGGTTGTTCAGATAATCCTCGAACATCAGACTGTCGCGCAGCTGCCGACCGGAAGCGGGCAACCACTCCGCATAAAGCCACTGGTAAGCCTTGTGCATGTCGGCATAAGGCCCCTTGTGACGCAGGACGGCATACTCGCCGCCATCAAGCATCTGGGCCTGCAGCGGCGGCGCGATGGCAATCTCGCCGTCAGTGCTCACGCACGCGATGGAGCGCAGCTTGTCGGCGGGCACGATATCGGGATCGTCGAAGTACACACCGATCATCCGCATCGTTGGCTTCGCCAATCCGCGGACATGCAGGGTGCCGAACAGCGTCTCGAATGCCTGGCCGATCTGCATGTAGGAGCCGAGGTGCGGTACGCCAATCAACTGAATTGGCTCAATCTTGCGTATGGTAACATCAAACATCGCTGCGATCTTTCCGTTAGGTGAAGGTTCAAACGCTGTGTGACTACCCTTCGTCCGGTATTGCGCCGGCGGCATGCCGTAGACCGACTTGAAAATGCGGTTGAATGACTGGAGGTTGGGATAGCCTGATCGCTTTGCAATTTCCCCAACTGGAAGATGCGTACCGACGATATCGCCTGCGGCACGATGCAACCGCAACCGCTTTACGGTCGCGGCAAGCGTCTCGCCGTGAATGGCACGGTAGACCCGATGCCAGTGATAGCTCGACATGCAGGCGATCACTGCAAGCTTGTCCATATCCAGTTCTTCGTCGAGGTGATTGTGGATATGGGCGGATACCCGGCGAAGCCGAGCTTCATAGAGCGTCCAAGCCGTTGCGCCATTCATGTCAGAACCTCTTGCAAACCGATCGGCCACACAGAACCATAGCGTGATTTGACAAATCCTGCGGACTTCGACGACCACGCAAAGAAAAAGGCGGGATCAACCCGCCTTTCCAAAACTCGAAGGAACTCGGTACGCTCAGCTTGCGAGCGCGAGCGCCACGGCTTCGATCGCCTCATCGGCCTTCGCGCCGTCGGGCCCACCGGCCTGCGCCATGTCGGGACGGCCGCCGCCGCCCTTTCCACCCAAAGCCGCCGACGCGATGCGGACGAGATCGACAGCGCTGAAACGGCCAGTCAAGTCAGGCGTGACGGCGACAACGGCGCTTGCCTTGCCATCGTCGGATACGCCGATCAGAGCAACGACGCCGGAGCCGAGGCTTGCCTTGCCGTCGTCGGCGAGCCCCTTGAGATCCTTCGGATCCACGCCCGAGATCGCCTTGCCAAGGAATTTCACGCCGCCGACTTCACGCACAGCGTCATCGGAGCCGCCCTGCCCGCCGCCCATGGCAAGCTTGCGCTTGGCGTCCGCCAATTCCTTTTCGAGCTTGCGGCGCTCGTCCATCAGCGCCTCGACGCGCGACAGAACCTCGCCCGGCTGGACCTTGAGCGCGCCGGCAAGCGCCTTCACGCGTTCGTCCTGCTCGGCAAGATAGGCACGCGCCGGCTCGCCGGTCACCGCTTCGAGGCGGCGCACGCCGGAGCTCACCGCGCTGTCGCCGAGAATGCGCACAAGGCCGATGTCACCGGTCGCTGACACATGCGTACCGCCGCAGAGCTCGACCGAGTAGGCCTTGCCCGCCTTGGCGCCATGCAGCCCGCGGCCCATCGAGACCACGCGCACTTCCTCGCCGTACTTCTCGCCGAACAGCGCCATCGCACCTTCAGCGATCGCGTCGTCGACGCTCATCAGGCGCGTCGTGACAGGCGAATTCTGCAGGATGATCTCGTTGGCCATGTCCTCGACGCGCTTCAGCTCTTCCGCCGTCATCGGCTTCGGATGCGAGACGTCGAAACGAAGGCGTTCCGGCGCAACCAGCGAGCCCTTCTGCGCCACGTGCGTGCCGAGAACCTCGCGCAGCGCTTCATGCAGCAGGTGGGTCGCCGAGTGGTTGGCGCGGATGCGCGAACGACGGGCGTGATCGACGGTCATGGCAACCGCGTCGCCGGCCTTGACGCTGCCCTCGATGACGGTGCCGGTGTGGACGAAAAGGCCCTCGCCGCGCTTCTGTGTGTCGGAAATCTCGATCTTCGCTGTGTCGGAGGAGATGATGCCGGCATCACCCATCTGGCCGCCGGATTCTCCGTAGAACGGCGTCTGGTTGACGACGATCTGCACCTTGTCGCCCTTGGCGGCCGCATCGACGGTAACACCGTCCTTGACGATTGCCTGTACCACGCCTTCAGCCGTCTCGGTGTCATAGCCGAGGAATTCGGTTGCCCCGTGCTTGTCGCGCAGCTCGAACCAGATGGTTTCCGTAGCCTTGTCGCCGGAGCCGGCCCAATGCGAACGAGCCTCCGCCTTCTGGCGCTCCATGGCATCGGTAAAGCCGGCGAGATCGACGCTGATTTCGCGAGCGCGCAGCGCATCCTGCGTCAGGTCGAGCGGGAAGCCGTAGGTGTCGTAGAGCTTGAAGGCGGTCTCGCCGTCCAACATGTCGCCCTTGCCGAGCGTTGTCGTCGCGTCGGAGAGCAGCGACAGGCCGCGCTTCAGCGTCGTGCGGAACTTGGTTTCCTCAAGCTTCAGCGTCTCGGTGATCAGCGCTTCGGCGCGCACGAGTTCCGGATAGGCTCGACCCATCTGCTGGATCAGCGTCGGCAGGAGTTTCCACATCAGCGGCTCGCGGGCGCCGAGCAGTTCGGCATGACGCATGGCGCGGCGCATGATGCGACGCAGGACGTAACCGCGGCCTTCGGCCGAGGGCAGCACGCCGTCGGCGATCAGGAAGGCAGACGAGCGCAGGTGGTCGGCGATGACGCGGTGGCTGGCGCGCTGCTCGCCTTCGGCCTTGACGCCGGTCGCCTCTTCCGAGGCCTCGATCAGGGCGCGGAAAAGATCGATATCGTAGTTGTCATGCTTGCCCTGCAGCACTGCAGCGACGCGCTCAAGTCCCATACCGGTGTCGATCGACGGGCGCGGGAGATCCACGCGCTCTTCTTTCGTGACCTGCTCGTACTGCATGAAAACGAGGTTCCAGATCTCGATGAAGCGGTCACCATCTTCCTCCGGCGAGCCGGGAGGACCGCCCCAGATATGATCGCCGTGGTCATAGAAGATTTCTGAGCATGGCCCGCACGGGCCGGTATCGCCCATCGCCCAGAAATTGTCGCTGGTAGGGATGCGGATGATCTTGTCGTCGGACAGGCCGGCGATCTTCTTCCAGAGATTAAAGGCTTCGTCGTCCGTGTGATAGACGGTGACCAGGAGGCGCTTGGCGTCGATGGCGAATTCCTTGGTGATCAGGTTCCAGGCAAGTTCGATTGCCCGCTCCTTGAAGTAATCGCCGAAGGAGAAGTTCCCAAGCATCTCGAAGAAGGTGTGATGGCGTGCAGTGTAGCCGACGTTATCAAGGTCGTTATGCTTGCCGCCGGCGCGGACGCACTTTTGCGCCGTCGAGGCGGTTTTGTACGGCCGCTGCTCCAAGCCGGTAAAAACGTTCTTGAACTGCACCATGCCGGCATTGGTGAACATCAGCGTCGGATCGTTTCGCGGCACCAACGGGCTCGACGGAACGATTTCGTGGCCGTTCTTCTTGAAGTAGTCGAGGAAGGTCGACCGGATATCATTCACACCGCTCATGCTATGCCCTTCAATGCTGCCGGGAGGCAGGTCAAAACTTAAATCCAGTGGCTTTTATCGCTCGCCTTAACCACTGTCCAGCAGACAAACAAAACCGGCCGCATTCTCATCGAGGAATGCGGCCGGTTTTGAACTTCTGGCAACCGTCAGGCAGAATTAGCCGTCTGCAGCCTCGTCACCGTCATTTGCATCAGGACCACCATTCTGCAGGAAGCGGTCGGCAATCAAACCGGCATTCTGACGAAGCGCGGTCTCGATCTCGCGCAGGAGATCCGGATTGTCGCGCAGAAACAGCTTCGCATTTTCGCGGCCCTGGCCGAGACGCTGACTGTTGTAGGAGAACCAGGCGCCCGACTTCTCGACGATACCCGCCTTGACACCGAGGTCGACGAGCTCGCCGGTCTTCGAAACACCCTCACCATACATGATGTCGAATTCGACCTGCTTGAACGGAGGCGCCATCTTGTTCTTGACGACCTTGACGCGGGTCTGGTTGCCAATCACCTCTTCGCGCTCCTTGACCGCGCCAATGCGGCGGATGTCGAGGCGAACGGACGCATAGAACTTCAGCGCGTTACCGCCAGTCGTCGTTTCCGGCGAGCCGAACATGACGCCGATCTTCATGCGGATCTGGTTGATAAAGATAACCATGGTGTTCGACTTCGAGATCGAAGCCGTCAGCTTGCGCAGTGCCTGGCTCATCAGACGAGCCTGGAGGCCCGGCAGATTGTCGCCCATCTCGCCTTCGATTTCCGCCCGCGGCGTCAGCGCAGCGACGGAGTCGACAACGAGAACGTCGACGGCACCAGAACGGACCAGAGTGTCGGTGATCTCGAGCGCCTGCTCGCCCGTATCCGGCTGCGAAATGAGGAGGTTTTGCAGATCGACGCCGAGCTTGCGGGCGTAGACCGGATCAAGCGCGTGCTCTGCATCGACAAAGGCGCAGATGCCGCCCTTCTTCTGCGATTCCGCAATCGTCTGCAGCGCCAGCGTCGTCTTGCCCGAACTCTCGGGTCCGTAAATTTCAATGATACGACCCTTCGGAAGGCCGCCGATGCCGAGCGCGATATCCAACCCGAGAGAACCCGTCGAAACCGTTTCGATCTCGACGACATTCTCGTTCGAGCCGAGCTTCATGATTGAGCCCTTGCCGAACGACCGCTCGATCTGTGAGAGTGCCGCTTCAAGTGCCTTGCTTTTGTCCACCGATTTGTCCTCTACAAGCCGCAATGTATTCTGTGACATTCGATCCACCTTTAGGTTATTGAAGCCGCTCAAGCAATGTCGCCGCCAATGCGGATTTTGTACCGCATTTGTTCTCATTGCGCAAGCCGCCTTCAAATGACTGAAAGAAAAAGGTAAAACGGCCTGTGTTCTGCATTTGTTTTAGTGATGGAAAGCAACAGCTTAGAGATAGGGCGCTACCGGCCAGCCGGGTAGCGGCAGCGGGACGATTCGCATCTTCCGACCTTGCGGGACAATGAGATGAAACAGAAGATTCTGGTCCTTGGCGGAGCTCATATCGACAGGCGCGGACGCATTTCCGGCGACACCGTTGCCGGTGCCAGCAATCCAGGCTCATGGTTTGAGGAGCCAGGCGGCGGCGGCTTCAATGCCGCACGCAATCTGGCGCGATTGGGGTTCGAGGTGACCATGATTTCGCCCCGCGGCGGCGATCCGATCGGTGAGATGGTGAGCGAGGCAGCCGATTTTGCGGGCGTTCACGACCGCCCCTTTGTTTTTCTCGACCGGAAGACGCCGAGCTACACCGCAATCATCGAGAACGACGGAAACCTGGTGATTGCGCTTGCCGACATGGATCTCTATCGCATGTTCGTGCCGCGCCGGTTGTCGATCCGCGCTGTCCGCGAGACCTTTGCCGCGACTGATTTCATCCTCTTTGATGCCAACCTGCCTGCAGAAACGCTGGCATCGATCGTCGAGCGCGCCAAGCCTCTCGGCAAGCCGGTGGGCGCGATCGCGATCTCGCCGGCGAAGGCCGTCAAGCTGAAACCATGCATCCACGGAATCGACTATCTATTCCTCAATGAAGCCGAGGCCGCCGCGCTCACCGGCGAACGGCCAAACGACCCGGCCCACTGGCCGTCACTGTTGAGTGACATCGGTCTGCGCGGAGGCGTCGTCACGCGCGGCCAACGCGAGCTGATCGCGTTTGCAGGTCGCCGTGTTGTTGCCCTGCAGCCCGTAAATCTCGAGGGCGTCGCCGATGTCACCGGCGCCGGCGACTCGCTTGCAGCAGGCGTCATATCAGGGCTTATGCGCGGAATGCCCTTGGCCGATGCCGTGCGCGAGGGTGCAGCCGCGGCAGCCCTGACTGTGCAGTCCCCACACGCGGTCAATGAAAATCTTTCTCCGGATTTGGTGAGGGAGACACTTGCCCTTGTTCCGCCAGCGAGAATTTTGCATTGAAGCCACTACCGACGAAATGGAAGAGACAATGACGAAACCGATCTCCCCCCTCCTGCCGATCGCCTACTCCAAGGAAGTCGCAAGCGCCAAGCAGCGCGGCGCGCCGATCGTTGCTCTCGAATCGACCATCATCACCCATGGCATGCCCTACCCCGGCAATATCGAGATGGCGCGCAGCGTCGAGGCGCTCATACGCGAACAGGGTGCGGTTCCGGCTACCATCGCAGTCATCCACGGCACGCTGCATATCGGCCTAGAGTCCGATCAGTTGGAGCAACTGGCGCAGGCGAAGGACGTCCTCAAGGTTTCGCGCGCCGATCTTGCCTTCGCGATTGCCGAGCGCCGTCACGGTGCGACGACTGTTGCAGCCACGATGATCGCCGCGGAACGCGCCGGCATCAAGGTTTTCGCCACCGGTGGCATTGGTGGCGTCCATCGCGGGGCGGAAGAAAGCTTCGACATCTCCGCTGACCTCGAAGAACTCGGCCGCACCGGCGTCATCGTCGTTTGCGCCGGCGCCAAGGCAATCCTCGATATTCCGAAAACTCTGGAAGTGCTGGAAACCGCTGGCGTGCCTGTGGTCACCTATGAAAGCGAGGAATTCCCGGCCTTCTGGTCGCGCGCTTCTGGTTTGCGCAGCCCGTTGACGCTGAACAGCCCGGCGGCCATCGCCAACTTCCAGACGGTGCGCGAGCAACTTGGCATCGACGGCGGCATGCTGATTGCCAACCCGGTGCCGGAGGCAGACGAGATCCCCCGCGAGGAAATGGAAATCTACATCGAGCGCGCGCTCGACAGCGCCGAGCGCGACGAAATCACCGGCAAGGAAGTGACGCCTTACCTGCTCAGCACGATCTTTGACCTGACCGACGGCCAGAGCCTGAAGACCAACATCGCGCTCGTTGAGAACAATGCGCGACTGGCAGCAGAAATTGCCGTCGCGCTAGCCGGTTGATTGTTTGAAGGAGGGGCGCCAAGGCGCCCCTTAGCTGTCAAGCGTTTCCTTGACGACGACGGCAAGCTGCTTGAGGGAGAACGGCTTCGGCAGAAAGCCGAACTTCGAATCCGGCGGCAGGTTGCGCGCAAACGCATCCTCGGCATAACCCGAAACGAAAATGAACTTCAGGTCCGGATAATTCTTGCGCAGTTCGCGCAGCAGCGATGGACCATCCATCTCCGGCATCACGACATCCGAAACGACGATGTCGACCTTACCTTCGAGTTCGTCCATGATATCCAGCGCCTCGACGCCGGATCCCGCCTCGTAAACCGTATAGCCGCGGGTCTCGAGCATGCGCTTGCCGCCCCGACGCACCGCTTCCTCATCCTCGACCAACAAAATGACGGCGGATCCGGTCAAATCCTCAGGTTGCTCCACAGCTGCCGGCACGGCTTCGATCGGTGTACCAGCCGCTGGCGTCACGGCGTCCACCTCTGCTGCAACCGCCGGCTCTACAATATGGCGCGGCAGGAACACCCGGAACGTCGTCCCCTTGCCAACTTCGGACTCGGGCTGGATGAACCCGCCCGATTGCTTGACGATGCCATAAACCATCGCGAGGCCAAGCCCCGTTCCCTTGCCCACTTCCTTCGTTGTGAAGAAGGGCTCGAAAATCTTGTCCATGATCTCAGGCGCGATGCCCGTCCCGTTGTCCGAGACCTCGACAAGCACCATGTCCTCATGCGGCATGTAGGAATAGTTGAACGCGGCCACCTCGTCCGCCGTCACGTTCTTCGTGCGAAGCGTCAGCTTGCCGCCTTGCGGCATGGCATCGCGCGCGTTGACGCAGAGGTTGATCAGCACCTGCTCGAATTGCGAAAGGTCCGTCTTCACGGGCCAGAGATCACGACCATACTCAACGTCGAGCTTCACATTCGTACCCGACAGCAGGCGATCGACAAGCATCCTGAGGTCGCCCACCACATCGGTCAGATTGAGCACGGTCGGTCGCATCGTCTGCTTGCGCGAGAACGCCAGCAGTTGCCGCACGAGCACGGCGGCACGATTGGCGTTGCGCTTGATTTCCATCAGGTCCGCAAAGCCTGGATCGGCAGGCCGTGCCTGCAGCAGCAGATGGTCTGAGGACAGCAGGATCGCCGTCAGAACGTTGTTGAAGTCGTGCGCGATCCCACCTGCCAGCGTGCCAACCGCATTCATCTTCTGCGTCTGGGCCATCTGCGCCTCGAGCGCCTTCTGCTCGGTCACCTCGACGGCATAGACGATCGCGGCCTCTTCCGGCGCCTCGTCGCTCTGGTCTATCACCGCATTGACGTAGAAGCGGAAGTGGCGGGCTTCATCCGTCGGCGTGCGCGAATCGATCGGCGGGATATCGCCCTGCCGGTCCTTGGCAGCCGCAAGCGCGTCTTGCAGCCTTGCCTTGTCGCTGTCCTGCACAATGACCTCAAGCAAGGCACCGTTCTCAACGTCATTGCGGGAGACGATTCCGGAAAACAGCTTCAGGAAAGGCGCGTTGGTGCGCAGGATGCGGCCTTCGCCGTCCACCGAGGCGATCGCCATCGGTGTGTTGTTGAAGAAACGCGTAAACCGCATCGCCGCGGCCGAGGCGGATTGGTCGCTTTCTCCGCTCTTCTGGCGGGTCAGCACAATCGTCCGGCTTTCTCCGGGCGCGCCGTCACGCATCGACGTGACGCTGTGAACGATCTGTGCAGGCAGGCTCTGACCGTTCATCTTCTTTAGGTCGAGATCGAGCGTCACCGTCTTCTTCAGGCCGGGATCCGCCTGCACCGACTGGATCAGCGCAAGCCCCTCGCCCGCGACAAAGTCGCCAATCGTTACCGAACCGGGCACGAATTTGGTGAGATCGATGCCGAGCCACTCGGCAAGCGTCGCGTTGAGGTAGAAAATCTCGCCCTTGCGCCCTGCCGAGAAGAACCCAGCCGGCGCATGGTCGAGATAGTCGATGGCATTCTGCAATTCCTTGAAGAACCGCTCCTGATCGTCGCGCTCTGATGTGATGTCGCTGATCTGCCAGATATGAAGAGGTTTGCGTCCTATCTCCTCGCTCCGCAGGCTCCGCGCTTTCAGACGGTACCAATGCGCTCCCGCGCCACTTGTTGCAGGGCCGAGCGACCGCAAAAGGCGGAATTCCTCGCTGCCCTCGCGGCCCTCACGCAGTCCGTTGGAGAGGCGATAAAGCGCCTCGTTCGATTCCCGATGTCGCGACAGCAGGGCTTCAAGCGTCTGAACCTCCGTCGACTTGCGCGCGCCGGTCAATTGACCATAGGCCGCGTTCGCATAGACGATGCGGCCCTTCTCGTCGGTAATCAGCGACCCGTCGGGGTGGCTGTTCAAGAAGGCCCGCGCCAGGCTGTCCGACTGCCGCTGCGGCATGACCTCGATGAAACCGATCACCGAGGACACCAGGAAGAAGATCCCGACCATGGCTAGCACGCCGAGAACACCGAGCACCATCTCATTGTCTAGTGAGCGTTTGAAGACAACGAACCCGGCGGCTGCGCCAATCAAGACAAGCGCAAGCAGAATGATCCGCAAAGCCGTGCCCGTGCGCCCCCCGCGGTCCAAGAGCGGTTCGTTAAAGTCTTCGGCCTGACGCGGTTTCGTCATCTATTCCCTCGCATGGCCTGCCGGGCTTCGGTCGTAACAGGGAGACAAAGCAGGAATCAGGCGCCTTTTCTTCTTACCAATTTGCGGTCTCCGCAAAAACACTGGTCTCCATGAAGACTGATTGAATTCACAGCGAAGAGCGCCAATTTCGCCATTAAAATGCGTTGTTAAGAAAACATGTTCGAATTCCACTTCGGGTTGGGATGACTGGACAAGGCCGTCGCGACTTGTCTACGAAGTGGTAATATCGCGATGTGGTGCAAAACCGCGAAGGGAGTAAACCAAGATGTTCGATGATCTCATGGGAGCTTACGGAAGCCGCTTCCTTCTTGCCGCTGGCGGCGTCGGCCTAGCTCTGTTGCTGCTGATTGTCGTACTCTGGATCGTCCGTAGCCGCGCGCCTTCGCCCTTCGTCCGTGGTGGTCGCAATCGCCAACCACGGCTGCAGGTTCTCGATGCCGCCGCCGTCGATGCGCGCAGGCGCCTCGTCCTCGTTCGCCGTGACGATATCGAGCATCTGATCATGATCGGCGGTCCGACCGATATCGTGATCGAGAGCCGCATTGGCGAAGTTGTAGACAAGCCCGCATCGGTCGAGATAACGAATCAATCTGCCGCCGTTCCGGCCCCGGCGCAGTTGGCGCCTCCGCAGATCGAGATGGCGCCTGAACCGGTAGCGCCCGCTCGCATTGCGCCTGCCGAAGTCGAGAATGCACCGCCGGTCCTTCGTCACACGCCGACCGAACCTTCTCTCGGCGAGCGCGCGCCAATCGAAGCACAGCCTGAACCGGTTATCGCTCCCACGCCAACGCCCCCCTCGCCGCCGCCGGTTGCTGCCGAACGTGAGCGCGCGCCGCGTCCAGCACCGTCGTTCGAACCACGTCAGGCACCCTCGTTCGAACCACGACCAACACCTGCCCCGATCGAAGCCTCAGCCGCCGCTGATATCCTTGATTCTGCCCGCCAGCGTGTGCTGCCGCAACAGCGCATCGAGCCGCAGATCACCCCATCGCCCATCCGAAGCGCTCCTGCGCCCGTGCAGCCCTCGTCGGCGTTTGTTGAAGTGGGAACCTTAGCGCCAGCAGTACAGCCGAGCGACTTTCAGCGCATTCTCGAGGAGGAAATGACCAGCACGCTTGCCGCTGAGCGCATCGTACCGGCACCGCAGGCACCTGCGCCGCGGCCCAGTCCAGCACCGGGCAACCAACCTCGCCGCGATCCTGAAATGGCCCCGATTACCGGTGCGGATGCCGCTCTTCAAAACGAAGTCGCACGCATCTTCGGTGAAATGAGCGTCAATCGCGACAAATAGTCGATCGACGCACAAATAAAAAAGGGCACCGCGGAAACCGTGGTGCCCTTTTTCTTGTCGGCATTTCGGGATTATTCGTCCCGGTAGACCTTTTCCCGGCGCTCGTGCCGTTCCTGGGCTTCGATCGAGAGCGTTGCGATCGGTCGAGCGTCAAGCCGCTTGAGGCCGATTGGTTCGCCGGTTTCCTCGCAATAGCCGTAGGTGCCGTCTTCGATACGTTGCAGTGCTGCGTCGATCTTGGAAATCAGCTTTCTCTGGCGGTCGCGGGCTCGAAGTTCGATGGCCCGGTCGGTTTCAGACGATGCCCTGTCAGCAAGGTCCGGATGGTTTGCGCTTTCCTCTGCCAGGTGGTCGAGGGTTTCGCGCGCCTCTCTGAGGATATCATTCTTCCAAGCCACCAGCTTGGCTCTGAAATAAGCCCGCTGATTACCGTTCATGAACTCTTCCTCTTCCGAGGGTACGTAGTTGCTAAGATCGATCTTCTCACTCAACGCGATTCTCCTGAAGAACATCTCATCTGGCGGGTGTATATCGCGAGCACTGCGGTTGATTCAAGCCAAATACGCTAGGTAAACAGTTTTTTAAATCTGTCATATTTTTACGCTAACAGACTATTTTCTCACCACTATTCCGCCGAGCACGTGTTTCGCTCCCGGTAACCCCACACTTTCCTACCCTGGATTTAGCGGCGACTCCTGCCGGCACGGTTGACGCGCGGGCCGCTCACCCGCTACTGAAAAAGTCCCTTCGACGTGGATTTTCCTATGGCTGCAATCACGCCTCCGCCCTCCCGGATTTATCTGCTACGGCACGCCGAAGCTGCCTGGGCCGCACCTGGACAACGTGATTTCGACCGCCCGCTGAACGACAAGGGCTATGCGGACGCTGAGATCGTCGCCGACAAGGCTGCCGACAAAGGCTACAGGCCGGATCTGCTTCTGAGCTCCACAGCTGCGCGTTGCCGGGACACTGCTGATGCCGTGCATCGGGCCATGGGCTCTACGCTTGACCTCCGGTTTGTCGACGCCCTCTACAATGCCTCGCCGGAGGTCTACCTTGAGATCATCGACGCACAAGAAGCCATCAATTCAGTAATGCTTGTCGGCCATAACCCAACGATGGAACAGACGCTCGAAGCGTTGATTGGGCACGAGGCGCTCTGTCAGGCGCTGCCGACCGGCTTTCCGACGGCCGGCCTTGCGGTTCTGGACTATGACGGCGGGTTGCCAGGCTGGCGTCTCGTTGATTTTGTGATCGACTAAGGTCTTTTCGCGGAACGTCTTTTCGCGTCGACCTGCGGTCCCTATATGGCTTGTCACGATCCACCGGAATTCCGCCTTGCCGCCCAGCCTGACCTCCTTTTCCGACGACGCGCGCATTGCCCTGGACAATCTTGCTGACCGGGCGTCGGGCCTGATCAATCCCACCGTGCGCCTCGGCGTGACCGGCTTGTCGCGTTCCGGCAAGACGGTCTTCATCTCATCTCTGGTCCACAACCTTCTGCACGGCGGTCGTCTGCCACTCTTCGAACCCGTCCAGTCCGGTCGTGTTTCGGCGGTGCGGCTTGAGCAGCAACCGGACGATGCAGTGCCGCGCTTCCAGTACGAGGATCACATTCGCTCCCTCGTCAAGGATCGCGTATGGCCGGACTCGACGCGGGCGATCTCCGAACTGCGCATCACGTTGGACTATCAGAGCGCAAGCGGCTGGAACCGGCTGTTCTCGCCAGGCAGACTATCAATCGATATCGTCGACTATCCCGGCGAGTGGCTCCTCGATCTGCCGCTGCTCGCCAAGGACTACGGGACATTCAGCGAAGAGACGATCGGCTTGGCGGAAGCCGGCATTCGCGCAGAGCTTTCGCAAGCTTGGTTGGCGCTCACTCACGCCACCGACGTCACTGCTTCGGCCGACGAGATGCGCGCGCGCGACCTCGCCACCGCCTTTTCTGATTATCTCAAGGCCTGCAAAGCCGACGAACGCTCGCTCTCGACGCTTCCGCCGGGCCGCTTCCTGCTCCCGGGAGATCTCGATGGCTCGCCGGCCCTAACCTTTGCACCGCTCGCACTTCCGCCGGAAGCTAAGCCCCAAAAGGGGTCCCTTTGGGCAATGATGGAGCGACGCTATGAGGCCTATAAGTCCGTCGTCGTGAAGCCCTTTTTTCGCGAGCACTTCGCCCGCCTCGATAGGCAGATCGTGCTCGTCGATGCCTTGCAGGCCATCAACCGTGGCCCGGAGGCGGTACAGGACCTCGAACGAGCCCTGACGGACGTTCTGGCTTGCTTCCGCCCAGGCACGAATTCCTGGTTATCCTCATTGCTCGGCCGCCGGATCGACCGTGTCCTCGTCGCGGCGACGAAGGCCGACCATCTGCATCACGAGAGCCATGACAGGCTCGACGCCCTCACCCGCCGCCTGGTCGATCGCGCGGTGCACCGGATTGGCATGGCCGGCGCCGGCATTGATGTCATGGCGCTTGCATCGGTCCGCGCCACCCGCGAAGCCACTGTTAAACGCGACGGCCATGACCTCCCGGTCATCGTTGGAACACCAATCGAGGGCGAAACCATCGGCGGAGAGCGCTTTTACGGTCAAAAGAAGACGGCGATCTTTCCCGGCGACCTGCCCGCGGATCCCGAGAGCCTGTTCGAGCGGATCGAATCGGGAGACAGCGATGTTTCCCTGCCCGATGTGAGCGTAGTGCGTTTCCGTCCGCCCCACCTTGAGGAAACGGGTGGCGGCATAAAGCTCTCGGTTCC
This sequence comes from Rhizobium sp. BK181, assembly GCF_014193305.1. Taxonomy (NCBI): domain Bacteria; kingdom Pseudomonadati; phylum Pseudomonadota; class Alphaproteobacteria; order Hyphomicrobiales; family Rhizobiaceae; genus Rhizobium; species Rhizobium sp. BK181. The sequence goes on from NZ_JACHZA010000015.1 coordinate 91,500, forward strand.
GCATATCCGCCTGGACCGTGCCATGCAATTTCTGTTCGGAGATCGCCTCGCATGATCAAGCCACCGTCCGAACACCCCACACCTCGCGCGCCGGCCGCCTTTTCTTATGAAGAGGATACACCGGCTCGACCAGCGATCGAGACCAAACACCGCCCGCGGCGGCCCGGCAGCTTCACCGACGATGTCGTGCTGACCGCCGACGAGGATGACCCATTCCTTAGTCCCGAAAAGGATGTCGCGCCAATTCCGGTCGCAATCCCGTGCAGGCGTGGCGCGTCGTTTGGGAAAATCGCGGCTGCCGCGTTCGGCATTCTTTTCTCGCTCGCTTTCGGCCTCTGGACCGATAGCCTTATCCGCAATCTCTTCAGTCGCGCCGACTGGCTGGGCTATGCGGCGCTTGCTGCGCTCGGAATAGGCCTCTTGGCGGTGATCGCCATTGTTATCCGTGAAACAGCCGGCCTGATGCGGTTAGCAGCCGTGCAGGAAATCAAGACGGAGGCCGAGGCCGCCATTGTTGAGCCGAAGCCGGCGAAGGCACGCGCACTGGTCAAGCGCCTCGAGACCCTGCTTTCCAGCAAACCTGAAACTGCCAAGGGCAGAGCGACACTGACGGCGGCAGAGGGCGATATTATCGACGCACCGCATCTGATCGCTCTCGCTGAACGGGAGCTTCTGGCGCCGCTCGATCGACAGGCACGCGCGTTGATCGTCAACGCATCGAAGCGCGTCTCCATCGTCACCGCCGTCAGCCCGCGCGCGATCGTCGACCTGCTGTACGTGCTTTATGAGGCCGCTCGGCTGGTCCGAGCCATGGCGGAGCTCTATGGTGGACGACCGGGGACGCTTGGGATGATCCGACTGATGCGGGACGTGCTGGCGCATCTTGCCGTGACCGGCTCGATCGCCGTCGGCGATAGTCTGGTGCAGCAGGTGCTTGGGCACGGACTGGCATCGAAACTGTCCGCGCGACTCGGCGAAGGCGTCATCAACGGGCTTATGACCGCCCGCATCGGGATCGCCGCGATGGATCTCTGCCGTCCGCTTTCCTTCCACGCACTGAAGCGTCCGGGAATCGGCGACTTCATCGGCGATCTAACCCCGTCCATGACGTCGCGCGACAAGAATTCTTGAGAATTGACAGTTTTCTAACGCTTGCCAGGCGCTGAACGGCGTGGGAAAATACTTGCTACGAATTCAACAGGGTAGCGTCCCGATCAGGACGATCGGCACCTGCGAGACGCCCTGAAATTCAGCGCTTTTCGGCCCGCAAGAAACCAACCATTAACCATTCTGCGGCAAAACTTGGAACCAGTTAAGCGATGGTGTCGCTAGGGAAAATCCATGTATTCGCGCAAGTTTCTTCTTCTTTTCGGGCTCGCTGCCGTGGCGTTGTCACCGGTCGCCGACATGGCTCCGTCCGCAACGGCGGCAACACGGGATAAGGCCTTCTTCGAGTCAATCGCCGGCACCTGGCGAGGTCCCGGCGAGATCGTCGCTGGCAAGTACAAGGGTACGAAATTCACCTGCAACCTCGTTGGCGAACCGGTAAGCGCCGGCGGCACGGGGATCAAGCTCGACGGGAGCTGCAGGGTCGGTGTCTTCAAGCAACCCATGACGGCGCTGATCACCCAGTCCGGCAATTCCTACAAGGGCAAGTTCCTTGATGGCGCCGAGGGCAAGGGGCTTGACGTCGTCTCGGGTGCGGTGACGCCGGATACTGTGGTTGTCGGTCTCAACCGCTCCAAGCTCAACGGCGCGATGATCGCCCGCGTCCGCGACGACAAGACAATGAACGTTACCGTATCGGTGAAGGTCGAAAGCCAAATGGTCCCGGTGATCGGCCTTACGTTGACGCGTCAGGTCGACGAAATCACCGTCGGCTCTGTCGAATAGAGCGTCAGGATAAGTCTTTGCAAAGCGACGGATTTTCCGCCGCTTTGCTGTTTCAGGCCGTATGCCACCACTCGCCGGTCTGGTCAGCTATTTCGATCCCCTGCACATCTGCCTTTGCCAGCCATTGACGAACGGTCGCGCCGCTGACGCGCAGATCCGGGGCAATATCAGCGAGCGGCATAAGCACGAATCCACGATCCGTCATGCGTGGATGCGGAAGCTCCAGCCGCGGCGCCGATTGTGCCACATCGCCGTAGGTCAGAATATCAATGTCCAGCGTCCGCGGCCCCCAGCGCTCGATGCGCTCGCGCTTCATGCCCCGCTCGATATCAAGGCAGACATCGAGAAGCGCCTCGGGACCAAGCGTCGTCTTGACCGCAGCACAAGCATTGAAAAAATAGGACTGGTCGGTCTTTCCCCACGGCGGGGTGCGATAAAGCCGCGAGACAGCGACAACGTGACAGTCGCGCCTCTGGTCAAGTGACCTCAGCGCGAGGGCCATGGCGTGGACGGGATCGCCGAGATTGCCGCCAAGTCCGAGCGTGGCGGTATTGAAAGTAGCCTCAGGCAAAGTGTTCGACGCTCACCTGAACGAAATCAAGAACGCCCGGCACCGGCGCGTTGGGCTTGCGGACCGTGATTTTTGCACGCTTGATCTGCGGAAATGTCGAGCACAGCCCCTTGGCGATATCAAGCGCAAGCGCTTCGATCAGATACCGACGCTTGCCGGTGACAATCTCCTCGATCACCGTGAATGCGATCCCATAGTTGACGGTATCGTTGATCGAATCGCTCTGCAGTGCATCGCCGGCGACAACGTCGAGTTCGGCATCCACGAAGAAACGCTGACCGAGAAACTCCTCCTCGTCGTGAACGCCATGCCGGGCAAAGAAGGCACAGTTCTGAAGCGTGATGGTATAGGTGGTGCTCATGCCAAGGTTCCCTGCTCGAAGCTACAGCGCGCCGCAAGCATAGCATCGGCGATGGCCAGAGCGTCCCTGTTGATTGCGACATCGTGTACGCGAAAAATGCTGGCTCCCGCCAGACGCAGCAGCGCGCTCGTCGCCGCCGTCCCAACGTCTCGATCGGCGGCTTCCCTGCCGGTGACGGCGCCGACAAACCGTTTGCGCGAGGTTCCGGCAAGCAGCGGAAATCCCAAGCGGTGCAGTTCGCCGAAACGGGCCATCAGCTCGATGTTTTCCTGCGTGTCCTTCGCAAAGCCGAAGCCGGGGTCCAGCACCACGTGATCCTTAAGGACCCCAGCGGCGGAAGCGATTTCGAGCGAGCGCTCCAGGAAAGCAAACTGGTCGGCAATCACGTCCGGAAGCTTGTCCCGGTCGCGACCGGTGTGCATCAGGCACAGCCCCGCACCGGTATCGGCAGCAATATTTCCGATTTCCGGCTCCTTCTGGAGCCCGAATACGTCGTTGATGATGTGCGCGCCGGCGCCGACGGCAAGCCGCGCGGTCTCGGCGCGATAAGTATCGATCGAAATCAGCGCGTCAGTCTTACCACGCAGCGTCTCGATGACCGGCAGCACCCGCGCCTGCTCTTCACAGGGAGTAACGGCGGCAGCGCCCGGGCGTGTCGACTCCCCGCCGATATCGATGATGTGAGCTCCCTGGTGCGCAGCTTCGAGCGCATGTGCGACGGCCGCTTCGACGCTCTTATATCGCCCGCCGTCGGAAAAGGAATCCGGTGTGACATTGACGATCGCCATGAGCACGGAACGCGCGCCCAGTTCGACCTCACGACCATGCCCGACGCGCCAGAAACTGCTCCTAAGCTGTGTCAACGGCATTCATCCTATCGATCGAAAAAAGCGCCAGCGATATTGCGCTGGTCGTGGCTATGCCCCAAGCTCCGGCAAACTTCAACATGAGTATCTGCAGAATGCTTTTCGTACCGCGTTATATGCCGCTCCTCCTCGGGTTTTCCATGGCCATAGCCGCCTGCGGTCCAGCTGCCGCTGCCGTCATCGCGACGCGAAGCTACTCATACTTCACCATCAAGGGCAAAACCGCCGACCAACTGGATCAGCAACTGAGCAGCAACGGACCGACCGCGAGCGGTTCGTCAGCTCGTCACCCAGGAGCCACCAAGATTCGCTTTGGCGGCGACGCCACCTATGTCCAGGCGGGAGGGCGATGCCGGGTAAGCAGCGCCAAGGTCACGGTCCACACACAGATTATCCTTCCCCGCTGGAGCAACCGCAAGGGCGCGAGCAAGCAGTTGTCGATGATATGGGACGCTCTGTCGAGCGACATCAAACGACACGAAGAACGCCATGCGGAGATCGCTCGAAACCAGGCGCGCATCATGGAAAGGCAGATCCTCGCCCTTCCACCACAGTCCACTTGCGAACGCATGCAGGAACTCGTCACCGATGTCTCGACACGCGGAATCGACGAACACGACAGGCTGCAGGCCCGATTCGACCGAATCGAGGCCGTCAACTTTCAGAACCGGATGATAAGACTTCTGAACAATCGGATGAAAACATCCGGCGGCGAAAGATAGCCGATTCTCAAGCCTAAGGCGATCACAGAAGTTTAGCCGCGTAACGAAACTTGTGTGAAACTGCAGTCGCCCCAGTGATTTACTGGTTATTTCTCGGTCTAGCTAAATCAACTACAACGCGCTAATATTCAGACATTCGAAAGTTCAGGTTCGTAAGCCCGAACTTTCGCTCCTGGGTTCTCCTGGCGCGTTGCGAAGCCGCGGACGATCCTCCCTCGTCCGTAGGTAATGCGCCTACCTCGCCTCGCTCGTCTAACGGCCAGCGAGGCTTTTTTTGTGCGGAGTGGCGATCAGGCCTGACGCTCGGGCACGTGGACGATGAGTCCGTCCAGGACGGCCTTCATTCTGATCTGACAGGAGAGGCGCGACGTCGGACGCACGTCAAACGCGAAATCGAGCATGTCTTCTTCCATCGCCTCAGGCGGACCGACGCGCTCCGTCCACTCGTCGTCGACGTAGACGTGACAGGTCGCGCACGCACAGGCGCCGCCACATTCGGCCTCGATGCCCGGCACCGAATTGCGCACGGCATTTTCCATAACGGTCGATCCCTGGTCGACATCAAGATCAAAGCGCGTGCCGTCGAAGGCGACAATAGTCAGTTTGGGCATAGTGATTTCCGGTAGTCGTCAATGGGAGGGTCTGGATTTTTTCTTCCAACAAATCGTCGAGGCAGTCAACATCGACCGCTGATACCCTTCATCACAGATTGGGAAGCGACGCGCTTGTCAAAATGCGTCACGCCGACGGTCACAAAAAGACCCGCTGCTCCGAAATGGATCAGCGGGCCGGTTTCTGCGGCCGACTTGCGTCGCTCAACGGCAAAGCTTGAGAATGAAATTCTCGGCCTCGATTACCGCAATGCCAACCGCCGCCATAGTTGCAGCGTCGCCGCAATTGCCCTCGAGCGCCTCAGCGGCCGCATGAACGCGGAACGCGCCGACCGCGCTGGCAGCGCCCTTCAGGCGATGCGCCGCAGCTTCAATCGTCTTGATGTCGCCTGAAGATATTTCGTGCAGGCAAGCGCGCGCCTGCCGCGCAAACATCTGCAGAACTTCGATTTCCAGGCTCTTGTCGCCCATTGTCTGGTTTGCCAAATGCACAAGATCCACGGGACGCTCCTGCGATGGGCGTGGACCCTTGCAATTGTCGGGTGCCGCAAACGCAATACTGACTGCTGCCATGTGCCAATTCTCCGGTCGTCTAGCCCCGCTGTTAGATGATCGTGCGGGCGCCATGTGGGCATCGCGTTAAATTCCGGCACATTCAGGGCGGATTTCTCAGGATATGGTTAACATCGACTAAACCTCGTTAACCCTTTGGTTTTTAAGTGCGCACGTTTGTTAAATGATGTTAACAGGACCTTAATATCGGGGGAATTGACTGGTTGCGTTAATTGTCTAGCAGTCCCGGATGTGTCACTACGATACTACTGGGCGAGCTCTCCGGTCCCTGCCTTTGCTCGCCAAGTGGATAATGGTAATGTTTTGATACCGTCTGTATGAAAAAGCAGCTATCCACTCTGAAATGATATGCTTATCCGTCCTCGGCAGCGTGGACGGGCGGGCTCAGAGGCTAAGGTTTTGTTCGGGCTCGGCGGGAAGCCCGGATGCGTTGTTGAACCGGCTGGGATGTAACGAGGCGTAACGTAAATGGCGAACAACAAGTACAACGAGTCGATCGAGGACAAGGCGTTCAAGGCATTGGACGAAGCGCTCCAGATCGACTTCGGAGAAGACGATACGCTGTCTCGCAACGGCAAGACCGACGCCCCGGAGGCCAAATTGTCCGAAACACCAAGTGCCCGCAATCAGCAGAACCAGACCGATGCCAAGCGCGCCCGCGCTGCTAGCACGCCTCGCCAGCCCGAACAGCCGTCACGTGCTCCATCCTTCGCCGCCAACGACGCCAACCGGATATCGCCGGCTTCGCTTCTGAAGTCCCTCGAGAACGGCTCCAGCCGATCGGCTATGCGCAATGCAACCCTCGTGTCGCTTTTGTGGATCGTCGGCGGACTCGGCCTGATGGCCCTGCTCTATTCGCCGCAGATCTGGCAGATCCGCTCGATCGCCGATCTTTTGGGACTGCCCGGCGTCATCGCCGGCTTTATCGGCATTATCGTGCCGGTGCTGCTGTTTTATGCCTTCGCGGTCATGATGGCCCGCGCCCAGGACATGCGCAACGCCGCACGCTCCATGGCCGAAGTTGCGCTCCGCCTCTCGGAGCCTGAGACCGTTGCCTCCGAACGCATCATGACGGTCGGCCAGGCGGTTCGCCGCGAAGTCTCGGCAATGAACGAGGGCATCGAGCGCACCATTGCCCGTGCGTCCGAACTGGAAACCCTCGTCCACTCCGAGGTCAACGCGCTCGAGCGCAGCTACGCCGACAACGAATTGCGCGTGCGCGGCCTCGTACACGAGCTTGGCTCGGAGCGCGAAGCGATCGTCAACCACGCCGAGCGCATTCGTACGTCGATCTCAGGCGTCCACGATCAGCTCAAGGAAGACCTGTCGCTTGCGACAGAGGAAATCGCGGTACGCCTCGCAACCTCCGGCGAAGCCTTCGCGTCGATGATCGACACCCGCGCCGCGGCGATCACTGAAAAATCGGAGTCGGCGATCCAGTCGCTGGGCACGCTGCTCGCGGCTAAGACGGATTCGCTGCTGCAAACGCTGACCTCCTCCGGCTTCGCGCTCACCAACGAATTCGACACACGGTTGGACTCTCTCACGTCGAGCCTGAGCGAACACGGAGATCAGATCCTTCGTCAGTTCGAGACGCGTGCGTCGACGATGGACAGCAACGCCGAGAAGCTGAACGCGGCGCTGAACGATCGTGCCCGACAGCTGAACGAGATCCTGATTGCCCGCACCCGCGAGATTAACGAGAGCCTGACGGGCGGCGAACGCACAATCAGCACCACGCTTGATGACGTCCTCTCCAAGCTGAACAGTGCTCTCGACGAGAAGGGTTCGAGCTTCCGCCAAAGCCTGCAATCCAGTGTCGACGACACTATCATGGATCTCGACCTGCGCTCCGGCTTCTTCGACGAGAGACTGCAGGCGACGGTCGCGCAGCTGTCGACCTCGTTCGATGAACGCGTTGCTGAATTCGCCAACGCCTTCGACAAGCGGGCCGGCTCGCTCGATACGAAGCTCATGGAGAGCCTGAATCGCATCAACGAGACGATGACCGGTGGCTCGGAGTCCCTGAACGGCATTCTGAGCTCGAGCATCGACCGGCTTGGCGCATCGCTGACCGACCAGTCCTTCGCACTGGCAACGGCCCTCGCGACCAGCCAGGAAGTCATGGAAAGCTCGCTGGCAGGCAAGGTTTCCGAGGTTACCGAAGCGATCCATACCCACACGACGGGTATGACGTCGGCGTTAAGCCACGCAACCTCCGAAATCTCGCTAGCGCTGGCATCCGGCACGTCGGAACTTCACAACAACCTCTCGGCGCGGGCGACGGAGTTCCGCGACACGCTGCTGTCCACGACCTCCGACCTGAGTTCCGCGGTATCCGCCGGTACCGAGCAGATCACTTCGGCCTTTGGCCGTGCCGACGATCTGAACACGATGATCTCGAGGCGCGCCGCTGATATCACGCAGGCGCTCGACTCGGCGCACGAACGGATCGACGGCGTCATGGCCAATCGCGGTGGCGCGCTGACGACAGCCCTCGCCGACAGCCAGGAACGGTTCGAGAGCACCCTTGCAAGCCGTTCCGAAGCAATCATCAACGCCGTCGCGGGCAGCCATGAGCGCCTTGCCGATACGCTCGACGACAAGGCGATGACACTCGCGATCTCGCTCGACGAAAGCCAGAACCGCTTCGAGGATACGATCGCCAAGCGTGCCGACTCGATCGCGGCTTCGATGGCCAGCGGCCACGAACGGTTCGCCGACACTCTTGATGAGAAGGCGATGACGCTCGCCATTTCGCTCAATGAGGGCCAATCCCGCCTCGCCGATACGCTTAGTCACCATATTGAGACCGTCGCAAACCAGCTCGCAGGTGGCCACGACAAACTCAGCGAAGTCCTCGACGACAAGGCGATGACGCTCGCCATCTCGTTGAACGAGGGGCAGTCCCGCCTCGCCGACACGCTCAGCCACCATGTCGAGAAGGTCGCAAACCAGCTCACCGGCAGCCACGAGAAGCTCAGCGACGTTCTGGATGACAAGGCGATGGCGCTCGCCATCTCCCTCAACGAGGGACAATCCCGCCTTGCCGACGCACTCGGTCACCATGTCGAAACGATCTCCAACCAGATCGCCGGCGGCCACGAGAAGCTCACGGAAGCTCTCGACGATAGGGCAATGGCGCTCGCCATTTCCCTGAACGAGAGCCAGACCCGTCTCGAAGACACGCTCGGTCATCATGCTGACGCGATCAGCCATTCACTCACCGGCGGTCATGACCGGATCACCGAAGCGCTCGATGATCGCGTCATGGCGCTCGCCGTATCATTGAACGAGGGTCACAGCCGCATCGAGGACGCGCTTGGGCGGCGCGTCGATACCATCGCCAATTCGATTGCCACGGTTCAGGACCGTCTTTCCGATACGCTCGACGAGAAGGCCATGGCGCTCGCGATCTCCTTCAGCGAAAGCCAGAGCCGCTTTGACGACGCGCTGGAAGCGCGCACCAATGCGTTGCTCGACACAGTGGCTGGCGCAGAATCTCGCGTTGCCGGCGCCCTCGTGGACAAGTCCGACGCAATTCGGAGCGCTTACACCGAGAGCCAGGAACGCCTCGAGCGTTCGCTGAGCGATCACGCAGCGACGCTGGCCGGCACGCTTTCGACCGGCGGAGACCGTATCGAGCAACTCACCGGCAGCGCCGCCAGCCGCATCGAATACAGCTTGAGCGATGCGCATCAGCGACTAGAGACACTGCACGGCAGCGCCGCATCCCGGATCGAAGGAGGCCTTGCCGCCGCCCACGATCGCTTCGAGGCTCTGACCGGCAATGCCGCGACGCGCATTGAAGGGGGCTTGGAATCGGCCCATGAGCGCATTCGTTCGACGCTGGCTGATCGCGAGCAGGCGATCAATCTGGCGCTCAGCGATGCGCACAGCCGCATCAGTGACACGCTCTCCGATCAGGCGACGACGATTGGCGCATCGATCGCGACCAGTGTCGGCATGCTGGAAATGTCGCTGGAAGACCATGAGGTCTCGCTTCGCCAGACGATCGACAACAGCGCCCGGGCGCTCGAAGATCGGCTGCGCGACAGCACGGGCCACATTGCCGGTCGGTTCCAGGAGTCCGCTAGCGAGATCTCGCGGTCGGCGGAAACCTTCTCTTCGCAGCTCGACCAGTCCATCGAGGGCATGACCGGCCGCTTTGCGGAAACGGGCTCTCGTGTCGAAGCCGGCCTTGCCGCTCTCGAGAATCGCATTCGTGACGGCGTCGGCGGTGTCGCCGAGCAGGTCGATGCTGCTGGCGGTCGCCTGTCCGACACATTGTCCGACGGTATCTCCCGCCTCGGAACGCTTGGCGAAGAAGCAACCGACCGGATTGCGGCGGCGCTCAACGACAGCGCCGCAAAGTTTGCCGAAACGCTTGATGGCCGCACCGCCAACCTCACGACGGAAATCGACAGCCGCACGGCCAATCTGACCTCCGGCATAGACACCCGCACGGCAAGCATCGGCGAGGCAATGGAACGTGGCAGTGCGCGTATCGAAGAACGCCTGTCGACCATGGACCGAGCCCTGACGGTCGGCCTGGACGCGGTCAACCGGACAATTGAAGGCAAGGCCGCCGGCCTTGCTGCATCGCTGCGTAGCGCGGTCGCTGAAACGACACAGGGAATGGATGACGAAGCCGCCCGGGCCGCCGAAAACCTCGGCCGTACGGGGCAGCAGTTTGCCGAAAGCCTCGAAGGCAAAAGCAACGAGTTCAGCCGCGCAATCGAAGAACGCTCCGAACAGATCGTCGGTCGCGTCTCGGAAGCCCAGAACCGCCTCGCCGGCCAGGCAGCGGCCGTCGCTCAAACCTTCTCGGAAGCTGGCAACGCAATCATCAAGAAAGTCGCGGAAGCCGAGACCTTGGTCAGTGGCCAGGTTGGTGCCATTTCCCGTGCCCTGGGCGACGCCCAGGAGACCTTCGAAAGCCATGGCGCCGGCATCCGCACGACGATTTCCGACGCAAGCGAGGGAATCGCCTCGACTATGGCTGAAGTGGAACGCGCCCTGGAAGCGCGCGGGAACGCGATCCGCTCAAGCCTGGAAGATCGCACACGCGAAATCGACTCGACGTTGACGGACGTCGAAAAGGCGCTCGAGGCACGCGGCAGCGCCATCCGCACGACCCTGGACGACCGTACGCGCGAACTCAACTCGATGCTTGCCGGCCGCTCCACCGAGCTGTCCCGCATCCTCGACGAGACCGCACGCCCACTGATCGACCGTTACGCTGAGGCTGGCAAGGACGCCGCCGCTCGCATCACTGCGGCAACCGAACGGAGCACCGAGCGCCTTCGCAGCGAAAACGAAGCCTTGATCAACGCGATTGCCGCACGCACCGAGAGTGCGTCTTCCGCCGTCGATGCGATGGAAAGCAGCCTGCTTACCAACGTCAACCAGCTGATCGAGCGCCTGTCGGACAACAGTTCCGCCATGGGCCAGATGATGAGCCGTGCGACCGAGAATCTGGCCGCGGTCGATGGCCGCCTCGGCGATACGACCTCGCGCTTCACCGAGTCCGCATCGAAGGCCGCTGAGATGGTGTCTGCATCGACGCGTCTGCTCGAGGGCAAGGTCGATCGTCTCTCCGATATCTCCGGCCAGACGCTTGCCCAGGTCGGTGGGATCATCGGTCGCTTCGACGAGCATTCGAAGGTCCTCAGCCAGGCATCCGGGCTGCTTGCGGCGGCTCAATCGAATCTCGTCTCGACCCTCGAGGATCGCGAAACCGCGCTGCAGAACCTTTCTGTTGGTCTCGTCCAGCGCTCGGAGGAAATCGAAAAGACGATGCGCTCTCTGGGTGGCATGGTCGAATCCGCCTTTGACCGCGCCGAGCAGCGCTCCAACCAGGTCAGCGGGACGCTGCGTGAAAGCGTGCAGTCTTCGTTCTCCGACATAGGCCGCGTTCTCTCTGAAACCGAAAAGCGTGCGGAGGAAGCCGCCGCGACCATGCGTGCAGCGCTGGAAAAGGCCGGAGAGGAAGCCAACGCAACAATCGACGGTGCATTCGGCAATGCCGAGCGCCGTTCCGGAGAGCTTTCCAACCGCCTGCGCGGCGGCCTGACAGCATCTCTCTCGGAAGTCGAGCGCATGCTTGGCGAAGCCGGTCGCCAATCCGACGGCGCGGCCCAGCAGATGCGCGAATCGCTTCGCGAAGCAGTCGACGAGGCTGTGGCCCGCTTCTCCGGTGCTACCGAGGAAATTCGCCGCTCCGCCGGCGATATCCGCAAGGAACTCGATATGACCCGCAGCGAGTTGAAGCGCGGTGCATTCGACCTTCCCGAGGAAGCCAAGGAGAGCGCTGCCGCAATGCGCCGAGCCGTCGCCGAGCAGATCAAGGCGCTGCAGGATATCTCCCACATCGTTGGTCGTTCGACCCAGCAACTGGAGATTTCCGAGCCTGCGCCGCGTGCCATTCCGCAGCCGCAACCTCAGCCTGCCCCGCGTCCGGCCCAGCCCGCTGTTGCCCAGCAGGCACCCCAACCGGCTCCTCCGGCGGTCCCGGCTCCGACTCCTGCCGTGACACCCTCGCCGATCGAAAACTTCGGTCTACGCGGCTCGCTGACACCGCCGGCGCCTGCCACCACAACACCGCAGCGGGCACCTGTGGCCGCACCGGCTCCGGCCTCCCCGGCAACCGGCGGCTGGATCAGCGACCTCCTGCGCGGAGCCTCGCGTGAAGAGGCAGCCGATGAGGCTCCAGCACGGCAACCGGCACCGCGCGCAGAGACACCCGCTCCGGCGCCGGCCCGCACGTCCGACAGCCGCAACCCGCGCCACGTCGTCGAATCCTTGAATTCGCTTTCCGTGGATATCGCCCGCGCGATCGATCATGACGCATCGGTCGATCTGTGGCGTCGCTATCAGCGTGGCGAGCGTGATGTATTCACCCGCCGGCTTTATACGCTCAAGGGCCAGCAGACCTTCGACGAGATCAAGCGCAAGTACGATCGCGAGCCGGAGTTCCGCACCGCCGTCGATCGCTATATCGCTGACTTCGAGAAGCTGCTTGCCGATGTCTCCCGCGGCGATCGCGACAAGACGATCACCCAGTCCTATCTGACCTCGGACACCGGCAAGGTCTATACGATGCTCGCCCACGCAGCCGGACGGCTGAAGTAAGGCGCTCGGAAATCAAAAATGGCCGCCTTTTGGCGGCCATTTGCATTTCCGGAAGTTGCCCTTGCAAAGATTCGGCTAAGACCTTCTTTAGACTTCAGGCCAAGCCGCACAGTCCGTCTATTTGTCGCGGCTACGCCTCCATGGGCTTGCGGCGCTTGCCGTCCGCGCCCACGCAAGAATCAGATCGACTGCAGCGTCCACGCGACGATCTCAGCGGCTACGGCCGAGAATGCACGATCAAGGCCCTTCACCAGGCCATCGTTGGAGCCACCGGCAGGCACGACCTGTCTGAACACCTTCTGAGTGCGTACGGTACCGTTGCGATCATTCAGTATCTTCGCTGAGATCTCGACAACCGCGCGGCTACCACTGGTGGTGTCGATCTCAAAGGACCGGATATCCGTCACGAGCTGGTAGTCGATAGCCAGCCCCTGGCCCGGTACACCGACGCCACCGACCTTGCCCGAGTTCTCATAGGCCTCGACCAGCTTCGCTTGAACAATGCGCGGCAGCTTGTCGCCCCATTGCGCCTTGGAAAGATACTGTATTTGCGAAGGAGCGACCCGAACGACGATCTGCTCGCTGTCGATCGCCTTCAGTGCAGTCGGCTGCTGCACCAGGATTTGCCGGCCTTTCGCCGCTGGTCCACTGCCGGTCACCGACCCGGATAGATCGTAGGTGTCGTTCTTTGCAGAGGTTCCGCAGCCGGCAAGGCCTGCCAATAGCGGCAGCGCGATCGCGGTTGTCGATAGCCACGAACGACGCTGAACCAGATCCGATACGGCCATATGCGCTCCCCTAATGTCCCTTTTAACGCCGCGTCCGGCCGTCATATTGCTTTACAGTATCGCCGCCGAAGATCAGCCGCTGCGGATTGCGGTCGAAGTCACTGATCGCATTGCTAAGGTTTTGTACGGTGGAGCGTGTGTCGTTGATCAGCGACTGCATATCCCGCAGTCCACCGCTGGAAAATTTCTGCAGATTGTCGGCGATCGGGCCAATGCGAGAATTGAGGTTGTCGGCCACCTTCTTGAAGGAGGTAAGCGTGTCACGCGCTTGCGCAAAAAGCGACTGCGTGTTGTCGGTCCCGAGCAGCGCATCCAGCTTGACTAGAATTCCGTCGACGCGCGTGGACGCCGAGTTCAGCTTGTTCGCCATTTGCGACACGTTCTGGATTGTCTGATCGATGTCCTTCTGTCGCGCAGCAACCGTATTCGCGACGTCCTTGATCGAGGCGACAGCGGTGCGCGCATCCTTGGTCGCCTGCGAGATGTCGTCGACGGACCCTTTGACCTTGGCCGGATCGATCTGTGCTACAAGCGTATCCACGCGGTCGAGTGTCGCCTGTGCCTTCTTGCCGAGGTCGTTGTAGGTCGTCGCCGTTTCCTGGAACTTCTGGATCGCTCCCTTGAAGTTGCCAGATGCATCCGCGACGTCGCGGCTAACTTTCTCGGCATTGCTGAGAATGGTATCGATCTTCTTCGCGTCGACGGCCTTCACAAGCGCCTCGATTGCCTCAAGCGTCGAGTCGACGCGACCCGAGACCTTGCGAATGGTATCGGACAGCTGCCCGACACTTTGCAGGAACGAGTCGATGTTGCCGGAGTTCTTGGCCAAGGCGTCGGAGAACGTCTCGGCGTTCTGCAATGTCTTCGTTAGCGGCCCGCGCGCATCCTTCACAAACCCCTGAACCTGCCCGATGGCATCGTTGGCGCGGTCCAGAATCTTATCCGCTGTCGCCAGCAGATTCGTGACACTCGACTGATCCGCCACGATCACCGCTCGCTTGCCGCTATCGATCGATTGCTGAAGGATGTTTTTTTCGCCGATCTTGCCACCCGAGAGTTCGATATAGGCCGCACCCGTCAAGCCCTGGATTTCCAGGATGGCTTTTGTCGATGGATAGATCGGCGCGTCGACTCGCACCTCGGTGAAGGCGAGTGAGAAGCTCGGATCATCGGCGTCGATCGATAGCGACTTGACCGAGCCGACCTGAATGCCGTTGAACCGCACCGGCGAGCCGACGCTCAAACCGTTCGCGGAGCCCGGAATGCGGACGATCAGCTCCGCCGTCGGACCGCCACGCCCGTATTCGGCCATCCAATACACGAAACCGAACGCCGCTGCGATAACGAGCACCGTGAAGAAGCCGACAATCGTGTAGTTCGCTTTTGTTTCCATGGTATCCGCTCACTTCCCGCGGCTATCTTGCGCCAGGCTGTTCTCGCCGGCGTGGCCACTCTGCGGCACGATCGAACGCGCCCGCTTGCCTTTGAAATAGGCCTGAACCCACGGATCGTCGTAGGCCAGCATGTCGTCGATCGTTCCCTCGACCAGTACCCGCTTCTTGCCAAGCACAGCAATGCGATCACAGACCGAGAAGAGACTGTCGAGATCGTGGGTGACCATGTAGACGGTCAGCCCGAGCGTGTCCCTAAGTCTCGCTATAAGCTCGTCGAATTCCGCGGCACCGATCGGGTCGAGCCCTGACGTGGGCTCGTCGAGGAACACCAGTTCTGGGTCGAGCGCCAAGGCGCGCGCCAGCGCCGCACGTTTAATCATGCCGCCCGAAAGCTCCGACGGGTATTTGTCGGCAGCATCCGCCGCGAGCCCAACCAGTCGAATCTTCAATTTTGCCAGTTCGTCCATCAGGGACTGCGGCAGGTCCAGATACTCGCGCATCGGCACCTGGATGTTCTCCTTCACGGTCAGCGACGAAAACAACGCTCCCTGCTGAAAGAGCACGCCGAGCCGCATATCGAGTGCATTGCGCTGCGGCTCGTCGAGCTCGTCGAAATCCTGGCCGAGAATCTTGATGTTTCCCGAGCGGCGCGGCAGCAGCCGAAGCACGGTCCGCATCAGCACCGACTTGCCCGTCCCCGAGGCGCCGACAAAGCCAAGAATTTCGCCGCGATAGATATCGAGGTTCAGATTGTCGAGAACGACCTTGGACCCGAAAGCGACCGTCACGCCGCGCGCCGACAGCACGACATCCCGTCCTTCATTGTTCCCGGTCTGTGTAGGCTGTCCGTCCACGTACAATCCTTAGAAATTGATGGCCGCATAGAACATGGCAAAAAGCCCGTCCATGAGGATAACGACGAAGATCGCCTTCACGACCGCAGCGGTCACGTGCTGTCCAAGCGACTCGGCGCTGCCGCCTACTTTTAAGCCTTCAACCGCCGCTACGATACCGATAACCAGCGCCATGAACGGCGCCTTGATCATCCCGGACAGGACCGTCGACAGCGTAATCGCTTCATGCAGGCGCGAGATGAAGTTCGCGAAGGTGATGCCGGAGTACGCCCAGGCGACGACGGCTGCACCGGCGAGCGAAGCAAAGTTCGCAATCACGGTCAGCAGCGGCAACGCCACAGTGAGGGCAACCAGTCGCGGAAAAATGAGAACACCGACGGGATTGAGCCCCATCACCTTCAGCGCATCAACCTCCTCGCGCATCTTCATCGAGCCGATTTCGGCGGTAATGGCGCTACCGGAACGGCCGGCGATCATGATCGCCGTCAGAAGCACGCCGATTTCGCGAAGCTGCAGAATGCCAACCAGATCGACGACGAAGACTTCGGCGCCGAAGTAGCGGAGCTGAAAGGCGCCCTGCTGTGCGATGATCGCGCCGATCAGGAACGACATCAGCAATATGATCGGGACCGCGCGTACGCCCATATGGTCGATCTGGTTGACGATCGACGCTGGCGAAACGCCGCTACCCCGCCCGAACTTCATCTGGGCGCCGCGCACGGCGGAGCCGAGGATATACATAGCGGCCGCGAGGTTGTTCCAGATATCGAAGGTGATCTTGCCGATCGGTGCGAAGATACGTTCCGCCAAGCCCGGACGTCGTTGCGGCTCCTGGTCGGGCGGCGGCGGCTCCTCGGAAAACTCCGCGATCATTTCGTCGATATGTTCGTTGCTGCCTTCGAAGCGCACGGTGCCGCCCGCGCCCTCAACTTGCTTCTTCAGTCGGCAGAGCAGCCAGACACCCGCCGTGTCGATATCCGTTACGCCCGACAGATCGAGGGTCACCTCGCCGGATCGAGCGGCGGTAAGCTTCTCGAAGTCGCGCAAGACGAGATGCAGGTTCGCGCTCCGCCAGTTCCCCTCGATGTGAACGAGCTGACCCGATCCATGGGTTTGGTCGTCCACATGCAGTGAGGCGGCGTTACGGGTTTCGGACTTCAAAACGCTTGTGTCTTTCAAGGCTTACGGCGACATTGCCGACTCGCGAACTGACGGTTCGCCGCTTCGGATCAATATACCCAAGCCACACCAAATTTCCATGCGCGCAGGATTGCAAATATGCCACGGTCACTTGAAATTCAGACGGAATCCTTCCCCATTTCAGGCACGTTTACGATCTCGCGCGGCGCCAAGACGTCAGCAGACGTGATCCTCTGCACAATCCGGGAGCACCTGATCGCCGGCCGGGGCGAATGCGTTCCCTATCGCCGTTACGGCGAGACGATGGAGAGTGTTGCCGCACAGATCGAAGCGGCAAGGCCGTTGATCGAGGCTGGCCTGACGCGCCTGGAGCTACAGCGCGCCATGCCGCCAGGAGCCGCACGCAATGCAGTGGACTGCGCCCTCTGGGACCTTGAGGCCAAGAGTTCGGGCAACACGGTCGCCAAGAGCCTCGGCCTGATCAAGCCCCAATCGCTGACGACCGCCTTCACGATCTCCCTCGGCGAGCCCGACGTGATGGCGGACCAGGCGCGCGCAAATGCCGGCCGCGCGCTCTTGAAAGTCAAGGTCGGCACTGGTGACGACGAAAGCCGAATCCGCGCTGTTCGCGCCGCTGCGCCGGATACGGCAATTATCCTCGACGCCAATGAAGGCTGGCCGGAAGTCACGCTGGAGCACCATTTACGCATTGCTGCCGAAGCGGGTATCGCTTTGGTCGAACAACCGCTGCCGGCAGGCAAGGACGAACTTCTTGCAGAGATTCGCCGGCCGGTCCTCGTCTGCGCGGATGAGAGCGTCCACCACACCGGCGATCTTGCGAGCCTTCGTGACCGCTACGACGCGATCAATATCAAGCTCGACAAAACCGGCGGACTGACAGAGGCGCTGGCCATGAAGAAAGAGGCGCAACGCCTTGATTTCAAAATCATGGTCGGCTGCATGGTCGGCACGTCACTGGCAATGGCGCCTGCCGTGCTGCTGGCGCAGGATGCCGAGTTCGTTGACCTTGACGGGCCGCTGCTTCTCGCTCGAGACCGCGACCCGGGTTTGCGCTACACGGCCTCGCTCGTCTGGCCGCCGGAGATCACCCTCTGGGGCTGAAGATAATAAGCCGCGACTACAAGACAGAGGCCCATTAGGGCGACCACTGCCATGACGTAATAGCTGGCGAGGCCGAGCCAGGCGTAGAGGTAGCCGGAGGCAATTGTCATCAGCCCCAGGAACATGCCGTTGTAGAAGAAATAGGCGCCCTGGGCCGACGATTCCTGGGTCTCCTGGACGGTGGCAACGATCCGTCGTTGCACGCCGGTATGCACGAACGCATAAGTGCAGGAATGCATGCACTGGAGCAGAAAGAAGCCCCAGAAGCCCCAGTGCATCGGAAACAGTATCCAGCGGCAGACGCTGACGGCCGCACCGAAGCGGATCAAGGTCCAGGCGCTGAACCGACGGTTCAGCCGGCGCGAGAGAAAGAACACCGTCACCTCGGCCGCGACACCGGCGCTCCACAGCACGGCGATCTGCGTGCCGGAAAAACCGAGTTCACGCCAGTAGAGCGACGCAAAAGCCTGCAGAACCGCGTGGCTCGATTGCTGGATGGCGACTCCGATCAGCAAGGCCAGCAGATGCGGTTGACGCAACGAACTCCCGGTCGCCGCCGAAATATCGACAGGCGTGCCACGTCTGCGTGTCGGACCAATCCGCGGACAATAGATCGCCATGACCACTGTCGTGACGAAACCAAAGGTCATCACGGGCAGCACCATCTCTCCGCCCCAATGCCCAATCAACTGCCCGCCAATCAGGGTGGACACAATAAACGCGATCGAGCCCCAAACCCGCATCGACCCGTAGTCCAGCCCCCAGCGCCTTACACCCGAGATCACGATCGATTCCACGACCGGGACGTAACAGGCAAAAGTCGCGCCCTGGATGGTATAGACGATCAGCACTGGCCAGAACGTATTTGTCCAGTAAAGCGCAATCGCCGTCAGCAGCGACAGGCTTCCGGAAAACAGCAATACATCCGCCCGCTCCTTCATGCGGTCGGCATACATGGCGACAATAGGTGCAACGAGCACGCGTACGACCATCGGCACTGCCAGGATGACGCCGATCTGATGATCGTTGAACTCGTGCAGCGCAAGCCACATCGGGAAGAAGGGCAAGGCAACGCCATTGACAAGCAAAGGTGCACAGTAAGACAAGGCACTGAGAAGCCGAAAGCGCGGTGGCGCGCCCTCACTTGCCGGAGGATTTTGAGCGGGAATCATGATGGACCTGCAGGAAACTGAACGCTGCCTAGCACGTCAACCTAAGGGCGACTATGGCAAGAACTTGCCCATCGAAAACGTTTTAGAAAATAAATAGGGCCTGTCGCAAAGACACAACGGGCTAAATTCATACTGTGAATTGCGGGAGCAAAGGCCGCGACTAGGCAGCCTGCGGCGCGACTTCCTTTTCGCGGTGACCGATAGCCATCGGGATTGGCTGTATTCCGCTCATTGAACGCCACTCGATCAATTCGAAGGTGCCATCCTGATGTTCGGCGATCGCCGTGCAGCTTTCGACCCAGTCGCCAGTATTGATATAGCGGATGCCATCCATGTCCTCCATCACGGCATGATGGATGTGACCGCAGATCACCCCGTCTGCGCCATGCTTGCGGGCTTCGTCGGCGACGACGCGCTGGAACTCGCCTATGAAATTGACAGCGTGCTTGACCTGCAGCTTGGCCCACGCCGAAAACGACCAGTAGGGCATACCCATCTTGCGGCGGATCGCTGCCAGGCCGATGTTGATCATGATCGCCATGTCGTAAGCCCAGTCGCCGAGATAGGCGAGAAGGCGCGCATTGCGGACGACGACGTCGAACTCGTCGCCATGCAGGACCAGGTATTTCTTGCCGTCGGCCGTTTCGTGCATCATCCGCTCGGCAACCTCGATGCCGCCGAAATGGGTGCCTGGAAAGTCACGGAGGAATTCGTCGTGATTGCCCGGGATATAGATAACCCGCGTGCCCTTGCGCGCCTTGCGCAGCAGCTTCTGCACCACGTCGTTGCAATCCTGCGGCCAGTACCAGCTTCGCTTCAGCCGCCAACCATCGACGATATCGCCGACAAGAAAGATCGTGTCCGCGTCGTGATGCTTGAGAAAATCCAACAGGAAGTCCACCTTCGCGGCTTTGGAGCCGAGATGCACATCGGAAATGAAAAGCGTACGGAAGTGCCGCGTATCCATGTTGTCCCTCACAAGCATCCTGCTCGTGTCCCATCGTTCACCTGCCTCTCCAAAACCAGAGTCGTGTTTCAGGAAGATGACATGCCGCTTTCCCGGTTGATTTTCCCGGCTCCTGTCGACCTGCGCGGATGTCAGGAGAGATTCGCGTTGTTTTCGCATTTCGATGGAAATTCCGACTGTTCCGCCATGCCGTTTGATGTATTGAAAACACTTCAAGACAGCATGCGGCAGCCCGGAGGCGATGATGGATCATCACGAAAAGTCCAAGACGGAAAAGAATTTGGTAGGTGGAAGCCTCGATGAGCAGGCGCTCTATTTCCATCGCTATCCGCGTCCGGGCAAGCTCGAGATCCAGGCGATCAAGCCGCTTGGCAACCAGCGCGACCTGGCATTGGCCTATTCCCCCGGTGTTGCAGCACCCTGTCTCGCAATCCGCGACAATCCGGAGACGGCCGCCGACTACACGTCGCGCGCCAATCTCGTAGCGGTCATATCCAACGGCACCGCCGTTCTCGGGCTCGGCAATATCGGCCCGCTCGCCTCAAAGCCGGTCATGGAAGGCAAGGCCGTCCTCTTTAAGAAATTCGCCAACATTGACGTCTTCGACATCGAAGTCGAGGCATCGAGCGTCGATCAGATGGTTTCGACGGTAGCCTCGCTCGAGCCGACCTTCGGCGGCATTAATCTCGAGGATATCAAGGCGCCGGAATGTTTCGAGATCGAGCGCCGCCTTCGCGAGACCATGAAGATCCCGGTTTTCCACGATGACCAGCACGGCACTGCCATCATCGTCGCCGCGGCGATCCTCAATGGCCTCGAACTGGCGAACAAGAAGATCGACGAGGTCAAGATCGTTGCCTCCGGCGCTGGCGCTGCCGCCCTTGCCTGCCTCAATCTGCTCGTTACGCTGGGCGCCAAGCGCGAAAATATCTGGGTCCACGACATCGAAGGTTTGGTCTACGAGGGCCGCACCGAACTGATGGACGAATGGAAGAGCGTTTACGCCCAGAAAAGCGACACCCGCACGCTTGCCGAAAACATCAGTGGGGCCGATGTTTTCCTTGGCCTTTCCGCAGCCGGCGTGCTGAAGCCGGAACTGCTGGCGCAGATGGCCGAAAACCCACTGATCATGGCGCTCGCCAATCCGACGCCGGAGATCATGCCCGATCTCGCCCGGGCAGCGCGTCCCGATGCGATGATCTGCACTGGTCGTTCCGATTTCCCGAACCAGGTGAACAACGTTCTCTGCTTCCCCTATATCTTCCGCGGTGCGTTGGATTGCGGCGCAGTCACGATCAACGAGGAAATGAAGATGGCCGCCGTGCGCGCCATCGCGGCATTGGCGCGCGAGGAACCATCCGACGTCGCCGCCCGTGCGTATTCGGGCGAAACTCCTGTCTTTGGCCCCAACTACCTGATCCCCTCGCCCTTCGACCCGCGCCTGATCCTGCGCATCGCCCCTGCAGTCGCAAAGGCCGCGGCCGAAAGCGGCGTCGCGTTGCGTCCGATCGCGGATTTCGACGCCTACCTCGACCAGCTTAACCGCTTCGTCTTCCGTTCGGGCTTCATCATGAAGCCGATCTTTGCCGCCGCGAAGAATGCCGAGCGCAAGCGGGTAATCTTCTCCGAAGGTGAAGACGAGCGCGTCCTGCGCGCCGCGCAGGTTCTGCTTGAGGAAGGGATTGCCGAGCCGATCCTGATCGGCCGCCCGTCGGTCATCGAAACGCGCCTGCAGCGCTACGGCCTGCGCATCAGGCCGCTTTCGGATTTCGCCGTCATCAACCCGGAAGACGACCCGCGCTTCCGCGAGTATGTCGATCTCTACTTCTCGCTGGTCGGACGCCGTGGGGTCATTCCGGAGGCCGCCCGCACGATCGTTCGTACCAACACGACTGTGATTGGTGCACTGGCGCTGAAGCGGGGCGAAGCGGATGCACTGATCTGCGGCCTGGAAGGCCGCTATGAAAAGCATCTCCGCGATGTCCGTCAGATCATCGGCAAGAGGCACGACGTCTGCGATTTCTCGGCGCTCAGCCTGCTGATTTCCCAGCGCGGCGCCACTTTCTTCACCGACACCTATGTCACCTTCAATCCGAGCGCCGAGGAAATTGCCGAGTCGACAGTTCTTGCCGCCGAGGAAATCAAGCGCTTCGGCATCACCCCGCGCGCTGCTCTCGTATCCCATTCGAATTTCGGTTCGCGTGAATCCGAGAGTGCGACGAAGATGCGCGCTGCGCTTCAGCTTGTGCGCGAGGCTGCGCCTGAGCTCGAAGTGGACGGCGAGATGCACGGCGAAAGCGCCATCTCCGACGCCTTGCGCAAGCGTGTCATGCCTGACACCACTCTGCACGACGAAGCGAACCTGCTGGTCTTCCCGAACCTCGATGCGGCAAACATCACGCTCGGCGTCGTGAAATCGATGATCGACGGATTGCATGTGGGACCGATCCTGCTTGGCGCTGCACTCCCAGCGCATATCCTGGCGCCGTCCGTGACTTCGCGCGGCGTCGTCAACATGGCCGCCCTCGCCGTCGTCGAGGCTTCACAGCCAGCGTGATTTGCGGCCGATGGAGAAAATGCGCTAAGATTTCAACCGCAGCCTGCTAACAAGCAGGCTCGCGGCAGAGGCGAGGCACAACGCCGCGCCTATGACCGCTCGTATTTGCTCACCGATGGGACCGTGCCTTGAACCGCTGGATTCTGTCACTCGCAACAGTGCTTGCCTTCACCGGCCTGGCCCATGCCCAGGTGCCGGCAATCTGTGGCGACCTGCGGGCGCGGCTCGCCGACCTGCCTGAGATCATTGGCAGCACGCCTGAGGTGCGCAAATTCGCCAGTGCCATTGCAGAACAGAACCTTGAACTGCGCAAGCTCCGCAGCGATCTGCGCCAGAACGGTTGCACGAGCGGCAGCATGGTCGTGATCGGCGATGACGACGGCTATTGCGGCGAGCTCGAGCGCGCAGAGAGCAAGATGGTCGACAACATCCGTTATCTGCAGCAGCGGCGCGATGAATTGCGTGGCCAGAGCCAGGATGTGCGCACGAGAAACGAGCTGCTGGCGGCACTCGACGACAACGGCTGCAATGACGAGCAGTGGCCCGAGGACCGCGCAGAGGGATACGCGGCGCCGCCGAGCATCGAAGACCAGGCTATGCGCAACGACACCTTCATACCTTTAGGTGACGATCCTAACCAGCGCCGATACGGTTTCGGCATGTCGACTCTCTCTCATCTGAACACCGTTTGCGTCCGAACCTGCGACGGCGGCTTCTTCCCATTGAGCTCGAATGCGACCTCCCAGGACTTCCCCCGTGACGCAGATACCTGCTCGAAGATGTGTCCAGGGATCGACACCGAGCTTTTCTATCATGACGTCTCGAGCACCGAGACATCACAGATGATTTCGGCCGCGACGGGCGCTCCCTACAGCGCCATGCCGAATGCCTTCGCCTACAAGAACCGCAAGCCTGGCGAAAAATCGTCCTGCAGTTGCGATCTCAACGGCTACTACGAGCGGATGCGAAAAAGCCAATCACTCAGCGAGCCGCCACAGCAGGGATCAATCACGACGATCGAAACCAAAAAGCCCGAGGCCAAGGTCCAGTCCGTTACCCCCGCGGCTTCGCAGCCGCAGGCACCTGACAGGCCTTACGATCCGGCAACCAGCAAGGTCCGCCAGATCGGCCCACAGTTCCTGGCCGGCGACCAAGGCACGATCGACCTGAAGAACCCGGCAAAGCCGGGCCCTCAGCCGCAGCAACAGTAGCCACCCTCAGTCGAGCGAATTGTCCCAACGGTCAGTGAACACGAGTTCCTCCAGCGGCAGCCGCTGACGCCAACCTTTGGCCGCCAGCTCCGGCTGGTCATAAAGCTGATCGACATACCCGACGCAGAGCCAGGCAACGATCTCGACGCGATCCGGCACACCGAGGATTTGCTTGATATCGGACTCGTGAAAAATGCTCACCCAACCAACCCCGATACCTTCGGCTCGGGCAGCCAGCCACAAATTCTGCACGGCGCACACCGTCGAATAGGAATCCATCCGCCGATTGTGCGTTCGACCAAGAACGACATCGCCGCAGCGATCCGGATCGCAGGTCACACAGATGCTGAGTGGCGCGGTTCGGATGCCTTCAAGCTTCAGCGACAGGTAGAGCTGCTGCCGCTCGCCCTCAAACATCTCGGCCGCCTCGCGATTGGCGCGATCGAAGGCTTGCCATACTGCCTCTTTCACCTGCTGATCGCGCACCAGGACGAAATTCCAAGGCTGCATGAACCCAACCGACGGCGCGTGGTGCGCGGCGGTCAAGAGCCTGCGGACAACGTCGTCCGGTATCGGATCCGGGAGAAACTCCGAACGGACATCGCGACGCGTCGAGATCGCACGATAAACGGCGTCACGTTCCTCGGTCGAAAAGGCTGCGGCTCCCGACAGGGAGCCTGAATGGTCTGGTCGCATCGTCAATCCCCAACAATACAACCGCCCGCCGTCCACGCAGGTCAGTCTATGATGTCGGGCCGGTCTTCTGACTTGGCATCATCCGACTGCCGCGCCTTCCCGGTGCTGGACCAGTGGCTTGATGCGGCAGACGTCAGCCTTACAGCGTTGGGCACGTTCCGGTCTCTCACCGAATTCCCGATTCTCCCACCTGAGGCAGGCACCCGACGGAAGTTCTATGCCGGCAAAACTCGCTCGACGCAATCCTTCACGCAGAGACGGGATAGTAACGCACATAGGCGAACTCATCGCCTGACGGCGACCAGTTGGGCACGTTGATCGTTCCCTGTCCGCCGAAAAGATCGAAGAGCGTCGTCAGGTTTCCACCGTCCATGTCCATCAGCCGCAGGCGAACATCGAGATCACGCGGATGGTCGAAGACATCAGGATCATAGGAAAGGATCAGAACCTTGTCATTATTGGGCGATGGATGAGCAAACCAGTTCCCGTAATTGTCACTGGTGATCTGCTCGAGCCCGGTCCCGTCGGGATGGATCCGCCAGATCTGCATGAGGCCGGTGCGGCTGGAATTGAAATAGATCCATTGGCCGTCCGCCGAATAGTCCGGCCCGTCATTGCGTCCTTCGCCGTGTGTCAGCCGCTTTTCTTCGCCGCCTGCCACAGAGATCGTGTAGATATCGAACAGGTCGTTGCGGATGCCGCAATAGGCGAGTTCTTTTCCGTCGGGCGACCAGCCGTGCCAATAGGACGGCTGATTTTGCGTCACAAGTCGCGGCGTCCCGCCTTCGGCCGGAAGCACATAGATCGTCGACTTCCCGAATTCCGTCTTATCGGAGATGACGATCTCACGGCCGTCAGGCGAGATGCCATGATCATTGTTGCAGGTCCTGGCAAAGCCAGTATCCACCTCAGCGACCTTGCCCGAACCGTCTAGCGCCAGCCGGTAAAGAAGCCCGTCGCCATTCAGCAGAAGATAGCTTCCGTCCGGCGAAAAGTTCGGCGCTTCCACCAATTGCGCGGTCTGCCAGACCACGCGCGCCTCGCCCGTTCTGACATTATAGATCTCGACGGAACTTCTCAATCTAAATCCTCCTGACATCGATTCCCCTGACCTACGATGCCTCGCCACCGAGCACAAGTCGACGCGGGGTAGCGATGGGTGTCGGGCACACGGCCCTCGGCCCTTATCCACCAATCACAAATGCTGGAAACCTAACGGTTCATCTAGCGTTCATGACGAAGGTGTGACAGTTCAGTGAAGCTTTTATGACGTTGGAGTTTTTCAGTTGATCGCGTTGGTAATGAGGTCCGCAGCGGCAACGCGGGTTGCGTCGCTTTCCACCGGTGTCCGGGGAAGCGCACAGTCGCCGGCTATACGGACGGCCCTGGCCATCAGCCTTTCCGCTCTCATTGCCGTTTTCGCCACCGTAGCGGTTGAAATTATTGCGCGCGATGGGCTGGCCGACGTTGGGGAATTCCTGACGTCGCCGGCACGTCCCGGTATCACCACCGTCGCGATGCTGACCGTCCTGATGCTCTCTCTGGATGCAGCCCTGGGAAGGCGATTCATTTCGGCATTGATCGTTCTGCCGGTGGTTATCGTCCCGGCTATCGTCTCCAACCAAAAGCAGCACTACCTTTCGGATCCTCTTTATCCGTCAGACGTCCTCTTCGGACGGCAGATCATGGAATTGCTGCCGGTGATGGTGCGCGACCGACCGTGGACCGCCGTCGCCATGCTCGTTGGCATCATTCTTTCCGTTGCCGCGATTGCCGCGCTCTGGCATTTCGCCTGGCGCCACTTTCCGCGGCTTTCGAAGACCACTCGCCTGCGTCACCTCTGCATCGGCCTGCCTGTCGTCGCCGCCTTCGGCACGCTGATGGACTATTCCAAATACTCCTACATACGCGACCGTCTTCAGGTCGTTCCGATGATGTGGGACCAGAAGGAAAACTACCGCAGCAACGGCTTCATCCTGGCCTTCATCTTCAATATTCCGATGGCCGACGTGGCAGCGCCAGCCGGCTTCGGTGCACAGGCGCTCGATGCCATTCCCGGCCGTAACTACGGTTACCTCAGCGGCCCGCGCGAAAAGCCCGACGTGATCATGCTGATGAGCGAATCCTTCTGGGATCCGACCAGGTTGAGGAACATCAGCATGTCGCCCGATCCCATGCCGAACATCCGCGCCGCGCAGTCGGGTTACGTCTTCTCGCCCGAGTTCGGGGGGATGACGGCCAACGTCGAATTCGAAGCGCTGACGGGATTCTCGAATGCCTTCCTGCCCTACGGCAGCATCCCGTATCAGCAGTATATTAGAGGCAACCTTCCTTCGCTTGCGACGTTCTTCCGCGGCGAAGGCTATGCTGCCCGTTCGCTGCACCCCTTCAGCGGCTGGTTCTGGAACCGCAACGAAGTCTACAAGGATTTCGGCTTCGAGCAGTTCCGCTCGGAAGAAACCCTGCCGCCGATGGAGAAAAGGGGCATCTTCGCTTCGGACGAGTCCCTCATGAAGGAGATCATCAACGAAGCCGACGGCCTTGATCGCCCGTTCTTTTTCTTCGGGGTCACTCTTCAGGGACACGGCCCTTACGAGCCGAACCGCTATGCGCACAACAGCATCGACATACAGGGCAACCTGAACGACGCGGACCGGGCGACGCTCGCCACCTACACACAGGGGATCAAGGAAGCCGACGATAGCCTCAAGATGCTGATGGATTGGGCTAAGAAGCGCGACCGTGAAACAATCATCGTGCTCTGGGGCGACCACTTGCCTCCGCTCGGCAACGTCTACATGGCGACGGGCTACATGCCGGATCAGGTTGCGACCCGCAAGGCATCGGTCAGCGTCATGAAACAGGAGCACGAGACCCCGCTCGTGATCTGGTCGAACAAGAAGGGCAGCAAGAAGGATGTCGGCACTATCAGCCCGTCACTGCTTCCCTATCATCTTCTGAAGTTCGCCGGCTTCGAGCATCCCTACTATACGGGCTTCCTCGGTCGCGTGCAGAAAAAGTACAGCGTCATCGACCGCTATCAGCTCATTGCGCGCGACAATACGCCGTCGCCCGATTGGGTGTTGAAACCAAAAAACCTCGATCCTCTCGTGCGGGACTATCGATACCTCCAGCACGACATCATGTTCGGCAAGGCCGAGACCCTTGATCGCTTCTTCCCACAGCATGCCTGGCTCTATGCGCAAGGCACGTAAAAGAGCGACAGAAGTCCACATTGCAATTTGAAAACATTGGGGAATACTGGCGCCCGAGCGATCTAGCATTCGGAGTCAGCCATGCATAATCTATCGGACTTCATCCACCATCACTTCGACAAGTCGGCCGACGAACTCGGCGAGATCGAGAAGCGCGTCCTCGCAAAGGCCCATGAGCGCAAGATAATCTCGACGGATATCAATGCGGCTCTGCGGGCCGAATCATCTGTCGGCGAACGCCTGGCGGATTCGATCGCCCGCGTTGGCGGCTCCTGGTACTTCATTGTTACGTTCCTGCTTTTTCTGGTCTTCTGGTGCGTCGTGAACACCATCGTGCTGCTCACACGCGCTTTCGATCCTTATCCTTTCATCTTCCTCAATCTTGTGCTGTCGATGCTTGCCGCCATCCAGGCTCCGATCATCATGATGTCGCAGAACCGTCAGGCTGAGCGCGATCGTTTCGAGGCCGCCAAAGACTACGAGGTCAATCTCAAAGCAGAACTCGAAGTTCTGTCGCTGCATCAGAAGATAGACATGCGCGTGCTCACGGAAATTGCAGCATTACGCGAAGATATCGAACGGCTACACCAGCGCCTACCAAGTTGATGCAACCGTCCGGAACCGCTTGAATTTAACTATACCGACTGATTAACGATCCGCTAATCAAGTCCCGCATTGAAACATCGACGCAAATGTTGGAGGAGCAACGGAAACCAATCCGATCCGACCGTACAAGACAATGCTCACTGGCAGGCCACATACTCGCGATGAAATCCTTCATCACCCTCTATTTCTGTCCATAGAACGCCAGATCGCACTCCATCTTATCGGCATCCACAAGCGCGCTCCTCGCCTTGCCCGCCTTGCTGCGTCGCACCAGAAGTGGCTGCTGACACAGACGCTATTCGCCATGCATACTGGACGCGATAAAAGCAATCCGGTCTCGGGTCTTACGGCCGGTCGCATGATGCAGGTCGCCAAGGAGTTCGATCTCGCCAGCAAGAATACGGCCGCCTCGTTTCTTGCCGAACTGATCGCCTACAAGTTTTTGCGGGATGCTCCCGATGAAACACCCGATCGGCGCCTCCGCCGCCTCGAGACGACGGAACTGAGCGAGGAGGCCATGGCCTCCTGGTTCCAGGGACATATGGCCTGCCTTGATCAACTCGACGGTGGCAACCGCGGCAGCCTGACCGCAGATGACCCTCGGCTCTTTTATCTGGCACAGCCGCGCGCCGCGCATGCCCTGATCCAGGACCCGGTGTGGAAGGAGCCGCGGGCGAGCATCGGCCACTTCCTCTGGTCCGATGTCGGTGGCCTCGTGCTGCATGATCTGATCAGCCGCCTCCCGGACGACGCGCGTGAACAGCATCGCATCCTGCTGAAAGGCGTGAGCATCAGCGAAATCGCCAATGAATTCGGTATCTCCCTGACCAACCTCAAGCGGATGTTCAAGAAGGCCGAAATGGATGACCTGCTTGGTTGGGAGAGCCCACGCAGCCGCGGCGCGCTTTGGCTCTCGCGCACGTTCATCGAGGACTATTTCTACTGGCAATCCGCAAAGTTCGCCGAGCTGGACAGGGCGATCCACTGGGCCGCTGGCCAAATCAGCTAGCCGGTTGCCAACCCGCGTGTCGGTGCGAAACGGTATGCGACAGGTCCGCATCGCACCGATTGGCGAACCGCAAACACGCCGCTGCCGCTTGACCTCAGGATCGGCACAACATGCGATGCCCCGCTGCCAGCGGTCGGTCCGTTCCCAAATAAAAAAGCCCGGCATCGCCGGGCTCTTTCTTTCACATTCGCCTTGATCAGGCGTTGGCGGCCATCCGCTTTTCGTCGCGGCCGCCCTTCATGCGCTCTGCCAAGAGGAAGGCAAGTTCCAGCGCCTGGTCGGCATTGAGACGCGGGTCGCAATGCGTGTGGTAGCGATCGTGCAGATCTTCGGCCGTTACGGCACGAGCGCCGCCAGTGCATTCAGTGACATCCTTGCCGGTCATCTCGATATGAATACCGCCCGGATGCGAGCCCTCGGCGCGATGGATCTGGAAGAAGCTCTCGACTTCCGACAGGATCCGCTCGAACGGGCGGGTCTTGTAGTTGTTCAGCGTGATCGTGTTGCCGTGCATCGGATCGCAGGACCAGACGACCTTGCGGCCTTCGCGCTCAACCGCGCGAATAAGCCGCGGCAGATGGTCGGCGACCTTGTCGTGTCCGAAGCGGCAGATCAGCGTCAACCGGCCCGCCTCGTTCTGCGGGTTGAGGATGTCGATGAGGTTCAGAAGGTCGTCCGCCTGCAGCGACGGGCCGCACTTGAGACCGATCGGGTTCTTGATGCCGCGGCAGTATTCGACGTGGGCATGGTCCGCCTGGCGCGTACGGTCGCCGATCCAGATCATGTGGCCTGACGTTGCGTACCAGTCGCCGGACGTCGAGTCGACGCGCGTCAACGCTTCTTCGTAGCCCAGCAGCAGCGCCTCATGGCTGGTGAAGAAGTCAGTCTCGCGCAGGCTCGGATTGTTTTCCGCGCTGATACCGATCGCCTTCATGAAATCCATGGTTTCGCTGATGCGGCCGGCAAGCTTGCGGTAGCGCTCGCCCTGCGGGCTGTCCTTGACGAAGCCGAGCATCCACTGGTGGACGTTCTCGAGGTTGGCATAACCACCCATCGCGAAGGCGCGCAGCAGATTCAGCGTCGCAGCCGACTGACGGTAGGCCATCGCCTGCCGCTCCGGGTTCGGAACGCGGGCTTCCTCGGTGAACTCGATGCCATTGACAATATCGCCACGGTAGCTCGGCAGCGAAACGCCGTTCTGCGTCTCGATCCCGGAGGAACGCGGCTTGGCAAACTGGCCGGCGATACGCCCGACCTTGACCACCGGCAACTGTGCGCCGAACGTGAGCACAACGGCCATCTGCAGGAATGCACGGAAGAAGTCCCGGATGTTATCCGCGCCGTGCTCGGCGAAGCTTTCTGCACAATCTCCGCCCTGTAGCAGAAAGCCATTGCCTTCAGCGACGTTTGCAAGATGCTTTTTCAGGCGACGAGCTTCTCCCGCAAAGACGAGTGGCGGATAGGACGCGAGCGTGGCTTCCGTTGCTGCCAATGCCGCCTGGTCCGGATAGTCCGGAACCTGCTGAATCGGTTTTTGCCGCCAACTGCTCGGTGTCCAATTCTCTGCCATGTCACTCACCTGCTCCAGCATCCGGTCCGTCCGGATGTTCCGTCCTAAAAATGTTGGGCGGCTTATAAACCGTTAGCGTCATCTTGCATAGCGGCGTTCCGCTCTTTGGCGTTACTGATTCAATCGACCAACAACAGCCGATATAAAGGAATTCCGCGCCGCGTTTTCAAACATAGGCGCGCAATTTAACGGTCAATAAACCAAGACAGTTTGTATCTAATTCAAGCTTGTACCGTAGAAACACCGTCAATTCTAATAGCGCGTCATGACGACCCCGCTTGATCACCGATGGCATGGTGGAACCGTGGGTTTGATTTCGTGCGCAGCTTGTATCATTTCTGCACTGACCGTTCAGGCAATTTCGGGATGCTGACAGCGATCCTCATGGTACCCCTGATAGGCTCGGCGGGCGTGGCCGTCGACTTCGCCCACGCGCTCAGTCTGCGCACGCAACTCTATGCGGCGGCTGACGCCGCGGCCGTCGGAGCGATCTCCGCGAATTCGGCCGCAGCTGCGGCCGCCATGAAGATGACCAGTGACGGACCGATATCCACCGGACAGGACGACGCCCGAAACATTTTCGTCGGCCAAATGCAGGGCGAACTTACTGGAAGTCAGGTGGCCGTGGATGTGCAGGTCAGCCGCGCATCCAACAAGCTGAACTCTTCCGTTAGCTTTACCGCCTCGGTTCCCACGACCTTCATGCAGGTTCTCGGCCGCAAGACGGTCGATATCTCGGGCACCGCCACGGCGACCTTCCAGACGGCGTCGTTCATGGATTTCTACATCCTTATCGACAATACACCGTCGATGGGCGTCGGCGCGACGCCGGCCGATGTGGCTCTCATGGAACAAAAAACCCCCGATACCTGTGCCTTCGCTTGCCATATCGTGTCGGAAGCTGGAGTCGCGGACAAGAACAGCTACTACAATATCGCACGCAACAACGGCGTAACCTTGCGCGTCGATGTGGTTCGCCAGGCGACGCAGAAGCTCACCGAGACAGCAAAAACCGAGCGCCAGTCCGACAACCAATTCAAAATGGGCGTCTACACTTTCGGCAAGAAGGCCGAAGACGCAAACCTGACGACGATCTCTGCGCCGATCACTGACCTTGACAAGGTCGCGACCTACACGAACGCCGTCACCCTGATGTCGATCCCGAAGCAGGGTTACAATAACGACCAGCAAACGAGCTTCGACAGCTCGCTTACGCAGATGAACAAGATCATCTCGACTCCAGGCGACGGCAGCACCGAAGCGCAGCCTCAAAAGATTCTGTTCTTCGTATCCGACGGAGTCGGCGACAGCCAGAAGTCGAACTGCACGAAACCAAAGACAGGCGAGCGCTGCCAGGAGCCGATCGACATTTCCTTCTGCAAGCCGCTGAAGGACCGGGGCGTCAAGATCGCCGTGCTCTACACCACCTACCTGCCGCTGCCGAAGAACAGCTGGTACAATAGCTGGATCAAGCCCTTCCAAAGCGAAATCCCGACGAAGATGCAGAACTGCGCTTCGCCCGGTCTCTATTTCGAGGTGACGCCGACCCAAGGCATAACCGATGCGATGCAGGCGCTCTTCCTCAAGGTCATCCGCATGCCCCGCATCACCAGCTGATCGGCTTAGGCTCGAATGCCGTCCCGAATCCGATAGCTCGGCGCATACATTGTGACGAGTTCTTCGGCCGCCGTCGGATGCACGGCCATAGTACGGTCGAAATCGTCCTTCGTGCAGCCTGCCTTTAGCGTAATACCAAGGATTTGCGCCATCTCTCCGGCATCGTGGCCAAGGATATGCGCGCCGACGACCTTCCTGCTCGAAGCATCAACAATCAGCTTCATGATCATTTTCTCGCCCCTCCCCGACAGCGTCGCCTTCAGCGGCCGGAACTGGGCGCGATAGACCTCAAGCTCCTTGTAGCGCTTGCTCGCCTCTTCCTCCGTCAGCCCTACGGTGCCGATTTCCGGCTGCGAGAAAACAGCCGTTGCGATCGTCTCGTGATCCGGCTTGGTCGGGTTGTCCTTGTACTCGGTCTCGATGAAGCACATCGCCTCGTGGATTGCCACCGGCGTTAATTGGACCCGGTCGGTGACGTCGCCGAGCGCATATATATTCGGCACGCTGGTACGCGAATATTCGTCGACGACGACTGCACCGCGTTCGTCGGTCTTCACGCCGGCGGCTTCCAGGCCGAGGCCTTCCGTGTTGGGGATGCGTCCAAGCGCCAGCATGACCACATCGGCCGTCAGCGTACCATTCTTCAACGTCTCTATGGAAAGTCGCCCCTCCTGCTTCGAGACGCCCTCCAGAGTGTCATGGCAGAGAATGCGAATGCCCTTCGCGGCCATCGCCTCATGCAACCCCTGGCGAAGATCCTGGTCGAAGCGCGAAAGGATTTCGGCGCCACGGTAAATCAGCGTCGTTTCGACGCCGAGGCCGTGAAAGATATTGGCAAACTCCACCGCGATGTAGCCACCGCCGGCAATGACGATCGCCTTCGGAAGCTCTTCCAGATGAAAAGCCTCGTTGGATGAAATACAGAACTCATGTCCCGGCAAGGCAGCGTGCGGGTTAGGCCGACCGCCCGTCGCGATCACGATGGTCTTGGCGGTCACCGTCTTGCCGGTATTGACCAGTCGAACCGTATGCGCGTCAACCAGCTCAGCGCGCGTCTCCAGTATCTCGGCGTTAGCGCCGGCGAGGCCCTTCTTGTAGAGCCCTTCCAGACGCGCGATTTCGTTGTCCTTCGCGGCGATCAGTTTCTTCCAATCGAACGAACTCGCACCCACCGTCCAGCCGAAACCGGCGGCGTCCTCGAAATGCTCGTGGAACTGGGCCGCATAGACAAAGAGCTTTTTGGGCACGCAGCCACGGATCACGCAGGTTCCGCCGTAGCGGTACTCCTCGGCAATCGCGACCTTGTTACCGAGCGATGCTGCGACGCGGGCGCTTCGTACACCTCCCGATCCGCCGCCAATGACAAAAAGATCGTAATCGTAGGACGTCATGAGAAGCTCCGGATGGAATCGGCTGGAAAGGTGAAATTGATATAGTATCGACCACCGTAAAAACAAAAGCCCGGACGATGCCGGGCTTTCGATCTCTTACAGGTACAGCTTACGGCTTCGGCTTTGGGGCCGGCGCGGCGGGCTTCGGTGCCGTCGTTGCGGCCGGGTTGGCCGGATCGGCGGCCGGCGGCGGAGCCTTGATGACCTTGGCAAGCTCGGTGCTGGTCTGCTTCTGCAAATCGCGGGAGATACCCTGTGCCCAGATATCAGCCGCCTTCACGGTTTCGCGAGATGCGATCGGGCCATCCTTCAGCAGCTTCTTGCCGACTTCCGAGTTGTAGAACTCGGCGATTGCGTTGAGTTCTTCGACCGAGAATGCCTTGGCATAGGTCAGAGCAGCTTCCTTTTCGAGATCGGCGCGACGCGGTGCAAGTGCCAGCGCCTGCTTATCGACCTCAGCCGTGATGGCATCCTGGTAGTTCGGAGAATCCTGGATCAGGTCGGCCTTCAAGCGCTCGGCGAGGCCCGGCAGGATGTTGTCGAACTGCGCGGTTGCACCGATCGCGTCGATAGCGGCGCGGGCTGCCTTCAGCTGCTCCGGAGATGCTTCCTGCGCGTGTGCGACAGAGCCGAATGCAACGCCCGAAAGTATAACGGTCGCAGCAGCAAAACGGCCAAGACCTGCAAATTTAATCATGAGTTTCAATGCTCCTGTTACCTGTTCGCCCGCAGCGTGCGTGCACCTGCTGGACCAGCAATGATCGCAAGTGCCGCCATATTGAGAAAGAGCCCGTGTTCAACGACTCCGGGTATTGAATTCAGCTCGTTTGAAAGCGCCTCTGCATCAGGAATGCGGCCAAAAGATGCATCGATGATGTAGTGGCCGCCGTCCGTCATGAAGTCTCCGCCTCCGGATTGGCGCAGCGCCAAGCCGCCGCTCAATCCCAGTTTCGAAGCCTTCTTTTCAATTGCCATACGCGTCGACACGAGTCCGAACGGATTGACCTCGATCGGCAACGGAAATGCGCCGAGCGTCTCGACCAGTTTGCTTTCGTCGGCAATAACGATCATGCGCTGAGATGCCGCGGCCACAATCTTCTCGCGCAACAACGCACCGCCGCCGCCCTTGATGAGTGTCAGGTCGGAATCGACCTCGTCCGCGCCATCGATCGTCAGATCGAGTTCCGGCAACTCATCGAGCGACTTCAGCGGAACGCCGAGCTCGACGCAAAGCCTAGCCGTGCGTTCCGAAGTTGGTACACCTTCGACCTTGAAGCCGGTGGCAACCTTTTCCGCGAGCAGCCGAACAAACTCCTCGGCAGTGCTTCCCGTTCCGATTCCAAGCCGCATGCCGTATTCGACATGTGCAAGTGCGGCCTCAGCGGCCTTGATCTTCATTTCGCGGGCATCCATGCGCCGCTGACTCCGATTATTGCGTTGGATGTGCTGTTTACACGGCTCGCTTGCCAAACGAAAGCCAAAATAGCGCAATGATTTTCGAAAAGCCGTGGGCAATACAACTCGTCGACTTTGCCGCGAAACGTTGCTTTTCCCGCCCTCATCACCTACTGCCTGATGGCATCATTTCCGAAAGGCGGAATCCTTGACCCCTTCTCTAGTTGTATTCGATCTCGATGGGACACTACTCGACACTCACGCGGATCTTGTCGAGAGCCTGAACCATACGATTGCCGCGATCGGTGTGGCGCCAGTCAGCTACGACGACTTGACTCATCTCGTCGGACACGGCGCCAAGGTCATGATCGAGCGGGCGTGCAGTTTGCGGGGACATCCGTTGTCACAGGAGCAGCTTCCCGGCCTCCTTGACCGCTTCATCGCGCACTACACCGATAACATGCCGGGACATACAGCTCCTTATCCCGGTCTTGTCGAGGCGATGGATCAATTGAAGAGCGCCGGCTGCAAGCTTGCCGTTTGCACCAACAAGCTCGAAGGGCTGGCACGCAGCCTGATCGAGAAACTTGAGCTTACCCACTACTTCGACGCAATTACCGGCGGAGATACCTTCACGGTCAGAAAGCCGGACGCCCAGCATCTCCTCGGTACGATCGAGCGCGCCGGCGGTGATGCCCGCAATTCCGTCATGATCGGCGATAGCATCAACGACATTCTTGTCGCGCGAAATGCTGGTGTTCCCTCGATCGCCGGACCGTTCGGCTATTCCGACGCGCCCGTCGAGACCCTTGGACCAACCCGCGTGATCACGCACTTCAAGGAACTTACGCCAGCGCTCGTCGACGAGCTGATCATGGATTTCACTGCTGCAAGGCCGACGGCTGCGGCAGGCTGACACGAACGAAAAAGGCGGCTCAACGGCCGCCTTTTTCTTATCATGCGCTTAGCGCGATCATATCTGCGCGCCACGTGCCTTCGTCGTGGCGTCGAATGCCTTCTGAACGTAAGCGTCGCGACCGTAGACATCGTCGAAATACTGTACGACGCCATCCTTATTCGGCCAGGCCGTGAAGTAAGCGACGTATACCGGTATCTTCTGCGGAACCTGCAGAGCGTGGTTCTTGCCGGTAGCAATTTCCTTGCCGATCTGATCCACCGACGTGTTCAGTACCGCCGCCGCCATCGCACGCGGTTCGGCGAGACGGACGCAACCGTGGCTGAGTGCGCGCATGTCCCGCTTGAAGAAGCTCTTCGAGGGTGTGTCATGCATGTAGATCGCATGCGCGTTCGGGAAAAGGATCTTGAGTTCGCCAAGAGCATTGTCGTCGCTCGGCGGCTGGCGCACCGAGACGTTGGTTGTCGAGCCGTACCAATCGACGCTGGACGACGCTACAGCGCGGCCACCAACAGTTACCTCGTAGCCCATCCGGTCCAAATAACTCGGGTCCGAGCGCAGACGCGGCAGCATTTCGTTGATGATGATAGACTGCGGCACGCCCCAGAACGGGTTGAACTCGACCGTCTCGATCTGATCCTGGAAGAAGAACGTCTGGTGCGACGGCTGACCGATCACCACGCGCATCGACAACTGCTCCTTGTTGTCGTTGTGGTAGTAAACCATGTAGGCCGGCTGGTTGATAAAGACGTAGCGCGAGCCGAGATCGTTAGGCAGCCAACGCGCCTGCTCCATGGCGACGATCAACTTCTCGATCTTCGAAGCGTTACTGTCGCCACCAGTCATGATACGGACCGTGGCTTGGCCAACGACGCCGTCGGGCTTAAGCCCATGCTCCTTTTGGAAACCTTCGACGAGCGCGACGATCTCCGCTGAATATTCGGTGCTCCCGGTATAAGCGGCAAGCGTTGCCGCATGCTCGGCCTTCAGCGCTGCCGAACCGTGCTTGTCGATCGCCTTCACGATATTCGGGATTTCGGAAGAGTTGTCGCCTGGGCGAAGCAATCCGTTCAGAGCAATGTCGATGCGGTCGCCGCCTGCGCCTTCCGCCTGCAGCTTCGCCAATTCGCTTTCGAGCGCGACAAACTGCGGACCATCCGGCGTCCGGCTTTTGAGATAAGCAGCCGCATCCGGGCTCATGCGGGCAAGCTTGAGGACCGGGGCAAGGTTCACATCCTTGCGCTTGAAGTCATGGTAGCCGGAGAGCTTGTTCGGATCGACGCGACCGCGAAGGGTATCCTGCACATAGGCAAGAACTTTGGCCGAAAGCTCCAACTCGAATTGGGTCAGTGCACGATCGCGGGTGGCAGGGTCAGGATTGGCGGGGTCTTCGGTCGGCACCTGGACGGCATAGTCGGCCGGATCGAGACCAACCGACCCGGCATTCGACAACACGTCCATCGCTGCCTTGGCGCGATCGTTGACGTCCGTCCCGGTGAGCCAGACCAGCGGATTCTTGATGTCGCCATAGTAGGCCTCAAGCGCTTTGGCGACCTCGACGGGAGCGCGTACCTTTGCCTCGATGAGGAAGCGGCGCTGCACCGACGGCATGGTCTCGGTCGCAGCCGAAGCGTCGGCAACTGCACCCGTGACGACAGGATCGGTAAACTTGCCGGTATCGACGAAGCGCATCGCGTCGGGCTGGTAGGTGTAATAGCGCGGGCTGGAAACCTTCGGCAGCGGCGTATCTGGAGCGAATTGAAGGTACGAAGGAACGGACGCTCTCGGATTGACAATCGTGCCCTGGTTCCGGGCGCGATCTCCGCGGATCATATCCATCAGTGTATAGGCGTTCGCGGGCGCGACGCCCATCACGGCCATACCGCAGGAAAGCGCGAGTGCGGAAACCGCACCTTTCAAAAGGAATGTCATGCTTCTATCCAGTCCCAGTGTCATGCTGTCTTCAAAATAACGGGCGCGGCCCGCCTCAGAACTCGTTTTATCCGGCGCGAGCGTCACATGGCAGAAAGCGGTCGAAGCCGCCAGCCTGCGCCTACTCAACTCAAAGTAACGCGAATAACGCTAACGTCAGCCTTCAGTTCACACAAAATTCTGAAATTATTGGTTAATTTTTTACTTTATTTTCGCCTTTAGACACAGTGGCCAAAAAGACGCTGAATGATAAAAATTCAGACGTGTCTAAAAGATCACTGACCCCCATGAATAACCTGAATCACCAATTCATGTTTCTTTCCAGAACGGTTTTCTTCGGCCCGTTTCGGACCTATAAGACCGCATCTCTGAGAGGCACCGCGACAGAAAGGCATGGCCATGACCTCCACCCGTACCGAGACAGATACGTTCGGCCCGATCGAAGTCCAGAATGACAGATATTGGGGCGCGCAAGCGCAGCGTTCCCTTGGCAATTTCAAGATCGGCTGGGAGAAGCAACCACTTTCGATCGTCCGCGCGCTCGGTATCGTCAAGCAGGCCGCTGCACGCGCGAATATGGCACTCGGACAACTCAATCCGGAGGTCGGCAACGCCATTGTCGATGCGGCACAGGAAGTCATCGACGGCAAGCTCGACGACCACTTCCCCCTCGTCGTCTGGCAGACTGGCTCCGGCACGCAGTCGAACATGAATGCCAACGAAGTAATCTCCAATCGAGCCATCGAAATGCTCGGTGGTGTCATGGGCTCCAAGAAGCCAGTGCATCCAAACGATCACGTGAATATGAGCCAGTCGTCGAACGATACCTATCCGACGGCAATGCACATCGCTTGCGCGGAACAGATCGTGCGTCAGCTGCTGCCGAGCCTGAAGCATCTTCACGCCGCGCTCGACATGAAGGTCACCGAATTCAGCCACATCATCAAGATCGGCCGCACCCATACGCAGGATGCAACGCCGTTGACCCTTGGTCAGGAATTCTCCGGTTATGCGGCACAGGTTGGCTCCGCAATCAAGCGCATTGAACTGACCCTGCCCGGCCTCTGCGAACTCGCTCAGGGTGGCACCGCCGTCGGCACCGGCCTCAACGCGCCAATCGGCTTTGCCGAGAAAGTCGCCGACGAAATTGCCGAAATTACCGGCCTTCCCTTTGTGACGGCCCCGAATAAGTTCGAAGCGCTGGCGGCACATGACTCCATGGTGTTCAGCCACGGCGCCATCAATGCGGCCGCGGCGGCGCTCTTCAAGATCGCCAACGACATCCGTCTACTGGGTTCCGGCCCGCGCGCCGGCCTCGGTGAACTCGCCCTGCCGGAAAACGAGCCCGGCTCCTCCATCATGCCGGGCAAGGTCAACCCGACGCAGTGCGAAGCGCTGACCCAAGTCTGCGTGCACATCTTCGGCAACAACGCGGCGCTCACCTTCGCCGACAGCCAGGGCCACTTCGAACTCAACGTCTACAACCCGATGATGGCCTACAATTTCCTCCAGTCGGTGCAGCTACTCGGTGACGCCGCCGTTTCCTTCACGGACAATTGTGTCGTCGGCATCGAGGCCCGCGAGGACAACATCAAGGCGGGACTCGAACGCTCGCTGATGTTGGTTACGGCACTCGCTCCGAAAATTGGCTATGACAACGCCGCCAAGATCGCCAAGACGGCCCACAAGAACGGCACGAATCTGAAGGAGGAAGCCTTGGCGAGCGGTCTCGTCACCGTAGAGGAATACGACACGATCGTGCGCCCCGAGACAATGATCGGCCCTAAGTAAATCCGCCTAGCGGCCTGATCGACTAGTTGACACCGCCGCCCGCGCGGCGGTGTCTTTGCGAATTTTCATGACTAAAGCACACAAGTTTTAGAATTATTGCAATTGCGAAGACGCCCGAATAGACCATCTGCGATTTCGGTCCGCATGAAAGGTCCTTCAATGGCTGACGATCTTTTCCCCCTCCACAAAGACTCCACCCAATACCGCAAGATCAGCAGCGACTACGTCTCTGTGGACAGCTTCAAGGGACAGGACATCCTCACAGTCGAGCCGGAAGGCATCCGCCTGCTCGCCGAAACGGCCTTCGCCGACATCAATCATCTCCTCCGGCCCGGTCATCTAAAGCAGCTAGCGTCAATTCTCGAAGACCCCGAGGCGACTGATAACGACCGCTTCGTCGCCTATGACCTGCTCAAGAACGCCAACATTGCCGCCGGCGGCGTGTTGCCGATGTGCCAGGATACCGGCACCGCGATCATCATGGCCAAGAAGGGCCGCCGTGTCTGGACCGAAGGCGAGGATTACTCCGCCCTCGCGAAGGGCGTCATGGACGCCTACGAGAAGAAGAACCTCCGCTATTCGCAGCTCGCGCCGATCAAGATGTTCGAGGAAAGGAACACCAAGAACAATCTGCCGGCGCAGATCGATATCTATGAGGAAGGAACCGACTCCTACGACTTCCTCTTTGTCGCCAAGGGCGGCGGCTCGGCCAACAAGACCTTCCTCTACCAAGGCACCCCGTCGCTGTTGACGCATGATCGAATGATCGACTTCCTCAAGGAAAAGATCCTGACGCTAGGTACGGCGGCCTGCCCTCCCTATCATCTGGCGATCGTCATCGGCGGCACCTCGGCCGAGATGAACCTGAAGACGGTCAAACTTGCCTCGACGCGTTATCTCGACGATCTACCTATCGAGGGTTCGGAAAGCGGCCATGCGTTTCGCGACGTCGAGATGGAGAAGGAAATCCACAAGCTGACCCAGCAGATGGGCGTCGGCGCGCAGTTCGGTGGCAAGTATTTCTGTCATGATGTGCGCGTCATCCGCCTGCCCCGTCACGGCGCATCTCTGCCGATCGGTCTTGGCGTTTCCTGCTCCGCCGACCGACAGGCAAAGGGCAAGATCACTCGCGAAGGCATCTTCATCGAGCAGTTGGAGACGGATCCCTCGAAGTACATGCCTGACATCGACGAGTCGAAGTTGTCGGACTCGATGGTCCGCATCGACCTCAACCAGCCGATGTCCGGAATCCTTGCCGAACTCAGCAAGCACCCGGTCAAGACACGCCTGTCACTGACGGGCACCATCATCGTCGCACGCGACCTCGCCCACGCCAAGATCCGGGAGCGGCTGGAAAGCGGTCAAGGCATGCCTGACTACATGAAGAACCATCCGGTCTACTACGCCGGGCCGGCCAAGACGCCGGCAGGCTACGCCTCCGGCTCCTTCGGCCCGACCACTGCCGGTCGCATGGACAGCTACGTCGACCAATTCCAGTCTTTCGGAGGCTCGATGGTGATGCTGGCCAAGGGCAACCGTTCGCGCGCGGTGCGCGAGGCCTGCAAGACGCACGGCGGATTTTACCTGGGCTCGATCGGCGGGCCGGCCGCCCGGCTGGCACAGGACTGCATCAAGAAGGTCGAGGTGCTGGAATATCCCGAACTCGGCATGGAAGCAGTGTGGAAGATCGAGGTCGAAGACTTCCCGGCCTTCATCGTCACCGATGACAAGGGCAACGACTTCTTCCAGGAATTCAACCTCGGCTGATCGCCTCAATGGACCGCCGCGGTCGTCGTATAGCCGGCCGCGGTGGCTTTGGCAGCGCCGACGGTCTCCTCCACCCTCACGCTGGCGAGAATCTCGTTGTGGAATATGCCATCGAAGAAACCGTTCTGCTCGATCAAGGCGAGTGAGCCGGCAATGACTGCGGTGACGAGGATGATGGGCGAAGTGTGGCGAGACGTTTCCATGATCTCATGCTTTCCGTTGGAGCTGTATCGCTCGTTGGAAGCAACGTGCACCCTCTTGCCGATGCGCGATAGAGCAACCAATCGCGACCGACTGTCAACGAATTGGAAACGGTGAGAAACTCAACCAAAACGGTTGGTTGGATTTTTTATTTTTGTTACTCGCCTTTAAGGCGAGGCGATTGTCACGCTCTTCTAAATTCTCGAATAAAAATCAACGTGATAAACATAGAAACGTGAAGGATGGCCAGATTTCGCATGTAATCATTGGTATATCCACCCTTAATCATTTCCCAATATTTGTAGTCTAAGCAATTAAAGACTGCATTAAACATTCAATTGAGGAGTAGTCGTATGACGACGGCCGCGGCGCCAACTAGGGCGCAGGTTCCCGATGTGGCAGGTCAGATCACATTCGCGATGCGCTCCATGGGCGTTGCGCCGATCCCACGCAATTACGAGCTCTTCTACGAGGCTTATATCGGCTCCAACCCGGCGCTAACGCGGGATCTCGCCGCACTCGGCAGCCAGGCCTCGCAGGAAGAACTGGACGCGCTCGGCGCACAATATTTTGCGCACAACCCGTCTCGCGTGTTCGACGACGTTCATGGCCGCATCGCCGCCGAGTTGGAGACGTTGCTCCGCGTCCTGCGCCAGGAGCAGATATCTCTCGAGAGCTACAACAAGCTGCTTGGCGAAACCTACAAGCGGATCAGCTCGAAAAACCATACGAGTGTAGATCTCATCGAAAACGCCCTTACCTTGCTGACCGAAGCAACCGGCGACACGATGGCCCACGGTGAACGCACGGTCGAGAACGTCGTCCAGCGCTCACAGGAAATGGACCAGGTTCGCAAGGAACTCGACGAGTACAAGCGTATCGCCAATACCGACTCCTTGACGCGCCTGTCGAACCGCCGCGCCTTCGATGACCGCCTTGCCGGGGTCTTCAACAATCCCGCCATGCGCCCTGTCACGGCGCTGGTGCTCGCTGACATCGACAATTTCAAGAAGATCAACGACACCTATGGTCACCCTGTCGGTGACAAGATCCTCGCGACCGTCGCTTCGGTCATCCGTGCCAATGTCCGCCGCGATGTTTTTGTCGCCCGCACCGGCGGTGAGGAATTCGCGCTCATCATCGAGGGCAACACCGCCGAGGAAGTCATGAGCGCGGCCGAGCGCATCCGTCGCACACTGGAAACGACGCCCTTCACGAACTCGCGTACGAGGATCAACTACGGGCCAGTGACGGTATCGGTCGGCGTCTGCATGGCCTCCCATGCTGAAGACGCCGGCGAGCTCTACCATAAGGCCGACGTGGCGCTTTACGGCGCCAAGAATTCCGGCCGCAACTGCAGTGTCCTTTTCGAAGACGGTATGCAGAAAGACTTCACGAAGAGCTGGCTGATCTACAAGGGCTAGAGCGCCGTACGTTTAATCGAACCCATAGCCTGCGGCTGTAAAATAGTTTCGACATTCTTGGCTATTGAAGAGGTTGCAGATTGATCCG
>NZ_JACHZA010000016.1:0-126616 GCF_014193305.1 Rhizobium sp. BK181
TCATCGACACGAGGAACGCCGCGAGGCTTGTTCGGCAGTAGGGACGAAATGATTGACCACTCGTGGTCGGTGAGTTCGTAGCGGCGGCGTGTCATCATAGCTCCTAATTCGGAAGCCTTGAATCACGCCGAACGCAATACGCCAAGAGAATTTATGAGTTTACGGCCTAGCTGCCTCGCCAGTATCACCCGATCGACATCAGGCTTGCGTTGCCCCCTGCCGCAGCGGTGTTGATGGAGGTCGACACCTCCTCGAGAAGCCAGTTCAGGCAGTAGGCATCCGCATCATGCCTGAGCTCCGCTGGCGTCGCAGATTGTGTCAATAGTAGTGGCCCTGGCATTGCTGCTATCTTCGACAGCATAGCGAGAACCCGCGCGTCCTCACCTTCGATGAGCGCTCCGGCCAATGGCTCGGAAATTGCTTTGGTTTCCTTCCAGTCAATGCGTGAGCCGACGCTGGCGGGAAGTCCTTTCAATGTTGGACGCAAGCCTTCATCGCAATCGATAACTGCGCTATTTCCGGTGGCGAGGACAACGGAAATCTGGCGGATGAGACCTGTGCTGGACCACGGCGCGCACAAGATCTTACCGCGAGGGTGAAGCGCATATAGATTACGCTCGCCCACCGGACCGGGAAGCTCCATTTCAAGTCCCAGAGCGGACTGGCTGCCAAGTTGCCGCGCGACTTCCGCATCTTCAGAAAGGCCCTGCTGTTCCAGCCATTTTGCAAAGTCCAGAAGCGAAGGATCGCTGTAGACCGAGCTGTGCTGTGGCGGAATGGGCGGAGATGAAACCAGGCGCCCGAGGTAGAGAGGCCCGCCTGCCTTGGGGCCGGTCCCGGATAGACCGCGACCGCCGAAAGGTTGCACGCCGACGACTGCGCCGATGACGTTGCGGTTGACATAAATATTGCCCGCTTTCACCTGCCTCGTCACATTTGCAATCGTTTCATCGAGGCGCGTATGAAGACCGAACGTAAGACCATAACCCGTCGCATTGATATCGTCTATCAGGCGTCCAAGGTCCTGGCGGCGCCATCGAATAACGTGAAGAACCGGACCAAACACCTCGCGTTTAAGCTGCGAAATGCTGCTGATTTCGATGATGGTTGGGGCGACAAATGTCCCCCTCTCGGTCGCTTCGGACAAATTCACACGTTCGACTTTGCAGCCTGCGCCGCTCATGGCCTCTACGTGCGCTTCGATTGTATCCTTGGCTTCGGCAGTAATGACCGGCCCTATGTCCGAGGCCAGGCGATTGGTATTGGCGATGGAGAGCTCCTTCAAAGCTCCTTTAAGCATCACCA
The DNA here is from genome assembly GCF_014193305.1 of Rhizobium sp. BK181. NCBI lineage: Bacteria > Pseudomonadati > Pseudomonadota > Alphaproteobacteria > Hyphomicrobiales > Rhizobiaceae > Rhizobium > Rhizobium sp. BK181. The sequence continues at coordinate 1,306 of NZ_JACHZA010000016.1, forward strand.
ATGTACGGTCGGCGATGTCTTCCTGCAGGCACAGAACGCGCAGTGCCGAGCAGCGCTGCCCGGCGCTGTCGAATGCCGAGGCAATCACATCACCGACAACCTGTTCGGCAAGTGCCGAGGAGTCCACGATCATGGCATTCTGGCCGCCAGTCTCGGCGATAAATGGAATCGGCTTTCCGCCCTTGGATAGTCGCTTGGCGAGCTCGCCCTGGATAATTCGCGCAACCTCTGTGGAGCCTGTGAACATCACGGCAGCGGCTTCGGGAGCTGTCACCAGAGCCGCCCCTACCCTTCCATCACCCGGAACCAACTGGACGACGTCAGTCGGGATACCGGCTCCATGCAGAATTCTAACGGCTTCGGCCGCAATCAACGGCGTTTCTTCCGCAGGTTTGGCTAGAACCGGGTTGCCTGCGACAAGCGCAGCAGCAACCTGCCCGGTAAAGATCGCCAATGGAAAATTCCACGGGCTTATGCACACAACGGGACCAAGTGGTGCATGAGAAGGACCGAGGGTGCGGCGCGTCTGCTCGGCGTAGTAACGTAGGAAGTCGACCGCCTCCCGGACCTCAGCGACGGCATTCAGCAGCGACTTCCCAGCTTCGCGAATGATGAGACCCAACAAGGTCTCCATTTTCGCCTGCATAGCGTCAGCTGCCCGCTCGAGGAGCGCGGCCCGCTCGGCAGGCTGCACTGCAGCCCAGGACGGCGCGGCTTTGAGTGCGATTGCGGCCGCAGCTCCGGCTTCCTCGATCGTTGCCTCGCGCACGGTCCCCACAATGTCCTGCCCGTCGGACGGATTGACGACGTCGCGGGACGGCGCAGCCTCCCTTTCATGGGTTGGCGCTGCCTTCCAACGTAGCGTTGCGCTTGCCTTCAGGCTCTCGGTCAGTTCCGCAAGCGTCGTTTCGTTCGAGACATCGATACCAGCGGAATTGCGGCGCTGACCGTAGAGGTCGCCGGGCAGTGCGATCTTGTCGTGCTTCAGACCAGGTACTTGCATTCCGGCGACAAGATCGACGGGATCCGCAACAAGCTCTTCAACGGAGACGCCCGGATCGGCGATCCGATTCACAAACGACGAGTTTGCCCCATTTTCGAGGAGCCGTCGCACGAGATAGGCGAGCAGTGTTTCATGTGTGCCAACCGGTGCGTAGATGCGGCAGGGACGGTTGAGGTTCTGGCGGCCGACGACCTCGTCGTAGAGCGGTTCCCCCATGCCATGAAGGCATTGGAATTCGTACTTCCCAACATGGAAGTCTGAACCGGCCATGTGATAGATTGTGGCAAGCGTCTGCGCATTGTGGGTTGCGAATTGCGGGAAGACAGCATCTGGTGCAGCCAAGAGCTTCTTTGCGCAGGCCACATAGGACACGTCAGTGTAAATCTTTCGAGTAAAGACGGGAAAGTCTTCAAGACCGTCGAGTTGAGCCCGCTTGATTTCGGCATCCCAATAGGCTCCCTTGACCAGGCGAACCATGATCCGGCGACCAGCGCGACGGGCAAGGTCAATGATAAAATCGAGCACGGACGGGCAGCGCTTGCCATAGGCCTGCACAACAAAACCCATGCCGTTCCATCCGGAAAGATCATCGTCGAGGCATAGTGTCTCAAGGATATCCAGCGACAACTCCAGCCGATCCGCCTCCTCGGCATCGATATTGAGGCCTATATCATAGGACTTGGCAATCAGGGCAAGCGTCTTAACCTTCGGCAGCAGTTCACTGACGACCCTTTCGCTCTGTGCTCTTGAATAGCGCGGATGCAAAGCAGAGAGCTTGATCGAAATCCCAGGCCCTTCATAGATACCACGCCGATCGGACGCTTTGCCGATTGCGTGGATCGCGGCTTCATAGTCCTTGTAGTACCGTTCGGCGTCGGCGCCGGTCGTTGCCGCCTCCCCAAGCATGTCATAGGAGTACCTGAAGCCGCGCTGTTCGAGTGGCTTTGCTCGTTGCAGCGCCTCGTCGATGGTTTCGCCAGTGACAAACTGCTCACCCATCATTCGCATCGCCATGTCGACGCCACGCCTGATAACCGGCTCGCCGCATCGTGCGATCAGGCGCGTGAGCGCAGCCGAAAGGTTACGATCGTTGACCGTCGCTGTGAGCTTGCCGGTTACCACCAGCCCCCAGGTTGCGGCATTGACGAAGAGGGACCGGCCGCCGCCCAGATGCGACTTCCAATCACCCTCGGCGATCTTGTCGCGGATCAGGGCGTCACGGGTAGCCGTATCAGGAATCCGAAGCAAGGCTTCTGCCAGACACATCAGCGCCACGCCCTCCTGGCTCGAAAGCGAATATTCGTGCACGAGGCCCTCAACGCCAGTACCCTTGTGTTTGGCACGGAGTGCTTCGATAAGTCGACGCGCAGTCGTCGCTGCACCCTGGCGAACTTTTTCCGGGAGTGCAGCAGCTTCCACGAGAGCCGGAACGCAAACGGTTTCTGGAATACGGTACGCCGCAGTGATTGTTCGTCGCAAATCACTTTGTGGACGCACCGCCGGTGCAAAACCCTCAAACGGATTGGCGCCACCAGTCACTAAGCTGTTGAGGTTGCTTGCCACCGTCTCGCTGGTGATCGTCATGTCTTTGCTCCAGGTAGAATCTTGACCAACACATAACAGGTCGTGCGAAGGTAATTTCACTTGAAATTGCCACCTCTGACCTATAACTGCCTAATTTAGAGGAACAGTCGAGGGAAAATCGTGAGTATAGTCACAAACGGCAGGGAAATTGACCAATTCGATCACAAGATCATCGAAGCTCTTATCGCAGATGGTCGAATGTCGATAACCGATCTTGCCAAAAAGGTGGGCCTCTCTAACACACCCTGCCAGGTCAGATTAAAGCGATTGATCGAAGATGGCTATATCCTCGGCTTTCGTGCGGTCGTCGACTTGAAGAAACTCGGGAAGAACCACGTCGCATTCACGGAGGTGAAACTCTCGGATACGCGCGAACACGCGCTGAAGGCATTCAACATTGCAGCGCGGAGGCTGCAGGAAGTGGAGGAGTGCCACATGATCGCAGGCGCATTCGACTATCTGCTGAAAATCCGCACCTCCGATATTGCCAACTATCGCCTCGTGCTCGGAGAAAAGATTTCGAGTCTCCCTTTCGTTGCCAGCACCTCGACCTTCGTCGCCATGGAGGCCGTCAAAGAAAGCGGGGCCTGAGAGAACGACCACTCTTTTGGCCGCACTATTTCCGATCCGCCAAAATCGCGCTGTCCGCGATATCACCTATTACAACTAACGTCGGCCGGCGCGCATTGTCACCTAGCTAGTTGCCGGCTCCATTCAGCCGCGATAGCAGCCAAGATCATTGACCGCTCGCAAATGCAACGGCTGCCGTTCTGCGTTTGGAAGCGCTCTTGCACGAATTGCCGCTTCACCTTGGACTTCAGGAAAGGATCTGCAGGATAGTCGTCAGTCAGTACTTAAGCTCAACTTCCTCAGTCCACCAATAGACATGCTGGACGGTGGCGCCCATCACCGTCTTCTTAGTAATTAAAACGGCTGTTCCCAATGCCGGCCCAGGCTTGAATAGTCCACCGCCCCAGGGCGATGGGAAATAATCATCGTCTGCCTTCCATTTCGACCCGGAGGGATTATCTTGGTAAGCCATTTGTATGGCGCCGGTACTTTGCTGCATAAGCCAGACCTCAACCCGTACCGGTTGATACCCGTCAACGTAACCCAACGGTCCCGTTGGCCACTCGACGAATCCAGGCAATATTAATTTTTAAGGGTGAATCGAAATTTGCTGGCATGAGATCGCCCTCCGATCTTCTTGCAACAACTTATTCTACTATGTCGTATCTTCCAAAATTCCACAATGGAGTATCAATCGACTTATGTGAGGTTATTTTTTCTTTACTCCGGTCGAATATTACCCTTTGACCAGCTGGGCAGCTTTCTCCATTTCTTGCGGTCAGCTGAAGTGGATAGGCAAGCGATTTTTCTCCTCTCGCCGCTCGCCGTGCAGAGAGGACCGGGTGTTTAAACCTAAGAATGTGCCTTAGTTATTCAGGCGCCGGGAGGCGGTATTTCAGCCCAATGTTCAATATCTTCGTCTCTCACCTTGATGCCAGCGCCACCGTACCAAAGCTCCATCGGCGCATGGTAGAACACAACGTTATAGTGGTACCCCCCCCTCATCCTGTGAGCCGATTATAATCTGGCGACCATCTTTAACGTTAGAACGGTCTGAAATCGTATTCCAGTTCAGTTCCATGAGCTTGCCTCCCATCAGGACGTGCGCGCCAGCGCAAAAAGATTCGGCGCTTGGGATGACCTGCTGTCAAATCAATTCTGGCACCGCTAAACCGTGGTTTCTGCCGGTCCCGAGAGCCATCACTCCCGACTCGATTGGGCCGGTGACCGTTCATTTCCTGGGATCATCAGGTGAAATCACGGTTGACATGGGCCGGACAGGTGGCACCGAACACGCGAGCGGCGCCGAATGCTGTGTCGCCAAAAACCAGAAAGATATGCCCACCAATGCAGTTCGACCGACCAGACCTATGTATAGGTCAGAAGACGCCGGGAACAGGATATGCTCGTGGCAAATTATAATGGGGTAACGATGTCCAGAGTGTCGAATTTGCGTCGCGCACGCGATCCGGATGGAGGCCACAACGGGGCATTTGCCTTGGCTGCGGGAGGGCTCGCAGCCGAGCCGGCCCAGCTCTCCGGTGGCCAGCGGTAACGCGTCGCCATGGGACGGGCAGTCGCCCGGGACCCGAAAGTCGTCCTGTTCGACGAACTATTGCCCAATCTTGATGCAAACTTGCGCGTCAAGATGCGGGCCGAGATCAAGGCGCTTCACCAACGCTTGAAAACGACGATCGTCTACGCCGCGCATGACCAGATCGAAGCGATGACCATGGCTGACAAGATCGTCGTGGTCCAGGGCGGCAAGGTGGAGCAGATCGGCAGCTCTCTGGAACTCTACGACAGGCCACGCAACGTATTTGTTGCAGGGTTTCTTGGTTGAGGGAACCATCTAGATCGGCGCCAGCCCTTGGCTCGTGCTTGCAGGCGGGGCCCGCATCCGGCTTTCACGTTGCGTGCCAATTCGGACAAGAGGCCGTTCACACTCGGCATACGTCCCGAGGACATCACGCTTGGCGACCGAAACGGGCATCGAAGCCACTATCAAGGTCGTGGAGCCGACCGGTTCGGAAACCCATGTCGCCGTTGAGCTCGACGGCAGGGAACTGACATGGGTCGTGGGCGATCGCGTTGAGTTACGCGCGAGCAAAAGGTCAGGCTCCCCTTGGAAACGGCAAAGGCTCACTTCTTCGACCGACAGACCCAACAGAGGGCTGGAAACCTGAAGGAGCGCGCACCGTTCGCCGCGCTCTCGCCCCCTCAGCGCGTCAATTTGATTGTTCCGCGGGGGATCGACTTGACAAGCCGGCGTGTATATGGGTGCTGCGGGTCGCCGATGACCTTCTCTGTCGGTCCCTCCTCGACGATCTCGCCGAGATAGAGCACATAAATTCGCTCGGCGATCTGTCGCAGCACAGCGAGATCGTGCGTGATGAAGAGGTATGATAGCGCGTGTTCGACTTGCAGGCGTCGGAAGAGATTAAGCACCTGGCCCTGGACAGACACATCGAGAGCAGAGACGGGTTCGTCGCAGACGAGAATTGCCGGCTCGACCGCAAGCGCACGGGCAATCGCAACGCGCTGGCGTTCGCCGCCGGACAGCGACCTCGAACGGCGGGAAGTGTATGAAGCGGACAAGCCGACCTCGGCAAGCAGCGACACGATCCGTTCGGGTGTCACCGGGTCTGTGGCCCCCACCGACGCCCCGAGTGCCTCTGCCAATGCCTGGCCGACGCTATGTCGGGGATTGAGCGTCGAATAGGCGTCCTGAAAAACCATCTGGATGGTCCGGCGTATTCTCGCAAGGTCCCCCTTGGTCAGGGCGCGATAATCGCCAGCCGAAATGCCGTCGATTACGATGTTGCCGGAGGTCGGGTTCTCGAGGCCAACGAGACAGCGCCCGATGGTCGTCTTGCCCGAACCGGATTCGCCAACCAGCCCCACACATTCCCCAGACCTGATGTGCAATGAAACCTCCCTCACTGCGCGGACCGGCCGTCCACGGGCTCCGGAGAAAGTCTTGCTGAGCGAGTCGACACGGACAAGGCAATCCGTGGTTTCTCCGCGACTCAACGCTTTCGGCTCCTCCGACAGTGCAGTCGCGCGCCGGGCATCGATCTCACTCTGGATCTCGTCCTGACGGAGACATGCGGTGGAGCGCAGAGCGCTGAGAGCACCGAGCGGCGGCTTGCTGGCGCGGCAAACCTCGCTTGCCCAATCACAGCGGTCTGCGAAACCGCAGCGGTCAATAACGTCGGCCGCGCGGGGCACGGAACCCCGCATGGCGACAAGGTTTTGCACACGAATATCAACCGGCGGTTCCGACAGGAGCAGCCCAAGGGTGTAGGGATGGAAAGGTCGACGCTCGACGGAAATGGCGTCGCCGACTTCTAGTACCGAGCCTGCATAGAGGACGTAGACGCGCTGGCAGGTCGCGAAGGCGAGCCGCAGATTGTGGGTGACAAGGATCAGGCCCATATGACGCTCTCGCTGGATATGGCCGAGGAGCTTCATGATATCGGCTTGACTGGTGACGTCGAGCGCCGTCGTGGCCTCATCGGCAATGAGCAGATCCGGGTCGCGCGCAAGCGCGGCAGCCATCGCGACACGCTGACACATGCCGCCCGACAACTCGAATGGCAGGCGGCGCGCCACATCGGGATCCGAAATCCCGACTTCCTCAAGGCGCCTTTGCACCTCGCCCCCCCTTGCCTGACGCGACGCGAACTCCGGCCGATCACGCAGCATCTCGTCAATGTGGTCACCGCAACGCATGAGCGGGTTCAGCATCGTGAAGGGATCCTGCATCAGCATCGAAACGCGATATCCGCGTAATTTGCGACGTTCGCGCTCGGGAAGCGGCATCACGGACATGCCGTCGAAGGTGATCGCACCGGTTGCGTTGAGGCCTGGCGGCAGAAGCCCGGCAATCGCGCGGGCCGTCACAGACTTTCCCGATCCAGACTCGCCAACGATTGCTATGCTCTCGCCGCGCTCCAACGCGATGCTCACTGATGTTGTGATTGCCGCCCTGCCGAACGAGATCGCAAGGCCCTCGACCTTGAGTAGCGGCCCACCTCCGCTAGCCTCGATCGACCCTGTCTTCATCTGGCGAACCGCTCGAGCAACCAGTCGCCGATGAGGTTTATGCTGATGGCGGTGACGATGATCATGCCAGCAGGCAAAAGCAGTGCAGCGGGATTTGAGAAGAGGATATTACGGTTCTCGAAGAGCATCCGGCCCCAGTCGGGGGCACCGGGTTCGATGCCGAGGCCGAGGAACGACAAGCCGGCGAGGTTCACCAGGGCAAAGGCGAAGTCAAGGATCACATACGCAAGGATGATCGGCGCCACATTCGGAAGAACGTGCACGAACAGGATGCGCGTCTTCGAAAGACCGAGCGTGCGCGCAGCTTCTATGTAAGGAAGGGGTCGCTGCTCGAGGACAGCACTGCGAACAATGCGGGTATCGGTAGCGGAAAATAGAACCACAAGAACGGCCACCGCGGTCCAGTAGCCGCCTCCCACGATACCGACGACAACGATCGCCAGAAGCGGTCCCGGCAACGCGAGCGTGACGTCAACCCAGCGCATGATCGCTGTGTCGACCAGGCCGCCGAAATAGCCTGACACCAACCCAAGCACGGTCGCGATCGCAAAGGAGCCGGCGGCGACGATGACCGGACCGACCAGAGCTGTCCGCGCGCCGTAGATGACGCGCGAAAGCACATCGCGCCCGAACAGATCCGTCCCTGCGAGGTGCGCGAGCGATGGCGGTGTATCGCCAGTCCCGAGTCGCTGGAGAAACGGTGAATCGGGGACAATCTTATCTCCAAGGATGGCGCTGACCGCTACTGTCGCGAGAACGAGCATGGCAACGAGCACGCTAGCGGCAACGCGCGGCCGCAGCTCCTCTACACCTCCTTCGTCGGCGGCCGGGCTGCTCATGGCCGAACCCTCCCAAAGCGGATGCGTGGGTCTATCATTGCGTAAATCACGTCGACTCCAAGATTCACCAGCACGACAAAAGTAGAAAATAGCAGAACAGTCCCCTGGATCGTCGGAATGTCGCGCTTCTGGATGGCGTCAACTGTCAAGGCGCCGAGGCCCGGCAACGAAAAGGTGACTTCGACGTAAATCGCCCCTGCCACAATACCGACAATGATGATCCCCGCGGCCGTGACCAGCGAAATGAGGGAATTCCTGAGGACGTAGGCAAAAAGAATACGGTGCGGGGAAAGGCCACGTGACCGTGCAAAGGTGACGTAGTCCTGCCCCAGCTCCTCGATCATCGCTGCACGCGTGATCTTGATGACGATTGCCATGACAGATATCGCCAGCGCCAGCGAAGGAAGTGCCAGGTGCCAGGCCCGGTCGAAAAAACCATCACCTGATCCGAAGATGGGAAACCAGCGCAGCAAAACACCGAAGAGGTAGAGGAGGAAGATACCGGTGACGAAGGCTGGCGAGCTTATCCCGAAAACACCCAGCAACACGACCACCCGGTCCAGGCGCGTACCTTGGCGATAAGCCGCAACGGCGCCAAGCAAGATGCCCGGGCCGAGAACAAGGGCACTGCTCATCAAGGTCAGGAAGACGGTGACGCCTAGCCGATCCTTGATGGTCCGCGTCACCGCCCGATTGCCCTGAATGGAGACGCCAAGGTCCCCCCGGATGACTTGCGACAGCCACTTTCCGTACTGCATCGGCAGCGGGTCATCCAGGTGGTATCGGGCGCGGATCACAGCAATCGTCGCCGGGTCTGCCGCACGCGTGCCAAGCAGAGAGCGCACCGGATCGCCTGGGGCGATATGGACGAGTGCGAAGACACCGAATGAGATGATCAGAAGAAGCGGGATCGCTATTGCGAACCGGCGCGCGAGAAACATGACGAGGGTCGAAGCCGTCATTGTCGTGCCCCACGGGTCCGCCCCAAACAGGTGCAAATGCATGCATCCACTTGATGTCGGTCGTGTGGGTCAAGGCTGTGGCATTGCGGAACGACCTGCATTTCCACGAAGCAGGCGTCTGGCCTCCCCTGCAGGTCCCTCATCTGCCGCCGATCGATGATGCGCGCTAAAAAAAGGTCCATCCGCCGGTACCTTCCGTCTTCGGCCGGTGTCGATCGATGGGGAAACACCCCTCTGTCTTCTTCCGGACAGCAGCGTCACCATGCCGGGCCAAACCCTCTCATGGCCCAGGGAACATTATACCAGAAGGCGGTATAGCCGTTGAGCCTGTACTTATTGCTGAGAGCCATCGCAGAGTTGGGCCAAAATATCGGCACAAGGGGGACTTTGTCGTTGACGATCGTGAACAGTTTCTTCAGCGCCACCGTGCGTTCCGTGGGATCGGACTTCTCGGTCGCAGTCTTCAGGAGCGCATCAACCTCAGCATCCTTGAAGTTCGAACCGTTCAGTCCATCCTTCCTCGCGGTCGAACTCGAGAAGAAGAGGTAGGGATAACTGACGGCGTCGGGATAGTCAGGATAATAGGCCATGATCTGCATTCCGAGCTTCTCATGGCGAAAATACTGGGCGAGCCAGGTGTTGTTGTCGGTTTCCTCGATCCTTGCACGGATACCGATCTGCTTCAGGTTCTCGACCACGGACTGCAGGATATTGACCATGTATGGATCGGCACTCGATGCCGGGATGGAAACGTCAAAACCGTCCGGATGGCCGGATTTTGCCAGTTCAGCCTTCGCTAGCCCTAGGTCGAATGGGTACTGCGCCAAGGTAGCGTAAAAGGCGCGGACCTCCTCGGGCAACATCAGCCCTGACCACATCTGCGGCGGATTGAGAGCCGTTGCTGCCTCTCCCTTGCCTTTGAGCAGAGCCTTAACCAGGCCTTCCCGGTCGACAGCATGGGCCACGGCGCGGCGAACATGGATGTCGTCGAACGGTGGCGCCGATTGGTCCAGGATGAGTGCATAGACGCCAAGAGAAGGCGTCGTCTCGACGTTGCCGAGTGCATCCCACTGGTCCAGGTCAGAAATGGCGATATCGAAGGTACCTGCTATGTCACCGTTCTGCATGGCTAGCAGCCGGGCCTGCCGGTCTGGTATTGCCTGGAAGACGATGCGTTTAGCAAAGGGTGTCCCACCCCAGTAATCATCGCGGGCCTCAAGAACGACGCGATCGGACGGAACAAATTCGGCTAACCTGTAGGGGCCGGTCCCAAGTGGCAGCACCTCCGGCGTTCCGATGCCGTTGTCCGCAAGTTGCTCCTTCTTGAAGACGAAGCCCGCCATGTGTGCAGCGGTATAGACGAACTGTACGTCGGGACCCTTCAACTTGACAGTGACCTGGTCTTTTGCTGTCGCCTTGACGGCTGCCACCGAATTGTAGAAGGAGGCCAGCTGTGAACCGGAGTCCGGGTTCATGTGATATTCCATGGTGGCAACGACATCGTCGGCCGTTAAGGGAGATCCGTCGCCAAAGGTGACGCCACCACGCAGGTGATAATGCAGCGTCGTCGCATTCTCCTGGTTCCAGGTGTCAGCGGCAGCGAGCTCAAGGCTGAGATCGTCTCCGAACGTCAGCAGTCCCTCCTGGACGAGCGACATGATCGCCCCGACATACGTTGTCCAGGCATGTGGGATCAACAGCGTTTCCGCAACGCTGGGCAAGGCCCATGTAACCTCGCCGATCTGATCACCGGCACGTGCCGACGGTATGATCGAACGTGTTCCCGAAAGGGCGACCGCTGTGGTCAGAAGCACGCCGTTCACCATCGCACAACGTCGCGTCAAGCTGATGTCCATTTCGCTCCCCAGTCGCGCAAGGGTACATTAGGCACCATTAATGTACCTGTCTCGTTGCCGGGCCTCAAGAGGCACGTCAGGCACCGTGCAAACCAATTCGAAGCAGTGGACGAACAACGGATGGCGCCGGCCGATTCTGGTCGTCGCATTCGCAGCAATAGGCTATTGTTTTGTTCTGGAACGACGTGTGATGAAGGCAAGTCTGCCAGCAGAAGGGCGATATTATGCCATTGCCTCGGGTCGGACGAAAGCTCGCAGCAATTCTGGTTGCAGATGTCGTCGGCTATTCAGGCCTCGTCGAGGCGGACGAAAGCGGAACGCTCACCGCGTTGAAACATTTACGGCAATCCCTCATGGAGCCGTTGTTTTCCGAGCACCACGGCCGGATCGTCAAGGTCATGGGTGACGGACTGATCGCGGAATTCAACTCCGTCGTCGATGCCGTAGCTTGTGCTGTGACCATGCAGGAAAAGGTGGCCGACTGGCAAAGGCCGGTCAATTCCGAACGCCGGATCGTCTTACGCATCGGCATAAACCTCGGAGATGTCGTGGTCGAGGATGACGACCTGCTCGGCGATGGCATCAACGTCGCCGCTCGTCTCGAACAAATTTGCCCTGCCGGAAGCGTATTGATCACGGGCTCGGCCTACGAGCAACTCCCCGGCAAGATCGATGTCGATTTCGAATATGCCGGCGAGCAGCAACTGAAGAACATCAGCCGGCCTGTCAAGATCTACCGGATGGCAGCCCGAACGGCCGAGGTCAGGCCGCTGGCGCCCGGGCTGCACGAGCCGAGCACCGACATCCGAAAGACGGTCACGATCCTTTTTGCCGACATCGTGGATTCCTCCCGACTCGGGCTTGCGCTTGACCCGGAAGCGCTTCGCAACGTCCTCAAACGCTACTTTGGCGAGATCAGCGCTGTCGTGCAGCGCCATGGCGGAATCGTTGAAAAGTATATCGGGGACGCCATCATGGCCGTTTATGGCACGCCCACAGCCAACGAAGACGACGCTACGCGGGCCGTGCGGGCAGCGGCGGAAATGAGAGAAAGACTTGCCGATCTTAATCAGGAACTGGAGGCTGGGTGGGGAGTACGCCTTGTAAACCGGATAGGCATCAACACGGGTGAGGTTATCGCCAGCGCGGATTCGCGGGGGTTTCTCTCGGTCGCCGGCGAAGCCGTCAATACAGCAAAGCGGCTGGAGGAAGCAGCCCTGCCGAACGAGATCCTGATCGGCAAATCGACACACAGGCTGGTACGCGATGCGGTCGTCGTTTCACCAAGCGGCCCGCGCCTACTCAAGCACGGCGAGACCATCACAGCGCTTGTCGTTAGCGAAGTCCTCCATCACGCGCCGGGGCTTGCGCGCCGCTTCGATTCCCCTTTTGTCGGACGCGAACGCCAGCGCGTCCTGCTGGAAACCGTCTTCCAGAACGCGGTCGGCGACAGGACATGCCATATGGTCAGCGTCCTTGGTGATGCCGGGGTCGGAAAGTCACGGCTCGTACGGGAGTTCTCGCGTGGTCTTGCGGAAGACGTTACGGTCTTGCACGGCAACTGTCTGCCCTACGGCGAAGGCATCACCTATTGGCCATTGGCCGAGATCGTCCGGGAATTCACGCGGGCCGAGGGGCTGGATGGAGGTGAGCAACTCGCAGCTATGATCGAAGCGCAGCTTGCAGGGGACGAAAAGGCCAGCCTCATTGCCGAGCGCGTCGCTGGGGCGCTTGGCCTCGGCGGCGCGGTACAAGGGACCACCGAGGAGACCGCCTGGGCCGTGCGCAAGCTTCTGGAGGCACTCGCCCGATCCGGTCCGCTCGTCGTCGTGGTGGACGATGTTCATTGGGCGGAGCCAACATTCCTGGACCTGCTCGAGCACGTTGCCGACTTCTCCCGCGACGTCCCAATTCTCCTTGTCTGCATCGCGCGGCCGGAACTCTTCGACGCTCGACCCGGCTGGGGAGCGGGCAAGCGCAATGCAACCTCGATCTTTCTCGAGCGGCTGAGCGACGAGGAATGCCATACGCTCATATCCAATCTGCTCGGCGGCGCACCACTCCCGCCGGCTGTCGAATCGAGGATCTTCGGTGCCGCCGGTGGCAATGCACTCTTCGCTGAGGAGCTTGTCGCAATGCTGATTGACGAGAACCTACTGCGTCGCGCGTCCGATGGCTGGGTCACCGTGTCCGATCTCGCCGATCTGCCGGTTCCCTCGTCGATCAACGCTCTTCTCGCTGCCCGGCTCGAGCGGCTCCCATCCGTGGAGCGTTCGATCTTGAGGACCGCAGCGGTGGAGGGCGCAGTTTTCCACCAAGGAGCAGTCAGCGAACTGGCGAAACCCCTGTTAGATGCGCTCGAGGCCGGGCTGCTTGCGCTTGTGCGCCGGGATCTGATCCGGCCGGAGGCTCCGACCTTCCCTGGAGACAAGGCCTATCGCTTCAGGCATGCCCTCATCCGGGATGCCGCATATCGATCCTTGTCGAAAGGTTCGCGGGCCGAGTTGCACGAACACTTCGCCGCCTGGCTTGAACGAGCGACTGCAGACCGTCTTCGCGAATTCGAGGAATTTGTCGGCTATCACCTTGAACAGGCCTTTCAATACCGGACATCACTCGGACCACGCGATACCCGTACTGCCTCTCTTGCCGCCCGTGCAGGCGAACGGCTCGAGGCGGCCGGAAGACGGGCGCTTGTTCGCAGCGACCTTCCGGCGGCAATCAGCCTTCTCGAGCGTGTATCGCGGCTCATTCCAAGGGATGACCCACGCCGGATCGCGCTGCTTGCCGAATTGAGCGGTGCGCAGATCGAGAGCGGCCGACTGGACGATGCGGGCCGTATCCTCGACGAAGCCGAACAGCTTGCCGCCGCCTCCAGAGACCGGCGATTGGTTGCGCATGTCAGCATCCAGCGACAGTTCCTGCAACTCCTCCTCGCCCAGGAGGGCGGGGTAAAGCAAGCAGAAGAGGCCGCAATTGAGGCTGTCCCGATCTTCGAAAGTCTGGGAGACGACCTCGGTCTATGCCGTGCACACCGACTAAAGGCCTGGCTTCGTTTCAACGGCGCCCGGGGCGAGGCGGCAGCCGAAGCTTGGGAGCGCGCTGCAATTCACGCCAGGCATGCGGGCGATTGGCACGAATATCACGAAATCCTGACCTGGATTGCTTCATCGCTCTGGTTTGGCCCCACCCCTGCCGCCGAAGGAATTAGCCGCTGCGAGGCCATGCGTGTGGAAGTGACCGAAAGCCCAGTGTCCGAGGCCGCAATCCTGCGTCAACTCGCTTCCCTCAACGCAATCGCCGGCCGCTTTTCTGTTGCCCGCGACCAAATCGCAAAGAGCAATGCGGCGTACGCCGACTTCGGCCTCAGCCACACCCTTTATGTAGCATCCTCAGAACATGAAGCCGTCGTCGAACTGCTCGCCGGCAATCCTGCCGCTGCAGAAAGGAGCGCGCGCGCTTCCTACCACGCGCTTGAGGCGATGGGCGAGCGCGCCTTTCGTTCGACGATGGCGGCCTCGCTTGCAGCCGTTCTCCTGGAGCAAGGTCGTGACGATGAGGCAGAGGAGTTTACGGCCGTGAGTTCGGAGCTTGCTGCAATCGATGATCTGGTGACGCAGGTTCGCTGGCGGCGTGTGCGCGCACGTATTCTTGCCCGCAGGGCGAAAATCCAGGAGGCCGAAGCCCTTGCGCGCGCCGCAGTGGAGTTCGCCGAAAAGACGGACTTCGTCAACGACAGGGCCGTAGCACTTGTCGATTTGTCCTATGTCCTCGAGGCGTCCGGCCAACATAGCGACGCGTTCGCCGCGGCGTCAGTTGCGTTGCGTCTATACGAGCGCAAGGGAAACGTGGTTGCCGCAGCCAACACAAAGCGTCGACTGGCAGAGTTCGACAAGACGTGACAAATGGCGTACTACCGGCGAGATTGGCCTAGCCACGCTCCTTGCCGCTCGGGCGCCGCTGGACAGGACCGAAGACCGCGTCCATAGCCTCTCCGCGGGCTACCCGCTCAAGCTTTTCTTCGGCTCTGCCGATTGCCTCGGTGACCCTCTTCTGCAAAGTCCGCAGGACGTCGACCTGGGTCTTGTAGCGCTCAATGAATTCGCGCTCCTCCATGGTCATTGTATCCTCCATCTGCGTCTCGCTCGACCATTCCAGATCGGCGCTAATCCCGAAGTGTGACAACATCGAACCACCAATCATACTGGTAATGTCCATCATCATCGCGCAATGCGAGGAGCGAAATTCCGACCGCAGGACCGGGCGCAAAGCGTCCGTTTCTCCACCCAGCTTCGGGCGCGGTCCAGCGCCCACTCTGGAAGCCTGTCCAGGAACTCTGAGCGGAGCTCTGACTTGGTCCGGCCCAAACCTGCCCTGGGCCAATTCCGCCACCCTGTACGACCCAGGCTTCGACCCACCTGGGTTCGTAGTCCGGATCGATGTCGGTCATCGGACCCGTCGGCCATTCAATTCGACCTGTCTCGGAGTCAATATGCTGATTTGGATCCCAATTGGCTGGCATGACGTCTCCCCAATCGCTACCGGGCAATCCGCCCTTTAAACATGAACAAGAGAACAACTGCGCAGTAAGTATGTCCCAACTCGGTGACCAGGGCTAGGTTAAATCTCTCGCCAGAAACAGCATTATATTTCCTCCTGGATCATATCGCGCACAAGTGAACTCCGGCGAATTACTATACGCTAACAATAAGGTTACGCCGAACATTACTCCGACATACTGACGCTTTTGGACGCGCAACCCGACGTTCCGAATAAGACTCAGTCAACGGCTGAGAGCGTGTCTTGGCGTTGTTTCGTCACTCTCGACTTGATCCCCGTTCGACCGAACGGCACACGCTTAGCACCTACTTGTGGTGTCACCTGCGGGTGGCGCCAAGCCTCGCGAGGACCTCGCCGGGAATCTGGTAGCGATCGATGACATCTCCGTTGTTGCGAAGGCCGCAGATCTCCCGCTGGATGAACAGGGCCCATACTGCATCAGAAGCGTCATCCAGAAGCGTCATCCGATCAATTCGTTGAGGGCTTTCCGAAGACCATGCAGCCAAATTCGCCAACGCGGCCTCCGCCTTGCGGCCCTGTCGGCCGAGAGCATCCGCGCGCTCGGAGGCGAGCTCGTAATCAAGTGGGTTGACGAGCGAGTGGCTGGAGATCGATTGTGGCAGCCTGAGTGGCACATTGCCTCACTTCCCGAGCGGTTTGCTCGAAGCGCAACGGGTACCTGATCGACCAAGTCTAATGCTGGTGCGCCCACCAGGAAAGACAAATTGAGCAGACCTATCAATCGAGGACCTGAACCAAAGCAGCAATCAAGAGGAGCATTTTGGCTCCATCGACATCCGAGGACGCAGCGGCGCAGCTGCCGAGGAGCTCCTCAAGGGCTGGCGGTATCTCGGAATGTAACCGGATACAAACAGGGGCGTTGGCCCGCAATACTTACGTTGCGAAAGGCCAACGCAAACAACGTTCAACTTGAATGTCACCTATCGTCGCGAACATGCTGATTAGTTGATGACTTCGATGACGCGGTGGGTATGGGGATCGACGATCACGCGTTGTTTGTTGATTACTGTGTAAGCGTATGCATCATTGCTGGGGATCGTGTGAACTTCGATGGAGGACGGCAGCTCTGTTCCGACAACGATATCGCCGTCATACGTCACCGACGGAACCTCTTGCTCGGTAATGTAAGTCCTTACCTCGCCGGGCACTGTCACGACGGTGGTTTGTGCCATTGCCGGGACACTCAACATCATTGCCGCGATTGCTGCTGTAACATGCACTTTCATAATTACCTCCAATGTTTCTGGAGCGATGAACTCCATCCTCGCTTGAAGGTTCCGACGACACCAGCAACAAGTGTGTTCGGATATTAGTGCAACATCTGGTGCGACCCCTCGTCCGGCGCGACGATTGCAGTCAGCAGCAGTTTGTCGATCCGTCGCCCGTCAAGGTCGACGACCTCGATACGCCAGCCATTCATAATGAAGCTCTCGCCGACCTCGGGTAGATGCTTCATTTCCTCCAGCACAAGACCCGCGACTGTCTGATAGTCCCTGTCGCCATCAATCTGGAAATTCATGAAATCCGCGAACTCGTCGATTGGCGTCCAGCCGGATACGAGGTAACTGCCGTCGTGACGACGCACAATGGCTTGCTCGCCGATCGAGTCTTCCTGGACGGCACCCAGAATTGCCTCCAGGATGTCGCCGGAGGTAATCACCCCCTCGAAGTGGCCATATTCGTCATAGACCAGTACCATGTGACAGCTTGATCGACGAATTGCCTGAATGACGTCCAGTGCGCCTGACAGATCCGATACGATCGGCACCTGCTTAACGAGCGTCCCGATTTCGACATGACCCGAGGATGCCAAGGCGTCATAGAAGTCCTTGGTCAAGAGCACGCCGATAATCTCGTCCGAGCTATTCTTGCGTACCGGCAGTCGCGCCTGCGCGCTCAGGCGGAGTTGCTCCCGGATCTCCGGGAAACTGTCTTCGACATCAATCACCTCCACCTCCCGGCGCGGTGTCATCAAGGCACGTGCGTTTCGGTCGGCCAACCTCATCACCCCGGAGATCATCGCCGACTCTTCCGTCTCGATGACACCGGCGCTGTGCGCTTCTGCCAGAACAGTCTTGATTTCCTCGTCTGTGACGACATCGCCCGACTTGCCTGCCTGGCCGAGAAGGCGAAGGATTGTCCGTCCTGATGCGTCGAGCAGCCAGACGAGCGGCGCGGCAAGCCGGGACAGGAAAATCATCGCCGGTGCGACCTTGCTCGCCACGGTCTCCGGCGCACGAAGCGCAATCTGCTTTGGCACCAGTTCGCCAACAATCAATGAGAGATAGGTGATCGCGACAACGACCGAGCCGACGCCAAGCGCATCAGCAGCTGCTGGCGACAGACCCTGCGTACCAAGCCAGCCGGCCAGTCGAGCGCCAAGCGTCGCGCCCGAGAATGCACCTGATAGCACGCCGACCAGCGTGATGCCGATCTGCACTGTCGACAGAAACCGCCCGGGCTCCTCGCCAAGCCTCATAGCCATGGCGGCCCCGCGACTGCCCTGGTCGGCAAGAACCTTCAAACGAGCCGGCCGCGAGGAAACGACGGCAAGCTCCGACATGGCGAGAACGCCATTCAAGATGGTAAGAATGGCAACGATTGAAATTTCGAGAAGCAAAAATGGAAACCCTGTAACGTCGAAGCTACGCGAAACATAGGCATTCTCAGACAGAACACCAGCGGCAATCCCGTCGCGGTAGCTGTTTCTTTTGCTCAACGCCCACAAGGGAAGGCAGGCCACCGGCGGCAACTTGCTTTCCCGCGTGTCAGGCTTTCCTTGGTACTCCCTCTTCCTGATTTGCAAAATCGGTCTGTTTTCTTGGGAGGCCATATCCAGTCGGCCGGACACCGAGGAGCCAACGCGGGCGTCTCAGCCGCCAAGGCGTGCCGAGCGCCGCGTCATTTCCTTGCGCGCGACATAAGCGCCGAGCGACACAAGCAGGGCGCCGGCGACGAGCGCGATCAACAGGTGCACATGCAGTTGCAAGCGTCCGAGCATGGCTTCGATGGCCTGCCCGGCCAGGAACCCGGCGCCTGTTATCATGATACCCCAGGCCGATGCGGCAATCGCGTTGAGGCTGACAAATTTCCAGCCCGGAACGCTGGATACACCGATCGCAACAGGACTGATCGTGCGAATCCCGTATATGAACCGAAAGGCCAGGATAAAGCTTGTCGGACGCGCTTCGAGGAGGCGAGTCGCCCCGGCGATCGGTGCCGAGTCAAGAAGCCTCTTCACATAGGACCATTTCGCTGCGTGGCGGCCCAACAGGAAGAAGATCTGGTCTGCGGTAAACGAACCAAGACTTGCCGCTAAGGCAACCTGCCAGTAGGCGATGAGGTGGCGGTGGGCAGCGATTCCGCCGAGAAAAGCCGCTGTTTCGCCTTCGATACCAGCGCCAAGAAACACGGCGAACACGCCGTAGTCACCGATCAGCTTTTCCAGCAATGTCTGACCTCCAGTGTTCCACGGACGCAATCTGCATTGGATTCATTCTGGCGGCAATCTGTCCGCTCTACATGCAAGAGCTATAGCTTGCAGGCCATCCCGCGAGACTGTATCCCGCCAGTCAGGTGCGATCCCATTGGACGCATCGTGGCACCTGGGGAGGACGGCAATGAAGATTGAGAAGATCGGTTTCATCGGAACCGGGACGATTTCCGAGGCCATGATCAGGGGACTGCTGGCAGAATCCCCCGCTCTCTTGCATGTCATTGTTTCGCCCCGAAGCGCCGAGATTTCGCAACGTCTCGCCGCCGAATTCGCAGAGGTCTCGATTGCGGCAGACAACCAGTCGGTCATCGATCAGAGCGAT
The DNA here is from genome assembly GCF_014193305.1 of Rhizobium sp. BK181. Taxonomy (NCBI): domain Bacteria; kingdom Pseudomonadati; phylum Pseudomonadota; class Alphaproteobacteria; order Hyphomicrobiales; family Rhizobiaceae; genus Rhizobium; species Rhizobium sp. BK181. The sequence goes on from NZ_JACHZA010000016.1 coordinate 20,587, forward strand.
ATGGTTGTCCTGGCATTCCGACCTCAAATTGCACAGGACGTCATGAGTGAGCTGAAGTTCCGAACCGGGCAATCCGTTCTCAGCGTCATTGCGGCGACCGATCGCCAGACCCTTCTCGGATGGATTGGTGTGGAAGTTCAACTCGTACAGGCCATTCCATTGCCTTTCGTCGCACGTCGCGAAGGTGTGACCGCCATCTTCCCGGCAGATAACGACGTTGCAGACCTTTTTTCCGTTCTTGGGACCACAGTCGAGTGCGACACGAAGCAGGAATATGATCTTCTGGCTGCGGCCAGCTCGCTGATGTCGACCGTTCTCGGGATCATGGACATGTCGGCTGCCTGGCTTGAAGATAATGGCCTCGCCGCCGACAAGGGACGCGCCTATATCGCGGCGTTATTTACCAGTCTGTCGCAAACCGCCATGCGTTCCGACGTCCCGCTTGTCGACCTCAGTCGCGAGTTCGCGACCAAGGGTGGCCTGAACGAACAGGTATTGTCCGATTTCAAGGCAAAAGGCGGACATGACGCGTTGATATCGGCACTTGATCGCGTCCTGAGGCGGATCAAGGGCGACACCGACACTTGACAGCGGGCCCTATGTCTTAGCGATCATTTCGGATACACCAAAATAACGGTGGTGCGGTTTGCTTTTTGATCGCATCGGGATAAGGATCCGGAGGCAAGCAGGGAGTTTCGAGATCCAATGTCAAAGCCCCGGTTGAGAAGGGAAGCTGACCTCCTTCTGCATCGTGGAACAAGAACGGCAAGTGGCGACTATGCCCTGAGCCGTTCACGCAGGCCTGCCAATGTCCAGCGCGTTATCGGCGCGTTGGGTAACATCCTGATGTCGGATGCAGCTCCTTTCATGGAAAAATTCGTCGCCGGCAAGGTATTTCACCTCCTGCAGGAGCCCGGCGCCGTCGCGATGAAGCCGGCTAGCCCTCTGCCCTTGGCGCCGCAGTTGCAATTCGCGCTACGCAACCTGGCCTCCAGGGGGGAGCCTTACGCCGAAGCTGCCGCCGCCATCACCGATGTCGCCAGGAGCCTGGAATGGGTCGCCAGCAAGACCGGCCCGTTTGCCAGCATCAACATCGAGCATACCCACGCTCATGCGGTAATCGCGGGCATGTCTGGCATGGAGGAGCGCAGCGACGTCGCTCTCGGTCTGACCATCATGGCACCCTACAGCCGCTTCCCCGATCACATCCAGTTTCGGTCCCGCGTCTTTCTCTCGCTGTCCGACTGCGAATTCTCATGCGACGATAAGGGATGGCAACGCGGCACGGTCGGTTCGATCTTCTTCAATGAAGCCGGCCATAACGTCGCAATGCGATGCACGTCACGGCCACTCCTGGCGGCCTGGTGCCACGTCGAGAAGTGAAGAGGCACCTTAATTTTCCCCTTGACGTTTGGCCATCAAACCTCTGAATTAAAAGGCCATCGGGTGGAGGAGAAGCCCCTGCACAGCAACGACGCATCACCCGGATCCGACGAGATGTCGGGCCGCATCTACGGTCAGGGCCTGGCCGATAGCAGTCTGGGTCCACCAAGCACATGGCCGCAGTGTCTGAAGTCGACTGTCGATCTGATGTTGCCGTCAAAGGCTCAGATCGTTCTCTTCTGGGGCGAGGATTTCATCGCACTCTACAATGACGCTTACGCCCCGACCATCGGCACCAAGCATCCGCGCGCACTTGGTCGCCCGGCGCGCGAATACTGGGGAGAGTTGTGGAGTGACCTGGAGCCTCTTTTGCGTCGCGTCCTCGATTTCGGAGAAACGGTCTTCGCCAAGGACCGCCCCTTCTACATCGAACGTCACGGCTATCCCGAAACCGTCCATTTCGACATTTCCTACTCGCCGGTACGCGATGAGACAGGCAAGGTGCGCGGCGTATTCTGTATAGTCAACGAGACCACTGAACGAGTCAGGTCTGACACGGCACTGCGCGAGAGCGAGGAGCGGTTCCGCGCCATATTCACACAGACTGCAGCCGGGATCGGGCAATCCGATCTCGCCGGCAGGCTGCATCTGGTAAACAGGCGGTTCTGCGAAATTGTCGGATATTCGGAAACTGAACTGTTAAAGATGCGGGTGCAGGACATAACGTTCCCGACCGATCTCGAAGACTACCTCCGTTCGTTCAGGCAAATGATCGAGACCGGCGAGAGCTTCGACATCGAGAAGCGCTACGTGCGCAAGGATGGAAGTCTTGTCTGGGTCGCGAATTCGGTTTCGCCCCTACGCGACGAGCACGGAGAGATCAAGCAGGCCGCCGCGGTTGTTGTCGACATCACCGAGCGCAAGCGCGCCCAAGAGGTGGAGCGTCGTCTTGCGGCCATCATCGCCTCCTCCAACGATGCCATTCTCAGCATCGATCTGAACATGCGGATCACGAGCTGGAACAGTGGCGCGGAAAAACTCTACGGCTACTCGGCACAAGAAGCCATTGGACGTTCTGTCATGATCCTTGTTCCGGACGACAGGATTGAAGAAGAACCTGCGATCATCAGGCAGGTCAGCGCCGGATTGAGGGTCGATCCCTACGAAACAAAGCGCCGGCGCAGTGATGACGGGCTGGTCGATGTCCTGCTCAGCGTGTCCCCGATTTTCGACGCCTATGGCAGGACGATCGGCGCAGCGAAAATTGCGCACGACATCTCTGCCCGCAAGGAAGCAGAGCGACTTCAGACGGTTCTTGTCGGAGAGCTCAATCATCGGGTCAAGAATGTGCTTGCAACCGTCATGGCCATCGCCCGACAGACGCTTGGGCGTGAGACGGCGAACCGCGCAGGGGTGGATGCATTCGAGGCCAGGATCTCCCTGATGTCGAGGGCTCATGACTTGCTGATGCACGGGAATTGGGAACAGGCAGAGCTGGAAGCGGTGGTAAAGCAAGCCCTGTCGCCCTATTCGCGCGAGAAGATTTCAATATCAGGCCCAAGCGTTCGCCTGGTGCCCCGTGCGGTCGTTTCGATCTCGCTTGCATTGCACGAACTGGCTACGAATGCGGCAAAGTATGGAGCGCTGTCCATGCCGGAAGGACAGATATCCATTCACTGGTCTGTCACCAATGACGAACCGCATAGACTCACCCTGCGATGGCAAGAAATGGGCGGACCAAGGGTCAGCGAGCCTACCCGAAGGGGATTTGGCTCCCGCCTGATCGAAAGCCTGCTTGCGGCTGAACTGAAGGGCGAGGTGAATATCACCTATGATCCGGCAGGCTTGATATGTGAAGTCAATGCCGTTGTAGACGACGATGGGATCCCAAGCGCCTGAACCAACCGTCGCGATAGCGGACCGCATCTCGATAAGCTCCCGTGCCGCTCTTCGAGTGAGGCGGTTGTTTGCTGTTTCAGGCGGTGTTTTCCTCCACTGCTTAACGCTGACGTTTGATGGTATTGTTGTCCCGCTCGCCTCGCGGGACGACCTGGGTGGCGGGATGGTAAATCCTCTTTCGCGCTGAAGGTGTCCTGAAATAAACCTTCGAAATCATCCGCCTGTCATCGAGACGGAGGCAGAAATGCATGCAGTTGTTTCTGGTTCAGGTGGTACCTTTCCAACCTTGCCGCATCGCTTTGGCGGGTTTCATGCTTTCCATTTGTGCAGTGGAAGCATGGGCGGCCCCGATTCTCATCGTTTGTATAGGAGCCGATAACACAGCCGGGAGAGGAACAGGCCGGCGGCATCCTGGCGGCGTCGCCAGAGATCAGGCCTTCCCGTTGAACTGGAACGTCTTCTTCATGGGCGTGAGGTTGATTCCCATGTCGTCAACGCTGGTGTTCCGCACAGCACAAACGCCGGTGGCAGGTTAGACGCGGATGTGCCCACCGGGGCCGGCTTGTCATTATCGACAGGGCCAAGGGAAATGACAAACAATAAAGTGGCCTAAATACCAAGGAATACGTCGCCGAGATCGGATTAAGTGCGCGTCACATTCCACTGATCCGATTACCTGGAGGTGGGCGAACCTTCAGCGCGTATCGTGATCCTGTGGCCGTCATCGCACCGCGGAAGGTCATGAAGAGGTTGCCGAGTATTTGTTGCCGCAGGCATTAAGGGCCCTGGGCAGTAGTTAGCGTCACGGTCACCCGAAGGTCCGCCCCATTGTTCGGCGGCCACGAACGATTTTCATACCCGTTGCCGCCGTCTCAACAGTTGCGTCGTCCTGGTCTAACCCTAGGGGTTCCTGTTCACCAGTCATGTCGAAATGCCCACTGGGGGATGCTCGGTCCGGACGCGCGGCTCGCTTTCACTCATCGCTCACGACCTATTTCACGAGGAGCGGTGCCTTTCCGCGGACACGGTCATAGAGATCGATGACATCCTGGTTGAACATCCGAACGCACCCAGATGACGCGTTCTTTCCGATCGTTTGCCACTCCGGAGAGCCATGGATGCGATAGAGCGTATCCTTGCCGTCCTGAAAGATGTAGAGAGCACGCGCGCCGAGTGGATTTGTCAGGCCGGGCTTCATGCCCCCCTTCCAATGTGCGAGCTTTGGATTTCGCGCAATCATCGAAGGGGTGGGCGTCCACGTCGGAAACTTCCTCTTCCACTGGATGATCGCCCGCCCCTTCCAGGCACGACCCTGCGCGCCCAGACTTACCCCGTATCGCATTGCGCGTCCGTCCTCGAGAACGAGGTAGAGAAATTTCCTCTCGGTGTCGACGATGATTGTGCCCGGTGGCTCGTCCGTTGCGTAGTCGACCTCCTGGCGCAGATAGTCGGGATGAACCGCCCTAGGGTCGATCGCCGGCCAGCGAAACTCCTGATCGTCCAGCTCAGCGTAGGCGATCGAATAGTCTGGCTTCTCAGGAGGCCGATCCGTCGGGACGACGGTTGACTGGGCTGCCGCCGCCCGGCTTGGCTCAAGCGCTGAAAGACTTGCTCCGGTCGGGGGAGTGTCGACGGATGCGACAAGGCGCTCCGAGGGGATTTGCGTACAAGCCGCAAGAAGGGAAGCGCCGGCCGCCACCAGGAGCGGTCGGATCAAGAACGTGGCATGCAACTTCAGGGGTTCCGATTCGAGTTTCGAGAGTGCGAGCCAGTCCTACTCGCCGACACCATGGCCGAAATGTGGTTCCAGCGGGCACAATTGCGCGAGCGGCGCGTCTGGACCACATACTGTTTCAGGAGAGCAACAATCAGTCCGGAACGGCCTCCCGGGATTGACCCGGACAATCAAGTCCTCGCTGTCACTCGCAAAATGGGAACGGTTTCCAGCCGGTCCGCCTCGAGACCGAAGGCATCGACCGATGCCGCAATGCCTCGAGATCTCAGAAGCTTTGTCTGCGACCGTACCTTGACCGTCTCATTAACTTCTCGGTCATCCGCGGGCTAATATACGCTAGACGCAATGAGGTGTGCCAATGGACAGCAGATCGACCCATAGAAAAAGAACGTTTATCGGAGGAAAGGTACTCTTTAACGGCGGCGGGAGTGTACTGGACTGCGTTGTAAAAGACTTGTCCGATGGCGGCGCGCGACTGGCTGTCGAAGCAGCACTCGCGGTTCCTCAGGAGTTCGATCTGAGATTGTCTGACGGCCGTGTGTTTGAGTGCACCGTCAGATGGAGGCAATTCGGCTCCCTCGGCGTACGTTTTGCACCAACCATGTAGCCGTGGCCCTGCAGCCGGATCGCCGATCCTTGCGGGCATGATGGGCCGTCATCAAGGGTCGAAAGGCTGCTCGTCGCGAAGCGAAAGATGGAGCCAGGACAGCGGAAATTTCGACAGCCGGGATCGATGGATGCCACAAAACGAACCGGCAGCGGATTCAACGTCCGCTGCCGACGGTGGTTCGGTGAGTTGGCTGCCTCATCTTGCCGGGGATTTGTAGGCAGATACGATTTTGCCCGCCTTTTCCTGGGCGGCCTTGAATTCCGAACCCGTGTATGCTCGCACGGTTTTGATATTTGTTACTGCTCCCGACGCTCCGATGACCAGGAGTGCGGGGACCAGGTCAGCACCGTCAGGAAATTCAGCGGTTACCATCCAGTCATTTTCTCCGGTCGTAATGTAGAAAGAGTGTAGTTTTCCGCCTGCTGCTTCCATTATGGCTCGCGCCGCCACCTCCCGGTCAGATGGATCGGCGATCATTCCTTTCGCTGCCGTCGTTGAATAGCACCCTGTGATGATGAAGAGTGGCATAAGGAATCCTCCCTCAACAACCGGGCAGATCGGCCGATCTGCCGCGCACCCAATATCTCACATCCGGGCGTTTGCCGCGACAGTTAAACCGGAGTCAATCTCACAGCGCGGGACGTCATGTGGTGCAGGAGGTCGCGCGTCGCCGTCTCCTCCCTCGAACCATCGCGCGACAAATGGATCGGTGTAGCCACGCAGGTGACGGAACCGACGACTTCAAGTCACACCGTGATCTCGAAACTATCTGGAACAGTCTCGGGCCGGGCCTTTTCGACATCGACGGCATCGACAGACGCCCCCGGCGGCCCTTTCCAGAAATCCTTCAGCATGCTCGAAACGGCGGTTTCCTCTCCGGCAATAAGGGCCATGACCGAGCCGTCGTCTTCGTTGCGCACCCACCCCTTCAAGCCCAGTCGACGCGCACGATCCCGCGTCCATACGCGAAAACTGACCCCTTGGACGCGACCGGTTACCCGGACCCTCATCACCATGGAATCTGCATCCATATCGGTCTCCCATCTTCCTGCCTGAGGGCAATATGGCGCTGCCACGCAGGATGTCAGCACGAGGCGCACAGACCGCTGCGCCTCACGTTAATCATTTACCGAATTCCTACGAATTTAGACGGCCTTATGGTTCCGAGCTGCTGGTACAAATAAGAATCGGCTCTATATTCGTAAGTGCTTCAACATGAAGGGATCTCGATCATGCGCAGGCTTATCGCAGTGACTTCAGTGCTCCTTTTCGGTTTTGCTGGTTCGGCCTTCGCGCAAGCGAGCATGGGAATGGACAGCAGCGGCCGCTTCGATGGTTCTCCGCCATTGGGAACATCTCCCGACACCGAGGGCACAGGCGGAGGAGGTCTTTCTATCCCGATCGATTTTGGCACGACCACTATATATTCAGACCAGATCAACTGGACCGTTTGCCCTGGCGGCCAGCGCGTGGAAGCCCAGCCTGGAACCCGTGCAGCCAATCAGGCCTGCCGGAATCTCCAGTAGTCATTGCCCGTACACTGTCCCGCGAGCCGAGATGCGGTTCGCGGGACCGCCATGCTGTGCTAGGGAGTGGCACGCAACGCGAGATACGAGAACATGCTTCCTTGGATTCAACTTGATTCGGCGCCGATCCCTGGCGAAAGCGGCGAATTGCGTCTGAAGCGACGCGGCAGCGAGTTTTCGATCATGCTTGGGTCAAACGAGCTGATGAACAGCCGCCTCAGTGGCTCCGAAGAAGCGCTGGCAACCCTTTCCCATAAGAAGATCAGCAATCATCCGCGCCCGACCGTCCTTATCGGCGGCCTCGGCATGGGCTTCACACTGCGTGCCGCCCTTTCAGTTTTGCCTGAAAATGCGTCGGTCGTGGTTGCCGAACTTGTGCCGGCGGTCGTCGATTGGGCCCGCGGCGCGATGTCAGAGGTCTTCCAGGGTTGCCTTGATGACCCCAGGGTTACCGTCCATCAGGGTGATGTAGGTGAACTGCTGCGGGAGCGCAACGCGAAATTCAATGCCATTCTGCTGGACGTCGACAATGGGCCTGACGGGCTAACGCGCCGTTCCAATGATCGCCTTTACGACAGCGCCGGACTGCGCGCGGCGAGAAATGCCCTTCTGCCTGGCGGGGTTCTCGCCGTCTGGTCATCAGGACCCGACGCCAGGTTCACCCGTCGTCTGTCTGATTGCGGGTTCGTCGTCGAGACGATAAACACACGCGCCAATGGCAAGCGCGGAGGCGCGCGTCACGTCATCTGGCTAGCGGTGAAGTAGTCAACCCGAAGCCTGAACCCGCCTGGCCGCAGCAATCGCGCTTGCCGCTCCTGCACGCAGTTGCTGCGTGTCGGCGCCTGCGATGACGAAATCGAAGCCCATCTTCAAGAGCTCGCCTGCCCGCTCGCCGTTGCTGCCGAAAACGCAGGCGAACTTGTCATGAGCGCGGCATCGGGCGATCAGGTGCTTCAGAACGCCGTCGACTTCGGGCGTATCCGGTGCCACCGAGGTGCCCTGCGAGAGTGCAATCGACAGGTCGGATGGCCCGATGAAAATGCCGTCGATTCCCTCAACGCGCGTGATTTCGTCTGCGGCATCGAGCGCGGCCCGCGTTTCGATCATGGCGATGGCGACAGTTGTATCGTTCGCTGTCGTCAGATATTCGGCTGCGGGAAGTCCCGTATGGTTCAGGGCCAGCGTCGGTCCCCAGCTACGCTCACCAACCGGCGGATACTTGGTAGCCTTCGCGAAGGCGGCCGCATCCGCCGCCGAGTTGATCATCGGCGCAATGATCCCAGAGGCCCCCGCATCAAGGAGGCGGGAGGCAGCGGCGAAATCGCCGACAGGAATTCGCGCGAGGACCGGCTTGCCCGCAAGTCTTCCCTGACCGATTCCAACGGCAGCCGACCCCAGATCCCAGACGCCGTGCTGCATGTCCAGCACGATTGCATCGAATTCTTCCTGCGCCAGATGATTGACAAAAAGTGGGTCGGGAATACCGATCCACGCAGAAATCAATCCGCCTTCGCCGCTTCTGATGCGCTGTGCGAAGCTGTCGATCGTCCTGCCACTCATTCCATGCTCCTTTCGCGGTTCAGCCGACCGCGCGCCGCCTGTCCAGTTGAAACTCCTCGATAAACGCCTTTTCGAGCCGGATGCCATCCCACTCGTCTGCGTAGAACGTTGAATCGTAGATCAACGTATATGGTCCGTCGTAGCCTGCCACCCGACACGCTTCCAGAACTTTGCGATAATCATCGCCATCGAGGCCGGACGAGTTGAAATTGGCCTTGGCGTGGCAGAGTTCTGCCCGCCGCATAATGTCGCGAAGACCTTCGTACTTGGCCGGCGCTGCCCAGTTGCCGAGGTCGCCATTGAGACCGACCTTGCCTTCCAGCGTGTCAAGCAGCCAGTTTGTTTCCGTAGGGGATGGCAGGAGATCAAACCAGTTCTCGGTGACAACCCGAACCGCGCTATTGCCGGCCTGTCTTGCAAGCCACCCGAGGTGCCCCGCCGAGCGCTCCAGATTTTCGCGTAATGGCGGCTGCTTGCCCGCAATCACCCGAATGTTCCTGGCGCCAAGCACCTCTGCGATCTCGAGCCAGCGGGCAATCCATTCGATGTCACGTTTCGCTGTTTCCGGATGGCTCGGATCCCCATCCTCGACAAGAAGCGTCTGCAGCATGATATCAGCTTCCTGAAGGGCCGCCTGCATTTCCTGGAGATAGCCTCGATCCAGGCTTGGCAGATGAAACGAGCATATCTCGATCCTGCCGATACCGTTGCTTGCGAGCTGCTGTGGGATTTCGATCAGCGATGAACGTCCCGGTTCATAAGGCTCCTTGCTGTCCTGGCTCTTGTCTGGATCGGGGCTGTAGGGATAGACGGTTCCCAACAACCGATGCAGCGACCACGTCGAAACTGCAAAGCGTCCATTCTCCAGCGTTCCTTCAGTCATGTTCGCCTCCTCGCAATGCCAATCGGTCAACTCAGGTCTTTGCGGATGATCTCCTCCGCAGCAAGGGCGGCACCGAGGACTGCTTCGTCCTGCCCTGCCACGGCAGAGAGCAGGAGACCGACGGGCATATTGGCGTCACCAGTCCCGCAGGGGATCGAGACGCCACACCAATCGAGGAAATTGCCGAGCATTGTGTTGCGCAAGGTCTGGCCGTTGGTTGCAAAGAACAGCTCGTCGTCGGCTTCGAGTGGTGCAATTGGCGGTGCCACATGGGCAACGGATGGGAAGGCGACGAGGCTGGACCCCACGCGACGCGCGACATCGGCAATCAGCCGCTCGCGCGCTTCCAGGATCGTAAGATAGTCCGCAAGCGTGATCTTCTCGCCGAGCCTCGTGCGCACGACGACACGTCGATCCATGTCGTCGGCGGCCGGCCCGGCCAGCCGTTCGCGATGAAGTGCAAAGGCTTCGGCAGTAACAAGAGCGCCATATCGGGTCATGAGCCCCAATATGGCATCGAAGGCCGGTATTGTGATCCGGGTGATCGACGCACCCGCGGCAGCAAGCCGATCAAGCCCTGCTTCAAAGGCTGCAACAACCCCGGATTGCGCGCCATCGAAGACGACGTTGTCCGGCACGACAATTTCAAGCCCGGCGACCGGTCGAGCCACCATCAGCGGGAAAGGCGTTCCACGCAAGGCTGCGTCAATCCAGACGGCGTCCTTCACCGTTCTGCATAGCGGGCCAAGGGAATCCAGGCTCTTTGCCAGTGGGTAGACGCCATTCATCGGGTAGCGACCGCGTGTCGCCTTGTATCCGACGATACCGTTGAACGCCGCAGGAATGCGAACGGATCCCCCGGTGTCGGTGCCCATGGCGACCGGCACGAGCCCGGCAGCCACCGCGACTCCGGCGCCGGATGACGAACCGCCCGGGATTCGCGGCACGTCACGACTTATTGGGTTTTCGGGCGTGCCAAAATGCGGATTGAGGCCAAGGCCGGAAAAGGCGAACTCGCTCATGTTGGTGCAGGCGATTGAAATCATCCCCGCCTGCTTCAGCGCTGCCACCACCGCTGCGTCGGTCTGTGCGGCCGGGCCGGTCGAAAGGACGGTAGAGCCGGCCGTTGTCGTGCGACCCTTGATGTCGAAGAGGTCTTTCCACGCTATCGGTATGCCGTCCAGCATCCCCCGCGACCGCCCTTCCCTCAGGCGTTTGGACGAGACCATGGCCTCCTCCAGCGCTCGGTCCCTCAGGACTGCCGTGAAAACTGCCCTATCCGCATAGGCGTCGATACCATCGAGCACGGCTTGTGTCACCTCGAGGGGATCGACGGCTGCAGTTTGAATGAGAGTGGAAAGCTGCGCAACTGACATCGCGCCAAATGAGTGTGCCATGGGCTATCCGCAATCTGAATGTCCTGCTGACCTAAGCCGAATTTTGTCGACGCGCCAAGCCCCATAGGTCAAATCAAACCGATTGGTTCGATTTTATGAACACTGCGTTTGCGTATTCACTCTTCAATCCGCGGCCTGAAAATCACAAATGCGTCGTGCGTGCTGTCTGCGGCAGAAGACGATCGTATGCCGATGCGCGCTTCAGTGTAGGAGTTAACAAAATGAAAGATGGTGAGACTTTGAACACGGCGCGCGGCGACGTGGTGCATCACCACGCAACGGAAGACGAGTTGAACGGCATGGGTGAACGCGAATATGTCGAGCATGTCAATGCAAACGCACCTTCCTTATCAAACCGAGTGATAGTCCTTGCAGCCTTCGTGCTCCTGGGCGTTGCCGGGTTGACGGTCCATTATACAGCTCCGATGGCATCCCTCGATCCGGCAACGGTCGGATCAATCTCAGAAACACTTCCATCGGCGGATTACTGCCGCGAGCACAGTCCATACCCCGACAGGTCCTGCTAGCGGCCTGTCGCAGTCCGGGCATGGACAAGGATCCCTGGCGATATAGTTATGCGTAAAGGGAGGGTCGTCGATGCCCGGCAAAATCGATTACAACCTTGAGCGCTTCGTAGACGCACAGAACGGCTTCTACGAGCGAGCGTTGTCCGAGTTGAGAGCCGGACGTAAGCGTTCCCATTGGATGTGGTTCATCTTTCCCCAAATGGCCGGACTGGGTACTTCCACAATGGCCGAGAAATATGCGATCAGGTCTGCCGAAGAGGCTACCGCCTATCTTGCCGATCCCGTCCTTGGAAGCCGGCTGCAGCGCTGCGTCGATGCAATCCTCGAAATCGAGGGCTTGTCTGCGCACGACATGTTCGGATCCCCCGATGATCTGAAGCTCCGCTCGTCCATGACGCTGTTTGCAGCCATCAGTGACCACGGCTCACCGTTCCACAAGGTCATCGAGCACCTCTATGACGGGGAGTACGATCAGCGGACCATACAACTGCTTAACGCCGGCAATTAGCGGGCATTCAAGTGTTCCAGGGTGTCGATTCCAGTGCCGATCTCGGTGAGCCGCTTCCGCAACTCCCGATCCGTACCGTCGTCGATCTCCTCGTCGCCGAAGCAATCGCGTGCCTCATAGAGCTCAAGCTTGGCTTCGAGCTCGGGGCGCTTTTGGTACAGACGATGAAGGTAGGTATAATTCATGCCATCCTCCCCACCTCGTCAGGAGAGCGAGAAGAAAGATGGTTCCCACCGACACGCCGCCTGATCACGCAAAGGCGGTGATGGCGGCGTTGCAGGCTTTGGAGAAGTGATTGCAGCATGTGTCGTTGCCCATTGCCTGGCGTGTCACGCGAGCCCCCTCAAGAAGCAGGGTCAGCGTATCCGCCAGGAGTGCCGGTTCGCGCGCACCGGCTGCAAGACAGAGCTCCTCGAGCCGGTCGCGCTGTTCAGCCTTATGGCGCTCTATCACACCATAGGCCGGATGCCCCTCGCCTTTGAGCTCGATTGCCGCATTCGCAAGATCGCAGCCGACGTGCTGACCGCAAAGGCTCTGGGTACGGGCTTCAACCCACGCCCTGAGCTGGCTCTTCGGGTCGCCGGGATGAACCGCCTCAAGGTCGCGCCAGATCGCCTCTGCCTTTTCTGAAGCACGTCGCAGCGTTTCGCAGACGAGTTCATCCTTGGAGCCAAAGTGGCGATAGAGCGTCATTTTGTTCGTTGAGGCCGCGTCTGCGATTGCATCTACGCCGATGCCGCGGATGCCGTGCTCACGAAACAGCAGGGTGGCGGTCGACACGATACGTTCTCGCGGTGGGAGTTTCTCGTCGACGTTGGCGGGAAATTGCAGGGCCAATGATTCAACTTTTTTTGCGGACAAGGTCCTTGACATCCATGTGACCGATCGGTAACAAATGAATTGTTACTTACCGGTAACACCACTCCTCAGCGAAGTCAACGAGACTTCATGCCGCAGTCACATGGCGCCGACGGAGTGGAACACGGGCTACTGCCCACGAAAGGAGGCAAACCATGAGCAAGACCAGAGAAGAATTGACGATTACCGAAGCCCTTCGCGACCCCCTGATCGCCATGGTGCTCCGTGCCGACGGCGTGAAACTTGACGATTTCAGACGTCTCCTCGAGACGGCAGCTGGGAAGCGCGAACAGCGGACTCCTGTGGGCAAATTTCTGAAGTCGATTTCGAACGATCCGGCTGCCATGTGCAGCTATTGCTGAATGTTTCCGGGCGGTTCCCTGCCCCTGTGAGAGTCGCCGCTGCCGCAGCGGCGGCTCTTTGTGTTTGGGCTCACCTGTCAGAACAACTCGTATTCCAGGTTTGAGAGGTAGGCTGGGTCTGCTACGGCATCAATGCCAGCAATCCTTTCCCCCTCGAACGTCATAAGCAGGACGACGCGCAGTTGTCCGCCGACCACAACGACAAATCCGAATTCTCCATCAATTTTTGCCGGCTGCGCTGCCTGGGCCCGACCCTTGAACGTCTCGGCAACTGCATCCGCGCCGCGCAGTTCGCGAACGGAAGGATTGTACCGGATTGCTGCAGCATCTGGGGTGAAGACCACCTGCGGGTCGAGGATCGACAAAAGTGCCTTGATGTCACCGAGCCGCGAGGCTGCAAGGAATGCATTGATGATCTGCTTCTTGCGTGTCGCGTCCGCCTCCGGCATGTCCGTCCTGCCCTGAACGCGGCGGCGGGCGCGACTTGCAAGCTGTCGTGTTGCCGCCGATGAGCGGTTGAGGATCGGCGCAATGTCGTCGAACGGGAGATCGAACATATCGTGTAGCACGAAGGCGACGCGTTCGGCTGGCGCGAGTGTTTCCAGGATCACCAGGAGCGCCAGGCCGACGGAATCTGCAAAGGCGACCTCGCGCTCCGGATCGACCGATTTCGACGTGTCTGCGACGCGTTCGTGCACGGGCCCGTCGAACGGCTCCTCGCGCCTCGCCTTTCTGGAGCGTAGCATGTCCAGGCAAATGCGTGCGACAACGGTCGTCAGCCAGCCGCCGATGTGGCCGATAGCACCGGCATCAGAGCGGCCGAGCCGCAGCCAGGCCTCCTGAACCGCGTCGTCCGCATCCGTGCGCGAGCCGAGTATGCGGGAGGCCACGGCGCTGAGGTGCGCCCTGTTCGCCTCGAATTCCGCCGCCAGCCAATTTTCTTGCATCACTGTCACATTCCTCCAGCCTGTTCCGTCAACTCCATGACGAACCAAACCCGGCCTGTGTGACAACACGGCCGGCGGCGTCATTTCGAAAACACATCAAGGAGAAACGTGATGCAAGCAAGAATGGGAAATCCAGCGGTTGTCGTTCCTGACGCGATGCAGGCCCTGCAGGCTCTGGCTGCCGTCCCCGCCAAAACAGGTTTGTCGCCAATCCTTCTGGAACTGGTCAATCTGCGCGCCAGCCAGATCAATGGATGCAGCGTCTGCATTGACGGACATCCGCGCATCGCCAAGAAGGCGGGCGAAACCGATGAGCGGCTTTTTGCCGTCAGCGCCTGGCGTGATACTCCTTATTTCACGCCGGCTGAACGAGCAGCCCTGGCGCTGACCGAGGCGGTTACCCGCATCAGCGATCGCGCCGACCCGGTACCCGATGATATCTGGAATGAAGCCACGCAGCATTTCGACGGCAAGAGCCTCGCAGCGCTCGTCATCGCCATCGCCAACATCAACGTCTGGAATCGGCTGAACATCGCGACCCGGCAGATAGCCGGCGAATGGAGGCCCTAATGTGAACCGGGTCGCTGTCGCGCCGACAGCGGCCCTTTGAAACGGCCGTGGAACGTGGCGATCAGATGATGCCGCCCCCCCCGGCGGCAGAAGCGGGCCGTTCGGCAGTCACCTTCTTGCGATAGCCGCTCGCCCGGTAGGTCCCGACCGGATCGATCGCACCACCGGCCCGCCGGCGTGCCTCCGAAAGGATCGGCTCGACGTCAGTGCGATAGGCGCGCTTCAGCGTTTCCGTCGCCATCAGCGCGTCGTTTTCGTCCTGGTGTCCAGTCAGCGCCTTGCGGTCGACCAACAGCGCCTGGGCGTAGGCCCGACGGATTTCGTTGGCACTGTTGATGAGGCTTTCGAGCGGATCAGTGACATTGTGCGACTGGTCTATCATATGCGCCGGATTGAAGTCGTTGACCCCACGCTGCTCCGCCTCAACCAGTTCATTGAAAACCAGGAACAGGCGGTAGGGCTCGATCGCACCGGCATCGAGGTCGTCGTCCCCATATTTGGAGTCGTTGAAATGGAAGCCGCCGAGCTTGCCGAACTGGATGAGCCGGGCGACGATCATCTCGATGTTGGTGTTCGGTGCATGGTGGCCAAGGTCGACAAGGCATTGAGCCTTCGGACCGAGCGTCTGGGCGATCAGGTAGTTGGTTCCCCAGTCCTGCACCACCGTCGAATAGAAAGCCGGCTCATACATCTTGTGCTCGGAAAACAGCTTCCAATCGTCCGGCAGCGCCTTGTAAATGTCAGCCATCGCCGCAAGGTAGCGCTCGAATGCTTTCGTGAAGTTGCTCTGGCCCGGGAAATTCGAGCCGTCGCCGATCCAGACGGTCAGTGCCTTGGACCCGATCGCCTTTCCGATCTCGATGCATTCGATGTTGTGTTCGACGGCCTGAGCACGGGTCGCCGCATCCGTGTGGCTCAGTGAGCCGTACTTGTAGGAATGCGCCTGGCCGGGTGAATCGGAGAAGGTGTTGGAATTCATCGCGTCGAAGCCGAGGCCAAGCGCATCGCCCTTCGCCTTCAGTTCCCTCGGATCGGCCTTGTCCCACGGGATATGCAAGGACACGTTTGGTGTCGCGCGTGTCAGCTCATTGATGACGGAGCAGTCGTCCAGCTTGTCGAAGATACCGCGCGGCTCGCCGGTGCCCGGAAAGCGGGCAAACCTGGTGCCACCGGTACCGACACCCCAGGATGGAACGGCGACGAAGAACTCGGACACCTTGCGTGTTATGGTTTCGATGTCGACGCCGCGCCGCGCCAAATTGGCCCCAAGGGCCTCGTAGTCCGACTGGAGCGCTGCTGCACGCTTGTCATTTTCCTGCGCGATAAGATCCTGCGCGATCCTGGTATCGGCCATTCTTTCCTCCCTTGCCGCAACGAACCAACGGCTCCTGTCCGCGTTCACCTGCGTGGAATGCTACTCATGAACGAGGCGGCCGTGGACATCATTCGAATTCTTCTCGCGATCATCCTGCCGCCTCTAGGCGTCTTTCTGCAGGTCGGTCTCGGCCTGCACTTCTGGCTGAATATTTTGCTGACGCTCTGCGGCTACGTTCCGGGGATCATCCACGCAATATGGGTGATCCTGCGGAAATAGCGATCAGCGCGGGAAGCTCTGCGCATTGCCAGCATCGACGTTGATGATGTTGCCGGTGGACTTTGCCGAGAGATCGGATGCCAGGAAGTAGATTGCCTCGGCGATGTCCTCCGGGAAGACATTCAGCTTCAACATTGAACGCTTGCGGTAGTGCTCCTCAAGTTCCCCGATCTCGATCTTGGAGGACGCTGCACGCTGTTCGCGCCACTCTCCACTCCAGATCTTCGAGCCACGAAGCACCGCATCCGGATTGACGGTATTGACGCGAATGCCGGCTTCTGCGCCCTCGAGCGCCAGGCAACGGGCAAGATGGATCTCGGCGGCCTTTGCCGTGCAGTAGGCGGCCGCATTCGGCGAGGAAGCCAGGCCGTTCTTTGACCCGACAAAGACGACATTGCCCCCGAGGTTCTGCCTGCGGAACAGACGGAAGGCCTCACGCGATACAAGGAAGTAGCCAGTTGACAGGATATCCATGTTCTTGTTCCACATCGAAAGCTCCGTGCTTTCGATCGGCGCCGACGAAGCAATGCCGGCATTCGACACCAGGATATCAATTCCACCGAACTCGACGCAGGCTTCGGCGAATGAGGATATAACAGCATCTTCGCTGGTCACGTCGAGCCTCAGGCTGCGGACGGCGTCACCTCCGAACTGCTTCGAAAACTCGACTCGCGTGCTTTCGAGCGCGTCTTGATCGATATCGGCCAATACGACGCAGGCACCCTCTCCGATCAGTCGGGTGGCTGTCGCGCGACCAATGCCGCCGGCGCCGCCGGTGACGAAGGCAACTTTCCCTGCAAGGCTCTTCGGCTTCGGCATCCGCTGAAGCTTGGCCTCTTCGAGGAGCCAGTACTCGATGTCGAACGCTTCCTGCTCGGGCAGCCCCTGATATTCCGAAACCGTTGATGCCCCCCGCATGACATTGATGGCATTGACGTAGAATTCACTGGCAATGCGAGCCGTCGCCTTGTCCCGTGCGAATGACAGCATTCCAACGCCTGGAACAAGGAATATGACGGGATTTGCGTCGCGCATGGCTGGCGAATTGTCGTGCTTGCAGTCGTTGTAGTACCGCGCATAGTCGGCTCGATAATCCTCGAGCGCCTTGTCAAGGCCAGAAACGACGGCATCGATATCCGGCTTTGCCGGATCAAACGCGACGATCAACGGACGGATCTTGGTCCGCAGGAAGTGATCGGGGCAGCTCGTACCGAGGGCCCCAAGCGGCTGCAGGTTCCTGGAATTTACGAATTCGAGGACAGCATCCTGGTCATCGAAGTGACCAAGCTTGCGCTCAGCCTGGCCAATCCGGCCGCGAATTTCAGGCATCAGCCGGGCGGCGATGGCGCGACGCTGGTCAGCCGGCAGACTCTCTGTCGATTGGCCGCCGAAGATCGCTTTGCCCTCGGTCTTTTCGGCAAACCATCCGATCGCTTTGTTGATGATATCGAGCGTCAGCTCGTAGCAAGCCTTTGCATCATTTGCCCATGTGAAGAGACCATGGCTCTCCAGCACGACACCGCGCGCGTTCGGATTTGCCCTGACGAACTCTTCCAGGTCGAGCCCGAGCTGGAAACCGGGGCGGCGCCACGGAAGCCAGCCGATGTCGTCACCGAAGATCTGTTTCGTCAATTCCCGGGAGTTTTTGGAGGCAGCAATCGCGATGATGGCGTCCGGATGCATGTGGTCGACATGCGTGAACGGTACGAAACCATGCAGCGGTGTATCTATGGACGCTGCGCGGCCGTTGAGATTGTAGGTGCAGTGCGGAAGGAACCCAACCATGCGATCTTCATCCTCGACCCCCTTGTAGATCCCTTTGAGCGAATCGAGCTTGTCCTGGTAGAGAGTCGCAAAGCCGTCGAGCTTGATGGTGCCGACATCGCCGCCAGAACCCTTGACCCAGAGGATCTTGACGTTTTCGCCGGTCAGCGGGTCGGTCTCCATGACCTTGGCGGAGGTGTTGCCGCCGCCATAATTGGTGATGCGCTTGTCGGCGCCGAGCAGATTGGAGCGATACAGCAGCTTTCCAGGCTCATCGAGGCCTGCCGCGTATGAGTCGTCCCAACGGTTATCAAGAAGCCGGACGGTTGCCGCCATGTCATCCTCCCATGTGAAATTTATTGGTGCGCGAACGAACTGTGCGCTCCCTTGTGCTGACGATATCGCTCATGAAAGCAGACATTGTCAATCGAAAACGATCAAATCCGATTATGTTGCAGCGCAATATGAAATTATATGATCGTTTTTGATTGACAGATTTTCATAACTGCGAAATAAGCAGGTTAGGAGGAACCCCATGCACGAACGCGAACGCCATCGCATCATCTTGAGCGCCGTTCAGGAAAAGTCGGTCGTCACAGTTCAGGATATCTCTGAACTGACCGAAGCTTCCGAGGCGACGATCCGGCGTGACATTGCAGCGCTGCATGTGCAGGGAAAAATCCGCCGCGTCCGCGGTGGCGCAGAGGCCGTGCATCCGCCGCAACTCGGAAATCTTGCGGGCCGCCCTTTCAGAGTTTCGGAATCGGTCAACATCGATAAGAAACGCTCAATTGCCCGAGCAGCTGTCGATCTTTGCGATCCCGGTGACGCCATCATCATCAACGGCGGGACGACCACGTTTCAGATGGTGCATTTCATGGCCGCGCATCGCATGCAGGTCATGACCAACTCGTTTGCAATCGCCGAGCACCTGGTCAAGCATTCAAAGAACACGGTTACCGTTCCCGGCGGTGTGATCTACCGCGAGCAGAGCCTCATCCTGTCACCATTCGACAATGATGCGATCCGCAATTTCTACGCCCGACGTTTCTTCATCGGTGCGCAGGGCGTTGGCCCCCTTGGGGTTATGGAATCGGATGCGCAGATCATACAAAGCGAGCAAAAGCTGATGCACCAGGCCGACGAGCTCGTCGTCATGGTCGATTCCAGCAAGTTTCATCGCCGGTCGAGCCTCATTCTGTGTCCGCTTGAGCGTGTTTCAACGATCATTACCGACGACGGCGTTCCAGAGGAGTCCGTTCGGATGATCGAGGATGCAGGCATCAAGCTCGTAATCGCGAGCACGGTTTCGCAAGCGAAGGGGAATTCCTCGTCGGTCGCTTGAGTGGCGCCGCAAGGATGTAGCAAGTCTTATTAACGTGGGAGGATGAAAGCATGAAACTCGCAAAAACACTGGCAGTGGGCGTCGCCTTTGCCGTCGCCCTGATGGCAGGCGCAGCAAGCGCCAAGGACGTCAAGATCGGTCTGGTCGTGAAGTCGCTCGGCAACGGCTTCTTTGAAGCCGCCAACAAGGGCGCGCAGGAAGCTGCCAAGGAGCTGGGCGGCGTGGAGGTGATCTACACGGGCCCGACCTCGACGACCGCAGAAGGCCAGATCGAAGTCATCAACTCGCTGATCGCCCAGGGCGTTGACGCGATTGCCATCTCCGCCAACGACCCGGACGCCGTTGTACCGGCACTCAAGAAAGCCAAGCAGCGCGGCATCATGGTCATCTCCTGGGATTCCGGTGTCAACAAGGACGGCCGCATCCTGCAGCTCAACCCCTCGTCCAACGAGCTGATCGGCAAGATGTGCCTGACGCTCGCCAAGGACCATCTTGATGGCGGCAAGGGCGACTTCGCAATCCTGTCTGCAACCACCACCTCGACGAACCAGAACATCTGGATCGACCAGATGAAGAAGCAGCTCAAGGACTTCCCGGGTCTCAACCTTGTTACGACAGTTTACGGCGACGATCTGTCTGACAAGTCCTATCGCGAAGCCGAAGGCCTGCTGAAATCCAACCCGAACGTCAAGGTCATCGTCGCACCGACGACGGTCGGCGTTCTGGCTGCCTCCAAGGTTGTCGAAGACAAGGGCCTCATCGGCAAGGTTTACGTGACCGGCCTTGGCCTGCCGTCTGAAATGGCAGGAGCGATCAAGTCGGGTGCGACGAAGGAATTTGCCATCTGGAACCCGATCGACCTCGGTTACTCCGCAACGCAGATCGCCTATCACCTCGTAAAGGGTGATGCGACCGGAAAGCCGGGCACGGAAATCGAAGCTGGCCGCATGGGCAAGATCAAGATCGACGACAAGGGCGAAGCCGCAATGTCCGATCCATTCGTCTACAACGCTTCGAACATCGACCAGTTCTCGAAGGTTTTCTAGTCGCACTCCAACAAGCAAAAACCCGGCGGTTCGCGCCGCCGGGACTTTTCACCTGAACACTGGTAAACGCTGATGAACACTGCCCTCCAACAATCCGTCGCGGGTATCAAGGCGGACGAGGTGCCCGCGATCCTGGAAATGCGCGGGATTTCGCAGATCTTCCCCGGCGTGAAGGCGCTCGATAACGTCAGCATCGCGCTCTATCCCGGCAAGGTCACTGCCCTGATCGGCGAAAACGGTGCCGGCAAGTCGACACTCGTCAAGATCCTGACAGGCATTTACCGGCCGAACGAAGGCGAGATCATCGTCGATGGAAAGGTCATGACCTTCGCCAGCGCACAGACCGCCATCGACGTCGGCGTGACCGCCATTCATCAGGAGACCGTTCTTTTCGACGAACTGACGGTTGCCGAGAACATATTTCTCGGCCATGCGCCGCGAACAAGGCTCCGCACGATCGACTGGAAACTGATGAACAGTCGCTCGAAGGAATTACTGCATTCCCTTGAAAGCAATATCGATCCGACGATCCGGCTGAAGGATCTCTCGATTGCGCAGCGTCATCTTGTTGCCATTGCCCGGGCACTCTCGATCGAGGCGCGCATCGTCATCATGGACGAACCGACGGCGGCCCTCTCGCGAAAGGAAATCGACGACCTGTTCCGCATCGTCAAGGGGCTGAAAGCGCAAGGCAAGGCGATCCTCTTCATCAGTCACAAGTTCGACGAGCTCTACGAAATTGCCGACAACTTCGTGGTCTTCCGCGACGGACGTGCAGTTGGCCACGGCCAACTCAAGCAGACGCCCCAGGATGATATCGTTCGACTTATGGTTGGTCGCGATGTCGAGAATGCCTTTCCGAAGATCGATGTGACGATCGGCGGCCCGGTGCTTCAGGTCGAGAAGTACTGTCATCAGACAGAGTTCCGCGATATCTCCTTTACCCTGCGCAAGGGCGAAATCCTGGGTGTCTACGGGTTGATCGGTGCTGGCCGGTCCGAGCTCTGCCAATCTCTCTTCGGTATTACCACGCCCGCCTCGGGACGACTTTCGCTCGAAGGTCAGGAAATTGCGATCCGCTCGCCACTCGACGCGATCAGCGCAGGTATCGTCTATGTTCCCGAGGAGCGCGGTCGTCACGGACTGGCGCTGCCCATGCCGATCTACCAAAACATGACTCTTCCCTCACTCGCTCGCACCTCGCGCAAGGGCTTCCTGAAAGCCGCGAACGAATTTGCACTGGCGCGCAAATATGCCGAGCGCCTGGATTTGCGCGCTGCTGCCCTTTCGGTTCCTGTCGGGACCCTGTCGGGAGGAAACCAGCAGAAGGTTGTGATCGGCAAATGGCTCGCCACCATGCCGAAGGTGATCATTCTCGACGAACCCACCAAGGGCATCGACATCGGCTCGAAGGCTGCCGTGCACGGCTTTATCAGCGAACTCGCCGCCGAAGGGCTGTCGATCATCATGATCTCGTCCGAGCTGCCTGAAATCATTGGAATGTCCGACCGGGTCCTGGTCATGAAAGAAGGCCTGATGGCCGGTCTTTTCGAGCGCAGGGACCTCACGCCGGAAACGCTGGTTCGCGCCGCGACCGGAAACGCTTGAGGTAATCGGAATGTCCAGACTTCTGAAAAAACGAGAAACCCTTCTTTTCGTCATCATTGCGGTCATGGTCGCGATCTTCTCGACGAGAGCCCAGGATTTCGCTACGCCCGGTAACCTCGCTGCTATCTTCAACGACACGTCGATTCTCATCATCCTGGCGCTCGCGCAGATGACGGTCATCCTGACGAAGTCGATCGACCTTTCAGTCGCCGCAAACCTGGCCTTTACGGGCATGGCCGTTGCGATGATGAATGCCGCCTACCCTGACTTGCCCCTGGTCGCCCTGATCCTAGCTGCGATCCTGATTGGAGCATTTCTCGGTGCCATCAACGGCTTTCTCGTCTGGGCGCTTGAGATCCCGCCAATTGTCGTGACCCTTGGCACGCTAACGATCTACCGCGGCATGGCCTTTGTCCTGTCGGGCGGAGAATGGGTCAATGCCCACCAGATGACGCCGACGTTCCTGAATGTGCCGCGCACTGTTGTCCTCGGCTTGCCGGTTCTCAGCTGGGCTGCGATCATCATCGTCTGCCTGATCTACGTCCTCCTTAAACATACCCCGTTTGGCCGCTCCACCTATGCCGCCGGAGGCAATCCGACGGCGGCGGTCTATGCCGGCGTCGACGTGGGCTGGACGAAATTCCTCGCGTTCGTCCTGTCGGGCGCGCTTGCCGGCCTCGCCAGCTATCTCTGGGTGTCCCGTTATGCGGTTGCCTATGTGGATATCGCCAATGGCTTCGAGCTTGACAGCGTTGCTGCCTGCGTCATTGGCGGGATTTCGATCGCCGGGGGTGTCGGATCAGTCATTGGCACGGTGCTCGGTGCGCTTTTCCTTGGCGTCATCAAGAATGCGCTACCGGTGATCGGTATCTCGCCGTTCACGCAAATGGCGATTTCAGGCACCGTCATCATCCTGGCCGTTGCCTTCAACGCAAGGCGCGAACGCAATCGTGGTCGCATCATCCTTCGAGACAAGGCTGCGGGAGAGACCCCAGCAGAGGTTGCAGCATGAGCACCGTCCTTTTTACGCCGGGTGAAAAGCGGGTCATTCCCGATCGCCTCGGCACACCGTTCAAGCGCGTCATTTCGAGCTGGGAGGTCTTGCTCTTTGGCGTCGCCGTACTGATTTTCATCTTCAATTGCGTGGCATCGCCCTACTTTCTTGATGCCTGGAACCTCTCGGATGCGACCTTTAACTTTACCGAAAAGGCAATGATTGCCTTTGCGATGGCGTTGCTGGTCATCGCCGGCGAGATCGATCTGTCGGTCGCCGCCATCATCGCACTTGCCTCGACCGCCATGGGTGCGGCCGCCCAGCTTGGCGTCGGCGCGCCCGGGCTCGTAGTCATCGGCATCGTCGTCGGGCTGGTCTGTGGCATGTTCAACGGCTTCCTCGTCTCGGTCATGAAACTGCCGTCGATCGTCGTGACGATCGGGACGATGAGCCTCTTCCGCGGGATCTCCTACATCGTCCTCGGAGACCAGGCCTACGGCGGTTACCCGGAAGAGTTCGCCTTCTTCGGCCAGGGCTATGTGTTCTGGGTGTTCTCCTTTGAATTCGTCCTCTTCATCGTGCTGGCGATCGCATTCTCGATCCTGCTGCATGCGACGAATTTTGGCCGCCAGGTCTATACGATCGGCAACAATGATTTCGCCGCCCGCTTTTCCGGCATCCCCGTCGAGCGGGTGAAATTCATTCTCTTCGTCCTGACTGGCGTGATGAGCGGGATTGCCGCGGTCTGCCTGACGTCGCGGCTCGGCTCGACCCGTCCCTCTATCGCACAGGGTTGGGAGCTCGAAGTCGTTACCATGGTGGTTCTCGGGGGTGTTTCCATTCTCGGCGGCTCCGGCAAGATCGGCGGTGTCGTAATCGCTGCCTTTGTCATGGGCCTGGTGACCTTCGGCCTCGGACTTCTCAATGTTCCGGGTATCGTAATGTCTATCTTCATTGGCCTGCTCCTCATCATCACGATCGCGATTCCAATCGTTGCACGACGCATCAAGACCATGAGCTCGAAGTGAGTGGACAAATGACGATCGAAAAGCACGCCTTCAAGATGACGCTCAATCCGGGAATGGAAGCCGAATACAGGAAACGGCATGACGAAATTTGGCCGGAGCTGGTCGAATTGCTGCATCAATCCGGGGCGAGCGACTACTCGATCCACCTCGATCGGGAGACAAATACGCTGTTCGGCGTGCTGAGCCGTCGTGCCGACCATACGATGACGAGCCTGCCCGACCATCCCGTGATGAAAAGATGGTGGGCGCATATGGCTGACATCATGGCTACCAATCCTGACAATTCGCCGGTCCAGAGTGATCTCGTTACCGTCTTTCACATGCCATGACCACGCAGGATTTCAGATACGTCGCTGTTTTCGATATCGGCAAGACCAACGCCAAGGTTGTAGTGCTCGACAGTGCATCGGGTGCGGAAATCGCGGTGGCGAAGACACCGAATACGGTCCTGAGGCACGGTCTCTATCCACATTATGATGTTGACGGTCTCTGGGCCTTCGCGATCAGGGCGCTCCGATCCTTTGCAAAAACACCGGGTTTCGATGCAATTTCTGTCACGACGCACGGGGCATCTGCAGCTCTCCTCGACGCAACCGGCACTCTTGCCATGCCCGTGCTCGACTACGAGCACGACTATCCCGAAGAGATCAGCAAAGCCTATGCGCGCCTGCGCCCTGCCTTCGAGGAGACCTATTCACCGCATCAGATGATGGGGCTGAATGTTGGAGCGCAACTGCATTACCAGAAGACCAACTTTCCTGACGAATTCGCAAACGTTGCGACAATCGTCACGTACCCCCAATACTGGACGGGGCGACTGGCTGGCGTCTTTTCGAACGAGGTGACATCACTCGGCTGCCATACCGACCTGTGGGATCCCCGTCACGGACGATATTCCTCGCTCGTCGATACGCTTGGCATTCGGGAGCTGATGGCACCGATCCGGTCTGCCTTCGACCCGCTCGGCATGGTCCTCCCTGGTGTCGCGCGGGAGATTGGCCTGCGATCGGATATTCCCGTCTATTGCGGCATCCACGATTCCAACGCCTCCCTGCTCCCGCACCTAGTGGCTCGTGCCGCGCCGTTCGCCGTCGTATCGACCGGAACCTGGGTCGTCACGTTCGGCGTTGGAGGTAACTTCGATCGTCTCGATCCCGGCCGCGATACGCTTGCCAATGTCGATGCCTATGGCCGCGCCGTTCCTTCGTCACGGTTCATGGGAGGCCGCGAGTTCGAAACCATATTACGCGAGATCGGAAGTACCAGCGAAGAATATGTTCGCCGCGCCGTCGAGCACGTGATTTCGGAGGGCGTCATGCTGCTTCCCAATGTCGTGTCGGGCTCCGGTCCGTTTCCGGGCAAAAAGGGCAGATGGCTCAACGCCGAGGGCGCCAGCGCCGAACAACGCTACGCGGCCCTGTGCCTGTATCTTGCTCTGATGAGCCAGACCTGCCTCGACCTCGTCGTCGCAGACGGCCCCGTCATCGTCGAAGGGCCGTTTGCCCTCAACGAAACCTATCTCGTCCTGCTTGCAGCGCTGACCGGGAGGACAATCGTTGCAATTCCCGGATCAACGGGCACGAGCCAAGGCGCGGCGCTGTTGACCGGCATCACCCCCCACCCCGGAACCGAGCGCCGCATCAAGCCGGCCACAATTCCCGGGCTTCTGGACTATCGCCAGAACTGGTATTCTGCCCTGGCATAACTGTCTTTCCATCGAGGCTCTCGCGCCAGCCTTTCTCGGCCGATAAACTCGCGACTCAGATCAAAATGGAGAAGACCACATGGCAGATCCAGCCACCACATTCGATCCACGTGCCCTTGCATCGAAGCTTCACGCGCTGCATCGCGCCGGAGACCAGGCGCCGACCTCGGCTTTCGTCCTCCCCACTGATCTTCGCCATGCAATGGACGTGCAGAATTTTCTGGCAGCCGATGAGGCGATCTCCAGTAATGCTTGGAAGGTAACCGTGTCACCCGATGGGCAGGCGGTCACAGCTCCTCTCCACCCCTATGTTCAGGGTGATTCCGGCGCGCAGATCCCGTGGAAGCGGGGTACGAAGTTCGAGGCGGAGATCGCCGTCCGTCTGGGGCATGATCTTCCGATCCGTGCTGCTGCGGACTACACACGTGCGGACCTCGTCGAGGCAATCGCTGCGGTGCATCTCGGCGCAGAATTTCTTTTGAGCGCCATCGAGGAGAGCGGGAAGGTTTCATTCCTGCTGTTCCTCGCGGACCGCCTCGGCAACAGTGGCTATGTGCTCGGCCCGAACGTTGCGAAATCTGTGATCGACACAGCCAGTGGCACGCCGCTTCTGGTGACGTTGAACGGCCAATCGATCTATGACGCTCCCGCCCAGCATCCAAAGGGCGACGTCCTGTCTTGGCTCCTGGACTATGCGAATGACAAGCTGCGGCCAGCGACATCGCTCAAGGCCGGCGCTGTCATCACCACAGGCACGCTTTGTGGTGCGATCGAGCTTCTTACACCGGGTGACATTGAAATTGTGCTCGATGGAACAACCCGTTTGGGCATGACGATCTCCTGAGGAGAAGAAGATCATGGACGATCGGCGGCTTTAGTCCGCCGCTTGGGCGGAAACGCGATGAAATCAGGGATAGTGGCAAGCAACCCGCCGTGATCGGCACGGCGTGGTATAGGTCGACGGACAACAGTCGACAACCAGAGCCGCGCCGGGTCTCGATCATCAATCGCGACAATGCTGTCTCCGCATCCACGTCGGCGCTGGAGGCAGGGTGCAAGTCGCAGAACACGGCAAAACTTCGTCTCGTGGCTCGATTGCGCCTTGGTCTGGTTGTAGACTGGGTCTGCAAAACGTTCGGTTCAACCTGTTACAATTGGGAAGATACATGCCGAATTTCATCGTAATAACAACGACGCTGGTGACCGCAAGAGATCAGCAGGAAGCCGCCGAAACAGCATTCGCCAAAATCGTCGGGGCCGCAAGCTCAGCCTTCGACGTCAAGACCGAGGAAGGTGAGACAACCCGCGTGGCATTGACGGTAGACCAGCGCAAGAAGTTGCTGAAGACGACCCCCTGATGATGCGGTTGCGCTGATGCTGACTCGAACGGCGCCGCGCTTGATTGAACCGGCGAGCAGTGAATGCCGCAGCTTCCGCTCGCTAACCATTTCCCTCAAAAGGTCGGCGGTGTGCATGCGCTTATCACCTCGCAGGCGACGGGACCGACACATCGGAAACTGTGTGGCCTGCGACTTTCGAAATAATAGGCGTCACCGGGCCCCAGGATACGGCGCTCGTTATCCACGGTAACCTCAAGCCGGCCTGACAGCACGATTCCCCCCTCCTCCCCCTCATGAACCAGCGGGACCTTCCCGGTGCCGGCTCCCGGTTGATAGCATTCCTTCAGAATCTGCAGGCTGCGACCGAACAGGTTTTCTCCTACCTGGCGATAGGAGATCGCACCCTTGCCGATCTCCACCAGCTCCTCTGCGGCATAGAAAGCCTTCCGTGGCGCTTCGGGTTCAAAGGCAAAGAACTCGGCAAGGCCGATCGGGATACCGTCCAGAATCCGCTTCAATGCCCCGACGGAAGGATTTGTGGAGTTGGATTCGATAAGCGAAATCGTGGAATTCGTCACGCCTGCCCGCTTCGCAAGCTCGCGCTGGGAGAGGTTGTGTGCCGTCCGGACAAAGCGAAGTCTATTTCCGATATCGACAGACACGCAGTTCTCCTGTTTCAGGTGTTCTATATACCGAAACATGTCGACTACATCGATCGGAAAAACAAGGCGTTAAATTTTCCTAGAAAAGGACTTGTTGGAAAATAAAAAATTACGCAATCCAGGCTATCTCAACGGAGGCAGCAATGGATCACACCCCCAAGTCAAATCGCCCGGCGCTCGAAAATTTCTGGATGCCTTTCACGGCAAATCGCCAGTTCAAAGCGGCTCCGAGACTGTTGGCCGGCGCTGACGGCATGTATTACACGGATGTGGATGGCAACCGGGTTCTCGACGGCACCGCAGGCCTTTGGTGCTGCAACGCCGGACATGGCCGCAAGAAAATCACACAAGCCGTTGAACGCCAGCTTTCGACGCTCGATTTCGCTCCCACCTTCCAGATGGGTCATCCAATTGCATTCGATTTTGCAACGAAGCTCGCAGCGATCGCGCCGGGCGGACCGTCTGCGGGCCTTGATCGTTTGTTCTACACAGGTTCCGGTTCCGAATCCGTCGATACCGCGTTGAAAATTGCGATCGCCTATCAGCGTGCCATTGGACAAGGTACCCGGACCCGGGTGATCGGCCGTGAAAAGGGCTACCACGGAGTCGGCTTTGGCGGCATCTCCGTGGGAGGTCTCGTCAACAACCGCCGCGTTTTCCCGCAAATCCCCGCCGACCACATGCGGCACACACTCGACCTCGACCGCAATGCCTTCTCGAAGGGGCTTCCCGCTCATGGTGTTGAACTCGCCGACGATCTCGAACGCCTGGTTCAACTGCATGGTGCGGAAACGATCGCAGCGGTGATTGTTGAGCCAATGTCCGGCTCGGCGGGCGTAATCCTGCCACCAAAAGGCTATCTCGAACGTATTCGGGCCATCGCCGACAAATACGGCATACTTGTCATTTTCGATGAAGTTATCACTGGCTTCGGCCGGCTCGGAAAGCCATTTGCTACGGATTACTTCGGAGTCATTCCCGACCTCGTGACGACCGCCAAGGGCCTGACAAACGGTACCATCCCGATGGGTGCCGTGTTCGCCAGCCGCAAGGTCTATGACGGCCTGATGACGGGCCCGGAAAACGCAATCGAGCTCTTCCACGGTTATACCTATTCCGGCCACCCTGTTGCCTGCGCAGCTGGCATCGCCACACTGGAAATATACGAAGAGGAAGGGCTCCTCACCCGCGCTGCCGAACTCGCAGGCGAATGGGAAGACGCGCTGCATTCCCTAAAGGGTCTGTCGCACGTGATCGACATCCGAAACCTCGGCCTCGTCGGCGCGATCGAACTGGCTCCTCGAAACGGAGCCCCGGGAACACGCGCCTACGATGTTTTCGTTGACTGCTTCAACAAGGGCCTGCTGATCCGGGTAACAGGGGACATTATCGCCCTGTCACCACCGCTGATCGTCGAAAAGGAACAGATCGGCACCATTGTTTCGGTCATCGGCGATGCCTTGAAGCGTGCAGCCTGATGGAAGGGGACTCCCTTCTTGGGGCTGGCCCCCTTCCATAGTGCCTTGCGGTTCGTTCGTCTGAGAGGCAGCGGTACTGACCGTCCGGATCCGGACGGGCCCTGGACAATCCTGACGGGTCAGAACGCCAGAAGATCAGCCAAGAGCACACTCTCGGCCACTCCCCGTTTCCTACGCTCTGTGCTTCGGCCGCGCGCCGAGCACATCGCGTATCGAAAAACTCGAGTGAATTCGGAGAACGCCCGGCATTCTGGCGAGGATATCCTTGTGTATCCGCTCGAATTCGACGGCATTGGCGACATCGACCCGCAGGAGATAATCGGAGCCTCCCGTCATCAGGAAGCATTCCCTGATCTCAGGATGCTTGCGGACTGCG
The DNA here is from genome assembly GCF_014193305.1 of Rhizobium sp. BK181. Taxonomy (NCBI): domain Bacteria; kingdom Pseudomonadati; phylum Pseudomonadota; class Alphaproteobacteria; order Hyphomicrobiales; family Rhizobiaceae; genus Rhizobium; species Rhizobium sp. BK181. The sequence continues at coordinate 50,292 of NZ_JACHZA010000016.1, forward strand.
GCCTCGAACTTGTCGAGGTGGTCTTCTGTTTGCCGTTCCAACGTGATGTTTATGATGACCGCGATCGTTGCTTCGGCATTGCCCGTATCAACAAGAGCCGTATAGCCGCGGATGACACCAGAGCGTTCCATGATCTTGATGCGCCGCAGGCACGCGGACGGCGAAAGGCCGACCTCTTCAGCGAGCTTTGCATTGCTCATGCGCGCATCGACGCGCAGGAGCCTAAGAATGTTGCGGTCGATCGCATCAAGAGCGGCCATGGTGATTTCGTGCAAATGTTGATCGAAAATTCGATCTAGCCGAAAATATTGCAATCATCCAGCACAAAACGCTCTGCAATTTCATCGATTATTTCATAGTCTGCCCTTCAACAATGGGGACATTATGAACATGGGCGGGAATGATGCGCGCGTCGGATCAGCCTCTCTGCAGCATTCACAGAGCGGCTATCTTACCATCGACCTCGGTGCGCTGGGGCGAAATTATGATCAGTTGTCCTCTGTTGTGGCTCCGGCGAAGGCCGCAGCAGTCGTAAAGGCGAACGCCTACGGCCTCGGCGCGAGGCAGGTTGCGAACGCGCTTTACGAAAGAGGCTGCCGCAATTTCTTTGTCGCGCAGTTTCCTGAAGCTTTGCTCCTGCGGGAATTCATCGCCGAAGACGCTGACATTTTCGTGTTGAACGGCCTGCAGCCTGGAGATGAGGGCGCATGTGCCGAGGCCGATATCGTTCCCGTCATCAACAGCCTGGAGCAGTGGCATCAATGGTCGAGCGCAGCGCGCAGCGCAGCGCGCAGGCTGCCCGCGGTTCTGCAATTCGACACCGGAATGTCGCGGCTTGGGCTGCCTCCCTACGAACAAGCTCAACTCGCGGGCCTGATCGGCGTCTCCGAGATCGATGTCCGCTTCATCATGAGCCACCTGGCCTGCGCGGACGATCTCGGCTCCTTGCAAAACGCTGATCAATTGCTTGAGATGCAGCGGCTGTCCGACGATTTCCTCGGCCACGACGTGTCCTTCGCCAATTCAGGCGGTGCCTTTCTCGGCCGCTCCTACCACGGCGCGCTCGCACGGCCTGGCATCGCTCTTTACGGCGGCGCGCCGTCTGCTGGTACGAAGAACCCGATGGAGCCGGTTGTCAGTCTCGACGTTGCGGTCGTCCAGACACGCGTCGTGCCATCCGGCACCAAAGTGGGCTATGGTGGCGCCTTCGTTGCAGGCCGCGAAATGCGGTTGGCCACAATAGGAGCGGGTTATGCGGACGGGCTTCCACGCAGTCTCAGCGACCGCGGAGCGGTTTACTACAATGGCATCCGCCTTCCGATCGTCGGTCGGGTTTCGATGGACAGCATCACCATCGATATCTCCGCCCTGCCTGCAACGTCGATAACCCACGGCACGCTCGTCGAGGTCCTCGGCCCCAATCAATCTCTGGAAGACCTGGCGCGGGATGCCGGCACCATTTCCTACGAGATCCTCACCGGTCTCGGAACCCGCTATCACAGGCAATATCGCTGACCCGCGGGGTCTGCAGTTTTGGAACGATCATGAAAGTCATTGTACTCGGAGCCGGCATCGTCGGCGTTACGTCTGCCTATCAGCTCGCCAAGAGCGGCCATGAGGTCACGGTCGTTGACCGGCAACAGGGACCAGCGCTTGAAACCAGCTTTGCCAATGCTGGTGAGGTGTCCTTCGGCTATTGTTCCCCCTGGGCCGCACCCGGTATTCCGATGAAGGCGATGAAATGGCTCTTCATGGAGCACGCACCGCTCATTCTTCGACCCAGTGCTGGGATACACCAACGAATACGGGCTGGTGACCGACCGGCCGTTCGTGCCGGAGCAAGCCGATCCACATGGCGTGCTCCGGGCGTTTGTCGGTGACGACAGGCGTGACCTGGGCGCAAACGGGTCCTACCTGGTGATCCGGCAGCTGGAACAGGACGTCACAGGTTTCTGGCAATTCCTGGAAAGCGTTGGCGGTTCGCGCCAGGCGGCCGAGCAGCTTGCCGAAAAAATGGTCGGGCGAGCAAGATCCGGTACGCCCCTTGCCGCCGTTGAAAGCAAGGCCTCGACCGTCCATGAACCATCCAACGACTTCGATTTCGATGGTGATCCGGATGGGATCACCTGTCCCCTCGGCGCACACATTCGTCGCGCCAATCCGCGCAACGCCGACATCCCCGGCGGTACGCAAAGTCGGCTGTCCGGCCTGCTTCGTCAGCTGGGGCTTCCCAGGCCGCTTCCACGAACAGACGTGATAGCATCAGCACGCTTCCACCGCATTCTCAGGCGGGGGCGCAAATATGACCCGTCGCAGGAGACCGGCGACATGTCGGGCGGCCTCTACTTCGTCTGCCTCAACGCCAATATTGCGCGGCAGTTCGAATTCATCCAGAATGCATGGCTGGAGAGTTCGAAGTTCGGTGGGCTTTCCAGCGAGTCCGATCCGATTGTCGGCAGCCGTGTGCCTCTGCTGGATGGATCGCGCACCGACAGTTTCACCTGCCAAACCAACGGCGCGCCGAACCGGATAGAGAGCCTCCCGAGTTTTGTCACCGTGCGCGGCGGAGCCTATTTCTTCCTGCCCGGACTGAGGGCGCTCCAATATCTGGCTGCATTGCCCTGAGAATACCTATTTGCATCGGTTGCCCGAGGTAGACACACTCAAATGAATGTCTCGGAGCCGGTCGGTTCGACATGCGGCACAGCATTCATCGTCTGACGCAGGGTCGACAGTTCCTGGTAGATGCGCTTGCGCGCACGATTCTGGTTTCCGAGCGGCCTGTGCTCGGCCAGCGCATGCCAGGGGTTGAACGAAAGTCGATCGGCAAAAGCAAGCTGGGCGGGACTGTCGAAAACCTGGCGCTCAAGGACAAGCGCTGCCGCCGGTATTGGCGGCGAAAGGCTTTGCGACCAGATGATCGAGGCGTCCTCGATCGGCATCGACGACGGATCCGTCTGCACCTGGATGCGGAATTCAAAACTGGCCGGCCCCTCATTCAGCGTCGCAGCCATGGCCTCGCGAAGGTAATTGTCAGGCGGTCGCCCAGGCAGGTTCGGAACGCGCGTCCGGCTGGTACGGACAGGGTGGATCGAGTAGCGCATTGCCTGACCGGCGCCCAGAAGATACGGAACACAGCTCCAGTATTCAGTCTCGAGAGGGCTCGTCTGCGTTCTCGCCCAAAGTCCCTGCATGACTGCGTCGAGAAGATGTGGATCGCCTGGATTGACAAAATAAAACAGCGGCAGACCGCGATTGATCCACGTCTGCAGCTTGGCATTTTCAACCACGTTCGGGGTGGTGAAGGTTGGCGTGCTGATGCCGGTAAAGTCCTGGGTGAATTGTTCGTCGTCAAGACATTTCGCTCCATCGACCCCCATCAGCTTGATGCCGAAGCTCAGCACACCGACATCGTCAATATCAGGAGGCAGGCCCGGACCGGGCCCGGCAAAACGGACCCAGGCCGGAAACTCCCGCGGCGCGCTGAAAACCCCCTGGCGCATCGCATCAGGCAGATCAGGCCGGACGATGAAGCGACCGCGAACGACACCGTGGGTCTTGGTGTTGCCTGCGCGCTGGTAACCGCCCGGGCGATAGTGCGTGGACATATATGCCGACATTTCCTTTATGATCTTCTCGACGCATTCGTCCTCCCCGGCAAGGGTCTTTTCCATCGCCGGCATTGACGGTGCGCGCCCGCGCGTAGCCCTCAACCAGGCCTGGGCCAGTCCTGCGATGGGTGGACGCAGCAGCCTGTCCACGGGTGGGCGAATGAAAGGATCAATTCTCCGTTCGAGGTTGAGAAGCCGTACCAGGCCATCGTGCAATTGCTTCCACGTCAATGCCTTGCCTCCATCCGGTGACTTGCATCCTCCCGGATCATTTCGGCTGCCTTCTCGCCCACCATGCACACGGCGCTCGCAATGAAGAAGCCAGGAATACGCGGAAATACCGATGCATCGGCCACATAAAGGCCCTTCGTGCCGTGCACGCCAAGTCGTCGATCGACAACACCGCCCTGTTCCCTCGTTCCAATCGGACATGTGCAGGACGCGTGGTGACCCCAGGCATTGGCGCGCACATGCTGGATGAGCTGCTCATCGCTCTGCAATTCCTCTCCTGGCGTCTCCTCGGCCACGACCAGCCCGAATGCCTTCAGCAGGCGTGAAAGCCTGCGGGCAAAGCGAATGCCGGCAACGACCGCCGTCAAGTCAGAGGCAGCGTTGCCGCTGCCCTCCTCGAAATAGCGGAAGTCTACAAGGGGCGTATCGCGGGGATCAGAGGATCGCAGTGTCACCAGACCGGCGCGGTTCTCCGTGTGAGCTTTCAGGACGGCCCAGGTCAGGACATTGTGCCTGCGCGCGACGAGTTCGGAATAGCCGGGAAAATAGCCTCGGAAATCGCCAAGAAGTGCCATCGCAAAGAGGTCCGGAAGCTTCCTGTCCGGAGTGGAGCGGCGCACGACCGCCATCGCGGCACCATTGGAGGTATACATGCCGCTACGCTTTTTGAGCCATTCGCCATACAAGGGATCGCCGCGCTTGAAGCGCGCTCGCTCGAGGGCCTTCCACGGCCACCGTATCCGATTGACGACGCCGATCTCGTAGCGATCCTGCAGGTTCCGTCCGACGCCTTGAAGGTCGACGCGCACGGGAATGCCGTGCTCCCTCAGATGCTCGGCCGGACCGACGCCAGACAGCATGAGCAGCTGCGGCGTGTTGAACGCTCCGCCGGCAAGGATCACGCCAAGACGGGCATGCGCCTCGTGATGGTCACCCGCATCAGTGCACGGCACCGGACCCGCGCGGTAGAGTCCACGTCCCTTGAGGAATGAAACGCCTGTAGCCCGATTGTCGACATCGAACAGAACCTGTGACACGAGGGCATTCGTTTCAATGCGCAAGCGGGATGGATGATCACTTGCCACCTTGAGCAAGCGCTCGCGTGTTCCGACCCGCCTGTGGCCGGCGGTCGAAAGCGGCGTATAGAAAAGCCCCTCAGTTCCGCGCCTCACCATGGATCGGTCGTTAGCATCCGCTCGCCCGCCCAACAGGGCGCGCAATGCTGCCAGGGGTCGCTTGCTGATGGCGATCGCGGCCACCGCCGACGTGAACAAAGTCACCCTGAGGAGGCCGTCCATCACAGCCTGCAAGGGCAGTGCCCGCTCCGTCTGCAGCCAACCGTCCCAGCCGTGACCGGTCTTTGCAATTCCGATTTGCGACAGGGCCCGCCAGATTGGCCGGTGACGGCAATTCTCGATCATCCCGAAGTAGCGCTGCATGGCGTTTGCCGACCAGGTCTCGTCCCCGGTCAAGGCTGCAATCCCGTCCCAGTCCGCGTCGTGCGGCTGAATGAAGATCATCGCGTTGTGAGCCGTACATCCGCCAATCGCGCTCGCGCGGGGATAGAGCACGTCTTCTGCATCCGAAGAGTGTCTGACCCGAAAATTCCAGGCGATCGCCGGGTTCTCAGAGGCGAACGGATGGAATGCGGGAACATCGTATTCATCCGCAAGCCTGTCGCCTCCGGCAGAGCGTGGATCCTCTCCAGCCTCAAGAACGAGAACGCGGCATCCGGCCTCCGCAAGGCGCGCGGCAACCGTTCCGCCGCCGGCACCCGCTCCGACGACAATATAGTCGAACTCCTCGCCACCCATGCTGCTCGCGGCTTCCATCTCAAACCCATCAAAAGGTCTTCAGGAATTCGATGAGGGCGCGCTTGTCGTCGTCGCTGAGCGGTGGCTCGCTACCAAACGCCTTCTCGTCATCACTGAGCCCGTCGACGTCGTTGAAGGCCGCTGTTCCGAAATAGTGGCCCCTGTTGACCTCGAAATCGGTACACTTGTCGAGCGCCAGCATCGCAGGCCCATGTTCGGCGAAATGACGACGCAGTTCCTCGTCACTGGCGTTGTCAGGCACCGAGGCAAGCGAGGCTTTGAGCCCGTGCAACAATCCGACAAGGCGCGCGGTATGGTCGACGGCCTGGACTGGATCGTGCGTCTCTGCCAACGGCCGAATATTGGCGATAAGATTGACAGGCACGCCCTGGGGAATGGGTCCGATGGTGATGTCTCCGCCTTGCGTCACCAGCCATGGCAGCCAACGATGGAGAGTGCCTTGGAGCGGTCGCAGGATCTCCGGCACAAAACCCTGCGGCAAAGTTATGAGACTGCGTGCGGTCGTACGGTCGATCCTGTAGACCCCGTCCTTTCCAAGCACAGTGTCCTTCACCCGTCTTTCAGGCCATAGCATCTGCTCGATCGAAGCCTGGAAAACCTTCATGCGGGCATCGACCGAAGGACTTTCATCGAATGGTCCGACGGTATTGTTGAGGAGATACGGACCGGTCGACCACAGGCTGACCAGCGAAGGAACACGGGTATAACCGCGTCCTCCGTCGGGCATTGCAAAGGGTCGGCGCTGACCTTGAAACGGATCTCGTACGGTGATTGTCCCGACCGATGGCAAGTGCTTGTAGGACTGTGACGAAAAGTTGTCCCATATATTGCCGGCAATCGCGTTTGTCGCCAGCGGGCTGCAGGCGTTGGTCCTTAGCAGCGTCACCGGGATGCGCAGTTCGTTCGACAGGAAATTGTCGTCGAGGAAGTCAGGCTGAAGCACAATCTGGGTCATCTGCTGCTTGTAATCCGCAGTCTTCGTCCAACCCCAATAGGACTTAAAGCAGTCGATGTAGCCTGGACCATTGCATTGAGCCAGATTGAGACCCGCGGGCAATGGCGGCATCTTGCTCGAATGGCAGCGGGCACACGTGGTCGCGAAAACCGACCTCCCGCGCATGAGGACAGCTTGGTCATTGCTGAGGTAGGCAGCGCCCCCGGGGGCATCCTTCAGAAGATCCGGCCGAGTTGCCTTCAGGAAGAAGAGCGCAGTAGCAGGTGTCATCATCTCCGTGGCCTGCCAGTAGCTCGACTGCTTCTGGGCATCTGCGATCTTGATTGGCGAAATAGGCTTGCCGCCGACCACTGCATTGAAGTGCAGAAGCCATTCCTCACTGAAGAGGCCGATGTTGAGATAAACGCGATTGAGTGCTCCAAGCGCTCCCACTGCGTCCGATCCATCCTTCAGCACACGCGGGGTGAACACTGTGTCGGGCGCGACAAAGGACTGTATCAAGGGTCCCTCATGCAGGTAGTCCTTGAACTGCTTGTTATCCTGTTCGCCCCCGGCAATCGTTTCCTTCCCGAGTTGCTGTGCCAGCGCCAGGCGGTTTGATACGTTGTAGATCGCATTCATGGTGCGTGGATTGTTGATATAGTCTGTGGACACTAGGGACGTATCCATCGCCCCGGGGCGGTAGGTATGGACCAGCTGGAACATGAAGTTCGACTTGTCGGCCGAGTAGATGAACAGCCTGTCGACCCACATGTACTGGGCACCAACCGTCGAGCTCAGGTCCGCCCATTGCGGATGTTCTGGATCTGCCGGAGGGTGAACCGGGCTTGGCCCGATATGGCAGAAGCCGCAGGACATGCCGACCCGATACGGACGCACGAGGTTCTTGTCGTTATAGTAGGTGGGGTCGTTGTAATAACGATTTCCGTCCCATCGCTCCGCTGCGGCCTTGTCGAATTCGGGATTGGGAAACAGTCGCAGGCCAACGATGCCGGACGGCTCTCCATAGAACGAACCAAGTGGGACGGTGTTTCCGCGCGCGCCGATCGCAACACCCGGATACTTCTCGGCGTTGGCGAACGGATCGGGCGGACAATCGGATCGGCGCACATCGAGCCGCAGCCCGTATTTCGGATCTGGCGCCGTGGCCTTGTCGAAACATGGTTCGTTCAGGAGGCCAAGAACCTTCCATCGCGTGTCGCGATCAGAGCTGACGATCTTGAGGAGATCGAAGCTTCCGAAGGTGGCCTTGGTCATGCCATCCCAGAAGCGGTCGTTGCCACCGGACCAGACGATCCAGGCATTACGCCCTTTGATCTCGTCTCCTGTCAGGGCAACGCCACGGTCCATGTCATGAAAATAATCCTCATCCGCAGCTGGGAACGAAGCCGCATTGCGACCGGCAGCCTTCGCCTCGTCGGCAACATTGCCGGAGCGAAACGGCGGATACCACCAGTCATGGATGACCGGATAGAAAATGAGCGCGACCGACAGGAGAACGATGACACCCACGCCAACAAGGATGCGAAAAAGCCACTTCACGTCACGCCCCCCGGTATCAGGCGCGTGGTGTAGGGTCTACCCCCTTAATGCGCCCGCGCTTTCATCTGCTTCATTCCGGTCCGCATTCGCATCGACTTCTCTCCAATGTAACGAAGTTCGCCATGAAGTAGAAGAAAATTTATCGCGACACTTGAAGAACCCCCCATGCCAGCGTGCGCCACCGCCCCAGGTCCCTCAGGCGACTGCCCTCGTCCCGCTCGTTCGACTGGCACTCGCTCCTGGCTTTCGCTCGTGCTTTGGGCATGTTGACCTCGCCGGACGGGAGCCTTCATCCAAGCCGCTGGACGAAGAGCCCCGATGGAAGCAAGGCTGATTGGTCGTCTCTCTATGAGAAGGTTCAGAAGGAACTCGGCGGAAACGCCTGGATGGTTGGGCGCGTAACGATGGCCGAAATCTCGAAAGCGACGGCTCATCCCCCAGCCGTCCCAGCAAGCGCCAGGCGGCCCACACATTTTGCCAGGCCGGATGCAGAAAGCTTCGCAATCGCGCTCGACCCTTCCGGAAAATTGCATTTTGCCGCCGGCGAACTCTACGGCGACCATGTCGTCGTGCTGCTCGGCTCCGACGTATCGGATAGTCACCTGGCGGAACTGGCCGCTTACGGTGTTTCCTATGTCGTTTCCGATGGACCTGATATTGATGTGGGCGAAATGCTCGATGTGCTCGGTGAAGAACTTGGTGTTGACCGCATCGTTCTTGAAGGCGGGGCGCGGATCAACGGTTCGCTGATGACGTCGGGTCTTGTCGATGAACTGAGCTTGATCGTCGCCCCGGCACTGGAATCAAGGCGGGGAAGCGACAGGGTCATCGAGTTTGGCGAGGAAGGTCTGGCGGGTAAGGTCGAGCTGTCGCTGATTGAATGCACTCCCCTCGGGAACGGTGCGCTTCATCTTCGCTATGCGGTTCTGAAGCAGAGCGGCGCAACCTAGTCGATCAGCGAGCCATTGGGTCAATTCAGGCAAGCGCCCCTGTTGCCTTGATAGAGGAAGCCTGACAATTGTCGGGCTCCCGTCGGTCCGGCATGATAGAGACAGCGAGATCCCCTCAACATTGGCAAGCCAGTTCCCGCATCGCGTCGCGCGCCACGTGAAAGCTGCCAGCAGCGTCAGCGATATCGTGAAGGCCTCCGTACCGGAAGAACTGGAATCCTACGGCGTGCGTGCAGCAACCGGTAGGGGACTGACCGCGACACGCGAACCGCGCTGAGGGACGCGACAATCGACCGGATTGACCTCACCCAGTCTGCCGGCTGTATATTAGCTGCATTGAATGTTGTCATGACGCATTCGGGGCTGCCATGAGCGAACAGGACGCCAGTCAGACAAGCGATGGAAGCGGATTCTATGGTCCGCAATATTCCCGTACAGACGGCCACCTTGCAGCGGAAATACGCCGGGAGGTCTTCGGCGACGACATCGGCCAGGAGAGTTGGCGGTCCAGCGCCGAGCAACACGAAATTGGCAATTTCCTGGCCCTTAATGGTGAAAGCCGTGTGCTCGATGTTGCATGTGGTGCCGGCGGTCCATCCTTGGCGCTTGTCGAGCATTTGACCTGCAGCCTGGTCGGACTCGACCTCGAAGCCGAAGGCGTCGCGCACGGCAACGCGCTTGCCCAGCAGCGTGGCCTCGCCGACCGGGTTACCTTTGCGGTATGTGATTGCAGCGCCAAGCTGCCGTTCGAAGACAGCAGCTTTGACGCTATTCTCTGCATCGACGCGCTCTGTCATCTGCCGAACCGTTTTGAGGCGATCTCCGATTGGGCCCGCCTGCTTTGCGCCGCCGGACGCCTTGTCTTTACCGACCCGTTCGTGGTTACCGGTGCGCTTTCCAAGGGTGATGTCGACGGGCGTTCGGCATTGGGGGCAAACCTTTTCTTCGTTCCGCCGGGGCTGAACGAGGAGGCGATAGCCGCAGCCGGATTAAACCTCCTCAACAGGCTCGATCGCGCCGATGCAGTCGCAGTGATCGGCTCCCGCTGGCATGACGCTCGACATCGCCGGGCCGATGTTCTCCGCCGCGAAGAAGGCGACGCGTTTTTCGAGCGACGCCAGTTGATGCTGGCGACAGCTGCAAGGCTCGCCAAGGACAAGCGCCTGTCGCGCTTCCTTTACGTCGCCGAAAAGCCGCTATGACGTTCCGGAAGGAACGCAAATTCCGGCGAATGACGACAGCAACAAAATGCACGCCGGCCGCCACCGATGCGCTAAAGCTTCATATTTGCGCCGGAGGCACCGCGCCAGCATATGGCTTGCAGTGCCAGGCAATGGCCTTCATGCGGTCGGCGATGCATGGCGCGTCTGCCGCCAGCATGTCATCATGGGCGCACTGGTCGTGTACCATTGCCAGATTGTCATCAGGCGTTCGCGGCCATTGCGACCGTGCCCGGTCAAGCCTCGCACGAGATCAGGCTCCGGCCTACTGCGCGATAACCGCCGCGCAGTCTCCCTGCTTGATCAAGCCTGGAAAATGGCGAGCGGCGAGAATGCCATCCATCTTTGCCACCAGCCCAACCGGCGGCTCGCCTGTCCTTCCGACAGGATGAATCTTGACGACGACGTCGCCTTTCCTGACGCGCTCACCGAGGTCAACGGAGAACTCGGCAAGGCCCGCGCTCTCGCTGAAAATGAAACAGTCGCTATCCGGCATATCGAGCCATTGTGTCGGTTTATGATCAATTTCGCCGCTCACGACGCCCGCCCGTTTGAGCACGTTCATGACGCCGCGCTTGGCGATCGCTGCGCTCAGCGCCGTTGCCGTACCGCCACCCCCGAGCTCGGTCGTAACGAAGATCTTGCCCATCTCCTCGGCCGCAGTGTCGTACATGCCGACCGCGTCGATCTCCAGCATCTTCATCGAGTATGGAGCGCCGAAAGCTTCCACGAATTCGAAGCCCTTCCTCTCCTGATCCTTGTCCTGAAGGATGTGGGCAGCGCAGAACGGCAGAAAGTCAAGCGTCTTCCCGCCGGAGTGAAAGTCAAGAACGATGTCGGCAAGCGGCAAGAGCGTGCGCTGGAAGTAATCGGCAATCTTTTGCGTAACCGTGCCGTCCGGTCTGCCCGGAAAGCTGCGGTTCATGTTGCCCTTGTCGATTGGAGATGTCCTCGTTTCGGCGGCAAACGCCGGATAGTTCATCGCCGGAACGATTATGACGCGACCGCTGACGACCTCAGCCTGCAAAGTCCTTGCGAGATCGAAGAGCGCAATCGGCCCTTCGTATTCATCACCGTGATTGCCGCCCGTCAGAAGAACCGTCGGCCCTTCCCCGTTCTTTATGACGGAAATCGGAATCATGACCGACCCCCATGCCGAGTCATCGCGACTGTAGGGCAGCCTGAGGAAGCCGTGCTGGATGCCCGCGGCATTGAAATCGACCGTCGCGCTGATCGACGACGGACGCAAATTCGTCTCACTCATCGCCGATCAATCCTTGACCATCAACTTGCGCGGAACATTGGCGAGGCACTCCACACCACTATCGGTGATCAGGATGCTTTCCGTCGTCTCGAAACCCATGTCCTCGAGCCACAGGCCGGTCATGAAATGGAACGTCATGCCGGGCTTCAGCTCGGTGCGGTCGCCGGGACGAAGGCTCATCGTGCGCTCGCCCCAATCCGGCGGATAGGACAGACCGATCGGGTAACCAGTGCGGTTATCCTTGACAATGCCGTACTTCTTCAGAACCGCGAAGAAAGCGTTGGCAATGTCCTCGCAGGTGTTACCAGGCCTGGCGACCGAAAGACCGGCTTCCATTCCCTCAAGCGTTGCCTTCTCGGCGTCGATGAAGGCCTGCGTTGGCTTGCCGAGGAAGACCGTGCGAGAGAGCGGCAGGTGGTAGCGATTGTAGCAGCCGGCAATCTCGAAGAAGGTGCCCTCGCCACTCTTCATGGGCCGGTCGTCCCAGGTGAGATGCGGGGCCGAGGCTTCGACGCCTGAGGGCAGCAGCGGCACGATCGCCGGATAGTCCCCGCCAATACCATCGACACCACGCGTGCCGGCATCGTAGATCTCGGCGACCAGATCGCACTTGCGCATCCCGACCTCGATCTTGTCGAAGATGCGCGCATGCATGGCTTCGACAATGCGGGCGGCATTGCGCATGTACTTGATCTCGGTCGGGCTCTTGACCGCTCGCTGCCAGTTGACGAGTGCCGTGGCATCCACAAAGCGGGCGTTTGGGAGATGCTTTTGCAATGAGGCAAATGCAGCTGCCGAGAACCAGTAGTTATCCATCTCGACGCCGATCGAAAGCTTTGCGAAGCCACGATCAGCGAGGATGCCCGAGAGGTAATCCATCGGATGTCGCTCGGTCGATTGCACGTAGTGGTCAGGATAACCGATGATGTTCTCATGGCTGAGATAGGCGGTCAGCTTGGCGCCGTTGGCATCTTGTCCGCGGCCGAACCAGATTGGCTCGCCTGACGGCGGAACAATCACGGCCTGATGGACGTAAAAGGACCACCCGTCGTAACCCGTCAGCCAGGCCATGTTCGAGGGGTCGCTGACAATCAGCAGCTCGACGCCCTTTGCTTCCATTGCCTTGCGGGTCTTTTCCAGCCGAAGGCTGTATTCGTCGCGCGAAAATTTAAGATTCGGTTCACTCATGCTCGTCCCTCCTTGTCCGGTGCAGCACCGGATCAGCTTTCGAATGTCATGCCGGCCCGGGCGGCTGCAGCCCGCGAAAAGGCGAGCGTGGCGATGGCGGTATCCTGGATCCCGGTCCCGGTCAGGTCTGCAATGGTGATGCCTGAAGCGTCGGTCCGACCGGCCACCCGACCGGCAATAATCTGTCCGAGCTCCGGGAATTCGGCATACTCGCCGACCAGACCGATCGAGATTGCGTGATGCAACTCTCCAAGCCGACGGGTCTGCTTCAGGCTGTCGGCAACATAGGGTGACGCCATCGCAATCGCCGCAGGTTCGACTTCGTTCTTATGTTCGGCATCCGACCCCATGGCCGTCAGATGCTGGCCCCGCTCTAGCCATTCAGACTGGATGATCGGCCGTTGCGCAGGAGTGGTCGTCACGATAATGTCGGCGCCGCGAACCGCGGTCCTCGCATCGACGATCGCCTCGACCCCAATTCCGAGCTTTGCCGAACACTCGGCCGCAACCGCCTGTGCCTTTTCGTGATCGCGCGCCCAGATGCGCGCATTGGTGATGGGGCGGACGAGCGTCAGCGCCTCGAGCTGCAGTTTTGCCTGCATGCCGGCACCAAAGATGGCCGCGACCGTTGAATCCTCGCGCGACAGATGTCGCGCCGCCACTGCGCCCGCAGCAGCCGTTCTCACATCCGTCAGATACCCATTATCGAGCAGCAGAGCTTGTACGAGCCCCGTCCGGCTCGAAAGCAACACCATCATTCCGTTCGTGCTCGCCAGGCCGATCTTTGGATTGTCAAAAAATCCCGGGCTGATCTTGATCGCGAAGCCGTCGACACCAGGGACATAAGCCGTCTTCACATCGACCTCGCCCCGATGCTCGGGAATATCGAGCCTCAGGATCGGTGGCATCGACACGGCCTTCGTGGCAAGCGCCCTGAACGCGTCCTCGACGCAACCGACGGCCTCCAGGTCCAGACTGATGATCTTTCTGAGATCAGCTTCGCTAAGAATCACCATCGAGCTCATGCGGCGCACCTCCCCGAAAGAGCCGTTGCACCGTTGATCACGCGGCGATGCAGGTCCATGTCAACGTTCCTGCCAGAGAGAATGACGACGATCGGCCCGGATGGAGTGATCTTGCCCGCCAGGAGAGCGGCGATCCCGACAGCGCCGGCGCCCTCCACTATCTCGCGCTCAGCATCGTAGGCGTGAAGCATGCCCTTTGCGATTTCGCTCTCGGACAGCAGAACGACATCGTCGAGCAGATCGCGGCACATGGCAAAGGTCAGCCGGTTCGTAAGGCCTATGCCGCCGCCAAGCGAGTCCGCAAAGCTCTCTTCCTCGATAACCTCGACGGGCCTGCCGGCATCGATGCTTGCCTTCATGGCAGCGCCGTGCTCCATCGAAATTCCGACAAGACGGATCGCCGAATTGATGGTCTTCAACGCAGCAGCCACTCCCGATGCAAGGCCGCCACCCGACAGCGGCACGAGAACGGTGTCCACATCCGGGCAGTCCTTGAAAATTTCCAGGCCGAGCGAGGCTTGACCGGCGATCACGCGCTCGTCGTCGAACGGAGGGATCCCGACGAGCCCCTCTTCGGCGACCAGTCGGTCGACCTCACATTGGGCGTCGTCCTGCGAGTTACCGACGATGCATATCGTCGCGCCGAGGCGGCGGATCTCCGTGATCTTGTTTTCCGGTACGAGCCGCGACATGCATATGGTCGTGGCAGTTCCTGCTGCTCTGGCGGCATGGGCAAGGGCTCGCCCGTGATTTCCCGTCGACGCGGCAACGATCCCACGCGCTCGTTCCTCTGCGGTCAGCGACAGGACGGCGTTGGTTGCCCCCCTGAGCTTGAAGCTACCGGTCGTCTGGTGGTGCTCGAGCTTCAACTTCACAGGGCAGCCGGTGATCTTGCTCAAGGCATTCGATGAGACGAGCGGCGTGTTGCGCACGTGCGGAGCGATACGTTCCGATGCGCGCATGATATCCTGAAAACTGACCGTGGACGCAGCGGGCATGGCATCAGTTTCCCGGAACCGGAAGCGTCATCAGACTGGCGAAGCCTCGATCGGCCCTCTTGTCGCCGCACAGACTGAGGCACGCCCATGCCGTTGCAAGATTACTGCTGACTACCGGCTTTCCGACTTTCTTCTCAATGCTGCCGGCGACCCCGGCGGCGCGAAGGGCCGTGCAGGAAATGAACAGGGCATCAGACCCCGGCGCCATCGCTTCAACAGCGAACGCTTCAATCTCGTCCGGTGCAATGCGTGCCATTTCCCTGTCGTCGGAGAAACCGAGGCACGTAAACCTGTCGATCTCGAAGCCGAGGCCTGTGAAATACTCCGCCATGGGAACGGCTGTCTCGGCGACGTAGGGCGTCAGGATCGAGATCCTTCGAGCACCGAATGCCTTCAACGCACGCACCGAGGCTGCCGTCGGCGTCACGACCGGAACGTCGGGCTTTGCGGCATTGATCGCCTTTTCGATCTCGCCGTCACCGATCACCACGGACGCGGACGTACAGGAATACATGATGGCGTCGAGCGGCTCTCCAGGCAGGATAAGGCCAGCACCTGCCGTCAGGGCCGGCTGCATCTTCAGGAGATTTTCTGGCGTCGTCGGATTGGCATAGTGGATACGGCTCACGTAAATGCCAATGCGATCACTGGCGACCATGCGCTGGAAGTCGACTTCCGTGGTATGGTCGGTTGCCAGGATGATGAGCCCGATCCGCTTTGCAAGCGGCCGATCGTCGAGACGCGGACGGCGGGTTGCCATGGTGATGTCGTTGTTCGTCGTCATATCAGTCGTCCATCCGGGCATAGCGTTCCTCGAGCCAGCGCAAGCCGATCACGGAAATGAGGCTGATCACGAGGAAGAAGACGCCGACGAGTGTCATCGGTTCGATATAGCGGTAGTTGCTATTGGCAATACTCTTTGCTTGGTTCATCAACTCGAGGACGGTAATGGCCGACAGCAACGGCGTTTCCTTGAACATTGCTATGAAATAGTTGGCGAGCGCCGGGATCATCGGAGGGATCGCCTGCGGCAGGATCACATGGATCCAGGTCTGGCGTTCGGTGAGATTGGCCGCCTTGGCAGCTTCCCACTGTCCCCGCGGCACATTCTCGATACCGGCGCGATAAACTTCCGCAGTATAGGTGGCATAGTGCAGCCCAATGCCGATCACGCCGGCAACCAGCGGCGCAAGGCGGATCCCTATGTCCGGAAGAACATAGAAGATGAAATAGAGCTGCACGAGCAGCGGTGTGCCCCGAATGAATTCCGAGAAGAAGCCCACACCGCGCGACAGAGCCGTGATCTTGGACCGGCGAGCAAGCGCGATTGCAAGGCCGAGGACCCCCGCCACGATTGCGCCGAGCACCGTCGCAAGAATTGTGATCCTGAAGCCTTCGAGGAGGGTCGGCATGATCTGCCAGACAAAGTCCCAATCCCATTCCATTGCTAGGCCCTCACGCCATCAAGACCGCGCGTCATGCGGTGTTCGAGCCACCGCATGACTGCTGAGATCGCGAGCGCCATGAGGAAGTAGAGAACCAGAATGGTTGCAAACGGGATCAGCGTGCTGCCGGTCTGGGCCCGTACGACCTGCGCCTGGAAGGTCATGTCGGTCAGCGAAATCAGCGAAACGACAGCAGTTCCCTTGAGAAGCTCGATGGCATTGTTACAAAATGTCGGTAGCATCAATGGCAGTGCCTGCGGCAGGATGATGTAGCGCATGCGCTGGAAACGGGAGAGGTTGAGCGCGATGCAGGCCTCTGTCTGCTCGCGTCCGATTGCCTTGACTGCACCGCGAACGACTTCGGCACCATATGCCCCGACATTGAGCCCAAGCGCCAGGACGCCCGCCTGCAGTGGCGTCAGTGTGACGCCGGCAAAGGGCAGGACGAAGTACACCCAGAAAAGCTGCACGAAGATCGACGTTCCACGGAAAAATTCGATGTAGGCCGTGGCTAGCGCCCGTACGGCAAAAAACCGTGACAGTCGCGCCAGTCCCGCGATGAACGCCACGACCAGGGCCAGCGCTGATCCCATGAAGGTGAGTTCGACCGTCACCACAGCGCCTTGAAGTATCAATGAGAGGTAGCCGGACCATACCGACATCAAGTCGCATTCCTTGTTGCTGTCCTTCGAAACCGGCTCCGCAATGCGGAGCCGGTGCGACCGAACTTACTTTGCTGCGCAGAGCTTATCGCGGGTCGTCGACATTGCGGCCGCAGCCGAGAAGCCATAGGGTTCGATGATCTTGGCGAACTCGCCGGATTCCTTCAGCTTCTTGAGCTCGACATCGTAGGCATCGCGTAAGGCGACATCCTGCTTGCGGAACGCGGCTCCGTCACAATAGACGGGAGCGCCGACAACAGGGGCAACCGTTTCGAGGTTCGCGTCATTGGCCTTGGCGATCAGATCATGGATCGACAATACCGGCAGCGAGTAGGCATCGATTCGACCGTCCTGCAACATCTTGATGCCGCTCTGGCCGTCCGGCACGACGATGACGCGATCGCGCGGAACACCTGCTTCGAGCGCCAGCTTTTCTTCGGTGCCACCACCTGGCGCGCCGATCTTCGCATCCGGATTGCTGGCAATGTCCTTGAAGCTCGAAAGCTTAAGCGGATTGCCTTTCTTCACCGCGAACGCCTCCGCGTCGCATAGCATCGGTTCGGAATAGGCAACTGCGGCACAGCGCTCGGGTTTCATGAAGAGACCCGCGGTGATGACATCGTGGCGGCCAGCCTGCAGGCCCGGGATCATCGCGCCATATTCCGAGATGGAGGCGACGACGTCCTTGACACCGAGACGCTCGAAGATAACCCGCGCGACATCGGGTGCAGCACCCGAAACCTTGCCGTCTGCGCCGACCGCCGTGAATGGCGGCTCGTTGGCGATGGCGATGCGGGCAAAGCCCTGTTCCTTGAGCGCCTCAAGGTCGGCCGCGTGGGCCGGTATTATGGCTGCACCAAACGCCGTGGAGAGCGCAACGGCACCTAGGATAATTGTTTTTCTCATGTTCCCTGCTCCTGGTTTCTTGAATTGTCGACCTTCGCATGGCGGTCAGATGCGGTGTCCGGCCGCTATGATCTTTCGCAGGAAGCTTTGCGTGCGCTCCTGCGTGGGATTTCGGAAGATGTCGTTGGGCTTACCCTCCTCGACGATCCTGCCTCGGTCGAAGAACAGGACCCGATCGGCAAAGTCGTGCGCAAAGCCCATCTCGTGGGTGACGAGCAGCATCGTCATGTCGGTTTCCGACGCAAGGCGCCTCATGACGTTCAAAACCTCCTCCACAAGCTCGGGGTCGAGTGCCGAGGTGATTTCGTCGAACAGCATGATCTTCGGAGAGAGGGCGAGCGCACGCGCAATCGCAACGCGTTGCTTCTGGCCGCCAGACAATTGGGCAGGAACGCTTCTGGCCTTGTCAGCCATTCCGACCATCTCGAGGAGTTCCATGGCGCGACGCTCCGCGTCTGTCCGCTTGATCCCCTTGGTAAGCATTGGAGCGAGCGTCACGTTGTCGAGGACGCATTTGTGGGGAAACAGGTTGAAGTGCTGAAAGACCATGCCGATACGTTCACGCATCTTGTGTAGGTGGCGTTCGTCGGCCGCCACCAGATCCTTGCCGCGCGGCATGTGATAAAGCTGTTCGCCGTCAACCTCGATATGACCGCCGCTGATCGATTCCAGTGTCATCAGGATACGCAGGATGGTTGTTTTTCCCGATCCTGAAGGACCGATCAGGGCCAATTTCTCCCCCGGCATGACCTCCATCGATAATCCGTCGAGCACGGTCAGCGGACCGTATCTCTTGACGATGTTGTCGATGCGAATGATCGGGGTCGGCATTCATGTCTCTCCCTGTTGAGACAGCAATGCGCTAACGATGGAGATGGTTCCAAATCATGTCAATTCGCAAAATAATATCATGACAATTATTCTGCAATCGCCCATTCGGAGGGCAAATAACTCAAATTGCGAGCAGCAGGGCCTCAGGACTTCCTTGTGCAAGGGACGCGACGATGCCAAGCCCCGTTCGCAGTTCGCTTTCGTTGGTCGACCCGAGGGAAATGCGCACGGCCGGCGTCCATCCCTGTTCGGCTGTGCGGAATGAAGTGCCGGGTGCAATCGCAACGCCGTGGAGGCGCGCCTGGGAAACGAAGGTTTCCTCCACGTGGCCGCCGATAAGTGGCAGCCAGACGTGAAGGCTCTGCGGATGGTCGCGATAGGACAGGCCCGACAGCATCTCCGAAGCGATTCTGTGCCGGCTCTTAAGTGCCTGACGCTGCCAGTTGACCAGGTCGAGTGCGGTTCCGTCGCTGACCCAGCGCGTTGCGATCTCGGCAATCGCCGGCGTCGCCATCCAGTTCGAGACGAGATGACGATTCGCAACGGCAGCCACGTAACGATCCGGAGCTGCGAGGTATCCGATCCGCAGTCCCGGCACTGTTATCTTTGTGAAGCTCGTGACATAGAGCGTCCGCTCCGGTGCAAAGGCCGCAATGGGGGGCGCTCGATCTTCCACCATCGGACCGAGAATGTCATTTTCTATGATGGCAATGTCATGCCGGGCAGCGACTTCTGCGAGCTTCCGGCGGCGCGTTTCGCTCATCAGCGCCGCCATCGGATTGATCACCGAAGGCTGCAGAAACACGGCACGGATCGGCCCCTTGCGGCATGCCTCGTCAAGAGCATCGGGAATCATGCCCTCTTCATCGATCGCAAGACCTTCGAGATGAAGGCCGAGATAGCTTGAGAGTGGCACCAGTGTGTGGTGACTGATCGCTTCGGTTGCGATCGTCGATCCCGGAGGCGCGACGCTCATCAGGGCAACGGTCATGCCTGACGTGGCGCCGTTCGTCAGGCTGATGTTCAGGGGCGATACCTCAAGCCCGCATCGGGCAAGCCATTCGGCGGCGACGACACGGTGGCGCGGAAAGATCATGTTCGGACGGAACGAAAGGGCCGAGCTCGATGGCAGGTTTTCGGACAGCCAGCCGAAGGCCTGGCGCATCTTTTCGAGATGGATCTGTTCGCAAACCGGCTTAAGGATCGAGAGATCGATCACCTCTCCGAGGCGTTCCGGCAGATAGGGAGGCTCTGGCTCGCGTGGTCGCGTCTGCACGAAGCTCCCCCGACCGATCTCTCCGGAAAGCAGTCCGCGCCGGATCAGTTCGTCATAGGCACGGCTGACGGTTTGAACCGAGAGCTTCAGGTCGTCGGCCATCTTCCGATGAGGGGGAAGCCGCGCGCCGTCGACCAGTTTGCCGTCCGTAATGGCGCTGGCAATCTGCTCTGCAAGCGAAAGATAAGCCGGCCTTCGAAGCTGGGACGGGTCGGGGCGCCAGTTTGTCATGATTTAGACAGTGATAAAAATCAGTTCAATTGACAATGGCAAAATGCACACCCATTGTCTTTTCCTCACCTTTGGAATGATTTAAGCGGCATGGGACAACATGAAACTGGACGCCGTCGACCTGCGTATTCTCGATGCAATCCAGCGTGATGGGCGCATCACCAAGCTTGCACTCGCTGAAAAGGCAGGACTTTCGCCGACACCTTGCTGGATGCGGTTGCGCAAGCTCGAGAAGGCGGGGATCGTCACCGGCTACCACGCACGCATCGCGCTTCGCCGGATTGCACCCGTGGCAAGCGTCATGGTGGAGGTAACGCTTAGCAATCACCGCCAAAGCGATTTCGAGCGTTTCGAACGCGTTATCGCCGGTATCCCGGAAATCGTTGGCTGCTGGTCGGTCGGCGGCGGGATCGACTATTTCCTGAAGATTGTGGCGCCCGATATCGACGCCTACCAGCGCCTGATCGACGGTCTCCTGGACCGGGAAGTCGGGATCGAACGCTATTTCACCTATATCGTCACCAAAACCGTCAAGGACGAGTCGGTTTTGCCCATTGTAACCCTCGTTCATCCAGGAGACTCCAGAGACGGGACATAGACAGATCATGCCGTCAGCGGCCTGGTCATAGACAGTCTCTCTCTTTGAACACCCGTCAAAGGACAAAATCTCGCTTCTTCTCGTGAAAGAC
This sequence comes from Rhizobium sp. BK181, assembly GCF_014193305.1. NCBI lineage: Bacteria > Pseudomonadati > Pseudomonadota > Alphaproteobacteria > Hyphomicrobiales > Rhizobiaceae > Rhizobium > Rhizobium sp. BK181. Next base: position 71,151 of record NZ_JACHZA010000016.1, read on the forward strand.
TCCGGGCATCGGCAACGAGGAGACAGGTCATGACCGCGGTGTTTGCCCGCCCAGAATTCCACACTGCGCTTTCCCGGATCAAGGACAAGCATCTGCTGCGCGATCTCGCCTATGTTGGTGGCCGATGGTCTGCTGGCATCGATGGTCGGAGCTTCGATGTGACGGATCCGGCTACCGGGATGACAGTTGCATGGGTGGCGAGCCTTGGCGCCGAGGAGACCTCACTCGCCATAGATGCCGCCACGCGGGCCATGCCGGCCTGGCGTGCCTTGCTGCCCCAGGAACGCGGACGCATTCTGCGGACCTGGTATGAGCTGATGCTCGCAGCGAAAGATGACCTCGCACTCATCATGACCCTGGAGCAGGGCAAGCCTCTTTCCGAATCCCTTGGCGAAATCGACTACGCCGGATCCTTCATCGAATGGTACGCTGAGGAGGGAAAGCGGCTGAATGTGGAATCGGTGACCAGCCACCTGCCCGGTGCCGAGATGATCGTGCGAAGGGAAGCGCTCGGCGTCGTGGGCATTGTGACACCCTGGAATTTTCCATCAGCAATGGTCACCCGAAAGGCGGCCGCAGCGCTTGCCGCCGGATGCACCGTCGTCGCGCACCCCTCCTCCGAAACGCCCCTCTCCGCCCTCTCCCTTGCGGAGCTTGGCGAGCGCGCGGGCATTCCGAAGGGCGTTTTCAATGTCATCACCGGCGAGGCAGCCACCATTGTCGGCCGCATGTGCGCCGACGACCGGGTGCGCGCAATCAGCTTCACCGGATCGACCGAAATCGGCCGGCTGATTGCCGCAAAATGCGCGCCGACGATGAAAAGGCTGGTCATGGAACTTGGCGGTCACGCACCTCTTATAATCTTCGAGGACGCCGAGATCGAGCAGGCCGCGAAGATCGCCGTGGATGCGAAATTTGCAACATCAGGCCAGGATTGCCTCGCGGCCAACCGTGTCTTCGTCCACCGTTCCATCGCCTCCCGTTTCGAGGCGGCCTTTGCGCGACGCATCAGCGAGCTGAAAGTCGGCGACGGTCTGTCCGCCGGCGCAGAAATTGGTCCTCTCATGCATGAGCGAGCCATTGCGAAGGTCGAGCAACACGTGGCGGACGCCCTGAAGCGTGGCGCCAAGCTCGTGACTGGCGGCAAGCGGCACACGACCGGCAGGCTGTTCTTCGAACCGACGCTCCTGACCAATGTGTCGGACGATGCTCTGATAATGCGTGAAGAGACCTTCGGACCCGTCGCCGGTATCACCGTGTTCGATACCGAGGAAGAGGTGGTCGCTCGGGCCAACCATACCGAGTACGGCCTCGTCGCTTACGTTGTCACCGCCAATGGCGCCAGACAGATGCGCCTCGGCCGCGCGCTCGAATACGGCATGGTCGCGATCAATCGCGTAAAGATCACGGGCGGGCCGATCCCGTTCGGCGGCTGGAAACAGTCCGGCCTTGGCCGCGAAGGATCGCGCCACGGCGTCGAGGCCTTCACCGAACTCAAATATCTCTGCATCGACACCGCCGCCTGATGGCGCCGGTAAAAAATCTCTGACGACCGACATCGAGGACACTGCCATGCTGAACAGAAACAACGAGCTCAACGCCTGGGATCGCGACCACTTCTTCCATCCCTCCACGCATATGGGCATGCATGCCCGCGGCGAAACACCGACGCGCGTGATCACATCGGGCGAAGGCGCCTATATTACCGACGCCAACGGGCGCACGAGCCTGGACGCCTTTGCCGGTCTCTATTGCGTCAACGTCGGCTATGGGCGCCAGAAAATCGCCGACGCCATTGCCAGCCAGGCAAGCGATCTTGCCTATTATCACGCCTATGTCGGCCACGGGACCGAAGCCTCGATCACGCTGTCGAAGATGATCATCGATCGCGCTCCCAAGAACATGAGTCGCGTCTATTTCGGCTTGTCCGGCTCGGATGCCAACGAAACCAACATCAAGCTGATCTGGTACTACAACAACATCCTCGGCCGGCCGGAGAAGAAGAAGATCATTTCACGCTGGCGCGGTTATCACGGCTCCGGCGTCATGACAGGCTCGCTGACGGGTTTGGAGCTGTTTCACAAGTCCTTTGACCTGCCGCGTGCACCGATCCTTCACACCGAAGCACCCTATTATTTTCGCCGTCCGGATCGCTCGATGGACGAGCAGCAGTTTTCGCAATACTGCGCAGACAAGCTCGAAGAGATGATCCTGGCGGAAGGACCCGACACCATAGCCGCCTTTATCGGGGAACCAATCCTGGGCACGGGCGGCATCGTGCCGCCGCCGTCGGGATACTGGCAGAAGATCCAGCAGGTGCTCGACAAATACGACATCCTTCTTGTCGCCGACGAGGTGGTCACAGGTTTTGGTCGTCTTGGCACTATGTTCGGGTCGGACCACTACGATATGAGGCCCGACCTCATCACCATCGCGAAGGGCTTGACGTCGGCCTACGCTCCACTGTCGGGCACAATCGTGTCCGACAAGATGTGGCACGTGTTGGTGCAGGGGTCGGATCAGATGGGCGCGATCGGGCATGGATGGACCTATTCAGCGCATCCGATCTGTGCTGCGGCCGGGATCGCCAATCTCGAGCTCATCGACGAGATGGACCTCGTGAAGAACGCCGGTGCAACGGGTGCCTACTTCCGCGAGGAGCTTGCAAAGGCTGTCGGCTCGCACAGACACGTCGGCGAGGTTCGTGGCGACGGGCTGATGGCGGCGGTGGAATTCGTGGAAGACAGGGACGAGCGAAGGTTCTTCGACGCTTCCCGCAAGATCGGACCGCAAATCGCAGCAGCACTTCTAGCACGCGGGGTGATTGGCCGCGCCATGCCGCAGGGAGACATTCTTGGCTTCGCGCCACCGCTCTGCCTGACCCGCGAGGAAGCAGACATCGTCGTCAGGGCTGCGGCTGAAGCAATCGAAACCACGTTCAAAACGCTCTGAGGACCTCCGATGACAATCCTGCCTAAAACCATGGCGGCGGTTCAGCTTGTGGGTCATGGCGACCTGGACAAGCTCGTCTATCGCACCGATGTGGCCGTTCCGCAGCCCTCTGCCGGGGAAGTTCTGATCAAGGTATCGGCCTGCGGAATGAACAATACCGACGTCTGGGTCCGCCAGGGAGCCTACGGGACCGAAGACGATCCCGCGGCTGTCTCCACCTGGCGGCGACAAGGCAACACGTTGAGTTTCCCGCGCATCCAGGGCACCGACACGGTTGGCCACATCGTTGCCACAGGTAAAGGTGTCGCTGCAGCACGCATCGGCGAACGGGTAATGGTCGATTTCTCGATCTATAACCGGGAAGACGACAGCCTTGCCGATATCGACTACATCGGACATGGCAGAGATGGCGGCTATGCCGAGTACATGGTGCTGCCTGCCGAAAACGCCCATCTGATTGCGACGGATCTCAGCGACATCGAGCTTGCCACATTCTGCTGTGCCTATCTGACAGGCGAACGCATGCTGGAGCGGGCGCGGCTGGCGGCTGGAGAGCGGGTCCTCGTGACAGGTGCATCCGGTGGTGTTGGCTCAGCCATCATCCAGCTTGCGCGCGCCCGCGGTGCAATCCCGATTGCATTGACCGCAGCGGGCAAGGAACAGGCCCTGCTCGATGTCGGCGCCGAGGCAGTCGTCACGCGCGGCGGTGACCTGGTTGCCGACGTTCAGAGTGCAGCAGGAGGCAAGCCTATCGATGTTGTCGCGGACCTGGTTGGCGGCTCAATCTTCAATGACCTCCTCAAGCTTCTGAAGCCCGAGGGACGATACAGCACCGCGGGTGCCATTGCAGGGCCCGTCGTTCAACTCGACCTGCGCACCATGTATCTCAAGCAACTCGAACTGCATGGCTCGAGCCAGGGAAGTCGCGCCGATTTCCGGCGGCTGGTAGGCTATATCGAGGACAAGAAGATCCGGCCTATTGTCGCCGGCACCTATCCACTGTCGGAATTCCATCGGGCTCAGCGCGACTTCATGGCGAAGAACTTTGTGGGCAAATTGGTCGTTGTCCCTGACCGGAACGACACGAAGACCGTAGGGCCGTCATGATCCACTCGTTCAGCGGGGCGGGCATCTGCGCCGCGCGACATTGTTTGCGGGAGCCTTGCTGCTCGTCTTGATGGTCCTGCTCAAACCATGGGTTTCCCAGGTTGCTGTTGCGGCGCTCGTGGCCATCATGGTGATGGTCTCTATCGACACGTTTGACTGGTCTTCATTGAGGACGTTACTGGTTCACCCGAAACTTTCGAGCGTCGTCATGGTCGCGACCGTGCTCGTTACCGTGCTCCGTTCGAATCTGGCTCTGGGCGTGACGGTCGGCGTCCTCCTCAGCGGTGTGTTCTTCACGCTTAGGGGCCCGACTACTTGATGTCGAAGTCTAGAGGAATGTGGCCGGTGTCGTTTGACCACCGGGTCTCGGGCCAAGTATTCTTCGCCTCGGCAGCCATATTCGTGGACGCTTTCGATATTGAGGAGGCAGAAGGCATGGCCGTTCTGATTGACGTCTCACACGCTCACTTCTGGGACGTTACCGCTGTCGCTGCTCTCGACAAGGTCGTCGACCGGGTCAAGTCTCATTCGATTGCCGCCAAAGTCCTGGGCATGAATGAAGGAAGTGCAACGCTGATCAACGACCTCAATGGTTCGAGCGGTCCTGCAGGAAGCATAAGTCGTCAACCAGATCCGGGCGACGGGCGGAAAACTCGATCGCCTGGCGGCACCAGATCGACCGGCTTTCTCCCGCGCGCCTCGATCGGACCAAGGTCCGTTCTGCCGATGAGCATCCGTAGCTGACTGTTCAAATTTCAATGGTGCTGGGTGAATGGGTACGACGTACTGGCCGAAGATCCCTTGTTCGGGGACGACATGAATGTGCTGACCTCAATCTTGCGGCGGTGGTGTGGCAAACATCAGCGCGACTTCAGCGGCGAGGAAAGCCGGGCGAAGGCCCGCGAACTCGTGGAATGGTTTGGGTTTGGGGTGAAAGATCCTGTTGAGATTGCCGAACTGATCGAAGGCAGGCATTGGCAGCTCGAACGAATTTGACCCAGAAGCCTATCTCGGGCAATTCGTCGGCAAGCACGCGCTGATCTCCCGCATTTTCCCATGAGACGACCGCCGGCCCTTGCCGGGCCAGCATCGACGGACCTCCATACTCCCGGATCTGGTCGAACCCGGAACTTTGAGGCATCGTGGCGCATTCTTTGTTATCCCGAGGGAGAGAACGCCATGAAGTGCTGCCTCTACGCCATCGTCGCTTTGATTTATTACGGGATCACTGCAGCGGCATTCGCCGACGAAACACCCTTCCTCCAATCTCTAGCTGGAGATTGGATTGGTGGAGGGATGATGAAGCGATCTACGTCATCGTCGCCCATCAACCTGGACTGCAATTTCAAGACTCAGGCTAGTGGAGTTGCGCTTTCGATGAAAGGGACATGCCGGGGCATGATCGTCGTCACGCGCGCGGTCTCAGCAAACATCAAGGCCAATGGTACGCAATACGCCGGGACTTACATCGGGCCGTCCGGCGGCGTATCAGGTTTACAAGGCAGGCGAAACGGTGACGCGATCAACCTCGCCGTGCACTGGTCCCGCATAATCAACGGCGATCGAAGCGCAACCATGACCATCCAACGCGTTGACGACAACGCCATAAGAATCCGAACCGTCGATAAGGACCCGGCGTCCGGCCAGCAGGTGGTTACAAGCGAAATCAACCTTCGGCGCAACTGATGCAACTACAAGAATGTAACCACTCGTCGGAGCAGCAAAGCCAACCTATATATTGACGCAAAGCCCGACGATTTCCGCCGGCATAAACCGGAGATATAGATGAGCCGTGATCCATACGAGCTTCTCGGCGTAAAGAAGGACGCCTCGCAGAAAGAGATTCAGAGTGCATTTCGCAAGCTCGCAAAGAAGCTTCATCCCGATCTCAACCCGGGCGACAGGAAGTCGGAGGAACGGTTCAAGGAAATCTCGACCGCCTACGAGTTGCTCAGCGACGAAGAAAAGCGCGGTCGCTTTGACCGCGGTGAAATTGACATAACAGGTACCGAGCAGGCACCGCGCAACTACTACCGGGATTACGCCTCCCAGCCAGGTACGGGAAATCCCTACCAGAACAGCGCGGGTTTTGCCGATTTCGGCGACCACGACGATATCTTCTCCAGTTTCTTCTCCAACCGTGCCCGGTCCGGCGAATTCCGTGCGCATGGCCAGGACCGCAACTACTCGATGGAGGTCGATTTCCTCGACGCGATCAACGGAACGAAGACCCAGATCAGGCTCCCTGACGGGCCTGCGCTTGATCTTCGGATTCCCCCAGGCACGCGCGACGGTCAGACCCTTCGATTAAAGGGCAAGGGGGAGCCCGGGATCGGTGGCGGCCCCTCCGGCGACGCCTATGTGGAAATCAGGGTGCGGCCGCATCCATTCTACGTTCGAGATGGAGACGACATCCGTTTCGAACTGCCGATTTCGCTTCGGGAATCCGTGCTCGGTGGCAAGGTCCGGGCGCCTACTCCAACCGGGGCGGTCAACCTCACCTTGCCTCCGCATTCGAACACGGGGAAAGTTTTGCGCCTTAAAGGAAAGGGCGTTCCGAAAAAAGGCGGAGGTGCCGGTGACATCTATATCTCATTGAAGATCATGCTGCCGGATTCACCCGACCAGCAACTGACCGATTTCATGAAAAGCTGGACGGCGGGTGAAGCGCAGGATCCGAGAAAAGGCATGGGAGAATAGCCATGGATGATCTTGAATTCCGACGTTTCCTGAAGATCGACCTGACGGTACTTGAGGTCTGGGTCGAACAGGGATGGCTGCTGCCGCAGACCCGGGATGGTGCACGCAACTTTCGTGACACGGATGTCGCTCGTGGGCGCCTTATCCTCGACCTTACGCGGGATATGGGTGTCAACGAGGCGGGCGTCGACCTGATCATGGATCTCATCGACCAAATTCACGGACTGCGCGGGACACTGCGAGATGTGCTGGCTGTCATGGACGAACAAGACGAGGACGTAAAGCGGAGATTGCGCGGAAAGCTGGATGAGCTTTCCGGCACTGTCGGCCTTTGACAAGGCCCTCAAAACCCACCTGTCCAACCGAATAAAGGTGTTTATTCACATCTTTGCGCTGGTTATCTCATTTGCCTGATTAATACATCGCCCTCACCACAGGTTGGTTGTTGGCGGCAGTTCCTTTCCGTGAAAAGCACGTCGCTAGGCTGCAAAGAGACACAAGGTTGGCCGGGACACCCTGCCAAGAGCCATCGCCGTGCTCCTGGGGTGCCAGACCCACTCTTCTGATCGCAATCGACGCTTTTCCCTCAACGACTGCACCCTCGCGGCGGCAGTCGGTTCACGGACAACAGCAAATGACAGCACAGCAGAGCAAGCAGTAGGGTGAGCAGAACGGTGCGCGTTTCTTTCCCCACGGGCCGCGCCGCACGCACCGATTCAAGCCCGCAGCCCTAACGTTGGAGGCTTTTGTTGCCAGAAAGAGTTATCTCTGGAGGCGGTTCCTTCGCTCCATTAGAAGCTCATGCTCGACCAGTTGCTTACCTGCTGGGCTGAGACTAACGCCATCAACCACGTCCTCAGTGACATTCACTTCTTTGAATCTGCGGATCTGGTCGTTCGGGATGTCAGCGGTTTCGTGCCGATAGAGATGCAAGAGCCAGCTCCATTCTTCGTACGTGAAGTCCCTCCGAGCGATCATGCCAGTGTCCTCCGACCAGTGTTGACGAGACAGGAGCCGAAGCTCCCGACAAGCAAGCACTGTGCGCCGTCTTGGTCCCTCGCGTCAAATGGCATGCTAAGACCTGACCTGCGTCGATTGTCGTCCGTCCGTTTCCGTAGACGTTATCCTTCGCGGAAAAAACAAACTCAATAGCGTTGACTAATCAATTAGTATAAACTAATTGCTATGGAATGTCTGAACCTGAAAACATCACCGTTGTTCTGCGCGCCCTCGCCGACCCGACCAGGCGCGCCGTGTTCGAACGGATCGCCAACTCAGACGAGATCACCGTCGTCGAGTTGACCCGGGGAAGTAACGTTACACAAGGCGCCATCTCACAGCATCTCAAGTCCCTGAAGCAGGCCGGCCTCGTCAGTGAGCGACCGGAGGGACGTAACGTCTACTACCGTGCCCAGCGAGGTGGCCTTGAGCCACTGGCCGACTGGATGGACCATTACCGCGTTTTCTGGCGTGAACGTTTCACCGGCCTCAGAGATCTCCTAAAGGAAATTGACCATGAATGAAAAGCTGAGACCGCGAGCTCAAGCCATTGTTCTCGATGAGGTTTTCCCGCACGCCCCGGAGGTTATCTGGAAAGCTCTGACAACCGGGGACTTGATCGCCCGATGGCTAATGCCGCCAAAAGGCTTCGATCCTGTTATCGGCAACCGTTTCACGTTCCAAACGAACCCGTCCGGTGAATGGGACGGTGTCATCCGTTGCGAGGTTCTGGAAGTCCTGCCAAATGAACGGTTCTCCTTCGCCTGGAAGGGTGGCCACGAGAGTAATGAAGGCTATGGATCGACATTGGAGACGGTTGTCACTTTCAGTCTTTCCAAGGCTGGGGACGGCACTCGCCTCCACCTTGTTCATTCAGGTTTCATGCTTCCCAAGAACGACACAGCCTATCGCAACATGAGCGACGGCTGGAGGAAGGTGGTCACAAGGCTCGACACTGTGGTCGCCGAAGAGACGTCTTCGCAAACACTGCATTAGAACGAGGAAATCGGTATGAGCAAATCCTACACCGGTGGCTGCGCCTGTGGCGCGATCCGCTATGACGTCGCCGGCGAGCCGGCGATCATGGTTGACTGCCAGTGCCGTCAATGCCAGCGGGACAGCGGAACGGGCCACCAATCTCACCTGACATTCGTCGCCGCAGAGGTGAAACTCGAGGGAAATGCGTCGCACTGGCAGACAGTGGGTGACGGCGGCACCGTAAAAAGGCGTGGCTTCTGCCCGACGTGCGGTTCGCCTGTCTACCTTGCATTTCCTGACATGCCGGAAGTGTTCATCGTCACGCCGGCGAGCCTGGACGATCCAAGTCGCTTCAATCCACAATTTGTGTCTTGGACCAAAGCTGGACAAGCATGGGACTATCTCAATCCGGCCCTACCGAAATTCGACAGGATGCCGACGACATGACGTAAGCGGCCTTTTGCAAGGTATGACCGGACAACATCGGGGCATCCATCGGTTTTCCTCTCGTTAGGCTGCGACCGGTGAAGGTAATCCGTGATTGGTTCACATGGAGGTTGTCGATCACCTTTCTTGGGGCGCCGGGTGATTTCTCGCCCAGATCCGCACAAAGTGGTTTCCCAAGACGGTGCGGAGAAGAGCCGTTTAGTCGTGCTTCCTGTTAGCATCTCAGAAAAAATCGAAAATTCTTCACAAGCACCCTTCCGTTCCGTCCCCGATCCGCATAGATCACGGTCACAGACGTGGCGGACCGAACCGGACCGATCTCGCGAGGGCGATTAGCTCAGTTGGTAGAGCGCCTCGTTTACACCGAGGATGTCGGGAGTTCGAGTCTCTCATCGCCCACCATTCTTCTCGCAACCCTTTGCTTACAAACGGTTTTGCCATTAACCGCGCCATGCATTTCGTGCACCCGCGACGCTTAATGTGTCATGATCAGCTTTTTAATGCCCTTGGGGACGCGACCTTACACCGAACACACCTTTGACTGAGCGGCCGAACCCATCTGTCGAGCAATGTCTCAGGCTCCGCTCGAAGGATCCCAAATACGCGGGGTAACCAGATCAAGGGAATTTGGAGGAGTTGGCCATTGAAGATCGCCAATCCGGCCCTACTTCACTGTGTCGCGAAGGGAGGCGGCAAATGCAAGACACCGATCTTCTTATTCTCTCGAGGGCCGTGCAACAGTGGTACCGGTATTACGACGTAGATCCGGACGAGCAGGCCTCGACCTTTCTCAACCACGCAGCAATCAAGTTTTTCGATCAAGGCTATCGCTCGGTTGAGGGCATCGCCACGATGTTGATCGATAACTACGTCGGCGAATGGCCGATGAAAAGTAACGCGCCGGGCACGAATACGCTTCAGTAGCCCGTTCTCGAGCGGAAAATCCTATCGCTTCGGTCTCGGCCTCGCGCCGAACTGTGTCCCGGGGTCAGTCTGACCCCGGGACCATTCGCGGTGACATATATTGGACGACGAAGGCAGTTCGACATGGGCGACGCGCCGGCCAATGGCGCGGCGAAGGCTTCGATGGCAACGAACGCGTGCTTTCCGCGACCGCCGAACCCGTTGTGACTGATCTGGCGGTATGCCGCTCGCAACAGTCGCGATCTCGAGAAATCGACGCCGCGGGTTCGGTCGTGCCGCCACGAAGCGCCTGTCCTACAGGGGTCGACCGTTTTCGCCACTATTTTGGCGTTCACGAGACGACCGGCACGCGGTTCTGTTTCCGAACGGCTGGAACATTCCCGGTGACCTGAAGTTCGATGATCGCAGCATTAGCCCTCAACGCTGCGATGGCTGTTGCCCAATGGACAGCCGTGATGGCCCGGCCCTGTCCGACACAGTACCGGGCTTTCTCTTCCGAGCGAAGACATGCCATCAACGTGCATTGGCAGTCATGGCCTCCCTCGCAGCCCGCACAACGGCATCGGTTGTGATGCCGAACTTTTTGTAGACGTCGCCAATCTTGCCTGATGCACCAAAGCTGTGCATGCCGACGAACCTGCCTTGAAGTCCTAAATAGCGGTCCCAGCTGTCCTGAACGGCCGCCTCCACTGCGACACGCGCAGTGCCCTCCCTCAACACGTCGCGTTTGTATTCCTGCGACTGGGCCTCGAACAGTAGCCTGCATGGCATCGAAACGACCGCGGCCCGGACCCCCTCCGTTTGGAGTCTCTCCCGGGCCTCCACGGCAATATGCAATTCCGAACCCGTCGCCATAATGGTGAGCTGCCTATCCCCGCCCTCCGCCTCAATCAGGACATAACCACCCCTCGCCGAAAGGTTTGCCTGTCCGGGGATCCGACGTAACAACGGCATCGGCTGGCGAGACAATGCAATTAGAGCAGCCTGTTTGGGAGCAGCGAGGATGGCTTCCCAGCACTCTGCTGTTTCGATCGGATCGCCGGGGCGAAAGACAGCAAGGCCTGGAATGGCACGCAGCGCTGTCAAATGCTCCACTGGCTGGTGGGTTGGGCCATCCTCACCCAGCCCGATAGAGTCGTGGGTCATGACGAAGATGGATCTTACCTGCATCATCGCTGCAAGCCGAATGGCTGGCCGTGCATAGTCGGAAAATGTAAGGAATGTCCCACCATAAGGTATGAGGCCGCCATGGAGTGCGATGCCATTCATTGCCGCAGCCATTCCATGTTCGCGAACGCCATAATGAATATATGACCCATCGAACTTGCCCGGTGTGATTTCGATTTGTGATTTTGCCTTGGTATTGTTCGACGGGGTGAGATCAGCCGAGCCCCCAAGCAGCTCCGGCATCGCCAACGCCAAGTGGTTCAGGACGACGCCACTGGCTTGCCTTGTCGCCAGATCCTTCTCGCTGGCGAGCAGCTCAACCTTCGCTGCCTCGATCGCCTTCTTCCAGTCAGTCGGCAACTGCCCTTTCATCCGTCGTTCGAAATCGCCCCCAAGGTCGTCCTTTGCGGTTTGGACGCGGACAGCCCAGGCCATGCGTTCGTTGCGTCCGCGCGCGCCAATGTGGCGCCAGCTATCGAGCAGTTCTGAAGGGATCTCGAACGGTGGCGCCGTCCACTCGAGCAGCTTTCGAGCTCCCGCGATTTCCTCTTCCCCGGGAGCGTCACTATGAGCCTTCTGGGTTCCTGCCTTGGTCGGAAAGCCAAAACCGATGATTGTCTTGCAAGCTATCATCGAGGGGCGGTCGGTGGCCTTCTGCGCTTCAATGATGGCCGCCCTTATCGCGTCGGTGTCATGGCCATCAATTTCCTGAACATGCCAGTTGGCTGCGCGGAACCGGGCGGGCTGATCGTCGGATTCCGCAAGGCTCGTTGCACCGTCTATCGAGATGGAATTGTTGTCCCAGAACGCGATCAGCTTTCCGAGCTTCAAGTGACCGGCAAGCGTTATGGCCTCCTGGCTGATACCCTCCATGAGGCATCCGTCGCCGTTGAAGACATACGTGTAATGGCTCGACAAATTATCTCCGAACCTTGCATTCATGATGCGCTCAGCAAGAGCAAGACCCACCGCGTTGGCGAGACCCTGCCCGAGCGGGCCGGTCGTGGTCTCGATGCCGGTCGCGTGGCGGTACTCCGGGTGTCCGGCGGTTCTGCTGTCGATCTGGCGGAAGTTCTTGATCTCTTCGATTGTCATGTCCTTATAGCCGGTCAGATACAACAGGCTGTAAAGCAACATCGATCCATGGCCGTTCGAGATCACAAAGCGGTCGCGATCGAACCAATATGGATCGTCGGCGTCAAACTTCAGGAATTCGGAAAACAGAACGACGGCAATGTCGGCCATGCCCATTGGCATCCCGGGATGCCCACTATTGGCTTTCTGAACCGCATCCATGGACAAGAAGCGAATGCAGTTGGCTAGCTTTCGTAGATGCTCGTCCTTCGCGGCTGAAACTGGTACCTGGGAGTTTGTCATCTGTATCTCCGAAAAAATCGCTGAACGGCAAGGCCGTCAGCTGTGCTGGCAGGCACGAAAGCCCTTTCCAAATGAAGCTCCTGCTTCACCGGCCTGATAGCGCGCGAAAGGTCCCATCTTTTCTCGGTCTTCAAGCCATCGACGGGGCGCCGTTGGTTCCCATCGCACCTGCCAATAGGCCCGACAAAAGGTGACGGGCGTCACCGCTGCGCCGGTCTGCCTCGGGGAAGGGTTGCCTTTCTGAAACATCTCGAATCAGTCGGAAGGTAGCGCTGGCCCTCGAAAAGCAAGCCATAAACTCTACGAGGCATCGACGGTCCGACGACCTACGGACATTTCTCCTTTTAAATAAGCGTTTCCCAATATCCTGCTGTTAATCCATCCATTTTCCTGCGTGGTGCGGATTCTGCACTATTGCCGATCTGCAACGGTCGGGTTCTATATGTCAGCAAATAAGCATTTTCTCATATTCTCACGATTGCCAGTCCGATGTCGGATTTCATAGGCTCCGGCCTCGAAACGAGGGGCCTATGAAATGGATATTTGTCTATGACTGGTCTTAAATCGACGATTACAGAGCTAATTGATCGCATCCTCGGAGATTGGTGTGCCGAACACGGGCACAAGAGAGGAAGCATTGAGGCAAGCCGAAGGGCGAAAAGCCTGACGCAGTGGATCGAATTCGGCGTGACCGATGAAACCGAGCTTTCAGACCTCATTCGCGACGATATCGTGATCAGCGTTAGTTAGGTGCGGTCAGTCGACCGGACAGGGCGTCTTCAAGCGCCCGCCCAATGGTGCGGGTCACACATGCATCATTCTTGTTCGAGCATCGCTTCTTTTCACCCCAATCCTGCGGCGTGCCTGTCGCAACCTACGATACAAACGACCTGTCAGATTCAGCACCGAACCAATTTTGCATGTCGCCCGACAGGAGCAGGTTTCAGAACTCACGCCGCTAACGTTCTGAATTTATACTTACTGCCGTAAGCGTAAGTATTCTCCGCTCGATCCACGGTCGTCCTTATCGCGCGGCCCGTTCGGACCGACATTCCCTTCATCCGGCAATCGGAACGCTCGTGGTTGCGCCACTGGTTGTCAGGTTGGCAAATGCGATCTCACCGTCCGTAATGTAGTGGTTGACCTTTCCGGTCACCAAGCGCGAGCCTGACTGGTGCAATGCGACCTCCCCGATAACGCACCTTTCCTTCAACTCGTTGACGATGTAGTCGCGCTCGGCATTCGTATCGGAATCGGTTGCGTGCGTGATCTGGAAGGTTAGCCGGGTCAGAGAAAGCCCGGTGTCCCTCGTACCCGCCCCAACCCACAGGACTCGTTCGTCTGGCGATGGCCTGTCCGTGTTCAACCAAAAGCTCGGTTCGCCCATGTCGTCCTCGGAGTGAGTGAGACTGAGCGCCCAGAAACGGATGTGATGGCGCTTGCGCGGGCTACCGCCTATCGGCTCCTGAAATCCGATGTCCTGCCGCCTTCCAAACAGATAGAAAGTACTGAACGGAGCCGTCGGATAGGCAGAGTTCAACAGAAACGCTCGCGTCATTCGCAGGGAGCTTGCCATCCCCAAGCTGTCCGCCTCGTACCAACCCGCTGCTGCAAAGGCGTCCTTTAGTTGTTGGATGGTACCGATGAGGACGAAATTGATAGGGTCGCCGGGAAGCCCGTCAGCCGTTATCGTGTATCGCGGGATCAATCCACGATGAAGCACCTTCAGACCCACGCGGACGACGTTCGGCAAAATGACATAGGCTGCCAAACCATAGGTGAGGCAAACCGCGAAAAGCCAAGGGAGCCTGTGATCGGCGGTGTCGAAAACAACAAAGACGATCAGCCAAATGCTGAGCGCGCCCAAGCAGAAAACGAGAAATCTCTGGAAAAGGCGCGTCAGCAATCTCACAACACTCTCCCTCATCGAGCGTCAGATGAACTCGCCGTTCGTTCTCGCTATTTTTACACCGAAAAGCTCCAATTGGTAGCGCCGTCGCGCTTTCCGTTGATTTAACTTTTGCCGTGCCAACAGCGTGCCTGGCGCCACGCGTCGGCGACCTTTGCCAGAAGCTCCGGTTATACCCACGGCTTCCAAGGCGACGACATCTCCCTCTGCGACAGCTCGGTCTTGTCCTTTGCTGGCTTCGAACTGCAGTGCCCCTGTCGGATCAGGTGGTCACGCGTCCAAAGCGCGTTTCCACTCTCGATCCGGCGGCTCGAAAACGTCCGGTATCGTACGCATCGTCTGAGGTATATTCATTTTTAGGATTTCTGCTATCTTCCACGCCTGTTGTGGGAAGGAGACGTCATGTTTGTATCGAGTTTGGTGCCGGGCGCGTTTTATTGGGCAAGATCCACCGGAAACGCCGAGGGCAAACCGACTGTCGTGCAGGTCTCCACAGTGTTCGGCGAAGATCCGGAGTATTGGACTTTCGCGGTGGTCGGCTCCGAACAGCACCACATGATCGGCGATTTCGAGATAATTTCCCTCGTGGAACCTCCAAGCATGCATCAACTGCGCCAGGCGGCCGAGTAGTGACTCGCGGGCACACCACCCGTCGGTGGCAATTTCAAGGTGGAATCCAACCATCGGGCATGCCCGTCTGGGGCGCTCCGACTTGGCAACGAGAAGAACCTATGGTTTCATCCTATAAAGGGTGAACACAACTCGCCCACCGGCAGGTACCGACTTCAAAGGCTCCCCGGCCGCACTGCCCTTCAGGGAATAAATGCCCAGTTTCGAGTTGATGGCGACATATCCGTCGTATCGCCTGATGGTGTCTCCAGGGGCGAGACGAAATTCCGCTACTGATCCCAATTTGCCGTCGTTTGACAACATGATCCAGACCGTCGCCCCGTTCTCGTCACCAGCCAGTTGCCGGTGCCCGCCATCAGGCCCTGTGCACAAAAGGCCATAGCCGTTCGCGACCCAATCCTCGTCGCGGTCCCCGTCAAGATCCGCCCCTGTCACGAACCTGTTCGAAAGATCAACTTCAGAACCGTCGTTTCGGGCATTGCACGTGTCCTGCAGCCGGGCAAGAGTTTCGAGCATCCGCGCGGGGAACAGTCCTTCCCATTTTCGAACGTATTCCTGAGAGTTGATCCTTCTCGGCTTCCCCCCCTTCACCACCCTCGGCGCCGTCGAGGTCGGCCGGTTCTCATTGGTCTTTGTCAGGAAAGCCTGAAGCCTCGAGCGCAGTTCAACCTCGTCGCCCTCGGTGGGCTGCCTGAAAAAGAGGAGAAGCGAACGGGAAACAGCTTCAGGAAGGTAGATGGGACTGACCCTTTCGGGCTTTCTTTGGATCGCCACACAGCTGTCGCCGTCCTCGAGAAGATAGAGGACCTGAACTTCCAGTCGGTTTTCAGCATTTGTCTTGGTCCCGAACGCGGCCCATCCCCTACCGTCCCGGATCGTTTGCTCAACCAGGCCCCTCGCCACTTCCGGAACCCCGGCGAAAACTCCCTGCGTGTCGTCAGCCATCTGTCCGGCGAATACCGACCCATCAGAAGACATATGGAGTTGCGACGTAACCAGGTTCTCGAATGCCTCCGATCCCATTTGGAGACATTTTGGTGACGGTCGTTCCATCGAATGGGCGTCACCCGCCGCCACGAAGCAAATCGCAGCCACGCAGCACTGGTAGCGCGCTAGAGTCACGCGATCTCCCCTTCGCCTACAAACGGCTCTATCACCGCCAGACATCCTTGCAGAAGGTTTCACCGAACCAGATAGTTGCAATAAGATTATTGCAGAGATGGCCCATTGCAAAACCATGCATCGCATTCACCGAGCGATTGTCAAGTAGCGCTCATTTTGAAGGTACCTTCCCGCGCCGTTTGACGGCGCTCAAATTGGGCGCTGCAGCCGTTCCAACCGAAAAACATATAGCAGACGTTTCGCGTCGAATTGGTTTGGTGTCTTTCACCGGAACTTTTTCGCAGGACATCAAATGCGTATGGAGGAGCCGATGCCGGAACACAAGGAAGGACATAACCGCGCCTGAACTGACCCAATCCGTTCCGGAGCTTCTTGCATTGGCTCGCGCAGGACAGCCGGTTGCATTTCGCCTGATCATGCGTCGGTGTAACCGTCGGCTCTATCGTATTGCCCGCGGTATCGTCCGTGGCGATACGCTGGCGGAAGATGTGGTTCAGGAAGCCTATCTGCAGGCGTTTCGTCATCAAGACGACTTCAATGGAAGGAGTGCCTTCTCAACCTGGCTCACACGCATCCTCATGAACGAAGCGCTTGGACGTTTGCGCAAAGCAAGCCGGACACCCGAAGTCCATCTTGGCGCCAGCGTCTTGCCAGGGCACGTCCTCGACTTTCCAAGCGGTGCTGCTCTCGACAATCCGGAAATTACGATGGCCCAGAAGCAGATTTTGAAACTGGTGGAAGCTGCAACCGATGGCTTCCGGAGGAATTTCGCATGGTCTTCATTGCCTGTGTCATCGAGAAAATTTGTCGAGGAGACTGGAGAATTTCTCTCATTAAAACCCGAGACGGTTCGTGGTCGCCTCCATCGTGCACGCGCTTTGGCCAGGGGGAAGCTGGATCGGATAATCGGTCCGATTGCCGTCGACGCATTTCCCTTTGCCGGTTGGTAATGGGAACAGCTTGCCGAACGGGTCATGGAGCGGCTCTTCCCCCGTTAACTGCCCCCTTCCCTTCACCAGCTATGGATCGAAGAATTTGAACCAGATCTTCCGCAACCTCGACGCCACTCCCGTCGATCAGGCTGAAACATTGCCTGTGACACGCGAACAGGCTGAACAAGCCGTTCGCGTGTTCTTGCGGTGGGGAGGCGATAATCCCGACAGGGAGGGCCTTCGCGACACACCTGCTCGTGCGGCGCGAGCCTATAAGGAGATCTTCTCGGGATACCATATCGATCCCGCCACGGAGCTCGCGCGGACGTTCCGCGAGGTCAGCGGGTATCCCGAGATGGTCTTGATCAAGGCGATCCCGTTTCACTCTCATTGCGAGCACCATCTTGTTCCGATCATTGGCCAGGCATTCCATCATGGGCAGTCTCGCTCCGAAAGGAGCGGCCGTCCTTGTCGAAGCGGAGCATCTCTGCATGGCGATGAGAGGAATTCAGAAGCAAAGTGCGTTGGCGATCACCAATGCGTTCGAAGGCGATTTCAAGCTCGATGCGGGCAAGCACGCGCAATTCATGATGGTGGTACGGGCATAGTGCCAAAGCCGCGGTTGCTTCAGGTGCTTACCAGGGTGGGAAGACCAGGTGTTCCAGCACAACTGCCGACGGCAGTCTGGAACCGTGATCTTGCCGGACGAGATTTCAGGTGCGCGAGCAAGGTCGGATCATCATGAGTAGCCCGACCACCTCGAATTGCGGAATGAAAGAGACTCAAGACATCGAGCTTCAATCGGCAGCAATTGCCATTAGCCGGGCAACCGGGCTCTTTTGTACGGTATCGCACGGGACCTTAGTCCGGCTATCCCGGCATATGGCACAGGAGTTATCTTGAGAATGCCCAAGCGTTAACGGACAGTGGAGGCCCCGGGGGGAGATAGCGCCAATCAAGCCCCTCGGGACCTTCTACCTATCCATCAACCCTCGGCCAGACAGACAATCGACGCCCTCGGCGTTGGCTGGCTCTTCGATAACCCGTCTATCCGGCTATTCATGGCTTCCAATGCAACGCTATGAGATTCATGAAATTGAGAATGGCATGTGGGCCGTCGTCGATCACGATACCGGCAAACCGCTCGTGGACAGGAATGGCTTGAGCGAGAGAACCAGGCTGGAGGCTCAGGCGTTGGCTGATTTCCGTAACGGAAGGTGGCATCCGCCTCGGGAACGGGTTACATCGCCGCTTCACTGGATACGCGCAGCCTGGATGCTGCTCAGCGAATTAAGCCGGGGCGGCGGCAGGTCAGGCGGCTAGTGGTTCGCGCTTGACCACTTGGGCGAAACCGTAAGAAGCGATGTTGTGCTAAGCGCACGCGCGCGGAAACACTCAGCTCAGACCCGACGATTATTCATTATCACTATGGAAATTCCTGAACGGCAAGTGGATGCGCTTTCAGCAGCGCCTGTTTGGCCATTTCATCCAACTCTTCCTCCCGTTTGTTCAGAGCTTCCTTTTGATCCTTCCGTTCGCTATGAACCTGGTCGACTATTGGGGGCGGTTGCTCGACAGGCTGGCTGCTCACCATTTGTGCCAGTGAACAAGTGAATGCAATGGTGCAAAGCATCGTCTTCAGAGCAAGCTTCTTGCAGTCCGACATGCGCTCCCTCCATCGCCGTCGTTTTGTTAGTGCTATCACAGTATCAAATTTAAGTCGTCGCTAAAAAGGCTTCCCCTGTTTTTGAAGCATTCGTTGCCAACGCCGAAGCCAATCGCCAGGTTGAATGGAAGCGCATTAGGCCGCGAGGCGGGTGTTGACAAACGCCACCATAAGTCAATGGCTTGGCCACTCGGGGCTGAACGTAACGATGCGCTACGCGCGGGCGATATCGATATGATGCGCCAAGCGCTCGAACAAATCTTTCCCGACGTGATGTCATCGGCAGATCATCGCTTATGATGGCGGGATATTGGGCTGGCTGCGCCGCTTATAGACGCTCAGTTATGTGGAGTGGTATCACGGGAAGATTGCGAGTTGCAGGCTCTTGCGGTGCTGGCTTCACATCTCTTCGCAGTGCACATTAATCAAGGATCAGCAGATTGAGGCGAACCAGCGTCTCAGCGATCTGGCCTGCCTTCCCTTTGGCCTTCTCCTGCTCGAGGACGTTGGCCAATTCGATGGTCGAGAAGAAGCGGATCTTTCGGCGATGATGCTCGATCGCCTGAACGCCGAGGGCGGCGGCACGCGTTTTGCCTGTGCCCGGCCCGCCGATGAGGACAATGTTCTGTGCTCCCTCCACGAATTCGCATGGGGCAGTTGGCGCACCGTCGCCTCGTTGATCTCGCTAGCTCGAAGTCGTATCCGGAGATGTCCTTGTAGGCCGGGAAGCGGCCGCCTTCATGTATTAGGCAATCGAACGGGCCTCACACTCAGCCATCTCGGCTTTCAGCAACTGAAACAGGATCGGCACGGCCGCATCGAACGCTGGGGCTCCTTGCTCGATCAGGTCCGTGGCCGTTTGGGCCATGCCGCTACGCAGCATGATGACGACGGCGGCGCTGGCCGGATCATGACGCATGGCGACCTCCTACGATCCGGACCCGCAGACCGTCATAGCGTTCGACGTTGGCCCTGGGTTCACGCAGCAAGGTCAGCGCCTGTGGCGTGTCGATATCTCGGACCGTCGGTGGTCTTGCCGTGTCTCATCTTGGTTGTCGCGCTGCAGAACACCATAAAGTCCTCTCGCAGACGGGCGGGCCAAACGTTTTTAAACTCCATCCGCGCCTCGCAGCCAGGCACCAAGTGCACTCCGACTAGTGCTCACCTGCCGCTCCGCACACAGACGCTCGACCATTTCATCGAGCGGTCACGTCCTTGCGATAATCGATCATCTCGACGATGAAATCCTCTCGTGTGCATCCAAGCTTGAGGACCTTCGCCAACCCTGCGGCCGTGATGTCGGTTCACTACCGCTGGCTCTTGCGATCCAGCGGATTGCCGTCGAAATCCTAATCCCAAACCGGGCGGCAGGCTGGCGTGCCGACATGCCTGCCGCAGACGCCTTCAATACGCGTAACCGAAGATCATCGCTCAGTGCTCGTGCTATCATCCACCTTTTCGTTGTCGATGTTGAATAAGCTTCGCCGCGCCACGTCACCTCACACAATCGATTCATCGATCACAGGACCTGCTGTAGTCGACTTCCCGACCCTCGGATCGCAATCCTCTGTCATCTGCCAGGGACCCTTGCCAGGCGCAGGAGCCTCCCCGATTGTCCCGCTCATAAAGCGAACAACGTCTGAATGAGGGCTGCCGGAGAGTCTCGGCCGTCATCGATTGTGTTCCAGTGGCACCGTCTCAATCGAGGTGGGTGGGTTTCAGGATGGCACTATGTTTCGGCGCTGACGCCCGACCGGTGTTCACCTTTCACAAAAGCCGCATTGCAGTAGATCCTCCTGCCAATGACGGAGCGTATCGTGCTATCCCAACACTTCGTCGCCAGGCATGACGGCTGTAACGAACCGATAGGAGTGATTCGCAAGGTAACGAGGATCGGCCTTTATCATCTGCACGAATTTCCGGTGGCCATCCTTTGTACGCCCAACCAAGCAACCTGCGCTCGTCCGACCAAGGTCGTCTTTCGGAGCGTCGTAGCCCCAGTGCTGGTTGATGGCGAACAGTCCGGTATCCAGCTGATCTCCCGTTCGCTTGAAATCCTTGTTCAGGTCGCGACACACGGTAACCGGCTCAACCTGAACTAGGGCCTCGTGCGCAGAAGCCGAATTGGGACGATGCGTACCGACCACCCACGCCTTATATTGGTTGAAGGCAATCCGAGCGGCACCCATAGGGTTCATTGGGTTCACCGTCCAAAATTTGCCAGGCTCCGTGGTCCCGTCCCATATCGCATTCTGGAGGTTTAGCCGTCCGTCCTCTCCTACCGAGAAAACGATACGGATATCGTTGAATTTGTTGGGGGCGTCGTCGTTCAACGTACCGTCCGGGTTTACGCCTTCCAGATACACAATGTTCTTGCAGTCGGGATGCCGACATATGAAATATTTCTTGCCCCGCATATAGCCGATAACCTTGTCGAACCAGGTCCCGCTCGTAGCAATCTCGGGAAGCATATTTGATGGAGAGACCAGGCGATCCGCCACCGCTCGCGTGAACCCGTCCCTCAGTGACACATTGTTGCTTTGGCAGAACTCGGACAAAGCCCACGTTGATACCGGGCCGAAACTTCCGTCTGCGGGAGGATCGAGGTAGCCTAGCTCAGATAGCCGCCATTGGACCGCCTTTGCCAACGGGGTATAACGGCTCATCTCAGAAAGATCGATGGGCGTGCCATCGAATTGGGCGAGCGCCTTCGAGGCGTCACTTCCTATTAGAGGCGCCGCCGCAACGTCAGCTGGCTTCCTGTAGCGCTCCGGTTGGATGTGCTCCTGGATGTAACTGTTGAGCCAGTTCCGGTAAGCTTGAGTTGCGTTTCCCCCGGCCGCGTCGATAAACCGCTGCGCCTTGGCCGCCCCTACTTGCGTCGCTAGGTCGCTAAATGTGTACCCCGTGCTTCCGCGCAAAAATGAACAAGCACCTCCCAACCCTTCGTGGTGAGCAAGATATATGAACTGAGCTTTCTCGTCGTCACCTGTTTCCTCGTCGACAAGTCCGTTTGCAATTAGTGACTTCAGGTTCGCAGCGCCGTACTCCGCTGCAGCGACTATCGACATCTCGGGATCAAACCGTAGTCTCAGGAGATTGTCTTCATCGCCCGGGGAGACTGCGTTTCCGTTTGTGATAAGACCTTTGGCTCTCGCGCGTTCGTTCAAATAGGTCCCGTTCTTTTTGGCCTCGCCAAGCCATGTCGCGGCAAGGAATTGGGTCAACCCGGCTGCCGAGCTTGTCGACGCTTTGCTATTTCGGTCCCATTCACCATTTGACAGTTTGGCAGCCTCAGCGTTGATCACTGCCGCGAGGGCAGCTGCATCAATTTCGGTGCGTTCTTCTGCAAGAAGCAAGTGTGGCCGGTAAACGTCGTTCACTCCCAAGACAAGTTCCCCAACGGCTTCTGGCTTGGCTGGCGCTTCGATCTTGGGCCCCGTTGGCGCGACCACGGTACTGGTGTCCACCCAGCCCGATTGCACCGTTCCGTCGTCGACCAGAACGTCCACTTTTTGCCACGGTGTTAAGGTCAGCTTTACCCTTGAGATGGACCCATTGACAGTTTTCGATTGGCCCTCCGGCTCATCGAAAAGTACAATTGGTATCCCTTCCGACTTTTTCAGAATGTCGGAGTGAACCCATCCGAGAACCTGCCTTCCGTCACGAAGAAGAGCGATCTTCATCCACGGTCCTATTTCCCGGAGGCCTGAGACTTTCTCACCTTCGAGGAGCGAAGCGACATTAATCGACGCATCATCAGGATCTGGTCGCAAATTTGTTGCTTGGGAAAGTGTATAGTCAACCATAACCATCCCCCCGGGCGCCCATAAGGGGACCCAAGTCGTGTCTATTCACACTCGATATGGTACTTTTTACAACTTACTCGCACCGGTTATTATTGTCATCCAGAATTAGTTTCGATTACTTCATTATGTGCTTGCACAACCATGCGAAAAAGTAGGTTCTCGGCAGATCCGTTAATCGACAAGCTTATGATGATTTGCGCTAGTCGCTTAACCCCACTGTAAAGGCGGAATTGATACCAGGATCCGCGGCCTGGCATTCGTCGGATTAGGCCACGGACGAAACCAGCATTGCGTTGGCTTCACAATGTCAGTGTCAACTGCTGCATGGTACCTGCGGTCCAGGGCTCCAGCGAAGACATGGTCAGTCCTAGCAGTCGAACTCCTTTACGTGTCGGAAATGCGCTTTCCAGGAGCGCGGCAATAGTTTCTTCGATCGCCGCTGGCGATTGGAAGCCCTGTGCTATGCTCTTGGAGCGCGTGATCTGGTTGAAATCTGAATACTTCACCTTCAGTGTCAGGGTCTTTCCCGAGATGCTGTTCGCCTCGCAATAGCGCCAGACCTTGGCGATCAATGGCTTCACGCCTTCCAGTGCAAGCTCGTAGGAGTGGCTGGTCGCGTTATTCTTTTGGTTTTGAACGTGATAGTTGAAGACTTGCCAGGGAAAAATTCCGGGTGAGTAAGGACCTGAATTATGACCTGCCCTTTGCGAATGACGGATTGGGCTCTTGACGCAATTCGCGGCTGCAACCGAGCTCACGATTGAGCAAAGATAGGTCGTGATTGAGTTCATCGCACCAATCGGGCTCGGTCGAGAGCTGGCTCAGGAAACTTGGACAGCATGGATAAGTGGAATTTCTGACTGACTTCGGCTTAGATGCGGGAACAGGAGATACCATGACGAGACGACCGCGCCGCAACATAGCCCGGCCTTCAAGGTGGCGCTTGCGCCATCAGGGGTGAATAGACGCTGGTGGAATTATCTCTAGTAGTTCGACGTGCACGCCAATCAAATCAAGCAGTGGAAGGAGGAGCTCCTTGAGGGGCGACAGGCATTTTCGGCGATTCCCTTGCGAGAGCGAAATGTCTGCTGTCTTGCAGAATTCGGCGGGCGTAAGACTGAGATTGATAGCGAGGATGAAACTAGGGGCGGTCCAAAGATGCGTTGGCCATATCATTCGCCTACCAAAGGTTTTCCGCTAAGTAAGCCAAACGTTGAAATCGAAAAAAACGAAGATAAATGCTTAATTGGTGCCGATTTTCACAGGGTGAAGGCAATGCACCGCTCGCTGCTGTACCTAATTCTCATAAGTAAAATCCCTTTTGTCACCCTCCTGCCGGGACAAGTTGTCGCGGAGGATTCGTCTTCGAGCGTTTCCGATAAAATACTTTCGAATGAAACGCCGGTAGAAGAAATATCGGGCTTTCCCGACTACATCGAATTGCCAGAACTATGGGCGACACGTATGCGGGAATTGTTTGCGCTGACAAAAAGTGAAGGCCGGGAGTTTTCTTCCTGTATGGGTTTCGACGCGGCCAATGGCGTGTGGACAGCTGGTCCTGCGCTGGCGGGCTCCAAAACAACAAGCTCGTTCATTCAGGATTCCGTCAATTGTACCGGCAAACAAATCGCTGATGTCCATACTCACCCTGTTTCCAGCGCGCTACCATCGGAGATGGATTTTCGGCACGCACTTGGCTACGAGAGCTTAGTCTCAAGCTTTTCGGTATATCTGAACGAAACTTGTGGACTCATTAAATCCACGTCGGCAATTGGTATCCCCCCTGTTCAGGGCGTGATCGAGTATGGGATTGGCGAAGCCGCTTGGTCTATGGCGAATCCGCCCAAACGGGACGTTTCGGCTTCGGTAATTGCTGCCGCAGCTTCCAAAGTCGAGATGGCACTATATTGCGGGGATATAGGTGGTCGACTTAACCGGGTTGAGGCGATGCCGGGTCTCAAATTCGCGGACCCGTTATTTGTCATCCTGGCAAAGGGGGTTGTGCTATCGATGGGATACCATCTCAACCTTGAACAAACGCTCGACTACTCAACTGAGTTGGACGAAGGATTTAGGAAAAGCCTTTTCGATGCTAAATGGCTAAGTGCTTCCCAAGCCGAGGTAGCTTTACGAGCTTCTCCGAAAGTGATGTATGGGAATTTGCTGACAGCGGCCATGTACAGCGACGTGAAAATTGGGATTGGCGCGGGTACGACCATTCCAGATATTCGAGATGACACACCGAAAACCTCATACTTGTCGTCGTGCTATGTCGGCAAGCGTGGAAAGGAGTGCAGAGTTGTCGAGCTGTTTGGGACAGCACTAAAGTCCAAGTTACTTCGCAACTTGGCCTTTTACGATCCCGACACGGGCAATCACTTAACAGTGCTGAAGTCAGGTAGCGGCTGGATTCTTCGAAAGACAAGGGTGGGGGAGTTCACCTACCTGGGTGAGTGTAAATTTGTCGGTCGAGACTGCGAAATTGACGGCAAAGGTGTAATGGCTACAGACGAAGGCGTGCAGTTTGAGGGTGTTTTTGAAAATGGGCACGCGACTGGGATTGGTACAGCAACATACAGAGCGAGCGGCGAAGTTTGGAAAGTCAAAGCCAGCGAGAGCGGGTACTCGAAGCTGGAGCGCATTCACTGACCTGACGGACGACAGGCCTGCCACACGGGCATCACTTGGCGGTATTCTCGTTGACACGTCGTAGGGGGATCCATCTACAGGAGCGCGATGCCCCTCTCTCGGTCAAGCGGACAGAGAAACTAAAAGATGCAGAACGAAGCTGCTTTCGCGAAACTCGAGTAATGCCCGAGACCGCCGGGGTGAGGGTGATTTGCCGGACATCGACGTCGGAAGCATTTCCTTTACCCCTGTTGTCACATCGCTGAGCTGGTGTTTTCTCCCTATGCTTTGACTTGTGCTGGTCGATGTCGAGGGGACCTAATAATGACAAGTGCAAAGACAGGCGAGATGGTCGTTCCGACTCCATCTGGAAGTGCTGAACCAGTTGGACCGCATTCCCGAGGGCGCCTGGCGATTCCTCACCCATCGTGACAGACACGCTTGCGGGCCGTTCGCAGTATCTCAAGGCCTACACCATCGCTGAGGTCGTCTTTGGACGGACCAATTTCGATGCCCAGAACGGTTAGGCTGTCCGAATGGAGGCGGGCCGAATTCGCCGCGAACGCGAGCGATTTCACCTCATGGCGGGGCCTGGCGAACCTGTTGTCATCACGATCCCGAGGGCGGGAACGTCCCAACGTTCAAACTGGCTCGCGCCGGCTTGACGATGCGATCGAAGGCGCGCCGACGCTCTCCTCGCCCTCAAGTCTTGTCGGATCCTGCGCCGAACGAAGCGGCCGTTGTGGCCGAGCGCAAAGAAGGCGCGGTTCAAGCGCTGGGACGTCGCTGGGACGTCAACAGTGGCAGCGATGATGGCAACTGGCATTTTTGTTGAAGTCAGGCAGCCGGCAAAAGATACAGTCATCGATGGGACTGCCAATGATCGTTGTCGACCGCTTCCAGGATGTTGCCGGAACCTCCACGATCTCGGACGGCGTCACCGGGGAAGTGATTTCGAAGCTGGTAAAGTTCAAGGAAATCCTTGTCGTCGATGGAGGCGCCGCCCACGAGGAATCGGTTGCTGTCCGGAACGCCCGTTTTGCGCTTCAGGGAAGCGTTCGGCGAGACGGCGATCACGTTCCATCCCTGCGCTCATGCCATCGATCAAGCGCGAAGTTTCGATGCGTCTGGCACGTCCGGAAGACAGGGAGCGGATCCTCGCGGGACTGCGCGCTGCCGGCGCCGAATTGTCGGGGGGCTGGCCGACCATGACCAATTAGCCACCGCATGGGGTGACAGGCGTGGCAATTCCGCACATGGTGGCTGCCACGTCGACAGATACTACATGATGTTACACGCCTAGACATGCGCTAGCTGGTAGCCTCCAGCTGAAACGCCCCTCATCCGGGCGACAGCTGGAACACGTGCATGCCAAAGCGTCTCATTCCTCTCCTTCTCCTCCTCTCCGTGACGGGCTGTGGACATCCAGACGGCGTCATGACGCCGATTCCTCTCCCCGCCTCCTCGTCCCCGATCTCCAAGGTGGCAATGCTGGTCGCGACTACACGCGAGTCACCCGGCGATCCTGCCACGCTGTTTAACGGCTCGCTCCCGCCAAAGCGTGAGCCTGGTACGGTGCAGGGGCCTAGGCGCCTGCCACCGGACCCGGCAACGGATTTTGCCGTAACCGAAGTCCAGCAGATAGACACGATTGCGAAGGAACGAGCATGGTTGGCGCAGCATGTGGACGGGGGCCATGCGCTGGTGTTTATTCACGGCTTCGACAATACCTACGAGGATTCCGTCTTCCGGCCGGTCCAGATCGTGCACGACAGCAAGATGCAGGCGACACCCGTCCTGTTCACCTGGCCCACGCGTGGTGAGATCACGGCCTATCAGCATTACAAGGAAAGCACGAACTATTCGCGCACCGGGCTGGAGCAGGCGCACCGCACGCTCGCCGCTGACCCAAATGTCAAGGATATCACCATCATGGCCCCTTCGATGGGAACATGGCTCGCTATGAAGTCCCTGCGTCGGATGGGCATACGAGGCGGCCAGGTGAATACGAAGATCGACAAGGTGATCCTTGCCTCGCCGGATATTGATATCCAGGTGATTGCCAAACAGTTCATGGAAATGGGGGAGCCGCGTCCGAAGTTCACGATCTTCGTCTCGCAGGATGACAAAGCGCTTGCCGTCTCGAGTTTCATCACCGGCCACGTGTCTCGTCTCGGCGCGATAAATCCGGCAGAAGAGCCCTACCGGTTCGAGCTGGAAAAGGCCGACATAACCGCAATTGATCGAACAAAGGTAAAGACCGAGGACGGGCTCAATCACGCCAAGTTTGCCGAAAGCAGCCCGGAAATCGTCCAGCTCATCGGCCAACGCCTGATGACTGGCCAGACACTGACCGGTTCAAACGTCACCCTCGGACAGGGCATCACAGCCGTCGTTGGCGGGACCGTCTCGAGCGTTGGCACGGTCGCGGCCACCGCTGTCGCGGCTCCGGCGATGATCATCGAGCAACCGCTTGCAAAACGAAGAAAGCCAGTGCCTGCCGACGAGACGCTTGGGGGTGACCTGAAGCCGCAGACGCTTACGCAATAGGAAGGGTATCAGCATGAAATGGTTATTGTCTCTCATCGCCGGCCTTTCCATCGCGTTCAACGCAATGGCGCAATCGCCCGCCCCCGCCCCCGCCCCCGTCGCGGAACAGAAGATCGACGAGCTTGTGCGCCTGCTTCAGGATCCTGAGGTTCAGACCTGGCTGAAAAGCCGCAAAGGCGTCGGCACGGAAGGTGCAAGACCGACTTCCCCGCCACACACCTCCAGCCTGGCCCGCTGGGAGACAGCGGCGCGGACACGCGTTCATGAAATTGTCACGGCGATACCAGCCATTCCGTCAGAAATCGCTGCAGCGGCTCTCCGGACACGGCATGATGCAGCGAGCCGGGGCTATGCACCGGTGTTTTTCATTTTCGCCGGATTAATCCTTCTCGGGCTTCTCGCAGAGGGTCTTTACCGCAGATTTGTCGGGTCCCGCGACACGCTCGCCGGACGGCTGGCGCCAATCGGCATCTTCACCGGCGCTATGGCCATCGTGTTCTTCGCGGTGGAATGGCCACCGCTGGCCCGCATCACCCTGCTTGCCTATCTCTCGGCGTTCATCCTATTTCGCCTGGCGATCGCCTGTCTGTCAGCAGCCGATATCACACGCTCACTGCGCACAAGGTTGGCGGTCCTCATCGGGATCATCTGCCTGTCGGTTGCAACGGCGGCGGTCGGTGAGCCGCTTGGCGTCCCGCTCACCGTCACCGACGCGATCAGCTACTGCTTCTCCTCCATCATATTGCTCCTTGCGATCGAGGCGGTGTGGGCCACCTCGCAGCGGCCCCGCGCATGGAAAGCGGCCTTTGCAGCCTTCATCGTTACACTATGGCTTGTCTGGAGCCTCGACATGCGTGGTCTCTTCTGGATCGGGATCTACGCGCTCATTCTTCCAGGTGTCCTTAATACAGTCGGGCGTATCGCGGGCACCTTCGTAGCCGACCCGGCCAGTCTTCGCGGCATCCTGCTCGTACGAGGCGCAAGGGCAGCTGTCATCGCGCTCGCCGTCGCATGGCTGGCGCTGGTGTGGGAATTCAATCCCGATACGCTGGGTCAGCGTGATCCGGTCATCGTTGCCCTGTTCTACGGTGGCCTTAAAAGCGTCCTGATCCTCGTCTGCGCCGATCTTGTCTGGCAACTGGCCAAAGGCTGGATCGACCGGACACTACGCGTAGCAACGGATACGACCTTGCTTGTGCCGGCCGATGCGGCCCGCCGGGCCCGGTTTCGGACGCTGCTTCCGATCTTTCGCAATGCCCTGGCCGTCATTGTTGCCGTCATGGCGGCCCTGATTGTTCTGGCCGAGCTCGGCGTGCAGATCGGGCCACTAATCGCGGGAGCCGGCATCTTCGGTGTCGCGATCGGCTTTGGTTCGCAAACCCTTGTCAAGGATATCATCAGCGGCGTGTTCTACATGCTCGACGACGCCTTCCGGGTTGGCGAATACATCCAGGCCAAGGATTACAAGGGAACCGTCGAAGGCTTCAGCCTGCGCTCCGTCCGGCTGCGCCATCATCGCGGGCCAGTATTCACAGTGCCCTTCGGTGAACTCGGCGCTGTCGAGAACATGAGCCGCGATTGGGTCATCGACAAGTTCAGGATTACCGTCGGCTTCAACACCGATATCGAGAATGCGCGAAAGTTGACTAAGAAAGTCGGAGCCGAATTGAAGGACGATCCGGAACTCGGAAAACTCTTCATCGAGCCCCTGAAAATGAAGGGCGTCGAGGACTTTGCCGACTATGGCATCGTCCTTAGCTTCGCTATGACGACCGTTCCCGGCATGCAAACCTATATCCGCCGCAAGGCCTACGCCAAGATTCGGGAGGTCTTCCTGTCAAACGGGATCTCGTTCGCCCAGCCGACAGTGCAGGTCGGAGGCGACGACAAGGGCGGCGGCGCGGCGGCCGCCCAGGCAATCCGGGCCCAGCAGGCTGGCGATGCTCCAGTCGAGTGAGGAGCGCTGTGGAATGATCGCTGGCAACGATCGGCCAGAAAGCAGTCTGGCTACAGGTTGTGCGCCTTTCGCGTGACACGTCGACACATCGTCTGGATTGTCGTCCGGCTTGGCACAGTGACGCTAAGGGGTCGCGCCAGTGGTCGCTAGCGCGACCACTGCATCCGATCCTACACGTTTTCAGGACCTGCGATGAGTGCGGCAATCGAGATCGCCGGCTCTCGGTCCGCGTAGTCGTTAATATAGCCTTCTAGCAATAGCACCGGACCGAGCAATCTTTTCGGAATTATCAAGATCTGGATGGCAGACATTGCCGTGTCAATGGAAGCGACAGTCGAAGCAAAAGCCGAAATCGCGCCCTATGTTCGTGATCATTGAAGCTTTCAGGATCCAACATGAAGCCCTCCTTTAGGTGCCGCTGAGGAGGAGGAAACATCGAAGAGCCATCAAGTCCAGTCTGATGACCGCACATGCAGTGACCGTTCTCCGCTCCATCTGTGGGACACGCCTCGACGACAAAATCGGCGAACCTCAAGCCGAACCGACGATCATGCGATGTCTCCGTCATAAAGGCTGCGTGACCAACCGGCTTCTGACAGGCAATATCCGCCCTTCAGCACCTTGCAGGAGCTCGAAGCCTGGGGGCAACCTCCATCAGAAATCCTAATGGAGGATACCGTATTGGATGATCCCCTTCCCGATCTGATCGCATCTCTTCGTCTCGCCCGAGACCTGGCTGAAAACGAGATCGGGAGTGAGGTTCTTTGTTTTTTTGATCACGCAATCAATGAAGTGAGGTGGAGGTTGCGCGAAGGACCTCTGCCGCGGTTCAAAAGCAGGCCAGCGGCGCGATCGCGTATCAGGATTTTTCGTCGTCGCATGGCAGACACAGTAAGGTCAATTCATCCCCGCTGCACGACAACACTTTCCAACAGCCCTGGTTTTCCGTAGTCTACCTTTTTCTTTCACGCGAAAGCCACCATCGATGTCGGGGAGCCGAACGAGAGTGATTTCAAAGTCCCAGAAGGAGTTGGGCCTTGGTTCATCCAGCAAGGAAGATACCGACGAATCCTTAAGAAGCGACCGCGCACCCATCGACTTCAATGCAGAACTTCACGCGCGGCCTTCTCTATACTTTGCTGGCCCAGCGATCGTCGAGCATGTTGCCTTCATGCCTGCAGATGGGATAATCAAAGACTTTCACGACAGCGTCCAGGCAGATCTCTGTCCGGCTCGAGCATCACACCGAATTCGTCACGGTGACGCGTGCGGAAGCTTGCTGCCGAGGCGAAGACCTGGCCCGAATCTGATCTTGCAGAGACAGATTTCGCGGCCCTCGCCGGGCTAGCGTCTCCTCGCCTCGTTTGCCATGTCAGTATTCTCGTCATGCCGGAGGCTCCGGCCGATCTCGGGCCTATTCTTCGGACCTTTGACTTCGGAGACACCGCCGCCTCTTTGATCGGCGGCGGCTCTGCCCAGATTTGCTCCGATTTTAGAATTCGACCGGCTCATTTGAGCAGGATCCCTCTTTTCAACAAGGATCTCAATGCGCACCGGCTAGGGCGGATGTTACGGCGGATCTTTGAGATCGAGACCTACCGTGCCATGGCGCTACTCGGCCCTCCTGAAGCGCGGCGGCTCGCTCCCGTACTTGGTGGCTACGATACCAAGCTTGTGGAGCTCACGAAGCGCAACCTGATGACTCCGGCGGCCGACCACAAGCGGGTCCTTGAGGACATCACGATACTGTCCTCGCACATTATTTCGGCCACGGCAGAGACTCGCAACCGGTTCGGAGCAACCGGAGCATACGCCAAGATTGTAGAGGAACGGATCGCGCTGCTCCGGGAGACACATGTCCCGGGCTTTCAGTGCTTCGGCACGTTCGTCGAAAGGCGGCTCAAAAGCCTGCGGTCAGAACATGCGAGGCAACTGCCCTTCGGCTGGAACAGCTCTCACGCGCCACGATGCACCTGCTCGACCTGCTGCAGACACGCATCCAGGTCGAGATCGAGTATCAAAACGCCACTCAAATCCAGGCCATGGCGGATCACGCTGCCACGCAGGTCAAAATCCAGCGCACTGTGGAAGGGTTCTCGATCATAGCGATCAGCTACTATCTGAAGTTCGTGTTCGAGACCGCTGACCACGCAGGCTATCATTTCAGTCCGGTCATCATGCTGGTTTCGATCCCGATCGTCATGGCTGCCGTCGCCGTTACGATACTTCGCGTCAAGCATGCCCTGTAGGCAGAGGCGTAGGGCCGCGGCTACAATCGGAAACCTCGCAGCGATAAGGACGGCAATGGGGTTCGTCAATTGACAGACGAACCCCACAACCTATGTCTCGGCTTTCTCATCCTCGGACCAATTCAAACTAAAATTGTCTGGTAAAACTTGGTTGCGACACACCAGCAAGAGCCTGGCGCTACCCGATCACGTGCGGTTGATTTCAGCTGTCGTCCGTCGAAGCGCAGCAGCACCTATATTTTCTGCGCGAACAGTCTCCAGCCTGAGGTTTTTTCGAACTGTCGCGGGGGGATTTCCAAAGCATTCCCGGAACTTCCGAATGAAATGCGAAGAATTCTCAAATCCCGACATGACCGCTATCTCAGCCAATGGCAGGGTTGTTGTCTTCACCAGTCGCATCGCCGCGTCTAGCCGAACCCTTAGATAAGCCGAAGCGGGCGAGACTCCGAGTTTGGTTCTGAACGACCTTTCTAGTTGCCTGCGCGACAGCCCCGTCTGACTGGCGATATCCTCGATTTCCAGGAGGTCCTCCAGATGTTGCTCCATGATCAGCAACGCCATCTCGACGCGCTTGTCATCGGCTCTTTGGCCGAGCGGGTTGCGGGTTTGCATTTCTCTTGCGTCCCGGCGTCTGGCGATCTGGAGGATTTCCAGCGCATTCCGCTCGGCGAATTCCCCGACATGGCGGTTCAACAAAAATGCCGCGAGGTCTGCAGCGCTGCTGCCGCCTGCACAAGTAATGATATTGTCATCCTCCACGAAAAGTTCGTGCGATGTTACGGGAGTATCGGGGAATAATTCGCGAAACTCGTTATGATGCAGCCAGCTGACACAGGCCGTCCTTCCTTTCAGCAAGCCAGCATCGGCCAAGATAAAGCTGCCGGTGCAGAGCCCGATTACAGGAACTCCATCTTCGACAGCCCCACGTAAGTACCGAATGGTATCAACGTCCAACGCTTCCGCGTCGGTAAGTCGGCCCCCCACGACCACGATGTAGGTGAATTCCGTTGCGGGCCTCAACAGCGCCGTCGGCACCACCTGCACGCCAGAACTGGACGTTGCGAACCGCCGGTCGGAACTCATTACCAGCCAATCGCACGCCACCCGCCCGGACTTGTCCTTTTCGTCGCTCCCCAGTCGGAGAGTGTCGACAAACAACGAAAACGCGCTCAGCGTAAAGTTCCTTGCCAACAGAAATCCAATTTTCAATTTAGCCGATTTGCTGCCGTCCATACCACTCGACCGTCCTCATCTTGCGAGAGGCCAAATCTTATACCAGCAGGTGCAGTGTCACCATATATCCTGCGTTATTGGGCAGCAGGTTCATTGGCATTTGCTCATCAAGCGGTCCTGAAAGCCAGCTGCAGAT
Source organism: Rhizobium sp. BK181 (assembly GCF_014193305.1). Lineage (NCBI taxonomy): Bacteria > Pseudomonadati > Pseudomonadota > Alphaproteobacteria > Hyphomicrobiales > Rhizobiaceae > Rhizobium > Rhizobium sp. BK181. Next base: position 104,623 of record NZ_JACHZA010000016.1, read on the forward strand.
CTTCAGTTGCATGCTCTTGCCTTCGGCCGCGCGGCGACTATCGGCGGGATTAGCAGCGGCGACCACGCAACAACCATTTCCCGCCCGCTCGCCGGATGCGGTTGCGGCACAATGTGGCCTCTCGGGGTCCGGCGAGCACAGCTGTGAAATCAGGCAGGTTTCGGCGTGAGAGCCGGTCCAGGCCAAGCGAAGCACGGATCCTTTGGATGGTCGTAGCATCGGCGTTGTCACCTGCTATGACGACGGTTGGATCGTCTGGGCTCAATCGCAAGAGCAGAAACACCACGATCGAGGCCACAGCTATCACCGGATGAAACCATCAAGCCTCTTCAGGATAAAACTTGCGCACCCAGCCATGAATACATTTATTGTATACGCTTTAGCTAGGTTCATGCATACGAGCAGCCGGGGTCGCGTAATGCGAGCGACGCAGGCAAAAGCGAGCGCCAGGAATGATGTTTGTGGATCAGGTACGCACTGGACAGAGGCCCATTTCGTATGCAATCCATCGCCTCAACCGATTTAAATGGAGACTTTCAATGACCAAGAAGGCAGGCTCGGCAGGCGGCCGCGCGCACGCGGTTCATCGTGCCCTGAAGCGAGCCATCCTTGATCAGGCGCTGACGCCGGGATCGAAACTGCCCGAGGACTCCATCGGGGAACGACTGGGCGTCAGCCGCACGCTGGTCCGCGAGGCGCTGGTGAGACTGAGCAGTGAAGGTCTGGTGGAACTCCGCCCCAACAAAGGCGCCGTTGTTGCTCGACCAACGCTTGAGGAGGGAAGAAATCTGTTCCTGACGCGCATGGCGCTCGAACGTCTGGTCGTCGAAACACTGTCGGGAAAACTGGCCGAGCCCCAGATCGCAAGATTGTCCGATCACATCGCGACAGAAGAAGCCACCACCAAGGATCATGCCGCATCCATTCGACTTGCGGGAGAGTTCCATACGCTGCTCGCGCAGATGACTGAGAACGAGAGCCTCATTCGCTATATCAACGAACTTGTTGCCAGAAGCTCGCTCATCCTTACGCTTTACGGCCGACCGCACTCGTCGGAATGCGCGGTCTCAGAGCATCGCGAATTGCTGGAGACACTGATGGCGGGCAAGACTGGGCGCGCCATTGAACTGATGGCGCACCATCTGGAGTCGATTACAACCCGTGCACTTCTGCCGAGCGAAGACCGGGTGAATATCCAGGATGTCCTGTTGACCTATGCAATGGCGGAAGGTCTGGGCTAACCTGCACATCGCGAGATGACAGGAGCCGGGCGACGTTTCCGATTGTGAACAAGATCCACGTCCAGCCGGTCGAAGTTCATAAGGCCTACCGTCTAGTTAACCATGGGCCAACCGTTCTCGTGTCCGCCCGGCATGACGGCGTCGACAATGTCATGGCGGTCATGGTGCTGGGGTCTCGACATTGATCCGCCCAAGCTGATGGTCGTGGCAGACAGCATTGCCAGGATACGCTCGCTGATGGAAGCAAGCGGGCGCTTCGTCGTCCAGGTGCCAACCGTGGCGCAACTTGACCTGACCCAACAGGTCGGAACGCGAAGCCTTCACCGGGATTCTCAGAAACTCCTGGCATCCGGCGTGTCACTCTTTGACATTCCAGAGCAGGACCTTCCGTTTGTTGAAGGCTGCTCGGCGTGGCTTGCTTGCCGGGTAATCGGGGAGCCCCACATCCAGTCCCCCTACGATCTCTTCATTGCGGAGGTGACCGCAGCTGGGCCGACGAACGGGTATTCAGGGACGGGCATGGCACTTTGAAACCGCCGGGCCCGAGTGGCGCAGCCTGCACCATGTCGCAAGTGGCCATTACTACGCGATCGGCGAGGCGCTGACGGCGCGGTGAAGGTATTCGGTATCGATTTAACCAGCAAGCCAAGTCGCCGGAAGCCGATCACCCGCGCCATCTGCGAGCTTAAAGGCGATGTGTCGACATTCATCGCGCTCGAGACCTTTGCCACCTTCGCATCCTTCGAGGATTTCCTTTCAACCGGAGGCCCGTGGATCGCCGGCCTCGATTTTCCTTTCGGCCAGGCGCAACGATTTGTCGAGACGATCGGATGGGCAGCCCGCCATGATCTGTGAAGTACCGGTTTCCCGCATGACCTGGGCTGAGGCCTGCGACTTTGTGGAGCTGATGAATTCCCTTGACGGATCGACAGGATGGCAGCTCGCTGCGCGAAGCCATTGGCCGGGGAGTGACACCCGTCAAGGCGGAGCGTCAAAGGCAAGCTGACGGTCGCGGGGACAGCCATTCGGCAGGATTGGTGGGAGAAGCCAACGGCAATCATCGGCAGCCCGTTCGCAACCGCATCCAGCGTCGTCCCGATCTCCCAACCTCGGCTTACTAGTGAAGCGTCGGCGACATCGAACGCCGGGACATGACCTGTCGCATCACGCTGATGAGCCTTGCGGCAGATCGGATGATTTCAAGAGCGACATCGTGGTCGCCATGCGCAATATCGTTGACCATTGCTTTGACAGACGCAGCGACGTCTTCGAGGATGGCACTCAGATCGCTTTCCTCGCCCGGGAGCTGTTGCCCGAATGCTGATAGCGTCTCGGCAAAGCCGAGCAGAATCGAGCTGGTCTGCTCTGCGGTAAGGGTTGGGGATTGGCTGAGGGACAGATGCTTTGACATATCGGTTCACTTGCGTGTGTTCATAGATGTCGCGACCGGATTGTATTTCAAGTTGCGCTGCACTTCGTTCAGCATTCCCTCGCCCTAATTATGGGCTGAACCTTGCGGTCCCGTACAGCGTTATCAGCAACCACAGCTTCGGCGTCTTCACTCACTCCTGGCGACTTCAAACGCCTCGCCCGCCAAACGCTTCGCAGTATCATCAGCAACACGCCGGCCGTCATCGTCGACATCAACCCGAGATAACCAACGAATATCCACCACAGCATGTCGTTATCCTTCCTCTGTGCCTGACCCGACGTTTAGCCCTTGGGCCTCGGGCCAACCCTGGTAAACACCCCCTTTCCCGCCATAACCGTCGTTGGTGTCTATCTGGTCGAGGCCATTTCCTGGTGATCAGGCGGAACGCAGGTCCGGCGCCGGCCGCTGTATGGCTGGTAACTATTGTCAGATGCCCGGTAAGACTGATAACGGGCCGCGCACCACGCCTCGGCAGCGTATACTGCCACACCAGATCCCGCCTGAGCGGTTTCGCTCTTGGTGGCCTCCAATGCTGCGTATGGCGACATGCATGTCTTCGTCTGCCCGCTGTAGGCCCGATAGCTGTTGGAGGCAGGGTCGTATGATCGATAGCGTGATCCACACCAACTGACGTGTTCGGCGGACAACGTCGGCTTCACTGACTCGAGTTCCTTAGTCGTGGCTTCCGGCTTGTTGACGGCGATCCTGACCTTTGCCGCGTCGGTGACGTAGCTTGAATATGATGCCGGGATGCGCTCGTACCCTTGCTTGGCCACGTCGACCCGGACCGGACTGCTCGTCCAGAGATCAGGCGAGGGCGAAGTATCGAACTCATGAGCCTGCGAACCTGCCATGATTGCCGAGGCCACCGAGCTCGCGGCGATACAGGCGCCGATAGAACTTGCGATACCAAACGCCAGCGATGCGACGGTCTTCATCCTGCGACTTCCTGCTTGATTATCCGACGTGTCTGGACGCGGCGGTGGCCGCGTCCATGGAACGGATCAGTTGATGACTTGGATAACCTTGCGGGAAGACGGCTCGACGATGACGCGCTCGTCGTTCACGACCGCATACGCGTATTTCGGATTTTCCGGAACCGGCGTCACGACGACGGTTTTTGGAAGGGGCTGACCGACCACCACCTTTTCCTTGACAACGATGCGCGTCGTCGGCGCCGGAGCTTCACGGACATAGGTGACGACCTTCTGCGGCGGCGGATCGATCGCTGCGCCAACGACGGCACCGGCGACACCGCCGACGGCTGCACCGACAGGACCACCGACGATCGCACCTGTCACGGCACCACCTGCAGCTCCATTCACCGTGGACGACTGGGCGAAAGCGACGCCAGACATGAGGGCCGCCGAGACGGCTGCGCTGACGATAACCTTATGAAACATCTTTTAGCTCCTTCTCCTTGATGCGGCCCTGACGACCGCGGCGAGAGAACGGATGGTCCAGGAACCTGTTCCGCTGCTAGGACCTTGGTCCGAGGGCGCCCGGACTTAAGTCCGTGCGTCGGAACAGCCGGGGCGCATTACCGTTTGTCAGAAGGCCCCGGCCACTGCCGGCCACATAAGGCACGACCGGACTGAAGTGATCGCGCTCCTCAGAGAGGATTAATGTGATCGATAGCGGACCTAGGAGGAATTGCACATGAACAACCTGATCTGGCTTGTAGGCGCCATCGTGATTATCCTTGCGGTTCTAAGCTTCTTCGGCTTCCGATAAGGCAGACGATAGAACTGGCGTAGGACCGACTTTTCTTGATCAGTCTCGCCCTTCGACGTGTTCGGAGCGGCTTTGCGAGACCTACCGCTGCCACGCGAAATCCCAATCGAACCATCAGCCGGCTGAAGGCGGACGTGGACCGAACATTCCAATTCGTCCCACCTCAAGGACCTCCCGCCTTGCGGGGATGGACGATTGCGCTCCAGCCTTCAGGCACGCCATGCTCGCCGCGGTTACCGCGCCGTTGACGGCCGCCTGAAGCGGATCTCCGAGATCCAAAGCTGCGGCGAGGTATCCGCAAAAGGTGTCGCCCGCACCGACGGTATCAACCGGCTGGATTGTCGGCGCACCAAGCTCGAAATAGTCCGAAGGCGAAGCAACCGAAACGCCCTCCGAGCCCTTTGTCACGACGAACGTCTGTTGGTGTCTGAGGCTCCATTCTGCGGCGTCGAAGCGCCGCCGGCCAGCCGAGACCATTCATGCTGATTGGCGATGACAATATCCGCTAGCCGCGAAAGATCCTCAGAGCTGCGATGAAAGGGAGATACATTCAAAATCCTCGTAACGCCACTCGAGCGAGCCATCTCAAGTGCTCCCCGCGTCGTGGCGTTGGAGATTTCCTGCTGGAGAACCAGATAGCCCCCCTCGCCCGGCAAACGGCCGCCGATGATCCAACCGCGATCATGCCCTTGGGCGGGTACATGCCGAAAAGCTTGACATGGTTTGTCGACGTCAACGCAACGAAGCGCTGAAGGGAGATCCGCCCCTTGCTGACGCCCTCCGAAAACAGGATCGGCATGCGCGCCGCTACCCCGGGAATGCCGTTCGGACCCCAGCAAAGGATGTGCGTGCCCGTGAGCCGGATTTTCCAAGCGTATTCTCATGCGGAACGGGCAGTGATCCGAAGAAAAGGTCTGGAACGTGTCGTTGGCGATGCCACGCCAGATCGCCTCTTGCGAGGCGGTCGCGCGGCGGAGGCGAACAGACATATTTCGCGCCGGAATGGTCCATGTTGAGACCAGCCAGATGTTCCGCCGTCAGGACAATGTATTGCGGACAGGTCTCCGCATAGACCTTGATGCCCCTCATCCTCGCCCATTCGATCTGCTCCATCGCTTCCTCGCCAGAAACATGGACGATCATCACGGGAACTCCGATCAGTTCGGCATGGGCGATCGCGCGATGTGTCGCTTCCCTTTCCACCAAGTGTGATAATAGGGCGCTGTCTTGCCGGCCTGCTCAAGCTTGTCGGTCAGGAACTTGATCTGGTCGTATCCTGCGTGGATCATGACCATTGCCCCGTACTCGCGCGCGATGCTCAGGACCTCGAGGATCTCGCGATCCCTCAGCACAAGATCGTCATAGGTCATGAAGATCTTCACGGAGGTATAGCCACCGGCTATCAGCGCCGGCAGTTCCTGGCCAAGAACGGTCGGTGTCGCATCGCTGATGATCAGGTGGAATCCGTAGTCGACGAGCGAATTTCCATCAGCCTTGCCGTGATAGTCGGCGACGGCTTCGCGCAACGACTGACCGCGGCGCTGAAGGACATAGGGTACGATGCACGTATTGCCTCCGGCCGCAGCACTTCGACTGCTGGTTTCGAATCCGTCGGCCATGACAATTCCCTAGCCCTGATATTGGTCGAGATGGACATGGCTGTCGATTCCACTCGGCAGGACAAGTCGTCCTTTCGCGTCCATCTCCGACGCACCTTTCGACAGGTTTTGGGCCACCGGCAATCCCAATGTCGCAGGAAAAGTCTGCTGCAGTCGCAATCCGGCCGCCGCGAATGACGAGATCAAACCCGGAAACCATGTCAGCCCCTCCCCACTGGATGATACGTTCGATCGAAATAGATCAGGCTGCTGACCGTCGGATGTTCCTGGATCGCCAGAACCTCGCAGATCATGAGACTGTGCGTGTTCACCTCCAGGACCGTGACGATCCCGCAATCGAAAGCGACGCAGGCATCTGCCAGGACCGGCGAACCGGTCGCCAGCGTCGACCATTCTGCACGTCAGAACCGCTCATTCATCGCGATCTTGTCGGCACCTGAAAATACCTGCGACAGGGCCTGCTGCTTCGCCGACAAGACATTGACGCAAAGGACGCTATTTTTCTTCAGAGGCGCATTCTGCAGGCTGCTTCTGTTCATGCAGACGAGCAACGAGGGGGGCGTATCGCTCACGCTGCACACGGCCGTTGCCGTGAAACCAAGTCGGCCAGAAGCACCGTTGGATGTAATGATGTTCACGCCGCTGCCGAGACGCGACATGCCATCGCGAAAAGCACCCGTCGAAACAATCGGCTCTTCGCTTGGCACGGTTTCAATCTCCACCATGGCGCTCAGTTTCCGGGTTGCCTGATGTCATAGCGCGCAGCGAACGCTTGCGCGACATTGATGTCAGTGAGTGCGGGGACGATGCTCTCAGGATGGGGAAACCCATAGTAGTAGGCGTCGGCAGCCCTCTCGTCCGCCCTCGCCGCGTCCAGCACCATTTGAGTGGCCGGTGATGGCGGTTCGAGGAAAATGCGGGTCAGGTCGCATCCCCCGCGTCCGTACTTGACGCAGGCCACTTCCTAGTACCCTCGGCGTTATAACTGTCTTTGCTGCCGGGACGACGGGATCGTATTCTTAATATCAAGCTGGGCCACGTTTTTGGAAATCCGCGCTCGTATTGCTTGGAACGTTCGTCACTTACGCTCGGCGCTTGGCCTCACGCAGGAGAACCTTGCCGCGACGCTGACGTCGATAGGACAGTTGTGAGTGATCTTGGGCGAGGAAAGCATAATGCCTCTATTGACCTGCTGGATCGTCTTGCGTCGGCACTCGCGTAGATGTCACCGCCCTTCTTGCCGCACCGGACCCGTCTCATCCAAGGCCAGCGCCTTTGAGACCCGGTCGAAAGGCAGCTAAATGATGCGTAGAAGATGAGCCAAAAGAGCGGACTAGTTCGAAGGGATGCGGATTTCACCACAACTGTCGGCTTGCCACGAACACCATACAGTTTAAAGTAGTGCGAGATGATGGCCCGATCCGGGCACCATTGCTGCAGGCATGAGTTGCATTTCGAAATGTTCCCCAAGCATATCGAGGAAGCAATGTCTGACCTAACAGATCTCGCAGGTGTCCGTCGCGACCTGGTCACAACGACCGACCGGAAACTCGCGAAAGCAATGGCAGAAATGAAAGGCGCTCCACGCCACGTCGCGGCTAGCCGGGATACTGTGCAACCTGCCGAGTCGCTGGAGAGGCTTGCCATCCGACAGGATCTCCTGGAGCCGCGACAGTCAGATCCCACCGGCTTCGAGCGTGTCATCGGAGAGAGCGATCTGACATCAATCAACTACCTGGAACGCGGAAGGCGGGCTGCTGCAGCCGTATGCCGGATCCGCGTGCCCTCTCCGGGTGGCGAGTGGTATGGGACGGGCTTCCTTATCGGGCCGCGTCTTCTCCTGACGAATGCGCACGTTCTCGGCAACAGAAACGAGGCTGGCCAGGCTGAAGCTGAGTTTGCATACGAGCACGACATCGACGGTGTCCTTGGATCGCCCATCCAGTTCAACCTGATGCCGCAGGAGATATTCTTCTCCGATCCGCAGGCCGACGTCACGTTCGTCTCGGTTGCTCCAGTATCGGACAAAGGAATTCCGCTTGAGCGCTTTGGATGGCTGAGCCTCCTGCCCTTGTCAGGAAAGGCGGTCGATGGCGAATGGGTCACGATCATCCAGCATCCAGGGGGCGGCCCGAAGCAGATCAGCATTCGTGCAAACCAGATCGTCAACCTCGATCTGAAGGATCTTCACCTCGAATCGTTCATTCACTACCTGACCGACACCGAACCAGGTTCATCGGGCTCGCCGGTGTTGAACGATCAATGGCAGGTCGTTGCCCTTCATCACAAAGCCGTCGCTGCACCCTATGATCCGGCCAAGCCCAATGAGCCTGTCAAGTGGCTGGGAAACGAAGGTGTCAGGGTGAGCGCGATCTTCAAGCTCCTCGAGGAGCACCGGCTGGAAAACGATGACGCCTTGCGCACTCTTGATCGCCTAGAAGGGGCCCTCGGGTTTACACCCATGGTGCCGGAGATAGCGATCGCTGCGAACAGTGTTCTTGAAGCCGACGGGAAGCCCTACAAGCCAACACGCTGGTCGAAGCAAAACACGGTCTACGGCTACGATCCCAATTTTCTTTCCGAAGCGTTGCCACTCGATGAGATTATTGAGCCGATGAAAGACCAGGCCGCCCCTCTTCTTGGCGGCAACGGCCATGAACTCGCCTACAACAAGTTTTCGGTGGTCATGCACAAGGATCGCAAGTTTGCGATAATCACCGCCGTCAACATCAATGGATCTAAGCTCAGATATCCCGGCGATCGTCCCGGGAGCTTTCGACGCGACGCTCGAATTGCTGCGGAGTATCAACCAGACGGCGAGTTTTACGAAAAAGCCAAGGGAACCGACAAGATCCAGTTCAGCCGCGGACATCTCGTAAGGCGTTTCGATGCAGCGTGGGGCGCAAGCGATGAAGAGGCACGGGAAGGAGACGAGGATTCGTTTCACTACACCAACGCCGCTCCGCAGTTCCAAACCTACAACAACGTCGATTGGGGCAATCTCGAAGACTACGTTCTCAACCAGACGCAGTTGACCGAGCGCAAGGTGACTGTCTTACAGGGTCCGATCTATCGCCCCGACGACCCTCCTTATGGAAAGGATCGAAAGGGTGGCCCTTGGAAGATACCTCTCTCGTTTTGGAAGATTGCGGTCGTTCAGAAAACGCCGAGCACGGTTTCCGCGGCGGCCTTCATTGTCGGCCAAACGCAGTACGTGGCCGCGCTATACGAAGCCAAAGTCTTCAAGGCACTGGCTCCGTATCGCTTCGAGGAGCTCCGGACCCGCAAGATTCAGACGACGATTGCGACAGTTGAGCAGGAGACTGGTTTGAACTTCGATCGTATCCGGCAGTTTGATTCCCACAACAGCCTGGAGTCAACGCGCCGAACTCGCTGGATAACCTCGGTGAACGACATTCTCATCTAGCGCTACTGCCGGGAACTCGGGTGCGTTGTTGGCATGCTGCGCTTGCGGCAGGCAATGTGCTGGGTATCACCGGAGTATAGGATCAACGTTCTCCCGCAAGATGCGCCGCACTGTGGCATGCCTGTTGGATTGCATCGTGAGCCAGACGGCTCATAGTGAGCAGTATGGAAGATGGAAAGTCTATCACGGAGTGACAGCCATGCCTGGAACCGTCGATGAGATCCGCCAACAGCAACGAGACAGATGGGATCGTTTTTCCACCGGCTGGAAGAAGTGGGACGAGTTGGTTCTTGGCTGGCTTGCCCCGTTCGCCGACGCGATGCTCAGGGTCTCCCACCTCAGGGAAGACGCGCATGTCCTTGACGTTGCCGCCGGAACTGGCGAGCCCGGGCTCACCGCGGCAACAATGGTGCCGCATGGAAATGTAACCGTGACCGATCTCTCGGAGCGCATGCTGGCAGTAGCATCCGAGAACGCCTCTCGCCGTGGCCTGACAAATTTCAACACCAGAGTTTGCGATGCCGGCGCCTTGCCGTTTCAAGATGCGTCCTTCGACAGCGTACTCTGTCGCTTCGGCTTCATGTTCTTTCCCGAAATCTCGGTCGCCGCTCGAGAATTTGCACGTGTGGCAAAGCCGGGAGCACGGATATGCGCGGCCGTCTGGAGCGGCCCTGACAAAAACCCCTGGGCAACGACGATCATGTCGACGATCTCGCGTCACATCGAGATGCCCGCCCCGCCCCCGGCTCGCCCGGACTTTTTCGTTGCGCGCCCGAAGGATTGATGCGTACCGCCTTCGAAGACGCTGGCCTGACAGATCTGCACGAGGAGGAAGTTTCATCTACCATGAGCCACGCGTCTCCCGAGAAATATCGGGACTTCATGACCGACATCGCGGCACCTGTCGTGGCGGGGCTCGCTAGGGCCGATACCGCGACGCAAGCCCAAATCCGCGGCGAGGTTCTGGCCCTGGCGCGAGGCTTCATTCAAGATGGCCAGGTGCAACTTCGTTCAACCGCCACAGTCATCGTTGGGACACGCCAGGTTAAGCTCGATCGAACCTACGAAGGCGATAAATTTGGCCGTTTCGCACCGGAGTTGACTTGATTTGACTGTCTCTTTTTAAAGCCTGCTCACTTCCTCGACGGCGTCCCAGAGGGCGATCGGTTTTTGCAGCACGCCGATCCTCTGCAGTCGACACGCGATCTCGATTTTCGGACCACCTCCACCCAAATGTAGATCCCGCACGACAGCCTACGACGTCTCGTCAGCAGGGAGGCGAAGTGCGTCCTCCTCTGTTGGGCAGGGCCCAAGAACGCTGCCTCCCGCTCCCCGCGAGGCAGATTCGCCAATGCGTCACCATGTTCGGGCCTTGCGGCCCACGAATTTACCCCCGCGCAGCCAGTCCCTTGCCAACCCTTGGCAGTGAAACTACAGGCAAGAACTTGATTTGGGTGCTATGCTTCCGCCATTGCGGAGAAGAGCGCGGCAACTGATTAGCAATTAGACGTTCATGCCAACAGCACGTCGTTCTTAGACAAGGCAATGGCCTGGTCTCCCTTGCTCAATTGGGCTGGCGCGAGCGGAGACCACGAACGTCTAGCACTTCGACACAGTATCTTTCGATTTCGGTGGAATTAAACGCAACGGAGGAGCTTCAATGTCTAATCTGCGCATCGACACCATGAGAATGGCCAGACGAAACAAGCTGGTCGGCATGTGGGCTGCCAATAAGCTGAACCTGATAGAAAGCGATACGAAGACCTACTCGGACGACCTTGCAAAGGCGGCCTTCGACGTCAATCAAAATGATATTCTTGCCAAGATTCGTAGCGATTTCGACGCAGCGGGCATAGTCCAGTCCGATGAAGAAATTCTGGCGATGATGAACCAATGTTGGCTCAATGCCGGAAACCAATCCGCACAGTCGTCCGACACCAGTGATGGCGCACTGGTGCAAATCGCACGAAACCTTATGAGGTGACGAGCTTCGTTCGAAGGAACAATGACAGTTTCGGTCCGCCCCACCCCTCACAGCAGAGGTGTTCGGCTGCGAAAAGTCCTACAGGGAACCCCTCAATAAGGTCCTACACATTGACGACGGGGTCCATAGTAGGGCTGGAAGGTGTTGTCGAACGCCCTGTAAGTGCGATAGCGCGCGTAACACCAACTGACATGGCTGCCCCCTTCATAGGCGACCGAAGGCTCATACTGGCGGTACGGCCGGTAATAGCCGTAAGGACGGGAATAATAGCCGTAGGAAGAGCCGTAGAACGTGTCATCGTACGGGCCGTAGTACGGCTGTGCCAAAGCGCCGCCAATGATCGTACCGACAGCCAGGCCGCCCAGGGCCCAGCCCCATTCAGATCCGTGGTGATGGTGGTATCCACGGTAATGGCCGCCATACCAGTGGCCGCCTCCTCCATGCCGCCATTGTACGGGTTCTGTCCGCTGCTGCATCTCGACCACGGGCGGGTTGATGGCCGGAAACGCCTGGGCTGGCGTAATTCCGGAAACATTTGTGACCAGGCCCAACGCTACGACGGCTAGCTTTTTCATGACGGCCTCATCCCCAGCGAAGAGGAGGGGCATATTTCCCTCCTGCCGAACCAAAGGTGAACGCAATTTGTCGAAAATCGTTCCCTGCGACGGCGTCGACACCGGAACATGCTTTTCATCCGCCCGCACAGAAATGCCGGACCCAGTGCGCGCCCAGTGAAGAGGACCCGCTGTCCTGTGGCCGGCGTTTGCGTGCTGCTACGAATAAGTTGACCTTGCCATCGGTTTCCCATTGCCCTGAGCACTCCTCCGCATTTATTACCGATTTATGACAGTTACACCCACCCCTGGAAGTGGCCCCTGATGATGAACATTTTTCGCAAGCTGATGCCGCGGGAGGACAGATTCTTCGACATGTACTCGAAGCATTCGAAAGTCGTCCTCGATGCAGCGGAAGCTTTAAACGACCTTCTCAATGGCAAGGACCTTGATAAAAATTGCCAAAGGATTGTGGGGCTGGAGAACGAGGCCGACGACATTACACGCGAGGTACTCCTTGCGGTCAGGCGCAGCTTCATTACACCCTTCGACCGTGGCGACATAAAGGACCTTATCCAGTCGATGGACGATGCCATCGACATGATGCACAAGACTGTCAAAACCATACGATTGTTCGAGCAATCGAGCTTCGATCCGCTGATGCAGCAGATGGGTGGGGAGATCGTCAAGGCAGCAAGGCTCATTGCGGAAGCCGTTACCCTTCTCGATAAGCTTGGCCCAAATGCCCAGCGACTCTCGACAATTGCGGAAGAGGTCACGCGCGTCGAAGGGAGGTCCGATGAACTCCATGACGAGGGCCTGAAAGACCTGTTCAGACGTCACGGGGCTAGGGGCGACGCCATGGCCTACATGATCGGCAGTGAAATCTACGGCGAACTCGAAAAGGTCGTCGACCGGTTCGAAGATGTCGCCAATGAGATCAGCGGCATTGTCATCGAGAACGTCTGATGGATGTTTCGATAGCTTTGCCACTGCTCGTTGGCTTGATCATCATTGCGCTGATCTTCGATTTCCTCAACGGATTGCACGATGCGGCCAATTCCATTGCGACAATCGTGTCTACGCGTGTCCTCCGTCCGCAATACGCGGTCGTCTGGGCAGCATTCTTCAATTTTATTGCCTTTGCGTTCTTCGGCCTGCATGTGGCTCAGACAGTCGGAACGGGGATCATTGATCCAGCCATCGTCTCTCCACAGGTGATCTTCGCCGCCTTGATGGGGGCGATCATCTGGAACGTCGTCACCTGGATTTTCGGCATTCCTTCCAGTTCGTCGCATGCACTCGTTGGCGGTCTCGTCGGCGCAGGCTGGGCGAAGGTGGGTTTCGCTTCGATCGTCTGGAGCGGCTTCCTGAAAACAGTCGGAGCGATTTTCTTCTCTCCGGCCATCGGCTTTTTCCTTGCATTGCTGCTGGTGCTTCTCGTGTCCTGGCTGTTCGTGCGGCAGACGCCTTTCGCTGTCGATCGCACGTTCCGCGTGATGCAGTTCGTGTCCGCCTCTCTTTATTCACTCGGGCACGGCGGCAATGATGCGCAGAAGACCATGGGTATCATCGCCGTATTGTTGTTCAGCCAGGGTCATCTCGGTTCGGAATTCTACGTGCCGTTCTGGGTGGTCATCTCTTGCCAGACCGCGATGGCACTCGGCACCCTCTTCGGTGGCTGGCGCATCGTCCACACCATGGGGTCGAAAATCACGCGCCTCAACCCAATGCAGGGGTTCTGCGCCGAAACTGGTGGAGCATTGACCCTCTTCGGTGCCACTTGGCTCGGCATTCCGGTATCTACGACCCATACCATTACCGGCGCAATTGTCGGGGTCGGTGCAGCCCGCCGCCTTTCAGCCGTGCGGTGGGGCCTTGCCAGCAATATCCTGATTGCGTGGATCATCACGATGCCTGCCGCTGCAGCAATTTCCGCACTCTTCTACTGGCTGGCAAGCCTTTTCGGCTAGGACCACGCCCACGTGCTTCAAGCTTAGCCAGAGGCGGCCGGCCGCTGGCACGCTTCAAGACAACGCTTCAAAACCCAGCATCTCCCAATCCGCAGAAGGGATCGACCGGGCTGTTGCGGTTCCACGGCGCATTGCCGAGCAATGCGTCCACCACTGCCCGCTGCATGGTTTCGGTCGTCGAATAGGCGTTGATGTAGGTCGGCACCCGCGGCGCATCATAGAGAAGATATGGATAGCCAAAGGAGATCATCACCGTCGGGACGTCATGCCAGCCACGCCACATGGCATTGCCGAAATTGCCGGTAAGCTTGAGCCAGTCGAGAAAAATGCGCCCGCGTGTCAGAAGTGTTTCATCGCCGAGGAGGTACAGCAGGAGGTCGAAATCCTTCGTATCGACCGCCATTTGCGGCGTATGTATCGTCACCTCGAAACCATGGTCTTTCAAAAAATCCGGCAGCACAAATTGCTGTGGCCCGGGCCAGAACGGAACGACGATGTCGCCGCTGAAGACGAGGACACGTCGGTGCTTTTTCGGGTCGAGCGGAAGGGTGCTGTCGACATCCTTGACGAGCGTGGGGATCCGCCGCGACACGGCATCTGCATAGGCCTTGTTCCTTTCCGTCTCTACTGTTGTCAGCTGCTGCGGTCGGTGCAGGCCAAGCGCCGCCTTCAGACCCAGCTGGCGTATCAGCGCCTCATCGACCCTCTCTTCCCTCAGACGGCCATCGGAAAGCGCTGCCTTGAGGTAGGAGAGATCCGCATCACAATTGTCGGAAAAGAGAATGACGTCGCAGCCGGAGGAGATAAGCTCCGGCAGATGCTCTGAACGCTTCGACCATGAGCCGAGTCCCGCCATCGGGGTGGCATCGGAGACGATCAGACCATTGAAGCCAAGACGTTTGCGCAACAGTTCGACGTTCAGCAGACGGCTGATCGATGCCGGACGGAAGGCCTCGATCCCGGCCTCCGGTGTGATCAACCTCACGAAACTTGGAAGTGCGATATGGCCCGCCATCACCGACAACGCACCGGCTTCGATCGCCCGCCGGTAGAGCCGGCCAAAAGTGTTCTCCCACTCTTCCATCCCAAGCGGGTTGATCGTGGTCAGCAGATGCTGATCGCGATCGTCGAACCCCTCCCCAGGCCAGTGCTTGACGGCCGAGGCAATGCCATTTTTCTGGAAGACCTCCATCTGCGTGATTGCATGCCGCTCGATCACAGCGACATCAGAACCAAAGCCGCGCGTCGCAACGATGGGGCTGCGGAAAACTGCATTGATGTCGAGGACCGGTGTGAACGACCAGTTGATCCCGGCCGCACGCGCCTCTTGGGCCATGATACGGCTCACCTCGGCGGTCGCCTCCACATCGTCGAGTGCCGCAAGCCCGAGCGGGTTCGGCATCTCTGCCGCCCCTGAAAGCGCGAGCCGACTGCCTTCGAGATCGGCGGAAACAAGGAGCGGCGTCGGCAGGTCGATGTTCAAGGAAGCGATCAGGGCGCGCTCGCTCGCCGCGTCCGCACCGCCGAACCGCGTGATACTACCCGGTCGGAAGGCTTTCAGACGCTCAACCTCGTTGGGATCGCTCCCGAAGAGAACAAGATTGAAAAGTTGAGGCAACCTGTCCTCGCCAGACAAGGAGGCGAAACGCGCCTTGACCCATGCGATGCCGTCACCATCGAGGTTGAATGGAGGATTAGCAAGATGATCGAATATCATAGCCCTTACCTCCGGCCGATCTGCCACGACCGTAGAGTAGTTCACCGAAGCCGCCACGTGAAGCTCGCTATCCACTCGGACCCTAACCGTCTTCCGATGGACCTCTCTCGACCGGACGTTATGCCAGACGAGTCGACGGCCCGATGCTCGCCAGTAGGTGAGTGCCCCCTGAGATGAAGCCACCGCCAAACCCGTTGGAGGGGATGCTTCCCCGAACCCCATCATTTGCATCGTTGCGCGGTGACACTTCTTGGCGGATCGCCGATCTCTTAGAGTGCCGCTCTCTTGTCGTGCCGACCAAGCGTGCCAGCAGATAATCGATCTCAGCCTTTGCCATGGCCGAGAGGATCTGGGGAGCTTGCGTTGCGCATCCGTAGCGATCATGCCCCGGCGCTTGAGCACATGTTTGCGCACTGCCAACCCAATGCCGAGTTGCTGCTCATACCGGATCAATGGCAAATGTGCATCGAACAGGTCGTGCGCCTCCTCCCGCTTTCCGGCGGCAAACAGCCCCACGAGCTCGGTGAGCATGTCGGGAAAACCGTAGCCGGACATTGCTCCGTCGGCGCCGCGCTCTGGTTCGAAATCAAGAAACATGCCGCCGTTACCGCAGCGAATGGAGAAGTGTCGCAATTCTCCCGACTTCTGCAAGGCGCGGAGCGTCGAGATCTTTTTCGAGGCCCGGCCAGTCCTCATGCTTCAACCTCAGGCGTGAGTGGTGAATGGAGACGATTTTCGCGATCGCCCCGGGCGTCATGACCATCGTCAACGTCAATGGATAGTCATGTAGCACCCATGGGACATCCTCGCCGACGGCCTCGACTGCCCCGGCAAAGTAGTTGACGATCTGGTCGTCTGTTAGCAATGCCGGCGGCGGTGCAATCATGCTCCAGCGGCGCCCATGTCCATCGAGTCGCGGGTAAGAGAGCACATGCTGACAAACCCTGGCGACGAGACGCCGACGATGACGGGAATTTTGGAGCGGGAGACAACCCGCTTTACGATCGCGCGGCTTTCTTCAGGCTTCATTTTGGGCGCCTCGCCCATGATTCCGAGGATCGTGATGCCGGTGCAGCCGCTATTCTGATAGAAATCAATGAGTTTGTCTATCGAGTTGAAGTCGATCGAACGGTCCTCAAAAAAAGGGGTGTCGTTGCAATCGCATATACGCCGCTGGTTTCGGTACCGAATGTCATTTCTTGCTGTCCTTTCACGCTTGATCGCGCTCCTCGGTTTCCGCACTCATCGGATAGAGGCCTACAATGGCACGCCACAAATTTATTCTCGCCAGCATCCATACTTTCATTCGCTCCTGGTCCGTAGCGCTGAGAGCACTCATCAAAGCAGAGTTGCGGGGATCCAAACCGCTCCATCTTCATCCACCACGACCAAGTCGTCCATGGGGTACCCTTTGAGCGTTTGCGAATGTGTTTGAGGTGCCTCGAATTCAGATGAAACCGCCCTGCCGCAAATCGCGTTTAAGGCTCAGGCGCGCATCACACGCGCCATCCTTGTGGTGAAGGGCCGGTTCATCTCGCGAGGAAGAAGCGAGCCTATGCTTCCGTTGCGCAAGCGGGCCCGAACGGCACGATTTCGACAGTTGCGATGTCGCTTGCATTTTGCCCATCATCGATCCTGTGACAAATTGAGGGAGCGTCCCGTGAGCAACAGCGAACGACAGAAGATGGCTGCTGGAGAGTGGTATTGCTGCCTCGATCCGGAACTCGATGCGTTGCGCGTGTTCGCGCGCAAGGCGGTGCATCAGCACAACACACTTGACCCCGAAAGTCGGGGCAATATTGCACCAGCGCTGAAAGCGCTATTCGAGAAAGCGCCCGAAGATGCCTTCATTGAGGCACCATTCCACTGTGCCTACGGCATGAATATTTCACTAGGCCATCGTGTCTATCTCAATGCCGGCTGTACCATCCTCGACACTGCTAGCGTTCGAATTGGTGATGGCTCCATGCTTGGGCCTGGTGTCCACATCTATTGCGCCGACCATCACCGGGATCCAGTCCTCAGGCGCAGTGGTTTGGAAATCGGCCGGTCCGTAGCAATCGGCGCTGACGTTTGGATCGGCGGCGGCGCAATCATCCTCGGGGGCGTGACCATCGGCGATGGCGCGATCATCGGCGCCGGCTCTCTCGTCACTCGTAACGTGGCGCAAGGCGCAACGGTCGTAGGAAACCCTGCGCGAGAGATGTGCCGGGACGAGCCGTGAGATTCCTTGATCGCTTAGACAAGAACTTGGTGCCTGACTTGGAACGGGTCGCTCCTTCATCAATCAAGCCGGCTCATATGATTACCGGACCAATGAATTTGACATCGCGGTCCACCAGAGACACCCTGAAGGAACAGCGATTCGAATTGCACAGTTTCCTCTCGCGATTCAACGTACCGCGCGTTTCTCCTTATTACGTCGAGAGCTATCAGGAGGAGGTAGCATGAAAGAGGCGGCGCCCGTTGAGAGAACGGATCACTGAGATGCAGATGATTATCGAGGGACAGTCACACTTCCAGCCTTTCGGCTTACTTTATTGGGGTTTCACAGATCTCAACAAGGGAGTTGGAAGCATGACTGCCTTTTATGACCACCGGCGGCGATTATCACAGATCCTACGGCCATCTCCGGCGCAGGACAGAAGCGGCAAAACGCTGCGCTCCGGTCGGGTGAAGAACGATCGACAGTCTCATGCGGTTGTCGAGGCAACACACAGCTGGATGGTCATGTACAACTGGCTCGACGACATTTGTGATGATGTGCACGCCACATTGATTTGGAACCGGGTCCGCGAACTCCCATACGGGCCAGCGACGGATGAACGGTCGCGCGAAAGGCCAGACCGATGTCAGCACCCGACTTCGCGCCTAATGCCGCCGAAAACCATTCTTGCACCACCGGGGCGTCCACAGATGGAGAATGGTTCAGAGCCGAAGGGCAGCAAAGCAATCTGTCCAGCGAAAGCAAGAGATTGGGTCGATCGGCGCCAATGCCCGTCAGAACGAAACGGAACTCAAGGAAAAGCCGGCAGATGGCGGTGTTTTTCCCCTTGTGTTCTTTCATTGGAGAAAGACCATGATACCCTCGAGTCTCTTCTATGATCTTGTTGACTCACAGATCGCGTTTAAAATCGTACAAAGGAATTTTAACAGTCCCAACTATATCTTCAGCGTGCCGCGTGCCAGCGACGGCCAACTCCGCTTGTCGATACTCGGAAGTCAGCCCTTGATCGGGTCGGCAGATGCCATTCTTGCTCGATTGAACGCGCTGCTATGCGAGCATCCCGCACCTCAGGTCCAGCATTCCTTTAAACAGTCCATCGCCACTGGCACCGTAGTGCAGTACTCCCTCTTTCCCGAGGCGGAAAAGGGCAAGCAGCACGGATGGCCGGAACAGATTTCTGTCGAGTGCCGTATTGTTCCTTCCGACCAGCCAAGTGCCGATAGAGAAACGGTACTTGTGAATGTCAATGTGGAGACAAGACACAGCCTGCACCTCATGGAGCGGCTGGGGCGGGATAACTTCCAGGAAATCGGCCGTCTGTCCCCTCTCGCCCTCCCCAAGGATGTTCATGAGAAATTGGCTGCCAACGGATACTATGAGCAGAGCTTCATATCCTTGTATGGCGAAGAGGCTTTCGACGAGGCCAAGACAAGAGTGAAAGGCGCATGCGACCGCTGGGGTTCCGACACCGGTGACTTCCGGCAAGCACCGCACTGACAGACGGCGCATTGCGCAAACGGACGAATGATCGACCGGTTCCAACTGGCGTCTTTGCCATTTACGAAACCAGCCACCATTTTCGTCGACTGCCGGAATTCGTGTACGGTCGTCGCGATCCTGGGCCGGTTGTCGCGCTGTATGGGCTTGCGACCATGGTCGCTTCAGGTACGCAGTCCGGTGATCATTTAGATTGCGATCACCGCTTCGCCCGCGCCATCGACCGTGCGATATCGACGATGTCGTCGCGCGTGGCGGTCGGGTCCTCCGGCTCCAGGCGACGCCAATTCCGATCCTGAAGTCGATCCCCTTCAAGGCCTTCAAGCCCACCTACCGCACCCCGCCATGTTGATGGCGTGGCGATGGAAGGCGACTATGCTGGCCACACGATCCCGATCATCGATCCGTCGACTGGCGAGATCCGCGCGGCTGTGCTTAGCGCCTTGCAACTGACCTTCGCCTATGCCAGCGTCAATCAGAAGCTGCCGGATTGGATTGAGGCCAACCAGCGAGCCGTCAGCTTCTTCGGTGGCGTACCAAGACCTCGATCGACGACAACCTCAAGTCAGCGGTGGCCAGGGCTCTTTTGTTCGAGCCGACATTGAATGCGACATTTGCCGCTTTCGCCGAGCACTACGACACAACCGTTGTTCCGGCAGGCCGGCGAGATTAGTCCGTTGAAGGGACAGTTTTGATTTTGGAGAGGTGGGGCTTGGCCAGGCTTCGCAACGAGCGCTTCTTTCGCCGTGTCGATCTTACTATCCGTATCAGCGCCTTGATCGAAGATCTCAATACCCTACCGATGCGGCTATATGGATAGTCTCGACGCGCGCTGTTCGATGAGGTCGAGCGCACCCAGCTGGAGAGGTGCCTTCAACGCCGTTCGAACACGCGGAATGGAAGACGGCGAAGGTCCATATCGAGGTCGACAAGACCTTCTATTCCGTGCCGCATGCGCTGATCGGAAGACGGGTCGATGTCATGCTGACGTATCGAGTGCTCGAGATCTTCTTCGATCACAAACGTGTCGCAAGTCACATCCGGAGCTCGCAGCGCGCAGGCCGCGTCACCGTCAATGAACACATGCCCAAGGCGCACCAACATTATGCAGACACAACACCCCACTCGTTGCCCAGTGAAGCAGCAAAGGTCGGACCAATACGGCGACGTTTATCGAGCGTCTACTCAGCGATCGCCCCACCCGGAACCGGGGTATCGATCTGCTCAAGGCGTCCTCTCCCTGGCGCGTCGTCAGCAATCGGATCGACGTGAGCTGGCTTGCGAACGGGCGCTGGTAATTAACGCCCTGAGCTATCCGGTCTCGATCAGGCCCCGGCCATGAGCGAGGCCGTGAAGCCGGCGCCGCAGCACGGCAATATCCGCGGCAAAACCTACTATCAATAAAGAGGACATCAGATGCTGACACATCCGACACTGGAGCAAATGAATGCGCTCGGTCTGACCGGCATAACAACGGCCTGTCGGGAGCTCCTCGATCAAGCTCGTGGAAACGACCTGAGCTTCGACGAACGACTGCGGCGTCCTGTCGCGCTACGGCGAGCGCACATGTTTAAGCCTCTTCTAATTTGTACGCTAGATGACGGGAACCAATCGGCAAGCTAGATTGTTTTTGACGCAGAAGAGGGCCTACGCACACCCCTCTTTCCTTTCCTCGTCACCACCTGCCCCGCTCGCATAAGCGGGGCTTTTTTCCAACCGAGTGTGTGGCGTGTCGGACCAATTGAGAAAATGACCCCTGGAGGTGCGGACGGTAGGAACTGACCCTGCAGCTTGTAGTCGCAAGTCGCACAGCCAGCGCGCGCCAATAAGCATCGAGTCAGCATTAGAATATCAAACATCAGGTCTCAACCTGTGGAGAAGCCGAACGGCGCGGTAATCTGTCGGGAAAACAATTTCGGATTGGCCATAGCTCTGTAAAGGCTCCATCAAGCCAGCTCGTGCCCAAAGTCCACCCGTGCTACCTTCGTTGAAACGGAGGAGACCAGCTTGGAAGACGCTGAAATCGAACGACGTGCGAGGCAGCTATGGACCAAGGAGAACCCCGGACGGCCCTGGCATCCTGTAGCCCAGCGTATTGAGCTGGGGCAGGACCTATCGATTGGCGCAACCGAGGAGGACAGAAAGCGCTACATTCAGCGGGTTCGAGACGGCGAGTAGCTGAGCGGCACGCAGCAGGCGCATTCACTTCGCGCCGGCTGCATATTGCTTGTACGTTCGCGTTTAAAGAGAGCGGAGATGGCAAAAACGTTTCTTATATACGGTCTTTGTTTTGCTGCTCGCAGCAGCCAGTCTTAGGTGGATCTACAACCATTGGTGAGAGCCCTGCGCGGCGACAATCACGGTGAGATGCCAACCGAGCGTGACGTCGGTAAATTTCTGGATCTTCAATCGTTGCGACGTAGGCCGTAAACTCATAAATTCTCTTGGCGTATTGCGTTCGGCGTGATTCAAGGCTTCCGAATTAGGAGCTATCATGACACGCCGCCGCTACGAACTCACCGACCACGAGTGGTCAATCATTTCGTCCCTACTGCCGAACAAGCCTCGCGGCGTTCCTCGTGTCGATGA